>CATYZE010000004.1 GCA_958415525.1 uncultured Collinsella sp. | reverse complement strand
CGGCTGGACGCGCACCGCAGCGTGCGGGCCATGGACGCGCTGTACCGCAGCCTGTTCGGAAATCCCGCGGGGGGGGGTTGCTCAATGCAATCCAAACCTGGAGGCGACACGGATGGGAACATGCCCCTACCCTAGCAACGGAAGGAGCGACCCATGACGGAACAGGAAATCGCCGGGGAGATCAACGGCTACAAACAGCAGCTTGAGCAGAGCGACTACAAGGTCATGAAGGCGGTGGAGCGCATCTTCTCCGCATCGTCCATCACCGACCTGCTCTCGGCCATCGCCGCAGCTGCCAAGGAGGTGGCCGAGATCATCTCACAGCGCCAGACGTGGCGCGACCGCATCAACGAGCTGGAAGCCATGGAGCCCGACCAGCCGGAAGCGCCGCAGGAGTAGCGAGCGCCCCTTCGGGGGCGCTTTTCTTTTGCCCGGCGACACCTCGCGGACAATCGCGGCAGCGATTCGAGGAGGTGAGAAAACGAATGACCGACGTGCTGGAAATCTTCGCGCCGTACGGCCCCGGGTCGCTTTTCGGCGCGCTGCTCGTCCTAGTGGTCCTGTACTTCGGCAAGCAGTTCCTCGAAGAGTTCAAGGCCCAGAACGAGCGCAAGGCGAACATCGACCTCAAGCGCGAAGAGCGAAAGCAGGACGAGGTGAACGAACGGGCGCAGCGCGACCGCGAGCGCAGCCAGATGGAGGGCCGCATCGCCGCGCAGATGGAGCGCAGCAACGCGCTGATGGAGGCTATGAAGGCGCTCATGGAGTCCGTCGTGACCTCCAACGAGGTGCTGCACGCCGACCTGGCGAACAGCCAGGCGCGCAGCCAGGGCATGGCGGCGAAGGTCGACCACATCGCCGACCGCGTTGACCTGCTCTACAAGGAATCGGCTCGATAGAAAGGAATCCGAAATGACAGAAATGCAAGCAATCGCAGCCATCGTGCTGTCTTTCGCCGTGCCGTTCGCGGTGCAGCTGATCAAGACCGAGGCCATGACCGGCAAGGCCGCGCGCATCCTGGCGCTGGGCTGCTCGCTCCTGGCGGGCGTCGTGACCGGCTTCGTGGGCGGCGTGCCTGCAGACCCGGGCGCATGGGTCACGTGCGCCTTCGCCGTGGTAGGCGGCGTGCAGGCGGCCTACACGCTGTTCAAGTCGGTAGGCATCACATCCAAGTGGCTCGACGCCCTGCTGGGCGTGACCGTAGGCGGGAAGGAGTAGGCAATGGCTAAACTGTTCATCATCTGCGGCCACGGCGCTGGCGACCCCGGCTGCTGCGCAGGCGGCTACACCGAGGCCGAGCGCGTTCGCGCCCTGGGCCAGCGAATCAAGGAACTGGGCGGTTCCGAGGTCGAGCTGGGCGATACGTCCCGCAACTGGTACGCCGACGGCGGGCTTAACCGCCTGAGCACCGACGCGCCAGTGGTGGAGCTGCACATGGACGCCAGCGGCATCGCCACGGCCCACGGCGCGCACGTCATCATCAAGGAGGGCTTCGAGCCTGACGAGTACGACAATGCGCTGGCCGACAAGCTGGCGGCGTTCATGCCCGGGCGCTCCGAGAAGCTGGTGCGCCGTTCCGACCTCGCGAACCCGAACCGAGCCGCCGCGCGCGGCATCAACTACCGCCTGTGCGAGAACGGCTTCATCGACAACGACGGCGACCGCGAGAAGTTCAACGGCAACCTGGACGAGCTGGCGCGCATCTACCTGGAATGCTTCGGCATCACTGCTGGAAGCGCCCCCGCAGCCGTCCCGCAGCCGCAGCCTGCGCAGCAGGAAACGACCGAGAACTTCGGCGGCACCTACCGCTGCACTGTGGACTACCTGCGCGTGCGCGACGCCCCCGGCCTGGGCGGCACCGAGGTGGCGCACTATTCCAGCGGCGAGACCGTGGCGCTGGATAACTGGTACAAGATCGCCGACGGCTACGTGTGGGGCCGATACACGGGCTACAGCGGCGCAACGCGCTACATCGCCGTGGGCAAGGCCACGGGCAAGCCAGAGGCCGACGACTATCTGGTGAAGGTGGGATAGGCCATGCCGTACCCGAGCCCCGCAGACGAGGAGCGCAACGGCGGGTGCGGCCCCATCCTCGCGGCGGTCGTCCTGCTGTTCATCGTCCTGGCCGCCGCCAGCTGCGCGTCGCAGGCCATGGGAGCGCAGGACGTGACCGTGAGGCCAGCCCGCACGGACGGCCCCATATACGACCTGCCCGAGGGCATCGGCCAGGAAATCGTGTGCGACGAGCACAACCGCGAGTACCTGCTGCTTACCACCGAGCAGGGCGGCGTGTTCCTCATGCCGTACATGGACGAGGACGGCGAGCAGGAGATCATGCCGCAGGCCTAGAACGCAAAGAAGCCGCCCCGTATGGAGCGGCTTCTTTCTATCTGACGAGCAATACGAACGCCCGCCTAACGACGAACACGCGTATGTGTTCGCCTACTGAACAGTTGGTGGAGGCGCGGAGAATCGAACTCCGGTCCACGAAAGCCCCCTGATTGGCATCTCCAAGCTCAGTCGCTGGTTTCGTCTCGGACGCTTTGCGCGCAGCGACACGCTCGCGGCGTCCTAACCGGTTCGGTCTTAGCCTGCACCATACCGATTACGTGCGCAGGAGCATTCCCCTAAAATGACGTCGCGCCGGTGTCGGGGAAATCACCGGGTTGACGCGCCGCTATAAACTAAGCAGCGAGAGCCATAGGCTCAAAAGAAGAGTTGTTGTCAATTCAATTTGACGGTACCCCTGTTTAACGAGGCGAGGAGACCTCGGCTTGCTTCCTCTCTCAGAGCTATCGTGTCGAAACCAGTCGCCCCCGAATGTCGGGAAAGTCTGGATGGCATTGGGCACGAGTACCCAACACCCGTCGACTTTTCAAGGAACACGCGGGGCGAACCACGCTTGTGAAGTGTTATCTTACCACGTTCTGAAAGCGGACAGCTGTTCTATGCACGAGCTGTGAAGACTCCAATGTGCGCTGCACTTCGCACTTTTGCTACCGATCGCGTCACGTATATTTTCGCTGAGCAAAACAACTCGTCGAAAGGACCGTTATGGATACCAAACAGCAGCTCGTCAATGCCCTCGCAGGCCTGGGCTCAACCATTACCGAAGCCATGGATGTCATCGAGGGCTTCGTCCCTTGCGGACATCCCGCCCTCACGGTGTCGAACGCCCTCGTCTCGCTGGGCACCGAAGACGATGCGGCCCTCGCCCAGCAGCTCGAGACCGTCGAGAGCTTTATCGACCACGTGAGTGAGAACCGCGGCGTCACCGCCTACCACGGCATCGAGGTCAAGCTCGCGGGTCCCAAAGCCGATCTGCTCGCAGCAATCCGCGAGGTAGGCGCCCTTATGCAGACCGCAGGCGTCAAGAACACCCAGGTCAACGAGTGGGTCTACCGCAGCTTAGCCGCGCTCGACAGCTCCGAAGAAAAGGCAGCCGAGCAGCTCGCAGAAAGTCCCGCCATTAAGGCCGAGCTTTTGTAAATAGCACACGCGGGTCCCTTGGCGCATCGTCGTCCAAGAGGCCCGCAAGCAGTTCGCGTCAACCGATAGCCGCGCCGCCGCGTTCGGCCAAGGCCAAAATCGGCATCATTTGGCGCGGGGTCTTTGCTGCAAGATCGGCATGTTCGAGCAGTTTGCGATCGTTGGTCACCAAGTATTCGACCTGCGCGCGCTTGCACGCGGCGAGCACCAAGTTGTCCTCGTAATCGCGATGGAGCGCTAAGTATTTGTCAGCCAGCCAAAGGTCCGACGCATCTGCACCCACAGCCGTGGCGTTTTCGGTCATGTTCCGAACAAACGCCAGCGCCGCATCGCCAATCGCGCTGGCAGAAGCCTCGTCGAGCGCTCCCCCGCTGGCAAGAACGCTACGCTTCAGCTCGTGTTGGACAACGTACAGCACGTCCTTGGCGATATGCACCGGAAAGAACAGCAATGCCCCCGTCTCCGTCGCCTGTCCAATAAACGCACGCGCGGCAAGCGACTCGGCATGGTCAGCGCAAAACGAATCAACCCATACGTTGGCGTCCACCATTATTTTGAGGGGAGCCCCGCTCACAGGATCATCCCCTTTTGGCGATAGTGCTCGTCCATGGTTTCGGAATAGATTGCGTCCCAATCGCGGGCATCGGATGCAGGCGACGCATCGATACCCAAGTCCGCGTAAAGCTGATCCGCCGCCGCCCAGGAAGCAGCAAACGGCGAATCTAACACGGCACCCCGCTGTCGGTCGTTAACGGCCTCGAGGATTTCCTCGCACGAACCGCCGCCCTGCGCAACCTTGGCCACGACCTTTTTGATGAGTTCGGGCAGCGTTCCGCCCGAAAGCCGCAGCGCCTCCTCGGCGTGTTCTTTAACCGAGCGATCCACACGAACATTTACCTGCGCCATGCTGCCAGCAACACTCATATCGATCACGCTCCTCTCGCCTGCTATCATTGCTAGCATCACTATATAGGGCTGATAGCACACGGTCAAACGCAAAAAAGCCCGCACCCTGACGACGGCAATGCCGCCCGGGCGCGGGCCATAAACTCAAGCAAAAATGCTAGCGCAGATATGCTTTCGCGTTACTCAGGCTGTACGCAATCGTCGAGCCGTTGTGCAGGAGCGACGACGTCTGCGGCGTAATCGCGCCGGTAATGCCGAGCGCCAGCAGCGCCGAATTGGTAAGCATCACCTTGGAATACGAACTCGTCAGACGGTCGATGAGTCCCTGGCTCATGCGACGCAGGCGAACAATCGCCGCGAGGTCCGTATCGGCCAGGATGATGTCGGCGACCTCCTTGGCGATGTCGCTTCCGCCGCCCATGGCCAGGCCCACGTCGGCCAAACCCAGCGCCGGCGAGTCGTTGACGCCGTCGCCCACCATGGCAACGCGGCGCCCCTCGCGCTTGATCCGCTCCACATAGGCGTACTTGTCCTCGGGCAGCAGCTCGGCCTTAAACTCGTCGACGCCCGCCTCGCGCGCGATGCGCTCGGCCGTGCGCTCCGAATCGCCCGTGAGCATAACGACATGCTTGACGCCCAGCGCATGCAGGTCGGCAATGGCCTCACGGACCCCGGGCTTGAGCGGATCCTCAATGCCGAGCACGCCGACGACCGTGCCGTCGACCGCCAGATACAGCGGCGACAGGCCCTGCATCTGGGACTCGATTTGCTCCTTGATGTCGGACTCGAGCTGCGCGCTCTCGTCCTCAAACACAAAGTGTGCCGAGCCGATAATCGCGCGACGCCCTTCGATAGACGAGGCAATGCCGTGTGCCACGATGTACTCGACGGCGGCATGGCGCTCGCGATGCTCGAGCCCGCGCTCGCCCGCTGCGTTGACGACGGCGCGCGCCACCGGATGCGGAAAATGCTCCTCCAGGCAGGCGGAAAGGCGCAGGACCTCGTCCTCGCTCCAGCCGTCGGTCGTGAGCACGCAGGCCAGGCGCGGCTGGGCCTCGGTCAGCGTGCCGGTCTTGTCAAAGACGATGGTGTCAGCCTTGGCAAACGACTCAAAGTACTTAGCGCCCTTGACCATGACGCCCATCTTGGCGGCGTCGCTCATGGCGGTCATAACGGCGACGGAACCCGTGAGCTTGAGCGCGCACGAATAGTCGACCATCAGCGCCGCCGAGGTCTTGATGAGGCTGCGCGTGGTGAGCGCGACCAGGCCCGCGAGCAGGAAGTTCCACGGGACGATCTTGTTGGCGAGGTCCTCCATGTGCGACTGGCCCTCGGATTTAAGCGAGTCGGCCGTCTGAACGAGCGAGACGATTGAGCGCAGTTTGGTCTGGGCCGTGTTGGCGCGCACGCGTACCAGGATGCTGCCATCCTCGACGACGGTACCGGCAAACACGTCATCGCCCGCGCTGCGCTCGACGGCCAGCGGCTCGCCGGTCAGGGTCGCCTGGTTGACCATGGCGCTTCCCTGCTCGACTACGCCGTCGATGCAGATGGACATGCCGGTGCGCACGGCGACCAGGTCGCCGGGTTCAAGCTCGGTGGCGGCGACGCTCACCTCGGTGTCACCGACCACCTTTTGCGCCTTGTCGGGCACATCGAGCAGCGAGTTAATGAGCTCATTTTCGCTCATGGCGCGCGTGTAGTCCTCGAGCAGCTCGCCCACGTTGAGCAGGAACATCGTCTGGCCCGCGGTGTCGACATCGCGCTTGACGAAGGAGATGCCGATGGCCGATGCATCGAGCACAGGGACGGTCAGACGCGGCTGCGCAAGCTCGTGGAGAGCGGCGCGCAAAAAGGCCATGTAACCGGCCACGACAAAGATGGCACGCAGCGGCGTGGGCAAAAACCAACGGCGCGCGTAATGGGCGCCGACAAGCGTGGCAAGATCCATGACAAGCTTATGTTTGCGTGGCTCGAGCTGCATCACGTAGCCCGACTTGGCGTCGGCGATGGCCTGGGCATCGAGCGCGCCGACGGCGGTCAGCACGGCGTCGCGGCGCGGTTCGTCGTATTCGAGCGCCATCTGGCCGATGCGGCCGTAGACGCGCACCTTGTGCACGCCGTCGATTTCGCCGCTGAGCTTTAGAAGCGCATCGAGATCGCTCTCTGGCACAGGACCCGCCAACTGGAGGCGGGTCCTGCCGGGGATCTCGCTGATAATCGAGAATCTCATAGTTTGTGCCTGGGAGCGCTACTCGGCCGCGTTGTCCGCGTCAGCCTCGCTCTGGGTGATGTAGGCAGCCTCGGCAACCATGTCGTCGACATTGGCCTTGGCCTGCTCGACCATGTCCTGGTAGCCATTCTTGATGCGCATGCCGCACGCGATGCCCTGCACGCAGGCGTTCTTTACCGGAGCGCTGGTGAGCAGCTTGATGCCGGCCGTGCCAAGCAGAAAACCGCCACCGACAAGCAAAGTGTTGAACGTCGACTTCTTCATGTTGCGTCTCCCTTTTGCCGCACGAATTGCGGCGTGGTGCCTCCGCACCCGAGTTACCAAACTTGCTCGAGCACACTATCGAAAAATAGTTTATCCAACAATTATGGTCAGTCATAACTAACTTTTTGGAAATTTAAGGTCAGGAAATCTCCGGCTTCCGGCAAACCACTCGTCGCGAAAAGCATCCGTGGCATCAGAGAATGCTCCTCCTCCGCCCCACAGATCGAGGTCTAATACTTTTCTGCGAAGTGAACGAGTGAAATCAGACCCCCGAAGCATCCGCATTTTTCGGCAGCAAAACCGCAGGAAAAACTCGACAAAACCGCAGGAAAGCGAGACCAAAAAGTGTCGATGCTTCGGGGGTCCAAATAAGGTCGTTCACTTCCCGGAAAACCATTCACCTTCGATTTCCACTGCCCTGCAATGCGGTAAAGAGACGGTCTCTTTATCACATTGCGAGCGCTTTCTTGATAAGAGGAACGGATCGGTCGGCCAAATACAGTGGAATATTGAACACCCCATCGTCAAGCCTCAGATTCTTAAGGGAGTAACGGACTCTCAACGGAGTCGTCTCCGCATGTTTGTCGGCATAGTATTTCAAACTCTTGGAATGAACGACCTCTCCCGATTTGACCTCAACGGGAACGATATCGTTTCCAACTTGGATCAAAAAATCGACCTCGTGCCTTGGTTTCTCGTTAGTCCAATAGCGCGGAGCGGCATCCAGCTGCGGAAGCAACGCCTGAAGCACATAGTTCTCGGCAAACGAGCCTTTGAACTCAGAAAAAATCGCGTCCGAGATGGCGAATGCCGAAGCATCGAGCTTTGCCATACGGCGCAGCAAGCCAACATCAAGACAGTAGACCTTAAAGGCCTTGAGATCATCGTAGGCCGAGAGCGGTATTCCACCGCCGGTATTGAGTCGCACCGATGTAATCAGCCCGGCATCGGCGAGCCATTCCAGAGCGTCCTCATATTCGCGGGCACGAGCCCCCTCGCGCACCGCACCCCAAACAAACTTTTTATTCTCGCGCGCCAGCTGTGCTGGAATTGAGTTCCAAATTTGCGAAAGCTTAGCGAACTGCGCACGGCCACCATGCTTTGCAAAATCGCGCTCATAGGAATCCAAGAGGTCGGACAACACCTTGTCGACTTGAACGATGTCGCCCGTCTCGGCCCACCGACCAAGAGCTTCCGGCATGCCACCGCATGCAAAATAACGGCGAAGATGCTCAACGAGTCGGACATGAAAGAAATCCGGTACTGCCTCGATCCGATCCAGACCGCCAAGATACTCGTCGTAGTTTGCGGCGCCTTCGGCCTTTAAAAACTCAGAAAAGCTCATGGGATGCATCTCCATGAACTCGACCTTTCCCACCGGAAAGGCGCTGGTCTCACGGGACAAGCGAACACCCAACAAAGACCCTGCACACGCAACGTGATATTCGGGGGCCTCGTCGCAGAAATACTTGAGGGCACCAACTGCAGAAGGACAGTCCTGGATCTCGTCAATGATTAGTAGCGTCTCGCCGGGATCGATGGGCTGGCCAAACGCCAAGGATAGGTTTGAAATGATGCGTCGGGGATCACGCGTGCCTTCGAAAAACTGTGCGTATTCGCTCTGAACCCCGGGGGATGGCTCCTCCAGCGTCAGGTATACGCAGTTACGGTACGAGACGCGGCCGAACTCCTTGAGCGCCCACGTCTTTCCAACCTGACGCGCCCCTTTAAGGATGAGCGGCTTACGATACTCCGACGCCTTCCAAGCATTAAGCTTGGCGATGATATCCCGCTGCATGACCGACCTCCCGCAAAAAACTTCCGTAAATGTGAGATTTCTCACATTTTACCCTAGGTAAAACGTGATATTTATCACATTTACGGAAGTTTTAACGCTACTTCGCCATACTTTCATCATATTCATTGAAGTGTGGCAAAGGGACGAACCATTTGTCACATTCCTACAGCTGCCAGGTAGCTGCTTCCTTTTGCAGTGCGACCATGCGGGCGAATTCTCCGCCTGCTGCTTTGAGCTGCGCCGGAGTGCCCTGCTCGGAAACCACACCATCCTTGAGTACAACGATTTTGTCGGCATTTTCTACCGTACGCATACGGTGGGCAATAACGATAACCGTCTTGCCTGCGAGCAGGCGGGAAAGCGCCTGCTGCACCACGGTCTCGTTCTCCACATCCAAACTCGCCGTCGCCTCGTCCAGCAACACGATCGGCGCGTCTTTGAGCAGCGCACGGGCGATAGAGATGCGCTGGCGCTCACCGCCGGACAGCTTGGAGCCGTTCTCGCCGATCATGGTGTTGTAGCCCTGCGGCATGCGGCTCACAAACTCGCCGCAGTTGGCGGCACGCGCAGCCGCAAGCACTTGCTCATCGGTGGCGCCACGACGCCCGAGGCGGATGTTTCCCATCACCGTGTCGTCAAAGAGCAGCACGTCTTGGAACACAATGGCGTAGTCGCGCAGCAGCACCTCGGGATCCACGCTCGCAACATCCACGCCGCCCACGGTGACCGTGCCCGCGGTGGCATCCCAAAAGCGCGCGGCCAGGCGGCTCACCGTGGACTTACCGGAGCCCGAAGGACCGACCAGTGCCGTGACCTCGCCTTCCTTGGCGGTAAAGCTCACATCGGTAAGAACTTTCTCGCCGGCGCGGCCGTCCTCGCCCGCACCATAGCCAAATGCCACGTGATCGAACACCACATCGTGGCCTACGGGCTCAAACTGCTCGCTGCCCCGCGCCACGGGCTCTTCCATGATGGAACGCATGCGCTTGGCCGACGACTCGGCGGCAAACAGCTCGGACATCAGCATCAGCGCCTGATCAAAGGGCGCATAGATGCGGCTCACCATAAGCAGGAAGGCAAACATCATCAAAAAGTCGACCTGGCCGGAGGCGACCATCGCAGCGCCCGTGACCAACGTGGTGGCAATCCCCAGGCGCAGGATGGCAAAGGCGGAGTTGACCAAAAGCCCATTGGCGAGCTCGCCTCTGGTGGTCTCGCGCTCCTCGGCATCGATCACGGCGTTGAGCCCCTCAAGATAATGAGTCTCCTGGTTGGTGGCGCGGATCTCGCGCACGCAGTCGAGCGTCTCCTGGATCGCCTCGGTAACCTTGACCTTCTCGGCACGCACATGGTCGAACACCGGGGTCATGGGGCCGCGTGTCAGATACAGCACGGCAAAGGCCACGGGCACGCTCCAAAACGCCGCGATCGCCAGCTGCCAGCAAAAGAACAGCGACGCCACGAACACAATGGCGCTTGCGATGATGGCACCCCAAAGCTCTCCCAGCACGTGGCTGTAGGCGTGCTCCATGGCCTGGACGTCGCCCATGATGGTCTCGGTTAAATCGGCCAGATCACGACGGCCAAAAAACGACAGCGGCAGCTTGCGCAAGCGCTCGGCAATCTCCATACGCTGCTTGCCGCACTCCTCGTAAAAGATGCAGTAGGTGTAGTAATACTGCTGCCAGTTAGAGGCAAAGAGCAACACGAAAAAGACCAGGAGGCCGCCCACAATCGGCAGGGCATCCGGCAGGTCGGCACCGGTGGCGAGATGTTCGACAAAACCGGCCATGACCAGGAACAATAAGCCCATGCCGGCCATGGTAATGAGATTGGTGAGCGCGGTCCAGAAAATGCCGCGTTTTACGCCGGCGACGCCTTTATCGGATAGGAAGTACTTCTTTTGGAATGAGGCGAACATTTAGGCCTCGCCTCCCTTCGTGACGGCGGCATCCGCGGCAGCAGTGATCTTCCAGCTCGCGGCCTGTTCGTATTCGGCCCACATCTTGGCGTATAGACCGTTTTGGGACAGCAGCTCGGCATGGGTACCCGACTCCTGCACGCTGCCTTGGTTGAGCACCACGATTTGGTCTGCGCCCACTACAGTCGAGAGTCGGTGCGCAATCATAATGACCGTGCGACCCGCCGCCAGCTTGCTAAAGGCGCGCTGGATGAGCGCCTCGTTCTCGGGGTCGGCAAACGCCGTGGCCTCATCGAGCACCACGATAGGCGCGTCTTTAAGGATCGCGCGGGCGAGCGCCACGCGCTGGACCTCGCCGCCCGAAAGATATGCTCCGCCGGCGCCGAGCATGGTATTGATGCCCTGTGGGAGCTTGGCCACAATGTCGTCGCACTGAGCTGCAGAGAGGGCCGCACGCACCTCGTCATCAGTGGCCGTAGGCTTGGAGGCGCGCACGTTATCGGCAAGTGTTTGCCGGAACAGCTGGTTGGTCTGGAACACGAAGGCAACCTGGTCCATGAGCTCGTGGGGATCCATATCGCGAACGTCCACACCGCCTACGAGCACACGGCCTGCGGAAACATCCCAAAAACGCGGGATCAGGCTTGCGCAGGTTGACTTGCCGCCACCTGAGGGACCCACCAGGGCGAGGGTGCTACCTGCGGAAACGCTAAAGCTCACATGGTTGACGGCAGGCGCCTCGGCGCCTTCGTAGGTAAAGCTCACATCCTCAAATCGCACGTCGTTGCCGGCAGAGTGCTTGGGTTGGGCGGGCACGGAGAGCTGCTTGGAATCCATAACGCTTCGGATGCGAGCCAGCGAATCGGCACTCATCTGAGAGGCCTCGCCCACAAACATGAGCTTGGTCATGGCCGTCGGTACCACGGCCGAAAATATCGCGTAAAACGTGAAGTTGGCCATAAAATGCGCGAAGTCCGTCTCGCCCGGCGCCAACAGCAACGCCACGGGCAACAGGAATGCCACAAGGCCATTGAGCGCAGTAAGGTTGAGCACCTGCGGGCCTCGACAGAACGTGCCCGCATAGTTTTGTGCCATGTCGGCATATTCGGCGATCGCATCGTGGAAGGCCTTAAAGGAGTAGACTGTCTGCTGAAACACCTTGACCACGGGGATACCGCGTACGTATTCGGTACCGGTCTTGTTCATCTTGACCAGCGCTCCCATGTAGGCCTTCATAAACTCGGCGCCCTTGCCGCCCATCATGGTGGCCATGGCGCCAAACGAAATAGCCACCGAGATGAGACATGCCGCGCCCAAACGCCAATCGAGTGCGAAAAGCAGCACGAGCAGGCCGGCGACCATGGCGGTGGCGCCGGCGATATCGGGCAGCATGTGCGCAAGCAGAGTCTCGGTGGAGGCAGCACATCCGTCTACAATACGGCGCAGCTCACCGGTGGCGTGCATGTCAAAGTAGCCAAGCGGCAGCTTAAGCAGGTGTTCGCTCGCAGTCTTGCGGATATTGGACGCGCAGCGAAACGCAGACAGGTGCGTGCACATGAGCCCCACGAAATAGACCACGATGCTTGCCAGGGCAAAACCTACGGCCCACCAGCCATACATCGCGGTGCCGCAGGCTTCGCTCCAGTTAGGCGCCACGGCGATCAGATCGCGCGCGACAAGCCAAATGCACACGAACGGGCCAAAGCTCAGCAGCTGCGAGAGCGCCGAGAGCGCCATGCCCAAATACGTTAGGAATTTGCGGTCACCGGCATACGCGAGCAACTCGCCGATGCCGCCGCTTTCCTTTTTTGATCCCTTTGCCATGAGATTCCCTTCTGACGGCTTGAGAGTTAACCGTAATGAACTTATCATTGATGTGTTAGCCATGGCTCACAATCAAGCCAGGCGTGGACGTTTCTGCAAAGGAAAGGGACGCTTTTGCAAATACGGCGGGCAGCGACCGACATAACCGAGCTCTACGCACCGCAGTTTGAGCAGTTTGGCCTGGAGCTTACCGGCAAGGGCGCCGTCTTTACCGGCGAGGTGGCAAACGACCGGGCGCACGGCCGCGCATGGATCATGCCCCTCTCCCCCACCTGCATCGTCATGGAGCATTTCATTACCCCGACGCACGATATGTACCTGGCCGAATACACACCCGAGCCGTACGCCTGCGTGAGCGAGGTCAGCGCGCCCACACTTATATGCATGCCCGAGACTGGCATAACGCCTGCGAACCTTAAACCCTTGCATGGACCGTGGCCAAACAATGCCGTGTGCAGCTTTATCCAAGATAACTGTGGCGAGGAGTTAAGCCCGCTATTTGCAGGGCAGCTTTATCACTCGCGCTCGGTGCTCTTTTTGCCCGGGTATTTTGACGAGCTGGAGCATCGGTATCCCACCGAGTTCGCGGGGGTCTTTGAGGCGTTTGCCGAGTCGTGGCACGAGGAGGCGACGTCTGCCATCTGCCACACGTTGCGCAGGATTAACGAGGACCGCGCCCGCACCGCAGGCGGACACGTCTATATGCAGGGCATCGTGGAGACCATGGTCGCGGAGCTCGCCTGTTCGCGCGCGGCCCACAAGCAGGCGCGGCAGGCGGCAGACACACGCGTCAGCATAACCATTGCCGAAGAAGCAACGGCAATGATTGAGCGCGCGCTCGACAAAGGCAGGCGTGTGGGTATCAACGAGGTGGCCGAGAGGCTCTACACAAGCCGCTCCAAGCTATGCGCCACCTTTAAGGCCCAAACTGGCGAGTCCCTGGGCGCCTACATCCGCAGACGCCGTATGGAGCGAGCACAGGACCTTTTGGCCGATAGCGCGCTCACGATAGCGCAGGTGGCAGAGCGTCTAGGCTACCCTCAGCAGGCCGCCTTCGCCCAAGCCTTCAAGCAACACACCGGCACCACCCCCACCGCTTGGCGCTCCCAACATATATAAAGAACGAGGGCGCCGCCGGCGCCCTCATTCACCAAATTAAATTCAGCCCGCCTGACCCGAACGGCCGAGTCGTTGCAGAACCGAGGGGCCGGGCACAGGGCCTTGCCTCTCAATGAGTTCCGCACGAACAGGAGGCGCCAGTGGCGCCTCCGTCGTGAGTCAGGACTGTCCGAAATTGAGAGGCAAGGCCCTGCGCCCGGCCCCTCGGTTCCCGCTTACGAGAGCGACGTTCTCAGCAACTCGTTGAAGAGCTTCGGGTTGCCCTTGCCGCGGCTCGCCTTCATGCACTGGCCCACCAAAAAGCCGATGACCTTCTGGTTGCCGTCGCGGTACTGCTGCGCCTGCTCGGCACAGTTTGCCAGCACCTCGTCCACGATCGGCTGCAACGCGCCGGCATCGCTCACCTGACGCATGCCGCGCTCGTCGACGATCTTGTTGGGGTCGTCGCCGGTCTGGGCCATGGCCTCAAACACCTCGTGCGCCTGGTTGGAGCTGATGGCATCGGTCGCCAGCAGCTTGGCAAGTGCGGCCACCTGAGCCGGTGCAATGCCGGACTCGGCAAGCGACACGCCCGCGCCCTTAAGGTAGGCAATCATCTCGTTGACCAGCAGATTTGCGACCGTCTGGGCCTCCTTGCCGGCCATACCGGCAGCGGCGGCCTCAAAGAAGTCGGCAAACTCGGGGTCGCCGGCAATCTGCTCGGCATCTGCCGCCTTAATGCCAAAGTCGGCCTCAAAACGGGCGCACTTGGCATCGGGCAGCTCGGGAATCTCACCACGGCAGCGGTCGATAAACTCGTCGTCCAGATCGAACGGCGCCAGGTCGGGATCGGGGAACAGACGATAGTCGTCGGCCGTCTCCTTCACACGCATGACCACGGTGCGCTTGCGGCTGGGCTCCCAGTGGCGGGTCTCCTGATAAATGATGCCGCCCTCCTCGAGCACCTCGGCCTGACGGCAGATCTCGTAAGCAAGGCCGTCGTGCAGGCTCTTAAACGAGTTGAGGTTCTTGAGCTCGGTCTTGGTGCCCAGCTTGGTCTCGCCGCGACGGCGCAGCGACACGTTGCCGTCGCAGCGCATGGAGCCCTTCTCCATGGAGCAATCGGAAATGCCCAGCGTCACAAAAATGCGACGGAGCTTCTCCATAAACAGACGCGCTTCCTCGGGCGTGCGCAGATCGGGCTCAGTCACGAGCTCAATCAAAGGCGTGCCACAGCGGTTGTAGTCGACGAGCGACTCGGCCGCGGCGGTAATGCGGCCCTCGGCACCGCCCACGTGCACCATCTTGGCGGCGTCCTCCTCCATGTGGATGCGCAGGATGCGGATGGGCACCGTGTAGGAGCCGTCCTCGCGGCGCTCGGGCATCTGCAGGTTGGACGCGTCGTAGCTGGCAAGGTGACCGGCGCGCTGGTTGCCCTCGCGCATGGTCGACGACATGGACGTGGACAGGCCCTCGGCGTTGGCCGAGGCGCTCGCCAGGCTCTGGGCCTCGGCCTCGCCAAACGCGCAGTCGGGGCGCTCGGCGGCACCGCGACCGGTCACGTCCAGGTCCAGGTGACCGTACATGGCAAAGGCGACCGGACCCTGTGTGGTCTGGAAGTTCTTGGCCATATCGGGATAGAAGTAGTGCTTGCGGTAGAACATCGAGTGGCGTTGGATTTCGCAGTTGGTGGCGAAACCGGCCTTGACGATGCTCTCGATGGCGCGCTTATTGGGCACCGGCAGGGCGCCGGGCAGCCCCAGGCACACCGGGCACACGTTGGCGTTGGGCTCGTCATCGTGGCTGAGCTTGCAGTTGCAGAACATCTTGGTGTCGAGTGCGGTGAGCTCGGTGTGGATCTCCAGGCCGATCACGGCCTCCCAATCCTGCAGGACCTCGGAAAGCTCCTTCATTACAGCTCGCCTCCCTTCCCGGCAAAATCGGGCGCGACGGAAAGCGCGGGCGCACCCGTGGCGGTATCGGCAAAGCCGCGCTCCAGAGCGCGGGCAAACGTGAGCAGCTGACGGTCCTTAAAGGCGGGTCCCACCAGCTGGGCAGAAACGGGCAGCTTGCTGTCCTCGCCCAGGCCCAGCGGCACCGAGATGCCGCCGTTGCCGCAAATGTTGAGCGAAATGGTGTACAGGTCGGACAGGTACATCTGCGTGGGGTCGCTGATCTCGCCAAACTTAAAGGCCGTGCGCGGCGAGGCGGGCATGAGGATCGTGTCCACTTTGGCATATGCGGCGTCGTAGTCCTGCGTGATAAGCGTGCGGGCCTTCTGCGCGGCGTAGTAGTACTTGTCGTATACGCCCGAGCTCAGCAGGTAGGCGCCGAGCATCTGACGGCGCTTGGCCTCGGCACCAAAGCCGTGGGCGCGCGAGAGCGAGCTCTGGTCGGACAGGTTGGCGCAGCCTTCCTCCTGGTAGCCGTAGCGAATGCCGTCGAAGCGGGCCAGGTTGGAGAACGCCTCGGCCGGGCCGATGACGTAGTAGGCGGCAATGGCGGCGTCCAGGTGCGGCAGGTCAACCTCGACCAGCTCGGCGCCCTGGTTCTGCAGCTCCTGGGCGGCGCGCTGAACAGCGGCCTTGACCTCGGGCGTCAGGCCCTCGGCCTCCATAAACGCGGGGATGATACCCACGCGCTTGCCCTCGATGCTGTCGTTGAGGTGCTCGGTAAAGTCGACGGCGCAGTCCTGGCTGGTGCAGTCGTACGGATCGTGGCCCGCGCCGGTAAGCGCGTTCATGGCCAGCGCGACGTCCTCGACCGTGCGGCCAAAGGGACCGACCTGGTCGAGCGACGAGCCAAAGGCCACCACGCCGTAGCGGCTCACGGCGCCATACGTGGGCTTAAGGCCCACCACGCCGCAGAGTGCCGCCGGCTGACGGATGGAGCCACCGGTGTCCGAGCCCAGCGAAAGCGCGACCTCGCCCGCGGCGACGGCGGCAGCTGAACCGCCCGAGGAGCCGCCGGGCACGCGCTCGGTATCCCAGGGGTTGTTGGTGCGGTGGAAGGCCGAGCTCTCGGTAGAGCTACCAAAGGCGAACTCGTCCATGTTGGCCTTGCCCATGGGCAGGCAGCCGGCGTCGAGCATGCGCTGGACGCAGGTGGCGGTGTAGACGCTCTGGTAGTCCCCGAGCATGCGGGAAGCGCAGGTGGTGCGCGTGCCCACGAGGTTCATGTTGTCCTTGATGGCCAGCGGCACGCCCGCGAGCGGGGGCAGCGGCTTTCCGGCGGCACGGTCGGCGTCCACGCGCGCGGCGGCCTCGAGCGCAAGCTCGGGCGACACCTGCAGGAATGCCTGGACCCCGCCCTCGCGCGCCTCGATGGCGGCAAGGGAGGCCTGGGCCACCTCGGTAGCGGTAAAGTCGCCGGCGGCAACGCCCGCGGCGATCTGGGCGGCGGTAAGGGAATCGAAGCTCTGCGCCATTACTCGCTCTCCCCCTCTCCCAAAATGGACGGCACGCGGAAGTAGCGGTCACGCGCGCTGCCGGCGTTTTCCAGCGCAACGTCGAGCGGCAGGTCGCGCTCGGGCTCGCGTAGGTCGTCGCCCATCACGTTGGACAGGCTTCCGATGGGATGGAACGTGGGCTCCACGTCGGGCAAGTCATATTGCAAGACGGGCTCGAGCATCTGGACGGCGTCGTTCATGTAGGACGTCATCTGGGTGAGCTCGTCATCGGTCAGTGCGATCTTTGCGTACTCGGCGATGCCGCGCACGTCTTTCTCGCTGAGTGCCATAGGCGCTCCCTTCCGCATAACAGTTAAACCGCTCTAGTATACAGGGCAACGCCGACTTGGAGCAGGCGCTTTACCCAAATGCAGCGAAAACGTAACGAGGGTGGCGGGCTGGCAGGCGAAGGGCTGGTGGTTCTGCAGCGAAACCGCACCATCCGCAGCGAAAACCATCCCGCCCACAACGAAAACCGCACCGTCCACAGCGAAAACCATCACAACATTCGACGCTTTTCGCCAAAATCGAAATTTTCATCGAATGTTGTGATGGTTTGGAAGCCCCGGCCACCACAAAGGTGCCTGTCCCCATTGTGGTGGTTCTGAACGATGCCCTATGCCGAGGCCTTAGCCTTGCGGCGCTTACGGATCGTGTGGATCACGATGTCCAGCAGCAACAGCACAATGGCTACGACCACGATGAGCACGGCAAACTCGCGCTTGCCCCAGTGGCGGCCGGCCAGCGACTTTTGCTTGTCGACGTCCTTCTTGTTGTACTTGGTGCGCACGCAATGCACCAGCAGGCGATGGTCGTTTACGCCGTAAGGGGTGCAGGTGACGAGCGTCACCTTGTCGGCGCCGGGCTCGATGGTCAGTGACTCCATCTCCTCGGGCAGCACCACCTCGGAGTCGACCATCTTGTAGGCTAGCGTCTTGCTCATGGTGTGCAGCAGCACCAGGTCGCCGGGCTCCAGCGAATGGATGTCATCGAACATGCTCAGATTGCGCATGCCCGAGTGCGCCGTGAGCACACAATGCGTCGATGTGCCGCCCACCGGCAGGCTCGTGCCCTCCAGGTGGCCGACGCCCGCCATAAGGACTTCCTCGCTCGTGCCGTGGTAGATGGGCATGCTCACGTCGATGGAGGGGATCTCGACCCAGCTCATCATGGGGTCGCGGTCAAAGATGAGCTGCTGAGCGTAGGGCTCGATCTGGTCGGCGGGAAGCTCGGTGGCCTCGCCCGCCAGCTGCTCGTTAAAGGAGCGCGCCTGGAGCAGGATGCGCTCGCGCTCCTCGGCAGACAGCGCGTCCACGGTGCTGGACACGGTGCTGATCTGGTTGAACACGCCCGAGGCCTCGAGTCGATCCAAGATCCACGGCCAGGTCATAAGACCCACGCCAATAAGGATGATGACGATGGTGATGAGCCGGTCGGCCCAGCGCGGCAGTCGCTTGCGACGGCGCTTAGGTTTTGGTTGAGGTTTGGGCTGAGGGCTTGAGCCGCCGTTGACCGCGGCGTTATTGCTCTTCATATGTTTGGCGCCCTGCACCATCGCCGGTCACTCCTCTACAGCTCAAGTTGTCTAAACAAATAATAGCCGATTAGCGAGCTTCCGCGCCGGACAACGCAGCCTGGCAGCATTGCGCAGCGCAAGTATGGGCCCGCATTTGCGTTTTCAAAATGTCCCGAATCGGCGGGGCGATTCGGGATACAATAGCTACAGGAAACGACGCACCCCGCGTAAGTACTTAGGAGCGCGGGCGACCAGTTTCCGACGTTGTTAAATGCCCGGGCCTCTAACCCCGGGCATTCTTATTTGCGCTTGTTACGGCGCAAATGCCTTCTACCGTCCGCACCGCGCGTGCGCCTACGGACCTTAAACCGAACCTCATACGAGTCAAGAAACGCGATGACGAACGAGCCCACCGCCGCGAGGGCGGCGAGCACGTTAAGGAATTTCAGCATTTGGGGACCTCCGATCGAGTCGTCGGCCGCCCGCGCACGGGATGCGTCGCAAGGCCATTTTACTGCGAGTGCATGCACCCACAGCTGGTAAACGCAATAATTGCAAACATCTGTTCGATATTCATACGCTTGATCCATCGGGCAATGGTGCCTGGCTGCGTTATCCAAAAAAACGGGGCAGACCCCAGTGCGGGGTCTGCCCCGAAAAGAGAATGGCAAAGCAAGAACGTAGATGGACGAGAAAAGTGTCCGCAAGTCTCATGGCCATCACATCCCACCTGCCAAGGGGATGAGCGAGCGAGCGCTACTCCTGCTCGGACTCCTCAGCCTGCTTACGGCTGCGGATGAGGTGCGCCACGCCGATGCACAGCACCGCGCCACCAGCGATCCAAGTGAAAGTCACGCCGTTAAGACCGGTAAGCGGGAGGCCAACCCGCTCGGTATCGCCGACGGTGATGTTGAGGGTACCATCGTTATTTGTGGCAGTGCCAGTCTCGGCCTCGAGCTTGTTGTCGCCCTTCTCACCATTCGGCATGCCGATGATAACCTGATTACTTGGGCCGTCTAGCTCATACTTATCCGCGTTCGAGCTTTCACCCGTTGTCCCGCTTTCATTAATCGTGAAATTGAATGCGACCTTATCGTAGTTTTCGGGAGCGTCAGTCTCCTCTACCTTATAGGTTCCCGCACCGAGGCCCGTGACGGTAATGGCGCCATCGACGCCAGTCGTGAACTTATGCCCATCTGCTCCAAGAGCTCCATCGGACTGAACGTATTTCCCCACCAGGCTTGGATCCGCCGCCGCGCTCACCTTGATGGTAAATTTCGCACCCGGGAGCGCCCTCTCAGTGCCAAGGTCAACCTTATTCAGTTTAAGGCCATAGGTGTAGGTCTTGACCTCATCGGGCACCGTCGTGCCGGTGTCGGTGGTCATAGGGTTGTTTGAATACTTAAGTTTGACAGTGTTGGTGTTACCCGCATTGTCTCCAACGGTAGCCTCGCTGTTAATCTTTGCCTTATAGGAGACGACGATGCAGGAGCCCGCAGCAACGCGTTTCACACTCTTAAGATTTTTGCAGGTCCAAGTCGTAGTCTTATTTCCAGTTGCTGGGTCTACAGATTCCGCACTTTGAATAAAGTCACTCGTCACATCAGTGCCACTCGTGTGGTTAATATCAGCCTGAGCGAGGCCTTTATTCGCATACAGAGTTGCCGTGAAACCAGGCTGCAGCGTCAGGCCCTTGGAGAGTTGGTCGGAGAACTGATAGAAGTACGTGCCGTACGTATCGTAGTTATCGGCGACAGTGCCATAGAGGTTGTACGTAACCTCCTGCCCAACATGGGAGTCGCTGGCATCGAGCTCTTTATCGCCCCTGACACTCACTATTTTCTTATCGACGGTAGGTACGCTCTTTTTGGGAGTCACCACTTTATCAGCCACACCATCAACGACCGCATATACGGGCGAAGTGAAAACGTCCTTCGAGCTGTTATTTGAACCTTCTGCCACGCTATTGGTCAAGAAGAGCCAGTAGCCGGCGGCGAGGCCAGAAAGGGATTTATTGTCCTGATTAGTCGCCTTCCATGCATCGGAAAAAGCAGCGGTATTCAGTTTTTTCGCAATTACCTTCAGAACATTGTCGCTCGCAACCTTTGTAGCTTCATTAGTTTCAGCATGTTCATTCAGCCATTCGGCAGCCTCCTGTGCGTTTTTGCTGCTGTAGCTTTTGGTGGAATCTTCTGCCTTCACGGCTTCATCAATTGCACTGACAACAACATCCCGAATTGCATCCTTCTCGGCCTGGGAAGAGCCGGCCCACTGAATGTTGGTGACAGCAGAATCGCTCACATTAGCCGTAAAGATCTGGATGCCCTTATAGGTCGTAGTCTCTTGATAAGTAGGGTCATTGAAAGTTACGGTCGAACCCGCCGCACCCTCAGCAAACGCCATCGTGACGGGCGCCATGACGCCGCCGAAGCTCAGCGCTGCTGTGAGGCCGGCGGTTACCGCCAGGCGTGCGATGTTCTTGCTCATGCTCATCTTCTTTTCCTCCGTTTTCCGGTTGGTTCTTATTCGATCGGTCATCATCTGTCTGTGTCTTAGCATCTGCTTTGCTACGTCTCGCCCCGCTCTCTGCGGGGCTGCCAGCTACTCTTTATGGCTGCCACCTCCCCGCTTGACCAGGAGCGCGACCACGATGAGCGCGGCTCCGGCAACCGCTGCGGCGGCCGCGGCGTACATTGCCATATCGCCAGTCGAAGGCATAAAGCCTCCGGTGGTAATGCGAGGGGGTGTGCCGGTGGGCGTATTAATGAGCGACGCCTCCAGGCTGCCCGTCGACCCGTCAGCGCTGTCGGCGCGCAGGGGCGACTCGGCCGTGATGGTGAGTTTGGGCTTGGCAGCGGCCACCTGGTCGACGTCCAGGCCCTCGGCCTTGACCGTCATGGAGCGCGTGCCCTCAAAGGCGGCGTAGCCCTTGGGCGCCTTGAGCTCGTGGACCTCCAGCTTGCCCGAGTCCACGCCCGAGACGGACACGCGGCCGTCCTCGCCCGTGGTGACCGTGGCCTTGCCCCCCGCATCCCACGTGCCGTCGGCCGCCAGTGTGCGACCGCGGTCGTCGGCGATGCTCAGGACCGCCCCGGCAAGCGGCTTGCCGCCGTCGCTGCCGCGCTTGGTGAGCGCGAGATCCCAGGTGTAGGCGCACGCATCGTCACTCGGCGTGCGGGTGAAGCCGGCATCGCCAGACTGGTCGGCAAAGGGAGAGCGCGGGTAGCGCAGGTAGACCTCGTTGGGGTTGCCCTTCGCGATGCCATGGTTGCAAGCGCTGTTGAGCGGCGCATTGTACACGGCGACCACGCGGGCGCCCGCGGTAAAGGCGTCGGCCCCGCCGAGCGCGGCGATCAGGTCGCCGGTGCGCACGGTGAAGGTTCCGTCCGCCGCTACCTTGGTGGCGCACTGGGCCGTGATGTCGGTCCAGCCCCTCGCGGGGTCGGTGCCGACGCGGCCGTCCTTGCCGGCTGAGACGGCGTCGAAGCCGCCATCCGCGCCCGCCGCCGCGTACACGCGCATGCTCGCGGCCACCTTGGAGGGGTCGAGCCCCGCGCCCATGGTGTCGACGAACCGTACCGTATAGGTGTCGTAGGCGGTAAGACCCGCCGGGACCGTGGCCGAGAGGCGCCAGTACAGGTCGTCGGCGACCGTGGCGTCGGCGGCCTTCTGCCAGGCGGCGGTGCCGTCCTCCAGCACATGCTTGGAGACCTTGGGGGTCGCCGCCTTGGGCTTGACGGTGACGGCGCTGCCGCCGACCAGGGCCATGATCGGCGCGGTGCCGGCCTCGTTCTGGGAGATGGCGGCGTCGTCGGCGACGATGAGCCAGTAGCCGCGGGACAGCTCGGCCGCCGTGCCCGCGTTAAGGGCCACGGACACAGTGCCAGAGCTCTGGAGGGAACGAGCGAGCTGTGCGCTCAACGCGCTCGTAAGGTGGGAATCGGTGTTGAGCCACTCGGCAGCTTCCCGCGCGGTGGTCTGGGAATTGGGCATGCCGGCGCTGTGCAGCACGGGCAACGCGGCATCGCGCGCGGCGTCGCTTGCCCAGGCGAGGTCGGTGGCGGTCCTGGCGTCGCTGTCGCCGTCGACAACATTGGCGCTAAAGATCTGGTAGGCGTCGTAGCTGCTCGCCACGGTGCCGCTCACCGTGATGGAACCGGTCGAGGTCGGCGCGGCCTGCGCGGATGCGGGGAACACAACCGCGCAGGTGCCGATCAGGAGGGCAAGCAGCGCAAACAAGATCGGGAAGGAGCAAACATTCTTATTCACGATGCTCACCTCCCTTCGCATTCGCCTTGCGACGAATGTGCATCCAGGCTGCAGCAGCGCAAAGCACCGCCGCGCCGGCAAGGTAGGTCAGAGTGACGCCTGACATACCAGAAAGGGGCAAAGAGGTGGAGTAGACGTTCGTGAAGGTGGGGGCGGGGGTGGAGGTGTCGGTGAGGTCGTGGTCCGTGTCGTTGGTCACTTCGTTGCCGTCGCGATCCTGAATCTGCTTGTAGGTCGCAGAGATGTTGATCTTGTGGTTAGAGTCGTCAACCGCATTGACCGTAATCTGATAAACCGACTGGTCGTATGTGTAGTTCGTAAACGGCGTGGTTGGCTGCTGTTCGCGAACGTAATAAGTAAAGGTATTGCTTGCACCGCGGCCCGTGGAGTCGGACGCGAGTTTTTCGAGGTCTTTTAGTTCGTACTTAATCTCGTCGAAGCTTAAGGTCTGGGACTTACCAGCATCGGTCTTGGTCGACTTATTCTGAACGATCTTCGTGAACTCTTTGTCGGTCGCAAGTTGAAGCGTAAACTCCTTCATCTCGCCACCCTTAACGAACTTAGTCACCTTAGGAGTCCAAGAGCCGCTGGAGGTGTACGGAGTGTATTCGTTAGTGAAGGTAGTATCGTTCGTCAGCTGAATCGAAACAACGTCGTTGTTGGAAGTTCCGTTCACCGTAGACTCCGAAGCTTTGCCATTTTCTGTCTTCGTGATCTTTACGCTATCAACTTTGTAATAGGTGTAGTGAATGTCGAGTACGTCATGCGACTTGCTCGTGTCCTCCGTGACCGTAGGCTCAATCTTGTAGATGGTCTTGCTATAGGTAATGTCTTTTTCGGCACTCGGCTTCTCCACCAGATAGTAGACAAGATTGGTATCGGCATAAACCTCGCCCAGGTCGAAGGTAAAGCTGCCATTTGTATCATTTTGAGCCGTATCGACCACCCGGCAACCGTTGGGCTGCAGGACACCTTTGTCGTTAAACGAGGGGGCCTGCAGGTTCGAACCTTGCTTGAGCAGTTCGAACTCGAACTCGCCCTCCTTGAGAGCACGGCCCACCAGCGCCTTGCTGCCCGTGAGCTTCATACTGGGATACACGCTCACCTGCGTGGTGGAGCCAGCGATTACGTCGCCGTTGGTCATGATTCCGCCACCGTGGACGTTGGATTTGTTGCCTGTGATATATAACGAAGCCAGCCCTATAGCGACATTTTGATCATCAACGGACGATTTGGACCTTAGGCCAATCATGTACTTGGCCCGGGCTCCGTCATACTTACCGATGGTCGTAGACTGACCGTCAATCGTGCCCGACCAATTGGCAGCTCCGCCACCAAGCATCTGACCTGTTACGGCAGCGATATACGGCAGCGATTCAGCGTTAGCACTATCGCGAATAAGAAAAAGATCCTGGTGACCGGCTTTTTTAAAGTCTTCAGTTATTTCGCCGCCTTCGTGGTTAGGGCGCCAATCCGCGTCGTCGTTCTTGTCGTGGGTGCCGCCCGATCGGTTATAACCACTACCGTCAGGTTTACCGTCAGAATTACCGAAAATCGCGATGCCATTGGTATCGGTAATGGCAGTCTTACCAGTCGGGCAAGCGGCAAACCCGCCGCCAAAGCCATTGGCATGATTGTTGGTAATCAGCGCGTTATATATATTGAGGCTCGCCGATTTAATGCCTTGGTCACTACTACCCTGGACGAATACGCCACCGCCGCCCCAGTCGTTGGTGGTATTGGTCGTATTGTTAGTGATGTAGGCTTTCTTGCCGCTCACATTAAATTCGCCAACTGTAGGCGCAGCGATACGGATGCCGCCACCCTCTGAGTTTTGCGCCACATTGCTGGCGATGATTCCACCATAAAACGCAAACCCGGAAAGAGGTTTATTCCAAGCGCCAGCATAAACGCCGCCGCCAGCCTCGGCAGAGTAGTTGCCCGTGATGTAGCCGCCGCTAATAACCAGACCGCCTTTTTTCTGTCCCTGATTGTGGCTAAAGGCAGCAATGCCGCCACCACCGTGACAACCGTTACCTTTGTGTCCTTCATCGGTATAGAACTGATATTTGTTGTTAGTAATGTAACCATTCGTAATGGTCACCATAGAGTCCTCAGCACAAATTCCCGCGCCATAACCGCTTTGATAATCATTTGTACCGTTACCGGAGATAATCCCGCCAACCATGTCTACCCTAGAATTCAGGGCATAAACGCCGCCGCCACTGGGGGCATAGTTACCAGCGATTACGCCGTCAGAGATCTCCAGGGTTGAGCCCTCAACATGAATTCCAGCACCAGCACCACTGCTGCCTATAGAAGCACCACAAACGTATCCGCCACTCATGTTGACGGTAGATCCCGTCTCGGCATAAATCAGGTTGCCAACATTTGCGTCCTGAGTCGTGGTCAGCACGCCGCTCTGAAGGTTAAACGCACCGCCACAGACGTTGATGAGCTTCATCGTAGAGTGGGCAGTGGTGCCCACGATGGCACCATTGATGGCAACCTCGTGCTCGTAGGTGGTCTCGTTTGTACGAGTACTGTCCTTAGTATCCACGCTGGATTCAGTCACATAGTAGGTGAGGTTGAGGGGCGTTTTGCCGTCAGCGCTGTATGACACAGAAGCGAGCTTGCCCTGTTCGGCAGATTGCCCTGATTTATTGTCATCTGCCTGCTTAGAATCCAAGATAGTAAGCGTCGCGCCAGTCGGGACATTAAACATGGGCAAATTCGAACTACCACCATCAACGCCCGAATGTGAGAGCTTTTTGCCGTTTAGATCAATGACGGTCTCACCCTGGCCGAGCGTAATGGTACCGTCGTAGTTGAGATCAGCGGTAAGAATGTATTTTCCAGGCGTTCCGTTCTGTCCGAACTGACTGTGGATGTTGTCTTGGTTTAACTCAGTGAAGCCGTTCGCGACGGCCGACATGGCCTCATTTTCATCATTGGCGCCATCATCCGCGGGCTGCGCAGCGCTCTCGGCTCCCGTGTCATCAGACAACGGGGCCGCCCCGAGAGCATCGTCGCCAGTCTCGTCGCCCTCGGTCTCGGCACTATTCTGGTTTTCGGTATCCCCGTTGTTGGTGTTGTCTACATCAGTAGACTCACTTGAGGAACCCCCCCCCGTCACAGTTTTCTCGGTAGAAACCGCCTGGGCATCGTTGGCAATGGCCTGCGAGATCGGGGGCATGACGAGCGACAGTACCAGGCTCAAAACGGAGGCTCCGCACAAAACGCCTGCCAGTACACGGCGCGTCGCTTTATTACTTTGCTTAGATTTGTCTGAATTTGCTTTCATCGATGTCTCCTCCCCAAGAGACCGCGATCCTGCTCTTTCACCATCAAACTTGGGCGCGCAACCTATAATTGCTCGCGCTCGATATGCATATTATTATTCTTTGTTTAAACAACGCAAGCCTAACAATGTCAATTTTCCTTCGCGTTGCCTTAACTTCTTGACAATTATTCAAACTATGCATTGTTTTTCGAGAGTTAAATTTCGGAAAGACGCTGGTAAACTCGTTAGCAAATCTAGATAAATGACACTTTACCATTGTTTGTACAACATTTTGTTTTAACCCGCTCAATCTGTGAACGGTCAAAATTGCGCCGTGAATGGCAGTATATCTACCTGCAAATATTAGTTTTGAGCTAATTGGTCAATTACTGCACAACCAGCGTGTGCCGACATGTTCATACATCGACACTTGAATGACATCGCATGTTACCGGCTGCAAATCTCCTCGCTACAAAAAAGCGTTCCAACAATCGACTGTTGGAACGCTTGGAAAACCACCACAAAGGCGCTCTGCCCTCTTTGTGGCTGCCCCCAGGCGCTACAGAAGATGTTCCTCGATAAAGATCGCGATGCCGTCTTCGTCGTTGCTGGCGGTCACAAAGTCGGCGGCGGCGCGGGTGGCCTCGCTGCCGTTTGCCATGGCCACGCCCACGCCGGCGTCGGCCACCATACAGGTGTCGTTATCGGCATCGCCAAACACGCAGATGTTCCGGAGCTCCATGTCGTTGAGCTCCGCCACGCGCACAAGGCCGCGCGTCTTGGACACGCGCGGATCCATGAACTCGTAGAGGCGCTGCGTGGTTTGCAGGGCGGCCGCCTTGACGGTGTCGTCGACGAACGTCGATGCTCGCTCGATGACCTGCGGCATCACCTCGGGCGCCATGGTAAACATCACCTTGGGCTGCGGCTCGCGCAAAAACTCGGCAAAATCGACCACCTGGTAGGGCACGCCATCGACGCGCGACAGATGCTCGACGCACGCGTTGCTCTCGGGCACGTAGAACACGCCGTCTCGGGGGCAGACGGGCATTGCCGGAAGGTCCGCCATGTGCCTGCAGATGCGCGCGATGGTCTCGCCCGGCAGCGGATAGCTCAGCTCGTTGATGTCGTGCGCGCGGTCGATGACCTCGGCGCCACCGCAGCCCACTAGCACGTTCACCAGACCGTCGATACCCCAGAGCTCGTACATGGCCTCGGTCGCGTGGGCGTCGCGCCCGGTGCACAGGCCAAAGAGCACGCCGCGCTCGCGCAGGGCGCGAATCGCCGCCACGGTGCGCGGGGACACCGTGTGCTGGCTCGTGAGCAGCGTGCCGTCGATATCGCAGAACACGGCTTTGATGTGGCTGAAGGTGGCGTCCATGGGGCCCTTTCTGGGTTGTGCGGCGGTGTGGAGTGCATTCGCAAACGGCGTACATGGTATACCAAGGCGCAGGCGCGGCCCGTCAAAGCAAAAACCACCACAAAGGTGCCTGGCCCCTTTGTGGTGGAAGTGACGTTTGCGGGCCAAACCATCACAACATTCGATGTTTTTCGGCAAAATCGCGATTTTCATCGAATGTTGTGATGGTTTCTTACCGCTTTACGGCACGTTCCAAGTGATTGCGTCCAAACAGCAGCAGCGCCGTGGGGACTGCCGTCACGACCATGCCTGCTCCGATGAGCGTCTGCTGCACGCCAAATGTCGACGCCAGCCACGGGGCAATCGCCAGCGGCGCCACGCCGGCGAACATATTGCCAAAGCCCATGACCGAGTTCACACGGCCGAGTTGCTCGAGCGGCGCCGTCGTTTGCACGATGGTGTTGTGGAGCGGGTTGACGACACCCCAAGCTATGCCCAGGGCGACCTGGCCGACAAGGGCCACACCCACGTACGGCGTCCCCACATAGAGCAGGCTTCCCAGGCCCACGGACATAAGTGCCACGAGCAGCGTTTTAAGGTTGACCAGGTGCGGCGGCAAGCGGAGCGCGAGCACGGCACCCAGCACCGCGCCCACGCCCGAGGCCGACGAGAGCCAGCCCATCCACTCAACGCCGACGCGTAGGACATCGCGATAGAAAAACGACTCGAGCGGATCGAAGGCTCCGTAGCCAAAGTTCGAAAGAAAAATGATGCAGAAAAGTAGCGCGAGGACGCTGTTGGTAAAGACCGTCTTGATGCTGGCTGCGAAGGTGGCGCGGGCGGACGTGCTGGGGTCGGGGCTTCGTCCCGCACGCTCCCCTTCCTCTGCCGAATCGGCATCCGCATGCCCGGCGACATGGCTGGCCTGCGGCCTAAAGCCCCAACCGACGACGAACGCCAGCACAGTAAAGAGCATCATAAGCACGAACACCGCGCGCGACGACGCAGCCGCCGCGACAAAGCCGCCCAGCGTGGGTCCGACGATAATGCTCACGTTTGAAAACATGGCGATGGCAGAGTTGATGTCTTTGAGCTCGACAGGGTCGTTGGTGAGGTAGGCCGGATAGGACGTGGCGATGGGCTGAGCGAATCCCATCGTAAAGCCCAGAAACACCGCGCCGAGCAGGACGACGCCGGTCGCGCTACCAAAGGCGATGATTGCCGTGCCAGTTGCGAGAGCGCCGATGATGCTCAGCAAGAAATGGCGGCGCGGACCCCGGGCGTCGAGCGCCGCGCCGCCCGCAAAGGATCCCAGGATCACGAAAACGTTCATAAACAGAACGGCCAGCGATGTCGCGACGACCGAGGCGTTATCCGCATAGGTGAGCGTCCCGATGACGCCGATAAAATAGCTGGTCTGAAAACCGGTGTAGATGAGAAAGCGCATCGCCACCAGGCGCCTGGCCTGCGCGGACAGCGACGAGCGGACTTTTGGGAATACAGATGTGGGCATGGGTGCTCCTTATCGCATACGAATAGCGGGCAGCGTCCATTCATCCGCTGTCCATTGGCTCAATCTATCCGTATGCCTGACTAGGGTCGCATCGAGCCCCTTCCGTCTTTCCGCCCAGCATGAACTACTCAGTAGATTGTAAGGCATGTCCCAACCATCTACCAAAGCAAAAACCACCACAAAGGTGGCCCCTTTGTGGTGGTTGCGGCGTTTACGCTGGTTGAGACTTGGCTAGGCCAGGTCGGCGCCGTTGGACTCGATGACCTTCTTGTACCAGAAGAAGCTGTCTTTGCGGCTGCGGGCGAGCGTGCCGTTGCCGTCGTTGTCCTTGTCGACGTAGATGAAGCCGTAGCGCTTCTTCATCTCGCCGGTCGAGGCGCTCACCAAATCGATGCAGCCCCACATGGTGTAGCCCATCAGGTCCACGCCGTCCTCGATGGCAATCTCCATCTGCTTGATATGCTCGCGCAGGTAATCGATGCGGTAGCCGTCGTGGATCGAACCGTCCGCCTCGACCTCGTCCACGGCGCCCAGGCCGTTCTCGACGATCATCAGCGGCACCTGGTAGCGGTCGTAGACCTCCTCCAGGTAGTAGCGCAGGCCCTCGGGGTCAATCGCCCAACCCCAATCGCTCTTCTTGAGGTACTCGTTGCCGGCGCCACCAAAGATGTTGCCCTGCTCCAGCAGCACCGGGTCAGCCGTGGCCGTGGCGCTCATGTAGTAGCTAAAGCTGTAGAAGTCGACCTTGCCGGCGGCCAGCGTGGCGGCGTCCTCGGGCGAGACCTCCACGTGCACACCTTCGCGGCGCCACACGCTGGGCGCCCACGAGGGATACGCACCGCGCACCTGCACGTCGCCGCAGTAGAAGTTCATCTCGCGCTGCTGCTTTTGTGCAGCCAGAACGTCTGCCGGATTGCACGTGTGCGGGTAGCAGGCGTTGCCGGCGATCATGCAGCCGATCTTGTTCTGGGGATCGATCTGATGGCCCATGGTGACACACTTGGCGCTCGCCAGGAACTGGTGGTGCAGGGCATCGAAGCGCGCCTGTGGATCGTCCCAGTCGCAGTTGCCAAAGGCCATGAGCGTGTCAGTTGCCTCGGGCACCATGCCGCCGCCCATCACGCCGCCAAAGCCGCCCATGAGCAGGCAATTGATCTCGTTAAAGGTGAGCCAGTAGCGCACCAGGCCCTTGTACTCGGTCATGACGGTGCGGGCGTAGTTGAGGTAGAAATCGATGAGCTTGGGGTTCTTCCAGCCGCCGTAGTTTTTGGACAGGCCATAGGGCAGCTCGTAGTGGCTGAGGGTAACCATGGGCTCGATGCCCTGCTCCTGACAGGCCTGGAACACGCGGCGGTAGAACTCGATGCCGGCCTGGTTGGGCTCGGCCTCGTCGCCGTTGGGGAAGATACGGCTCCAGTTGATGGACATGCGGTAGCACTTAAAGCCCATCTCGCCAAAGAGCTTGATGTCGTCGAGGTAGTGATGGTACATGTCCACGGCCTCGTGGCTGGGATAGTGGTACTGGGGCAGAATGCCGTCGGTAATGTGGCGCGGCTCGGAGACCGTGCCGCCGGTCATGATGTCGGGAACGCCGAGGCCCTTGCCGTCCTCGTTGTATCCGCCTTCGCACTGATTGGCGGCAGTGGCGCCGCCCCACAGAAATCCATCGGGAAAAGCCATGTTGGCTCCTTTCGTACGTGTTGGGATGTTGCGTGGACGCCGAAGCGGCGTCCACGAGGTAATTTGCGTCCCGATCGGGGTTCGCGTTGAGTCGGCCGCCACGAAACCGGCCCATCTACTACGTTTAGTCGTGAACCCCCGACCACGCCGCAATTGGCAATAATAAAACCGCAGGTAGAAGGCTTGACGGTTTTCGGAAAACCACCGTATGGTTGGCCCCTACCACTCAAACGTAGTAGATAGGCCGGTTTCGTGGCGAGGCATGTTGCGGGACGCGCACGGACCGGCCGATCGAAACTATGCCGGTTTACTACGATGGATCGATGACCCCCGAGCACACCGGAAATTGCAAAACTAAAACCGCAGGTAGATGGCTTGCCGATTTCCGAAAAATCACGGTGTGGTCGGCCCCCGAAGATTCATCGTAGTAAACCGGCATAGTTTTAGTTTGGGCAGTTGCCCAAACGGGCGCACGTGCGGACAGTCTCGCCCATTTGGAAAAAGCCGGCGGGGCGCTTGTCCCCGCCGACTTGGTACCGAGTCTTTTTCGTTTGGGTTACTTTGCAGCCTCGGGCTTGTAGGTGACAAACTCGATTGCGAAGCCCACGGCGGCACCCACGAGCGAGGCAACGATGGCCCAGATCATGTGGTTGATGCCGTTAACACCGGAGGGATCGATGAAGGACAGCCAGTTGAAGACGCCCAGACCACCGGACATGTACACCACGGCGCCGGAGATACCGATGATGAGGCCGCCCACGGCAGAACCGATGCTGGCGTTGATGAAGGCCTTCTTATCGGGCAGGGCGACACCGTAGATAGCGGGCTCGGTGACACCAAAGAAGAAGGCGGAGATCATGGCCGGCAGCGCGATACCGCGGAACTTCTCGTCCTTGTTCTTGAGATACATGGCAAAGAGCACGGCGCCCAGCGAGAAGGAGTGGGCGATAACGGAGCCCAGGATGTAGTCGTGGCCCAGAGTGGACAGGTTGACCAGCGCGATGGGCACGAGCGACCAGTGGAAGCCAAAGATGACCAGGCACATCCAGAAGGCACCGACGAGGGTGCAGCCCAGGAGGGAGCCGATCATGGGCAGGCCAAACAGCAGCGCGAAGAACTCACCAAGCAGGTTGGTGATGAGCGTGGCGATGGGGCCAATGACCAGATAGCCAAGGGTGACGGTAACGGTGACGACGATCAGCGGGGTGAAGAACATCTTCATAGAAGCGGGCATCCACTTCTTAACCCAGTGCTCAAGGGTGGAGCCGAACCAGATCATGAGAAGGATGGGGATAACAGAGCTGGTGTAACCCGAGGCAGGCATGATGAGCGGCAGGCCCAGGAACGTGGTGTACCAAGAGAAGGTGCCGGCAAAGCCGAGCTCGACGGAGCCGACAACCTCGCCCGAGGTCAGGGCAACCATGGTGGGATACACCAGGGCAAAGGCGATGGCCATGCCGTTGAACTCGCTCATCTTGAACTTCTTGGCCGCGGTAAAGCCAAGCACCACGGGCAGGAAGTAGAACATGCCGTCAGCGACGGTGTAGAGCAGCGTGTAGGCGCCGTCGTTGGCAAAGCTCGGGACCAGGAAGGTAGCGAGCGCCAGCAGGCCCTTCATGATACCGGCAGCGGCGAAGGTGCCGAGCATGGGGGCGAAGATGCCCGAGATGAGGTCGATGATCACATCGGTAACGCCCTTGGGAGCGGCATCGTCGTCATCGGCGTCGACGGCGCCGCCGTCGCTAAAACCGCCGGCCCTGAGAACGGCGTCGTAGACGTCCTCGACGATGTTGCCCACAACAACCTGGTACTGGCCGTTGGCGTGCATGACCTTGATGACGTTGGGCAGCTCGGAGATTGCCTCGTCATTGGCCTTCGACTCGTCCTTGAGCTTAAAACGAACACGGGTAATGCAGTGTGCGACGCATTTGACGTTGGACTTGCCGCCAACTAGCTCTACGATCTGGGCAGCAAGATCGTCGTATTTACCTGCCATGATCTGTCCTCTCTTTTCCAAATTTCGACAAAAATATCCCCTACCGCGAGCCGGTACCTTGCCCGCAGCTAGAAACCAAAAAGAATTGTTGCGATTGCCGCCAGGCTGGCGGCCTTACTCACTCGGTCTGCGAAGCCGATCGCAGACGGTTGATATGCATCATCAGATACAAAAGCTCCTCGTCCGAGCAGCTCTGCTTAAACTCTTTCTCGAACACGCGGTTGATGGCATATGCGCACTGGTAGGCCTCGGGAAAATCGCGGGCGGCCTGCATGAACAGCGAGGAGTTCTCCGTCTGCGTGCACTTACCCTTGCAGAGGCGGCGGACCAAAAAGCGCAGGTGCGCAAGAAAGCGAATGTAGCAATACGACGCCGTGTCGAGCGAGCAGCCAAGCTGCTTTTCCACGGAATGGGTCACCTCGTCGAGCACGCGGGTGCTCTTCATGATGAAGTCCATGTCCTTGGCGCGGCCCATGCCGTCGACCTCGGCGTTAACGATGTGGAGCGCGATGCTCGTGGCCTCGTTCTGACCCAGCTTGGCGCCGGTGTGCTTTTGCACGATGGCGAGCGCGGCCTGGCCGATCTGGAGCTCACGCGGGTAGATGAAGGCCACCTCGTGCTCGAGCGGGTTGGGAGCGCTGAGTTGGTCGTCATCGCGCTGGACGGCAAACTGCAGGTGATCTGCCAGGATAAAGGGCAGGCCACCGGATAGCTTGCAACCAAGCTGCTGTGACGCAAAACAGGCAATGTCGCTCGCGGCGAGCAGGACGTCGTCGGGAAGGGTGCCCACCATATCCTGCAGGCTCTCGGGAACGTTATAGAATTTGCGCTGGATGAGAGACTCATCGGCAAGCTCGTAGGGCATCTCGTGGAAACCGATGCCCTTGCCAAAGACAACAACCTCTCGGCCGTCATCGCTGGCGGCAAGAGCAACGTTATTGTTGATCTTCTTTAAAATGAGCATGAAAAAACTCCTCGGACATCGGCGCTAGACGACGGGGTGTTATTCCTCGTCTTCTATTATGCGCAAGTGATGCCTCCCGAGGAGTAACAAACTTGTGAGCACGTGGGCGATTGTAGGATGAAACTTGCATGCAGCGTAAGCCCCATTGGCGCGAAAGTCCGCTGAACGGTAGGAAATCGCCCGCGAACGGCAAAACCACCACAAAGGCGCACTGGCCCCTTTGTGGTGGTTTTGGCTGATGCCCCGATATTACTCGCGCGGGGTACCGTAGGGGTTGTACAGATCTGCGAGAGCGAATGTGCTGGTGGCGGGATTAAAGTCAAGCTCGAGCACGCAGCAGTTGCCGATGCGGTTCTTCATCTTGAGCGGCTCCACGCCCACGCCGCGCATGACCTGAGCCGCCGCGGCGCCATGGCTCACGCATAACACGCTCTCATGCCCAGGGCGCTGCATGAACTCGGTGATGGTCGCCATCATGCGTTCGCGAAACTCGTCTTCGCCCTCGCCGTCATACTGCTTGTAAAAATCGCCGTACGGCAGGCGCGGATTCAAATCCTCGCTCGCACCCTCAAACTTGCCAAAGTTCCACTCCTTAAGGCCCTTGACGCGCTCGTAAGGCTGACCGGGAAACGCAAGCTCAAGCGTGTCGCACGCACGCTCGGACGTCGAACTGTACGCATGGTCGAACGCGAGGCCACGCCCTCGCAGGGTCGCACCGACAGTTTTAGCCTGCTCGATTCCCAGCTCGGTAAGCGGCGAATCGCACCAACCCTGCTTGCGGCGAAGCAGGTTAAAGAGCGTTTGGCCGTGACGCATAAAGTACAGTTTTGGCATGAGACCTCCGTAATCGCAATCGTTTGTCAGCGATTATTGCACCTTGAGGTAGGTTTAAGTCAAAGCCTCTTTGGCAAAAACCACCACAAAGGTGTCTGGCCCCTTTGTGGTGGAAGTGACGTTTGCCCAGATAAAACCTGCCAAAACAAACCTGTCCCTTTTTGGCAGGTTTTAGGCCAGATAATCTTGGATCAGGTCGCAGATGGTTCGGGCGTCGTTGATGTTGATGGCTCGGGTCGCAAAGCCGGCGTCGAAAGCCTGGCGCGCCAGGGCCTCGTTGCAGGCAAGGGCCAGCGTGCGGCCGTCGACCAGATCGAGCGAACTCTTGCCGCGCAGACGGTCGACGCCGGAGCGCGCGACCACGATATTGTCGAAGCCCTCGGTCTTGTAGCCCTCGATGATCACCACATCGACGTCGTTGTAACGCGACAGCAGCTCGCGCGCGGGCATCTCGTCCTCCTCGCGCGTGTCGGCGTACTCCGCCCAGCGCGTGGCGCAAATGAGACCCACGTGTTTGGATCCGGCCTGGTGATGACGCCAGGTATCCTTGGCGGGCACGTCGATGTCAAAGCCGTGATGCCCATGATGCTTGAGCGAACCAACGCGCAGGCCACGACGGGTGAGCTCGGCGATGACCTTCTCGACAAGCGTGGTCTTGCCCGAGTTCTGGTAACCGATAAACGCGATTGCGGGGACGGCCAGGGTGGGCACGGACGCGGCGGGAGCGGGTGCGATCGCAGGCGCGGCACCATCGACAGCGGTTGCCTCGGCAGCGGCAACTTGACGCTCCGCACGGTCCCACACGCCCGAGCGGCCACCTTCCTTGTGCAGCAGACGCACGTCGACGATCTCCATGCCGCGGTCTACTGCCTTGCACATGTCGTAGATGGTCAGGCACGCGGCGCTCGCTCCGGTCAGCGCCTCCATCTCAATACCCGTCTTGCCCGTCACGCCCGCCGTGACCAGCACGTGAAAGCCGACCTGTCCGTCGGGACGCGCCGGCGCCCAGCCCTCGGGCGTCTCGTCGGCCGGCGTTCCCGCCGGAGCGATGGGCTCGATATCGCACTTGCTCTTGGTGATGAGCAGCGGATGGCACATGGGGATGATGTCGCTCGTGCGCTTGATGGCCATAATGCCCGCCACGCGTGCGCAGGCGAGCACGTCGCCCTTCTTGGCGCGGTCCTGCAGCACCATCGCCTGCGTCTCGGGATGCATGAGGATGGTGCCCTCGGCAATGGCGATGCGGTGCGTCTCGGCCTTGTCGGACACGTCGACCATGCGCACCTCGCCCTTGGCGTCCACGTGCGTCAACTCGTCGCGGCGCGCGTCGCGGGCGGACGGCTCAGCAGCGGGCGCACCGGACGCGACGTTCGAGGCGGCAGGCGCCGCGGCTGCGCGGGCAGACATCGTGGCTTTGCGCGCGGCCTTGGTGGCATCGGCGTACCTGCTCTTGGCCATATGATCATCCTCCGATTTGGGACATAAATCGTTGCGTGCCCTCAATTATCGCGTGTTCCTGCGGTTTGTGGGCCACGGCATCGCGCCAAATCGAAAGTACCTGCATATCATCACCGCGGCGCAGAGCCTCGCGGACCGAATACTCGGCATCGCTGAACAGGCAGGGGCGCACGTTGCCGTCGGCCGTCAGGCGCAGACGGTTGCAGCTCGCGCAAAAATGATTGGACATGGCACTAATGAAGCCGACCGTGCCCGCCGCACCCGGAAAGCGCCAATAGCGTGCGGGACCCGCGCCGGCAGGAGCGTCGTTGATGTCGAGCGGCTCAAGCTCACCCAGGCCAGCCGCGGCGGCCCCGGCATTGATGCGCGCCCGCAACTCGTCGCTCGGTACGGTGTCGCTCGCGTCCCACAACTCGGGATTGAGCGTGGGCGCATGCGGGTCCACGGTGCAATGCGAGCTCGTGTGCTCGTCGCCGATGGGCATGTATTCGATAAAGCGCAGGTGAATGGGGCGGCCGACGGTCAGCCGCGCGAGGGCCGCCACATCTTGGTTGAGCCGGCGGACCACCACGCAGTTGACCTTAACCGGCTCAAAGCCCCAAGCAAGCGCCGCATCGATGCCGGCCATAGTCTGCTCGAGCCGACCCAGGCGCGTGATCTTTCCAAAGAGCGTGGGGTCGAGCGTGTCGAGCGAAATGTTGACGCGGTCGAGTCCGGCGTCTTTGAGCTGCGGCGCCAGCTTGGGCAGCAGCGCACCGTTGGTGGTGAGCGAGATGTCCTCGATCTGCGGGATCGCGCGGATGTCGCGAATGAGCGGGATAATGCGGCGGCTGACCAGCGGCTCGCCACCCGTCAGGCGCACGCGGCGAATGCCTTTCCCCGCCACTAGACGCACAAAACGGGCGATTTCCTCGGCGCTAAGCAGCTCGTCGTGCGCGCGCGGCACCACGCCCTCGGCAGGCATGCAATAGATGCAACGGAAATTGCACTTGTCGGTAACGGCAATGCGCAGGTAGTTGATGTCGCGGCCAAAACCGTCATGTTGCACGCGCCCGTCCACGCAATCCTCCCCTCACGCAGGCCATTATTCTTCAGGGAATATAGTACCGCACACAGGAACCGGGCCGACACGCGTACGACAGGACAGGCCATTCGAGCAAGAAGGGCTTCCCGAGCCCATCTTCAGCATTCAAACCGTCCCAACATTCGATGCTTTTTCCGATATTGGCAAATAACGTCGAATGTTGGGACGGTTTAGGTGTCCGCAGGGCTCGGAAGACAAGCCAGACGCCCCTAAAGGCCGCCGTTCCAGTGCCGAATCACGAATTCCCGCAGGTCATTCTGCCGTTTCTGGAACGCCTCGCTTCGGTCGCACTTGAGGCCCATAGCGAGTGCAATGGCATTCATCGCCCGGTGCAATTGCAGCTGATGAGCAAACTGAGTCCCAGTGAGGACGATCATCCTAAAGCCAAGCGCGCTCAGAACGGTCATACGCTCCGCATCCGACGCACTGCGCTGTTTATCGAGATGGTCCGAGCCGTTGTATTCAATCCCCGTACCGCTCGCAGGTGCATATACATCGATCTCGAAATACCCAGCCTTAGCGAGATATTTGAACTCGTTGGGAACATCGACCCGATGGTTGAGCTCAACCCTGGTGTACCCTAGCCCGCCTTGGGAACGCTTCGCGACGACCATGATCGCAGTGGCCGTCTCCATGGGCGACCGCGCACCATCGTGCACGCGTTTGAGCACGGCAGCCGCACGTGTAGTCCCCTGACGAGATCGGTTCTCATCGCAATAAGCGATCAAGTCGGCAACGGTATACCTCTGCCCCATCTCGATATAATCGCCTGACGACAAATGATTCAAATGGTATCGAGCGCAGATTTCATACCCATATTCCAGCTGCTCGGGTTCGCTCATCCACGAACCCGCTTGGACAAAGCACATGGCCTCATCAACCACCAAGAGACCCTCTGCCACCTCGATAAGATGATCCGAAGGTATGGGCGCCCCAAACACGTGGCGTCGGAGACCCGCCGGCCGAGAGCGTTCAAAATCGAAGCTGACCAGCGTGTCGATACGATCGAGCTCCTCATGTGGAATACCAAGTGAGGCCAGATAGTCGGCAACGATCTCGACCGCTGCAGATATCCTCAATCCCTTGGCATCGAGCCCCAATTTGGGCAGGCTCGCGGTCGGCTGCGCCTCGCTGGCAATCGAGTCCTCATCGTATAGACTGCTTGCTCGCGAAAGCGGCTCAGATGGGCGCGCCACGTTGTGGTACAGCCAGGCAGTCTTATGGGACAGGACGATCGGCAAGTCCATGAGCCCTCCAATGGGTCGGATAACCAACCTTATTCCCCTGCTCGCGGATTCGCACACCTTCGCATGCAAGTTAGCGATTCCACCCGATCGGATGACAGAAAAACCGTCCCAACATTCGATGATTTTCCTCAAAATCGAGAAAAGTGTCGAATGTTGGGACGGTTTGAGGCGGGGTGAGGAGCATGGAGGGCCAAAGTACCGTGCCCGAACGGGTTAATCCAGCTCTTTTAAGCCGTGCGCTAGCTGCCAGTATTCGCCGTGCTGGGCCAGGAGCTCCTCGTGGGTGCCGCGTTCGATGATGCGGCCGTGCTCGAGGACCATGATCGCGTCGGCGTCGCGGACGGTGGACAGGCGGTGCGCGATCATAAACGTGGTGCGCCCGCGCATGATGCGGTCCATGCCGCGCTCGATGAGCTTTTCGGTGCGTGTGTCGATGGAACTTGTTGCCTCGTCCAGGATGAGCACCGGCGGGTCGGCCACGGCCACGCGCGCGATGGCGAGCAGCTGGCGCTGGCCCTGGCTCAGGTTGGCACCGTCGGCCGTAACCGGCGTGTCGTAGCCCTGCGGCAGGCGGCGGATAAACGAGTCGGCGCAGGCTGCCTCGGCGGCGGCGCGCACTTCCTCGTCGGTCGCGTCGAGCTTGCCAAAGCGGATGTTCTGCGCAATGGTGCCGCTAAACAGGTGCGTATCCTGCAGCACAATGCCGAGCGACCCGCGCAGGCTGGCCTTGGCGATGTGCTTGACGTCGATGCCGTCGTACGTGATCTCGCCATCATCGACCTCGTAGAAGCGGTTGATGAGGTTGGTGATGGTCGTCTTTCCGGCGCCCGTCGAGCCCACGAAAGCGATCTTCTGTCCCGGCTTGGCAAACAGGTTGAGGTCCGTGAGTACGCGCGTGCCCGGCACGTAGGAAAAGTCCACGGCATGAAAGCGCACGTCGCCGGCAAGCGGAACCAACCCGGTCACAAGCTCGGTACCGTCCGCCGCCACCGCGCGACCCGCATCGTCGACCGAGGCCACGTCGTGCAGATGCCCGTACGTGCCCACACCGCGGCCCTCGGGAATCTTCCACGCCCACGCGGACTCGCCCGTCTGCACCAGCTCCACGCAGCCCTCGTCCACCTCGGGCTCAAGGTCCATTGCGGCAAACAGGCGCTCGGCACCGGCCAGCGCGTTGAGCAAGAAGTTGCCCAGCTGCGTGAACTGGTTGATGGGCATGGCCGCCTGGCGCACAAAGACCAGGTAGCTCGCGAGCGCGCCCACGTCGGCAAGTCCCTTGATGCAGAGCATGCCGCCCACCACGGCGACGATGGCGTAGTTGACGTAGCCGATCACCACGGTCATGGGCACCATTGAGTTGGCATAGGCCTGCGCGGCGCCACCGGTGCGGCGCAGTTCCTGGTTGCGCGTATCAAAACCGGCCACGTTGGCCTGCTCGTGATTAAAGACCTTGATGACCTTTTGACCCGAGACCATCTCCTCGACATATCCGTCCAAGTCGCCGAGGGATGCCTGCTGGGCGGCAAAGAAACGCTTGGAGCGAATACCCGAGTAGCGCGCGTACAGCACGATGGCCGCATCGCACACGAGCGTGATAATCGTGAGCTGCCAGTTGAGGATGATGAGCATGGCCGTGGTGCCGATCACCTGGATGGTCGCCTGGATCACGTTGGCAAAGCTGTTGTTGAGCGCCTCGGAGACGGTGTCGACGTCGTTGGTAAAGAAGCTCATGATGTCGCCCGAGCGCGTGCTGTCGAAATAGCTGAGCGGCAGCGTCTGGATATGCGCGAACAGGTCGCGGCGAATGTCGGACACCACGCGCTGGGCCGCGCGCACCATGATTTGCGAATAGCCCAGGGCCGAGAGCACGCCTGCGGCATAGATGGCAGCTGTAAAGAGAACCTGCTTGGTGAGCAGTTCCTCCCCGCCCGTAGCCAGGCCGTTGACGATGGGGCGCACCATATAGGTGCCGGCAAGGCTCGCGATGGCGGCGATAGAGGCGAGCACGCCCACCGCCAGCAGCGAGAACTTGGCGTGGCCCATGTAGCTGAGCAGACAGCGGAGCGTCTGCCCCAGATTGGCCGGACGGGCCTGAGCGGATGTCTTAGGCATGGCGCTCATCTCCTTCTCGGGCCGGAGCATCTGCGGTCGTATCCCCCGCGAGCTCCATCTGCGAGGCGTAAATCTCCTGGTAGATGTTGTCGCCCGCCAGCAGTTCCTCATGCGTGCCCACGCCGTGGACACGGCCGTCGTCCAGAACCACAATGCGATCGGCATCCATCACGCTCGCGATGCGCTGGGCGATGATGATCACGGTCGTATCGGGAATCTGCGCGATGTGCTCGCGGATCTTGGCGTCGGTCGCCATATCGACCGCGCTGGCGGAGTCGTCAAAAATGAGCACGCGCGGATGCTTGAGCAGCGTGCGCGCGATGCACAGGCGCTGCTTCTGCCCGCCCGAAACGCCGGCGCCGCCCTGGCCCAACTCGCCGTCCAGCCCGCCGATGCGGTCCAGGAACTCGTCCACACACGCCGCATGGCAGGCACGCAGCAGTTCCTCGTCGGTGGCATCGGGCGCGCCCCACCGCAGGTTCTCGCGCACCGTGCCCGTAAACAGCACGTTCTTTTGCAGCACAATACCCACGGCGTCGCGCAGGGCGGCCAGGTCGTAGTCGCGCACGTCGCGCCCGCCAACGAGCACGGCGCCCTCGGTCGCATCGTACAGGCGCGCGATGAGCTGCACGAGCGAGCTCTTGCCCGAGCCCGTGCCGCCGAGCACGCCCACCGTGGAGCCCGGCTCAACACGAAGGTCGATATGCTCGAGCACATCCTCGGCAGCATCCGCGCGGTACTTAAACGACACGTCGCGGAACTCGACGCTTCCGTCGGCAACCTCGCGCACAGCCACGTCTGCCGCGGGCGCCTGGATGAGCGATTGCTCGTCAATCACGCGCGAAATGCGCTCCACGCTGGCGAGCGCGCGCGTGAGCAGCAAAAACACGTTGGAGATCATCATAAGCGAGTTCATGATCAGCAGCACGTAGCTCATAAAGCCCGTGAGCGAGCCCACGCCCAGCTCGCCGGCGATAATCATGCGCCCGCCGATCCACAGGATAGAGATGGCGGCCACATACATCGACAGTTGAAACACCGGCAGGTTGAGCACGGCATTGCCGAAGGTCTTTGTCGCCGTGTGCGCGAGCTCGGTATTGACGGTGTCGAACTTGGCCTCCTCGTGCTCAGCGCGCACGTACGCCTTCACAGCGCGCATGGCGGTGAGGTCCTCCTGCACCACGCCGTTGAGGTGGTCCATCGAGGTCTGCAGCTGGCGGTAGAGCGGGCTCACGCGGTAGGTGATGACGCCCAGCACAATCGCCAGCACAGGCAGGATAATCGCGAAGACCGTGGCAAGCGGGCGCGACAGCACCAGGGCGTAGACCAGACCGACGATGAGGGTCACTGGTCCGCGCACCATGGGGCGAAAGCCGTTGCCGATGGCATTTTGGATGACGGTGATGTCGGTGGTCATGCGGGTGACGAGCGAGCTGGCGTCGTAGTTGTCCAGGTTGCCAAAGGCGAGCGTCTGGATCTTACGATACTCGGCCTCGCGCAGGTTGGCACCCAGGCCCGAAGCTACGCGAGCGGATGTGCGGGCATAGCCCAGGCCCAGTACCAGCGAAAACGCCGCACACACCAGCATGCATGCGCCCTGCAGCAGCATGTAGTTGACGTCGCCCGTGGGCACGCCCACATCGATGATGTTGGCCATGATGACCGGGATAAACAGCTCGAGCGCGGTCTCGACCGAAACGAACATCACGCCGAGTATGGCATCGCGACGGTATGCCCCCAAATAGGAAAACAAGATTTTGAGATTGCGCACGCAGGTTCATCCCCCATCAAACGTTGTTCGCAAACGCACGTATTATTGCGCGCCGGGCGATAGTGTCAAGTGTTCCGAAATCGATTTCTGCAAGGCTGGCGCAAGCGCTAAGCCCGCGCGGCGCACGAGCGCATTCAAATGGAAATGATTGAAGGCGCGATTTTTTCGCCCCACCGCCAACATGGACCTTGACTCTACAATCGTTGTAGGGTTTTCACTACACTGGTACGCAAACGAACCAAGCCAGAAAGTGCCCGCCCATGGAACACGACCTCACACGCGGCAATGTCCTCAAGACCATCGCGGTCTTCGCCCTGCCCTATATGCTCTCGTACTTTTTGCAGATGCTCTACGGCATGGCCGACCTGTACTTTATCGGACAGTTTAGCGGCGCCGCCGGCATCACCGCCGTGGGCAATGGCGCGCAGACGCTCTATATCATTACCGTGACGCTCGTGGGCCTGGCCATGGGAACAACGGTCATCGTCGGCCACGCCGTGGGTTCGCGCCGCTTCGATCGCGCCGAGGCAGCCATCGGCAACACCATCACACTCTTTATGGGCGTCTCGGTGGTGCTGGCCGCGCTTCTGCTCGCGCTGTGCCCGCAAATCGTGGCGCTCATCGGCACGCCGGCCGAAGCGGTCGAGGGTACTGCCGCCTACCTGCGCATCTGCTTTATCGGCATTCCGTGCATCGCCGCATACAACATCCTCTCGGCCATCTTTCGCGGCCTGGGCGATTCGCGCTCGCCCATGTACGTGATCGGCGTGGCATGCGTTATCAACATCGCGCTCGACTTTCTGTTTATTGGCCACATGGGGCTCGGTCCCGTGGGCGCGGCGCTCGGCACGGTGATCGCGCAGACGGCAAGCGTGGCGCTTGCGCTCGTATGGCTCAAGAGCCGTCGTACGAACATCCACGTCAAGCGCAGCGACCTGCGTCCGCAGCCCGAGGTGCTCGGCAGCATCCTTAAGATCGGCGTTCCCGTGGCCGTGCAGGACGGCTGCATCCAGGTGGCGTTCATGTTCATCACCGTTATCGCCAACCACCGCGGCTTGGTCGACGCCGCCGCCGTGGGCTTGGTCGAGAAGATGATCAGCTTTTTGTTCATTGTGCCGAGTTCCATGGGCGCCACCGTCAGCGCGCTCACGGCGCAAAACGCCGGCGCAGGCAAGGGCGACCGCGCGCGTCAGGTGCTCAAGGACGCCATGACCATCTCGGTGGTGTACGGCTGCCTGATCACGGTTCTGATGTGGCTGGTGGCACCGGCGTTTCTCGGCTTTTTTGCCAAGGACGCCGCGGTGGTCGCAGCCGGCACTGGCTATATGCGCAGCTATATTTTCGACGCGATCTTCGCCGGCATCCATATTTGCTTTAGCGGCTTTTTCGCTGCGTACGGCAAGAGCTACATCGGCTTTGCGCACAACGTGCTGGCCGTGGCGCTCATTCGCGTGCCGGGCGCGTGGCTGCTATCGAACGCTTATTCCGACACGCTGTTTCCCATGGGCATCGCCTCGCCGTGCGGGTCGATTCTGTCGGCAGTCATTTGCGTGGTGGCGTTTACGGTGCTCAACCGCCGCGGTGCTTTTGACAAGTTGGTGGCGTAGCGGGACGACGTGAGCCTGGCGACCCTGTCCCGTTTTCTGCCGAAAGGAGCAATCCCGTGACCGATACATCCAGCGAACATTCCGACGGCCTGCTCCGCATTGGCGAGGTCGCGCGTCTGTTTAACCTAAGCGTTGGCACGCTGCGCCATTACGAGCAGATGGGCCTGCTGGAACCGGCACGCATCGACCCCGCGAGCGGCTACCGCTACTACGGCGCACGACAGCTCTCCACCCTCAACACCATCAGCCACCTGCGCGTTCTCGATTTGCCGTTGGCTCAGATTCGCGAATTCGTGACCACGCGCGACGTGGACCTCATGCAGCGCCAACTCGCCCAGCAGCAGGAGCTTATCGAACGTAAACGCCGTGAGCTGGAACGCGTCTCACGCAAGATCGACAACCGGCTTGCCTTGTTGCGAGGCGCATTGGATGCTGAGCTCGATACCATCTACGAGGTCAACGCGCCCGAACTTCGTTGCGCCGTGCTGCGCGAACGCGTCAACCCCACCGATGCTTATGCGCTGGAGTGGCAGATTCGCCAGCTGCAAAAAGGACAGCACGAGACCTTCGTCTTCCTTGGCAATCTGGGTGTGAGCATCGCGCCCGAGCGCCTTGCCACCGGTGACTTTGATGGCTACGACGAGGTCTTTCTGCTGTTGGATGACACGGACGACTACCTGGGGGACGTCGAGGTTCGGCCCGCCGCGCGCTGCCTGACCATTAGCTTCCGCGGCACGCACGGGCAAGCGGGCCCGCGCTACGAGCGCTTACTCGATTACATGCGCGAACACAACCTGTCCCCCACAGGTCCCTCACGCGAGATCGCCCTCATCGACGACATCATCAGCGACGACCCGGCGACCTACGTAACGCAGATCACGGTGCCCGTGTCACTAGACTAAGTGAAGCTTCCGCTCTAGCTCAGCCAACGCCTCAAATGCATCGCGGGACATTCCTGCTGCACGCTCGCGCTCGGCAACGCGAATTCGCGCCATCAGGCGCTCTTTTGCCTGCCTTTGGAAGCACCTCGTGTGCCCTTCCGCCTGCGAGCAATTGTGGTTCTCGATATCCATTACGCCTGGGGCACCTGACCGGTAGCGAGGATCTGCTCGAGCGCGTCCTCATCCAGCACGGGCACGCCCAGTTGCTCGGCCTTGGTGAGCTTGGAGCCCGCCTTGGGACCGGCGACCAAGTAGCTCGTCTTCTTCGACACGCTGCCCGAGACCTTGGCGCCGAGCACCTTGAGCGCGGCACCCGCCTCGTCGCGCGTGCGGTTTACGAGCGTACCGGTCAGCACAAACGTCAGGCCCGCAAGCGGCTGCGCGTCGGCGAGCTCGCCCGCTACGCCGGCATCGGCTGCAGCCTGCGCATGCGCAGCTCCCAAGTCAACCTCGAGCGACAGGCCCGCCTGACGCAGGCGATCCAGCACGGCGAGGTTCTCGGGCACGGCAAGGAATTGTTTGACGCTCGCCGCGATCTTAGGACCGATGCCCTCGCACTCGGCGATATCCTCTTCGCTCGCCAAGATGAGCTTGTCAATCGACAGGAATCGCTCGGCAATGACCTCACCCACGCTTTTGCCCACGTGGCGGATACCCAGGGCAAACAGCACGCGCCCGAGCGGCTGACTCTTGGACTTGCTAAGCTCGGCGATGATCTTCTCGGCCGTCTTAAGACCAACCGGAATGGGATCGCCCTTCTTAACGCCCTTTTTGCTGTTGGAGCTGGCATACACGCGGCCCGTGTCCAGGCCGGCGATGTCATCGACCGTAAGCTGGTAGAAATCCGCGACATCGTGGATCAGACCGGCGGCGATCATCTTGTCGACGATCTCGTCGCCCAGGCCGTCGACGTCCATGCAGCCGCGGCTCACCCAGTGGAGCAGGCGCTCCTTGAGCTGCGCGGGGCAATCGATGGAGACGCAGCGGTAGGCGACCTCGCCGTCCTCGTGCACGACCGGGCTGCCGCACACGGGGCAGACCTCGGGCATGTGCCAGTCGACCGAATCGGCCGGGCGCTTGTCGAGCACCGGACCTACGACCTCGGGAATGACGTCGCCCGCCTTGTGCACGATGATGGTGTCGCCCTCGCGCACGTTCTTGCGGCGGATTTCGTCAATGTTGTGCAGCGTGGCGCGGGCGATGGTGGAGCCGGCGACCGTCACCGGGTCGAACTCCGCGACCGGCGTGAGCACGCCGGTGCGGCCCACCTGGATGCGAATCTCGCGCAGGATAGTCTGCTTCTCCTCGGGCGGGAACTTAAAGGCGATGGCCCAGCGCGGCGCACGCGCGGTAAAGCCCAGGTCGAGCTGCTGCTGGAAGCTGTCGACCTTTACGACCACGCCGTCGATGTCGTAATCCAGGTCGCCGCGGTGCTCGAGCGCCTGGGCGCAGAACTCGTGGACCTCGGCCGGCGTGGCGCAGCGTGCCACGTTGGGGTTGACGCTAAAGCCGGCGCTACACAGCCAGTCCAGAAACTCGCGCTGGCTGTGGACGTGCAGCGGATCGGTATCGGCGATGGCGTAGATAAAGGTGGCGAGATCGCGGCGCGCCGTGATCTTGGGGTCCTTTTGGCGCAGGGATCCTGCAGCGGCGTTGCGCGGGTTGGCAAAGGGGTCGCGGCCCTCGGCATCCGCCTCGTCGTTCAGACGAACAAAGCTGCCCTTGGGCATATAGACCTCGCCGCGTACTTCGATGGTACGCTCGCGGTCGGCGCCCATGTGGGCGAGCGCCGGCTCGGACAGGTGCATGGGCACATCCTTGATAGTACGGACGTTGAGCGACACGTCCTCGCCCGTGGTGCCATCGCCGCGCGTGGCCGCACGTACGAAGGTGCCGTTTTGGTAGGTAAGCGCGACGCCCAAGCCGTCAATCTTAAGCTCGCAGGTATAGGTGACGCTGCCGGCACCGAGCGCATCCTCGGTGCGCTGGAGCCATGCGTCGAGTTCGTCCAGGTCCATAGCGTCGTCCATGGAATACATGCGCGCCATGTGCGTGACCGGTGTAAACTGCTCGCTCACGTAGCCGCCCACGCGCTGGGTATAGCTGTCCGGAGTTACGAGGTCGGGATAGTTTGCCTCGATTTCCCGCAGCTCAACGAGCATTTTGTCGAAAGCGGCGTCCGTGATCTCGGGGGCATCGAGCATATAGTAGCGGTAGGCATGGTAGTCGAGCTCGTGGCGCAGCTCGGCCGCGCGCGCTGCCGCCTTGGCGCGAGCATCGGTCGGTGCGGTGGCATCCGCGCTCGCGGGCGTTTCGGTATCGATGTCCACGCCGTCACCAAACAGGCTCGATTGCTCCATAGCGGCACTCCTTCGCTCGATTTCAAACGGATACAAGGGTACCACCGGTCGCGATGGGGCCGAATAGCCCTTTCAAACCGCACCGAATCGGCAGCCGTCGGACCGGGGTGGACAGTTAGTTCAGATACGTATAAATCTGCGAACCGAATCGAGCTCAAATGGCGCCATTTCACCCCATTTGGTCGTCCCGGAGCGGCACGATCGGCTTATTTCTCCTTCCGAGCACCCATCAGAGCCCCATTTCCATCCCGAAACAGCTCAAAACGCATCCCAGACTGCCCCAGATTTATACGTATCTGAACTAACTGTCCAGACCATTCCGAACCGAACTCCTCGCCAGCTCAAAGTGATCCGTTTTCCTCCGTCCCCGGGGGATCATTATGGAAAGAGGGGCTGTCCCACGCTTGGCGGGGCAGCCCCTCTGGCTTCGATGTGTGTGAAACGGCTCGCTAGAATCCCTGGCCGTAACCCTGACCCTGGCCCTGGCCCTGCTGGCCCAGCAGCTCCTCCAGGTACTGGCGCAGCTGCTCGTCGGTGATGCCGCCGTTGCCGGTATCAGTCGAGCTGTCGTTCTGCTGCTGGTTCTGCAGCTCCTCGTCGGAGCCCAGCTCGACGGTGACCTTCTTCTCTTCCTTGCCGCGCACGAGCGTGATCTCGACCTTCTCGCCCACCTCGTGGCTACGCAGTGCGATGATCAGGCCATCGGCACTCGTGATCTCGTCATCGCCCAGCTTGGTGATGACGTCGCCCTCCTGGATGCCGGCCTTGGCAGCGGGGCCGTCCTCCACAACGCTCGCCACATACGCGCCGCTATCGGTGCTCAGCTTGTTGGTGCGGGCGTTGAGCGCGTTGACGCTCGAGAGCGTGGCGCCCAGGTACGGATGAACCGGCGTCTTGCCGTCGATGATCTGGTCGGCGATGTTCTTGGCATAGTTGACCGGAATGGCAAAGCCAACGCCCGAGCTGGAACCCGAATAGCTCTCGATGAGCGAGTTGATACCCACGAGTTCGCCGTTATCGTTGACGAGCGCGCCGCCGGAGTTACCCGGGTTGATGGCGGCATCGGTCTGGATCATGTTGGCATAGATGGTGTTGCCGCTGGTAGAGCTCATGGCCGTGGAGCGATACAGCGCCGACACGATACCGGTGGAGACGGACTGCTCGTTGCCGAACGGCGAGCCGATCGCCATGACCCACTCGCCCACGTTGAGCTTGGAGGAGTCGCCAATCTCGATCGGGGTGAGCTTGGAGGAGTCGGCATCCTTGAGCTTAATAACGGCGAGGTCGCTCGAGGCATCGTTGCCCACGAACTCGGCCTCGTAGGTGGTGCCGTCGTCCATGGTCACCACGTACTGGTCGTAACCGTCGACCACGTGGTTGTTGGTGAGGATATGGCCCTCGGTGTCGAGCACCACGCCCGAACCGACGCTGCCCGAGCTGTCCGACTCGTCAGCGGACTGCGAAAGCGTGTTGCCCTGGCTGCCACTCGAAGTGGCGGTGATGGAAACAACGGAGGGCAGCGCCTTGGCGGAAACGGCCTCGGCCAGCGTGGTGTCCTCAGAGTCGATCGTGATCTTTTGCGTCGACGAGCCCGAAGCGCCCGCCGTCACGGCATTTTTGCCACCGCCGATATCGAGCGTGCCGCTCATGATAAGCGCGATGACCAGCAGGGCGCCGCATGCGCAGCCGGCGAGCGCCGTAATGAAGATCGGCAGCTTTTTGGTCTTGGTCTTGACCACCGTGTGCTTGTTCACGACCTGCTGGCCACCCAGCGGCTGGCCGGTCTGCGTGTCGTAGGCCTGCACATAGGGAATGTTGTTGCCGCCAGCAGGCGTCGACTCCACCTGCACGCGCGGCTGCTGCTGAGTCTCGCCGGCGTTGCCCGCGTCCTGGGGACGCTGGGAATCGTTCTCGCTCATAGCTGCGATCCTTTCGTCAAATAGCCAAAGGCCCGCCAAACATGTGGCGGGCCATCATTGTTCACGTTGAGTTGTACCCCAATATGCGGGTGCGCGTGTATGAGAACGCAATCTTTTAGGAAGGCTTAAGTTCTGTTGCAAACCCGAAAGGCACCCGCACCTGCGGCAAAACCACCCACAAAGGTGCCTGTCCCCTTTGTGGTGGAAATCTAGTCCTTAAACAGATAGCCCACGCCGCGGACGGTGGTGATGTGCGCCGCGATCTGCGGGCCCACCTTGGAGCGGATACGTCGAATGTGCACGTCGACGGTACGCGTGCCGCCGCAGTACTCAAAGCCCCACACGCGGTGCAGCAGCACTTCGCGGCTGTAGGCGCGGTTGGGGTGCGTTGCCAAAAAGCTCAGCAGCGAGTACTCCATCAGCGTCAGGTCGATGGGCTCATCGTCGAGCGTCACCTGGTAGGTAGCCAGGTTGATCTCGAGGTTGTCGATGTTGAGCACGTCATCGGCGGTGACGGTCTCCTCCTCGCCCATCAGGCGCTGCGCACGAGCCTTGAGCTCGTTGGGCGTCGCCGTGGGGCATACGAAGTCGGCATGCGCGTGATTCGGCAGGCGCAGGGTGCCGAGCGCCTCGTCGTCGACGATCACCAGCATGGGGACACCGCCGCGATCGTCAAGCCACTTGGCAATCTGATCGATGCGGTCGCTGCGAATGCCATCGGAATCGAGAATCAGCAGGTCAAAGTCGTGCGCCGCAGTCGGCGAATCGGGGGTCGCCAGGCTCACCTCGACACCCAGGGTGGTCGTCAAGCTGCGGGCAAACTCGTGGAAGCGCGTCGTGCGCGCCATGAACAGGGCACTCTTTTCGGACATATCGGCCTCCAAAGAAATGAGCTCAATCGTACTGGAACAAGCCAGCGCGATTAGGAGTTCGCCAGGTAGTGCTTGATCTCCCACTCGGTGATCGTAGACTCAAACTTATGCCACTCGTCGCGCTTCTTTTTGAGGAAGAAGCTGTGGATGTGCTCGCCGAGGGCATCCTTCATAAACTGCGAGTCCTCAAACACGTCGAGCGCCTCTTTGAGCGAGCGCGGCAGCGGCGCGTAGCCGGCCTCGACCATCTGACGGTCGGTGAGCTTGAGCGTCTCGGCCGTTGCCTCGGGCGGGAGCTCCAGTTTGCGCTCGATGCCGTCCAGACCAGCCGCCAGCGTGACGGCATTGACCAGGTACGGGTTGGCCATGGGGTCGGGACTGCGCAGCTCGATGCGCGTGGACAGCTGCTTGCCGGGCTTGTAGACCGGAATGCGGACCATACTCGCGCGGTTGCGCAGGCCCCACGTAGCGTACTGCGGCACGGAGTCGCCGCCCGTGGTGATGCGCTTGTACGAATTGACCGTGGGGTTAGTGATAGCGCTGATCTCGCGCGCGTGCGCCAGGATGCCGGCCATATAGTGCTTGGCGACGTCGGAGAGATGGTACTTCTCGTCGTCCTCGCCCCAAAAGACGTTGTTGCCGTCGTGATCGAACAGCGACTGGTGCAGGAACATGGCGCTGCCATCCTCGCCCGCCAGCGGCTTGGGCATAAAGGAGGCGTGGCAGCCGCTCTCGTAGGCCTGCTGCTTAATGATGAGCTTGGCCGTGGTGATGGCGTCGGACATGCTCAGGGCCTCGGCGTGGCGCAGGCTCATGCCGTGCTGCGAGCGGCCGGCGGCGTGGAAGGTGTACTCCACGGGCACGGACATCTTCTCGAGCGTAAGGACCGTGTTGCGGCGCAGGTCGCGGGCGGCGTCGCTCACCGAAAGGTCGAAGTAGCCCACGTTGTCGAGCGGCTCGGGCGTGTGCTCGTCGGGGAAATAGTAATACTCCAGCTCGGCGCCCACGTTGAGCAGGTAGCCGGCCTTCTCGGCCTTGTGGAACATGCGGCGCAGGGCATCGCGCGGGTCGCCGGCGAAAGGCTTGCGATCGGGAGTGCACACGTCGCAGAACACGCGGGCGACGCCGTTGTGGCTCGGGCGCCACGGCAGGATCTGGAAGGTCGAGGCATCGGGGAACGCGAGCATATCGGCTTCCTCGGGCGTGGCAAAGCCCTCGATGGCCGAGCCGTCAAAGCCAATGCCCTCCTCAAAAGCGACCTCGAGGTCCTCGGGGCTGATGGCAAAGTTCTTGAGGCGACCGAGAATGTCGACAAACCACAGACGCACAAAGCGGATGTCACGCTGCTCTACAGAGCGGAGTACGTAATCGATGTTCTGCTGGTTCATGTCGCTCCCCTTTCTTTCGGGCGGGTTTCGACTGTTCTATATCGCAGATACTATCGCAGAAAAATGTTTCCGCAGGGTTAAAGCGTATCAAGCGCTCAAAAAACGTGTGCGAACAGGCCGTCTGACTTACGCGCGATCATAAATGATCACTCCTTCGCGCTCGATTACCGCGGCAAGATCGTCATCAAGATCGTCGCTCGAGACGAGGTCGACCTTCCTCCCGGTTTCTTTGCGCACCGCCTCACCAAACGCCGACAACGCGAAAAGACCAAAGCCCTGCTCGCGATCAACTTCGAGACGTAAGTCGATATCGCTATCGGCACGCGCTTCGCCACGGGCATACGAGCCAAAAAGAATCACGGATTTGATGGCGGGGATTTGACTGGCCGACTCGCGAACGGCGGACTCAATCTGAGCAGGGTCCAAAATGCCCGCCGAGGCGCTTTCGCTCGCAGAGCTTTTACCGAGTGAAGGAACAAACGGCAGCGAGCGCTCGCGCAGCATCTGTCTCATAAACATGTTGACCGCAACAGACGAAGTCATGCCAAGTTCTTCGCACAGCTCGGCAAATGAATCTTTAATTGACGAGTCCACTCGCACACTCAACACAGACGCAGCCATGGATACCTCCTGTATGACATTGTCTATATATTATCACACAGACTAGCGCGAGGTCGAGGCGCGGTGTTCGATGTGGCCGGGGACCTCGATGCACTTGGGGGCGAGCTTTGCGGCATCGCCCACCGTAGTGGTAACGATGTCGATGCGTTCGGACAGACGCTCGACTACGCGGGCGGCAATGGTGAGGGTGTCCTGCGCGGCCGTGGTCACACCGCCAAAGAGCACGTGGTTCCAGGGGTAATCGTCAAACGTCGCAATCTTGAGGCCAGCCGGCAACGAGGGTCCCAACTGTGCCAGTGCCTCGGTCAGACGCAGAAAGACCAGGCCGTTGACGGCAATGAGGCCGAGCTTTTTACCCGCATAGCCGCGGATGGTCTCATCCAGGCGGCTGATGCCCTCAACGCCACCGTCGGCCAGGGTGACGACCTCGCCGGCAAGACCGCGGCGCGAGAGCTCGTCGGTAAAGGCCTCGGCGCGCTCGCGGCGGACGGGGCTGTCGTCGCTTGCCTCGGTGAGCAGGCACAGACGCTCGCTACCCGCGGCAGCCAGGGCGTCGACCAGGCCGGCGACGAGCTCGCGGTTGTTAGACGTCACCAAGTCGATGCCGCCGTCCTCGATGTCGCGGTCGAGCAGCACGACCGGCAGGCGTCCCGCAGCCGCGGCGATCGCCCCATCGTTGCCGCCGCAGGTGTTGACGACCAAGCCGTCCACGCCCGCATCGATGAGTCTGGTGAGCGACTCGGCCTCCTTGGCAGGGTCGTTGCCGCTAATAGCCGTCATAAGCGAGCAGCCGCGCGCGGCGGCGCTGGCGGAAAGACCCTCGAGCATGGCGCTCGAGAACGGGTTGGCGATGTCGGCCAGGATTACGCCGATAAGGTTGGTGCGCGAGCTGCGTAGGTTGCGCGCGGCGGCGCGGGGACGATAGCCCGTGCGCTCGATGACCTCGGCGATGCGGGCACGGGTCTCCTCGGTCATCTGACCGGGACGGTTGTTGAGGTAGCGCGAAACGGTGGCCGGGCTCACGCCCGCCTCGGCGGCAATGTCTTTGATTCTCATCTGCGCCATGGCGCACCCCGTTTCCCACGTGTCGGCAATCTTAGCCATTTTAGGCATTTTTTTAAAAATCTCGCTTGCAAAACGTTGTAGGTGAGTATACTACAACTCGAAACGAAACCGATTTCGTAAACCGATTTCGGTAAGCGTTGGCACGGAGGTGCAAAGATGCACCCTACCGTCTTGGCACCTCCGTGCCAACGCCATATCAAAGGTGTACGCACAGACAAGAAGGAGCTACGCGACCATGGGTAAAACGGTTCTTACCTTCGGCGAGATCATGATGAGGCTCTCGCCCAAAGATCACCTGCGTATTGAGCAGGCCACCGAGTTCGACGTCCGCTACGGCGGCGCCGAGGCCAACACCGCGCTTTCCCTGGCCTACCAGGGCGACAAGGCCGCCTACGTTTCCGTCGTTCCGGCCAACCGCCTGGGCGAGTGCGCTCTGCGCTCGCTGAAGGTCTACGACGTCGACACCACGCGCGTCGTGCGTCAGGGCGATCGTCTTGGTTCCTATGTGTTTGAGGTCGGCGCTTCGCAGCGCGGCAACGGCTGCGTCTACGACCGCAAGTACTCGGCCATCAACATGGCCAAGCGCGACGTCTTTAACTGGGACGAGATCCTCGAGGGCATCGACGTCTTCTACTTCTCTGGCGTGACGCCCGCCGTCTCCGACGAGATGGCCGCCGCTTGCAAGGATGCCCTCACTGCTTGCCGTGCCAAAGGCATCACCACCGTGTGCGACGTTAACTACCGCGGCAAGATGTGGTCGCCCGAGAAGTCGCAGGCAACCATGAAGGAGCTCCTGCCGCTCGTCGATATCTGCATCGCCAACGACGAGGACGCACCTGCCGGCCTCGGCATGACCTGCGTCTCCGGCTCCCTTGCCCACGGCATCGAGGAGCGCGACACCTACGTCGAGATGGCCCGTCAGATCTGCGCCGAGTACGGCTGCAAGAAGGTCGCCTCGGTCGTCCGCAACATCTCCTGCGTCGAGCGCTCCATCTGGATGGGCATGCTTTATGACGCCGAGAGCGGTGAGCACTGGTTCTCCCCTGCCCATGACGTGCACGTGCTCGAGGGCGTTGCCGCCGGCGACGCTTTCAACGCCGGCCTCGTCCATGCCCTCATCAACGACTTCGACCCGCAGGACGCCGTCAACTACGCCATCGCGGCCTCGATCCTCAAGCTCACCATCAAGGGCGATTCCAACCTGGTGACCGCCGACGAGATCGCCGCCGTGGCCAACGCCGCCGACGGTGGCACCCGCGTCGCCCGTTAATTCGTTCCCCATTCCGCGGGCTGCAGTTTCCCATACCCATACCTCTGCAGCCCGCTCCCCGATTCCTCCGGTCGGGCAAAACCACCAGTCCCATTCCGGTTTTGCCTGGCATTCCCTACACGACTGGTCGCGCAGCCGGTTTTGGAATTGCTTGTGACCCCAAGCAGTGCCTCCGATAACCAGTCCAAAACCGGCTCATGACCAGCCCTTTTAGCAATTACGCGCACTCGCGCGCCGCACATCGAAAGGAACATCATGTTCGATCAGTTCTACACCACACTTGAGTCCCTGGGCATCGTGCCGGTCGTCGTGCTCGACAAGGTCGAGGACGCCGCTCCGCTCGCTCACGCCCTGATGGCCGCCGGCATGAAGTCCGCCGAGGTCACCTTCCGCACCGCTTGCGCTGCCGAGTGCATCGCCGCTATGGCCGAAGCCGAGCCCGAGATGTGCGTGGGCGCCGGCACCGTCCTGACCGTCGAGCAGGTTGAGCAGGCCCGTGCCGCCGGCGCCAAGTTCATCGTCTCCCCGGGCTACAACGAGGACGTCGTCAAGCACTGCATCGACATCGACCTGCCCGTGCTGCCCGGCACCGTGACCCCCTCCGAGGTCACCGCTGCCGTCAACCTGGGCCTCAAGGTCACCAAGTTCTTCCCCGCGGCTCAGTACGGCGGCCTCAACACCATCAAGGCCCTCGCCGCGCCGTTTGTCGGTCACCGCTTTATGCCCACCGGCGGCGTGAGCACCGCAAACGTCGAGGAGTACCTGAGCTCCTCCGCCATCATCGCCTGCGGTGGCACTTGGATGGTCAAGCCGGCTCTGTTCGCCGACGGCGATTTCTCCAAGGTCGAGCAGATCGCCCGCGAGGCCATGGACGTCGTCAAGAAGGTCCGCGCCTAACCCAGCTCTCTATCGTGGGGGGCGCCCAGACTGCGCCCCCATTTTTGAAGCGGCTCGGAAGCGTGCCGTTTCCGTCACGGACAAGAACCGAAACCGTCTTGTATGCTGATAGAACGTGACGGAAGCGACACGCCCCCGAGCCGCTTTTTCTTGACCAATTAAACTCTTCAACATAGCCCAGAGCGCCAAAACAAATGCGGTGCCGTCTGGAGGAATCGACCCCTTGCTTCCGGTCTGTTCCTCCAAACGGCACCGCATCTTTGTGCCCCGGCCATGCCCCAACGCAGTTGCGGTGAAATAGGGACTGTTTGCGCCACCTGGGCCGCAAAACAATCCCTATTTCACCGCAACTTATGAGGGGATAGATTAGATGGACGAATCTTTGGGCAGCTCGAAGTAATCGGGATGCAGGGCGATAACTGGGCCCTGCTCCTCGGGCATCAGGTGTAAGTGCGTCTGCGCCAGATAGCTCGCCGCATCGGTGTCGCCTTCCTTAATGGCCTCGAGGATTCGGCGGTGTTGCCGACGAATCGGCTCCCAATCCAGATCCTGCGACACCGCACGCAGCCAGTTATACCGCTCAAAATGTGTGTTGATGCTCTTCATCCAATCCCACAGCATGTGGCGGCCGGCAATCTCAAAACACGTCTCATGGAGCAGGTTGTCCAGATCAAAAAAGCGACGCGTTTCGCTGTGGTCGAGCGACTCGGACTCGGCAAGAATCTGCTCGAGCCGATGCTTTTGCTCGGGCGTGGCGGCAGAGCAGCATTTAATGAGCACACTTCTCTCGAGTTTCTCGCGCAAGAAACAGGCGTTCTCGGCGCGCTCCATGCTGATTTTTGAGACATAGGTGCCGCTTTTGGGACGAGTTTCCACCAGTTCCTGCTCACGCAAACGCACAAAGGATTCGCGAATGGGCGTGCGCCCGATTCCCGTCTCCTTTTCCAGACCAATCGCCGAAAGGCGCGTGCCGGGTTTGAGCTCAGCATAGATAATCTTGGAGCGCAATGCGTTGTATGCCTGATCTTGCAGGCTCTGATAATGCTGGTGTTGTTCCATAAAGCCCTCGGATGAAGCCCACGGTTTGTCGAATATCACCACGTAATACTATCGCATCCCCCGCCCCCCATAAGTTGCGGTGGAATAGTTCCTGCTCGCAGCCTTCAGCAGCAAAATCAGGCAGTCTTTTTGGGACGGGGCTCTTTTAGCTACCCTGGCCCGCAGATCGGCCCCCTTGCCACAAAAGGGGCCCATCTACTACGTTAACGCGGATAGCCCCGACCATGCCGAAAAATGAGAAAACAAAACCGCAGGTAGACGGCTTGCCGATTTTCAAAAAAGCCGGCTATGGTTGACCCCTACGGCTTAAACGTAGTAGATAGCCCATTTTCGTGGCACAGCACTATTCCATCCCAAATTGGCACCCCAGGCCCACTATAAGTTACGGTGAAATAGGGACTGATGGCGCCGCTGGAGCCGCTAAGCAGTCCGTATTTCACCACAGCCTATGAGGGGCGAAGGGGTTTTACAAGTTGGCGATGATTGCCTGGGCGATTTCGTCGTACTGAGCTGGCTCGAGCGTGACGCGACCGGGGTTCATGGCAAACACGTCACCAAACTCAAACGGGTCGTCCTTGTACTTGGGGACGATATGCACATGCAGATGATGCATGGTGTCGCCGTAAGCACCAAAGTTGATCTTGTCGGGGTTGAACGCCTTGTGCAGCGCGGCGGCGACGTGGCGGACATCTGCCATAAAGGCGGCGGCATCTTCCTCGGACATGCAGGAGATGTCATCGACGTGCTGCTTGGAGGCCACGATTACGCGACCCTTGTGGCTCTGCTCCTTAAACAAGATGAGCTTGCTGGCGGGCAGGTCGAGCATGGGGATGCCAAAGGCATCGACGAGCGTGTTGTCGGTCCCGCACATGCAGTACGAGCAATCGGTGTGCTGTTCCATGATGATCCTTTCGATCTGGACAAAAAAGAATGTCGTTATTTACAGCAGGTGCAATCCCCCCGTTTGCACCACCCTAGGACGGACAGATACAACGCATGCGTAGATGACACGAAATCGGTTTCGTATCAACTTTCGCTATCTTACATCTAATGAGTTGCTGCAATTAGGTGAACGTTCACCTTTTCTTTTGAAATTATATTTGCAAATGTTCGCGGATGAGTATACTAGGCAGCAACGAAACCGATTTCGTTAAGCGTGTGCAACAAGATGCTAAGACGCACCCTACCATCTTGGCATCTTGATGCGCACGCAGCTTCTTTGCTTTCCTCCCGCCTTGCCGAGCCCTTCAGTCCCATTCCGGCAACGCAAGGCATTCCCACATGACTGACCAGGGGCCGGCTCTTCTGCTTGCTAAAAGCAGTGCCTCCGATAACCCTCTTCGCGCCGGCCCAGGTCAGCCCAATTCCTTACAACCGAAAGGACGGCAGCAACATGCGACCGCTCATCGTAATGAATGGCGAGAACATCGATTGGTGCCACACCGCGACCAGGATGCTCATGTATCTGGTCGGCGTTGCCATTTTGGCCCTCGGCATGAGCCTCCAGACGGCATCGGGCCTTGGCGTGGCCGCCCTCACCTGCTTTGCCACGACCCTGTCCATGCTCACTGGCAAGACGCTCGGTTTTTGGATCACCGTGACCTACGTCGCTTACATTGCAGCCCAATTGGCTATTCTTCGCCGTGAGTTCCAGCCGCGCATTCTGCTCGAGCTCTTTTTCTCCACGCTTATCGGCGGCTTCACCGACTTCTTTATGGCAGTCAATCCTCTGCACCCCACCGCACTCCCCGCGCAGGTCGCGACTATGCTGCTTTCGCTTGCCGTCACCGCGTTTGGCGTAAGCCTGGTGGTCAATATGGGCGTCGTGCCCAACGCGCCGGATGGCCTGGTGCAGATAATTGCCGAAAAGCTCAAGCGTCGCTTTGGCGATGTTAAGGTCGTATTCGACTGCTCACACGTCGCGGCATCCCTCGCCCTATCACTCGTGCTCATGCACAACCTGGGCGGCTTTGGTGTAACCACCGCTATCTCGGCACTGTTCCTGGGCCACGTCATCAACGTAGCCAATAAGCTGTTCGCAAAACGCTTTATCCACATGGCGTTTGGGGAGTAGCGCAGTCGCAAGAGCCCACAAACCGCGCTATACGTTGCTATATCTCGCTATACTTTGCTATATGTTGCTATACTTTGCTATATCTTGCTATAACTTGAGCAGAGGTGGCGCATATGCAGACAAATCCGTTTAAACCTACAGCAGGCAAAACGCCTCCCATGATTATCGGCCGCGAGGATGTACTCGAGGAGTTCAACGAGGGCCTCATCAATGGACCCGGCGCACCGGGGCGCCTGATGCGCATTGCCGGTGTCCGCGGAACGGGTAAAACGGTCCTCCTTGATGAGTGCACGCGTCTTGCTCAAGATCGCGGTTGGACCGTTATTAAGGAAGTCGCAACCGAAGGGCTCTGCCAGCGCATTCTTGAACAGCTCCAGCCCAAGGTCCAAGCCAAACACGCTAGATTCGAACCCGCTGTCGCCGGCATATCTCTCGGTAGCATAGACATCGAACGAATTGGCCCTTCTTTGCGCGACGCGATAAGGCAGACAATATCCAAAAATGGCAACGGCCTGCTTATCACCCTCGATGAGGTCCAAGATGCCGAACTCGACGAGGTCCGAACGCTCTCCATTGCAATTCAACAGATTATCGGCGAAGACCTTGATATTGCCTTCGTTTTTGCAGGACTACCCTCGATGATCGAAAGCGTCATCAACGGCAAAACACTCACGTTTTTACGTCGCGCGCTCCCCTTTGATCTCAAGGCAGTAGCTGTTACCGAGGTGACGTACTCCCTCGAAGAGACCATCGAAACATCCGGTATGGAGCTCAAGCCAGGCATCGCCAGCCAACTTGCCGAGGCAACGCAAGGCTATCCTTTTATGATTCAGCTCGTTGGATACTATGCATGGCAGCTAGCGAGACGCGCGCATACGACGATTATTGGAGAAGAAGAGGCCGAGCGTGGCATTGCGACGGCACGCGAACGCTTCTGCGCCATGGTGATTGAGCCCGCGCTGCAGCGCATTCCGCCCACATGTATCGCCTATCTGTTGAGCATGGCATCGTTGGGGCAAACATGTTCGACCAGCATGGTGGCCGACGACCTAAACAAAACGCCTCAGCAGGTGAGCTCCATCCGCAGCCGCTTGCTCAGAGAATCGATTATTGAGGCACCCTCTTACGGTAAGGTGTCGTTCGCCATCCCCTACATGCGCGATTATCTCAACGATCACAAAGTCGAGCTGGAGGCTGAGCTGTAGAGGCGGTCAACGCTCCGCAAGACGAAAACCATTTGCGTACGGTTTTAAACCAGACGCAAATGGTTTTCGTCTGATTTGCGTACGGAAATGAGACGCAAATTTCGCTTTCGTACGGCTGCATGCCAGACGCAAACGGTTTTCGTCCAGCAATGCGTCCGCAACCAAGACGAAAAAGGCCCCGAGCTCGTATGAACTCGGGGCCCTTTGTGCCACGCATCTATGAGAGGAAAAATTCGATGCGTACGGGCGCTACTCCATGTAGCCACCCTGGATGGCAGAAACTGCATGCTCGGTAAAGAACTTGAGCGTGCCGGAGGTATAGCGGTTAGCCTTGGGCTTCCAAGCGGCGCGGCGCTCGGCCAGGACGGCGTCGACCTCGGCCGGCTCCATCTCCTTACCGGCGATGCCCACGATGGACAGCGAGCGCTCGGGGATGTTGATCTGGATAAGGTCGCCCTCCTCGATCAGGGCAATCGGGCCGCCCACGGCAGCCTCGGGCGAAACGTGACCGATAGCCGGGCCCTTGGAGGCGCCGGAGAAGCGGCCGTCGGTGATCAGGGCAATGGAAGCGCCGAGCTCGGGGTCGCTGGCGATAGCCTCGGTGGTGTAGAACATCTCGGGCATACCGGAACCCTTGGGGCCCTCGTAGCGGATGATGACGGCGTCGCCAGGCTTGACCTCGTGCGTCAGGACGGCATGGATGGCGTCCTCCTCGCAGTCGAACGGACGGGCCTTGAGCGTGGCCTGGAACATCTCACGCGGAACGACGGTGTGCTTGACGACGGCGCCCTCGGGGGCAAGGTTGCCGTGAAGGATGGCGATGGAGCCGTCGGTGCCAAAGGCCTGGTCGAACGGACGGATGATGTCCTCGCGCTTGAGGTTCCACTTCTCCAGGTAGCGGCCGCACTTCTCGTAGTAACCGTTGTTCTTGAGGTCCTCGAGATTCTCGCCGAGGGTCTTGCCGGTGACGGTCATGACGTCGAGGTGGAGCATCGACTTGATCTCCTCCATGATGCGCGGCACGCCGCCCGCATAGTAGAAGAACTGCGCCGGCCACTCGCCTGCGGGACGGACGTTGAGCAGGTAGTGGGCGCCACGGTGCAGACGATCGAAGTCGTCGGCAGACATCTCGATGCCAAACTCGCGGGCGATCGCGGGGATGTGCAGCAGCGAGTTGGTGGAGCCGGAGATGGCGCCGTGGACCATGATGAGGTTCTCGAAGGACTCCTTGGTCACGATGTCGCGCGGGCACAGGTTGTGCTCGGAGAGCCACACGGACTGACGGCCGGCCTCGCGGGCGAACTCGCGCAGGTCGGAGCTGGTGGCAGGCAGCAGAGCCGTGCCGGGGAGCATGAGGCCCAGGGCCTCGGCCGTGACCTGCATGGTCGAGGCGGTGCCCATGAAGGAGCAGGCGCCGCAGCTGGGGCAGGCGTTGTGCTTGGCGAACTCGAGCTCCTCGCGGGAAATCTCGCCGCGCTCGTAGCGGGCCGAAATAGCACCGAGCTGCTCCAGGGTCAGCAGGTCGGGGCCGGCATCCATGACGCCGCCGGTGACGACGATGGAGGGGATGTTGATGCGGCCCATGGCCATGAGGTTCGCGGGCAGGCCCTTATCACAGCTGGCGACAAAGACGCCGGCGTCGAACGGAGTGGCCTTGGCGTGAATCTCGATCATGTTGGCGATCATGTCGCGGCTGGGCAGCGAGTAGTTGATGCCGTCGTGGCCCTGGGCCTCGCCGTCGCAGATGTCGGTGCAGAAGTAACGGGCGCCGTGGCCACCAGCCTCGGCAACGCCGGCGCGTACCTCCTCGACCAGCTCAAACAGACCGGCGGAACCCGGGTGCGAGTCGCCGAACGTCGACTCGATGATGACCTGCGGCTTGTCCAGGTCCTCGATGCTCCAGCCAGAGCCCAGACGCAGCGGGTCCATCTCGGGGCTGATGGTGCGGAACTTGCCGGAACGTGGCTGCAGCTTGGCAACCAGCTCGGCGGCCTCCTGCTGAATCTGCTCTTTGGTCTTCTCGTCCATGGTGTACTCCTTTGGCTTAAGGCTTACTTGGTTTGGTATCGATTGATGTGACGTGCTGATGTGAAGCGCCGGCTTGCGATTATGCGAAGAACGAGATCACCAGGGCGCAGGCGAGGCCCGAAAGACCGATGATCGTCTCCATGATGGTCCAGGACTTGAGGGTGGTCTTCTCGTCGATCTCGAGGAACGAAGAGCACATCCAGAAGCCGGCATCGTTGACGTGCGAGAGCGCCGTGGCGCCACCGCAGATGGCAAGGCAGATGGCGGCGCGCATGAGCACCGAGGCGCCGGCGACCGCAGGCATAGCGGCCATAATGCCCGAAGCCATGGTCATGGACACGATGGAGCTGCCGACCGAGGCGCGGACGAGCGCGGCGATGAGAAAGCCGACGACCACGAGGGGCAGCGGGCAGCTCTCGAGCGCGGGGCCGATAACTTGGCCAAGACCGCAGTCCTGCAGCATCCAGCGGATGACGCCTCCGCAGGCGATGACCAGCAAGATCATGCCGACGGGCTTGAGCGAGCGGTCGAGCAGGGCCTTGAGCTCGGCGCCGGTGTAGCCGCGGCGAGCGCCCAGCAGGTACATGGCGACAAGCGTGGCGATGGTGAGTGCGACGAACGGCTTGCCCAGGAAGGCGAGAATCGAGACAACCTGCTCGGGCATGGGGACGTACGAAGACAGCGTGCCCAGCAGAATCAGGCAAAGCGGCGTGAGCACGATCGCGAGCACCATGCCAAAGGAGGGAAGCTCCTTATCGTCGCTCGCACCCTCGGCAGAGGTGAAGTGCTCGGGGACGTCCGTAAAGATGCGGCCACCCACGTTGCGGCCCCAGACGACGCCGGCGACAGCCATGGCGATAAAGGCGGTGGGGATGCCGACGAGAATCATGGTGCCCAGGTCGACGCCGAGCGTACCGGCGACCAGAACCGAACCGGCCGAAGGCGGCACGAAGGCATAGCCGGCTGCCAGTCCCGCGAGCAGGGCGATGCCATAGTAGAGGGTCGACTTTTTGGTCTGCGATGCCACGCTAAACGCGAGCGGGATCAAAACGACCACGCCGGCCTCAAAGAACACCGTGGTGCCGATGACCAGGCCGGTGATGCCCAGCGCCCAGCTGGAGTGACCCTGGCCAAAGGTGTTAATGAAGGTCTGGGCAATCTTCTTGGCGCCACCGCTCTCCTCCAGGATCTGGCCGAACATCGAGCCCAGGCCAATGAGCAGTGCGATGTTTTGCAGCGTGATGCCCACGCCCTTGGTGACGGTATCGGCCACCAGGTCGAGCGGCATGCCGGCACCGATGCCGATCGCAAGCGCCGAAACCATCATCGACAGCACGGGATGCAGCTTGAACTTGATGATGAGCGCAAGCAGCAGCGCGATGCCCACGATTGCGGCGATGACGAGCCTGGTGGGGTCTGCCATAAACGTTGGGTCTGACATCTTTCCTCCAATTCATCAGACCTTTTGAATTCGTCTGATGACTATAGCGTGTTTTGAAAAGGTCTGATGTTTCAAATTGAAATTTGTTCGAAATACATCTGATGTATTTGGCGAACGGTCGTATTTGCACTGCGAACGGTATATCTGGGCCACCTGATTCGGGTTCAACGGCCAATACCATGCCCTTGGTGCGCTAAAATAGCTCAGATGAATTTTGTAATGAGAGGTATGACTATGGCCCGCGCCGAATCGGGGCTCCCCGAGCAAATTTCCGAGAAAATCATTCAATTGATTCTTGATGAGCACCTTGAGCAGGGCGACCGCCTGCCCAAGGAGGCCGTGCTCGTTGAGCGCCTGGGCGCCGGCAGAAGCACCGTACGCGAGGCCATGAAGCTCCTGCAGTCGCGCAATATCGTGCGCATCAAGCAGGGTTCGGGCACATATGTGGCATCGAACCCCGGCGTTGCCGACGACCCGCTGGGCTTTACCTTTATCGGCGATAAGCAGCGCCTGGCGCGCGACCTGCTCGAGGTGCGCTTTATGATCGAGCCGCAGATGGCAAGCATGGCCGCCGAGCACGCGACCGAAGATCAGATTATGTGCATCCGCGAGCTCTGCGACGAGTCCCAGCGCCTGGCAGAGGCCGGCAAGGACTACTCCGCCGCCGACACCGCATTCCACAACGCCATTGCCGAGAGCTGCGGCAACCTCGTCGTTCCCCGCCTGATGGGCGTGCTCAAGGCATCCGTTCCCCTCTTTATCGACGTTACGGGCAAAAAGCTCGTCGAGGAGACCATCCGCACACACCGCGGCGTGGCCGACGCCATCGAGGCGCGCAACCCCACCGCCGCGCACGATGCGATGTATCTGCACCTGGTCTACAACCGCAACATGATCGCGGAAGGCGCACAGGCGAAAAGTGAGTAGGGGGCATCGCAACAACTAATTTCAACCGTTCACCTTTTAAAAGTGAACGTTCACCTATTTTTAGGGAAACAGGGGCGTTAGTTCCTCCGCTTCTCCTATACTGAGCTTGTATTAGAAGCAAGACTTATATAGATGAACGTTTCTTTTGAAAGGATCGCTATGTCTGATCTTATGGACAGCTTCCGCCTGGATGGCAAGGTCGCGCTCGTGACCGGCGCCACCTATGGCATTGGCATGGCCATTGCCGAGGCGCTCGGCGAGGCCGGCGCCAAGATCGCCTTTAACGCGCGTCACGCCGACAAGGTCACCGAGGCCGAGAAGCACTACCGCGAGCTGGGCTTTGAGGCTCACGGCTACGTGGCCGACGTCACCGACGAGGCCGTCGTCGCCGAGCTCGTCGCCAAGATCGAGGCCGATTTTGGCACCACGCCCGACATCCTGGTCAACAACGCTGGTGTTATCCAGCGCACCCCCATGCTCGACATGAGCGCCGAGGACTTCCGCCGCGTCGTCGACATCGACCTTAACGCCCCGTTCATCGTCTCCAAGGCCTGCCTGCCCGGCATGATCGCCAAGGGTCACGGCAAGATTATCAACATCTGCTCGATGATGAGCGAGCTCGGCCGCGAGACCATCGCTGGCTACGCCGCTGCCAAGGGCGGTCTGAAGATGCTCACCAAGAACATCTGCTCCGAGTTTGGCGAGGCCAACATCCAGTGCAACGGCATTGGGCCTGGCTATATCGCCACGCCGCAGACCGCCCCGCTGCGCGAGACGCAGCCCGATGGCAGCCGTCACCCATTTGACCAGTTCATCATCGCCAAGACCCCGGCCGCCCGTTGGGGCACGCCCGAGGATCTGAAGGGCCCCGCCGTATTCCTGGCCTCCGATGCCTCGAACTTCGTCAACGGCCACATCCTCTACGTCGACGGCGGCATCCTAGCTTACATCGGCAAACAACCGCAGTAGGCGCTGCGCGGGCTTGAGACGGGCATCTTGCCTTTCAATCGTCGGTCGCGTACCCAAGTACGCTTCCCTCCTCTTTCAAGGCAACCTGCTCCGTCTCAAGCCCGCTCGCTCACCGCGCTCCCACATTTAGGTTCATTTAGTAGTTGCGGTGAAATAGGGATTGATTTTGGCTTCTATCAGGCAAAACAGTCCGTATTTCACCGCAAGTTAGAAATAGGAAAGGTATTTCGCAATGAAGATCGCTCTCATCAACGAGAACTCCCAGAACTCCAAGAACCCCATGATCGAGGCTGCCCTTAAGAAGGTTGTCGAGCCCATGGGCCACACCGTCTTTAACTACGGCATGTATGCCGACGCCGACTCCAAGCCGCTCACCTACGTGCAGAACGGCATCCTTGCCGCCGTGCTGCTCAACTCCGGCGCTGCCGACTATGTCGTGACCGGCTGCGGCACCGGCGAGGGCGCCATGCTCGCCTGCAACTCCTTCCCCGGCGTGCTCTGCGGCCATGTCGCCGACCCGCTGGATGCCTACACCTTCGCCCAGGTCAACGACGGTAACGCCGTCGCCATGCCCTTCGCCCTCAAGAACGGCTGGGGCCAGGAGCTCAACCTCGAGTACACCTTCGAGAAGCTCTTTGGCTTTGGTTCGGGCAACGGCTATCCTGCCGAGCGTGTTGAGCCCGAGCAGCGCAACAAGAAGATCCTCGACGGCGTCCGCGCTGTGACCATGCGTCCGCTCGTCGACGTCCTGGGCGAGATCGACCAGGATCTGGTCAAGGGCGCCCTGGCTGGCGAGCACTTCCAGGAGTACTTCTTCGCCAACGCCATCGACGAGGCCATCATCGCCAAGGTCAAGGAGCTCCTTGGCCTCTAATCGCACGACCCATCGCATCTAACGCAAGCGGCGGCCGCCCCAACACGGGACGGCCGCCGCTTTTTGCTATCAACTGGTGCAATGGGGTCAGGTTTACATGCACCAAGTTGGTGCAAAGTAACCTGACCCCCATGCACCAAGGGGTTAACTAGAGCTCGCAGGCAACCTTGTAGCCATCGCCGATGGCGTCGCGGATATTGCCGCACTTCTGAGCATCGCCCAACACGTGGGCGACAACGCCGGCAGCGGCAAGGTCATCGGCCAGCTTGGTGTTGGGACGGTAGCCCATGGCAAGCACCAGCGTATCGGCGTCGGCGATGGTGTGGACTTCGCCGTCCTTTTCGTAACTGATGGCATCCTCGGTAATCTCGGTCACCTTGGCCTCGGTCAGCACGTGGACGCCCTTGGAGAGCATGCGCGTGATGAGCACCGCGCGACCGGCGCCGCCCTCGTTAGCGGCGAGCGTCTTGGTCATCTCGATGACGGTGACGTCGCGGTTGGCCGGCGACAGGTCGTTGACCAGCGGGGCCAGATAATCGGCCGTCTCGCAGCCGACGGTGCCGCCGCCCACGATGACGATCTTCTTGCCCGGGAAAGCCTTGCCGCCCAGCAGGTCGTCAGCCGTCATGACCTGCTTAAAGCCCTGCATAAAGGCCGGAGCGATGGGCTCGGCGCCATAAGCCAGGACAACCTCGTAACCCGCGTAGTCGCGCTGGATGTCCTCGGCCGAAAGCTCGGTGCCAAAGACGCACGTAACGCCGGCCTCGGCCAGACGACGGAACTGATACTTGATCACGCGCGTGAGCTCCTGCTTTGCCGGCGGGACGGCTGCGATGCGCATCTCGCCGCCCGGCTCATCCTGCTTGTCCACGAGCACCACGTTATGTCCGCGCTTGGCGGCAATGAACGCCGCCTCCATGCCAGCGGGACCGGCGCCCACAACGAGCACGTTCTTGGCCTCGGCAGCAGGCTCGTAGCCGGCCTCGTCGCGCTCAACATCGGGATTAACGGTGCAGGAAATACGCTTGCCGAACATGATGCCGTTCAGGCAGCGCAGGCAGCCGATGCAGGGGCGAATCTCGTCGGCGTTGCCGGCAGCCGCCTTGTTGCAGAACTCGGCATCGCACAGGTTGGCGCGGCCCATCATGCAGATGTCGGCGGCGCCGTCCTCGATCAGTTCCTCGGCAATCCATGCCTCGTTAATGCGGCCGACCGTGGCGACGGGAATGCTGACGTGCTTTTTGATCTCGCGCGAGCAGGCGGCGTGCGAGGCCTGCTGGGTGCCGGCGGCGGGAATCGCGGAACCGCGCTTGATGGTGGTGCCGCCCGACACGTGAATCATATCGACGCCGGCCTTCTCCAGGCGACGCGAGACATAGATCATATCGTTGAGGGTCAGGCCGCCGTCGGTGTACTCGTCGCCCGAGATACGGACATCGATGATGAAGTCCTTGCCGCAGCGCTCGCGGATCTCGGCGATGACCTCGAGCAAGAAGCGCATACGGGCATCGAGCGAGCCGCCGTACTCATCGGTACGCTTGTTGTAGAGCGGGGTCAAGAAGCCGCCGAGCATGCCGTGGGCGTGGGCCGCATGGACCTCGACGCCATCGACGCCGGCCTTCTGCATACGCACGGCAGCGTCGCCAAACTGGTGCGTGAGCTCATGGATCTCGTCAATCGTGATGGGGCGCGGCGCCTCGCGAGCATAGGACGGGCCCACGAAGGACGGGGCGATCAGACGCGGCGTGCCCGGAACGTTAAAGGCCATATAGGCGGGGTGGAAGAGCTGCGGCATGATCTTGCAGCCGTACTCGTGCACGGCGGTGGCGAGCTTTTCCCAACCGGGGATGAACGTGTCGTCATAGCAGCACATGTCGCCCGGCAGGTAGGTATAGGTGGGCTCGACCGTCACGACCTCGGTGATGATGAGGCCCACGCCGCCCTTCGCGCGGGCGCGGTAGTGGTCGACCAGGTCGTCGGTCACATAGCCGTGGTCGGCCAGGTTGGTGGACACCGGCGGCATAAAGACACGGTTCTTGACCTCGGTCGTACCGACCTTGATCGGGCTAAAGAGCATCGGATAGGCGGAGGACTCCATACAGGTTTCCTTTCGTTTGAGCCGCGTGGCGGCACTTGCTGATTCCCCTATCGTATCAGTATCCGCCCGGCGCACAGCCGCACGCACTCCCCTACCTTTTGCTCGACCCACAAAAAAGTTGCGGTGGAATACGGAGCAATTGAGGCTTTTGACAGCCAAAACAGTCCGTATTACACCGCAACTGATAAGGGTGGGATGGGTTAGAGGCCCAGGTAGGATGTCATGCCTTCGACGGCGAGCTTGGCGCCGGCCACGGCATGGACCACGGTGAGCGGGCCGTTGACCACGTCGCCGGCGGCAAAGACGCCGGGCACGGTGGTCATGCCGTGCTCATTGACCGAAAGCAGGCCGCGATGGTCGGTCTCCAAACCGCCCGTTGTAAGCACGAGCTTGTCCTTGGGCACCTGCGAGGCCGCGATGACGATGGTATCGGCCGCGGCATGGTCGAGCTCTTCCTCGTAGCCCACCACGTTGTTGTCCTCGTCGAAGATGGCCGTCTCGAACACGGGGCCGTTATCGTCGATAGCGCAGATGGCCTTGCCGCACACGATCTCGGCACCGTCGAGCTCGGTCAGCTCGACCTCATCATCGATGGCAGAGATATGGCGCGAGCGGGCATACACGGTAACTTTGCGAGCACCCGAGCGCAGTGCCGTGCGGGCCACATCCATGGCCACGTTGCCGGCGCCGATAACCGCCACGTTCTGCCCGATCGCCACGCTTGTGGGGTCGACCAGATAGTCGATACCAAACAGCACGTTGCCGCGCGACTCGCCGGGAATGCCCAGCTTGCGGGCGCGCCAAGTGCCGGTGCCCACAAAGACCGCGTCGTAGCCGTCGCGCAGCAAATCGTCGATATGCAGTGCGCCGCCGATGGTGGTCGAGGGACGCACGCGCACGCCGAGTGAGCACATCACGTGGCGGTACTTTTGCACCAGCGAGCGCGGCAGACGGAACTCGGGGATGCCGTACTCCAGCACACCGCCGATCTCGGGACGCTGCTCAAACACGGTAACGGCGCAACCCAGCTGGGCCATCTTAATCGCCACGGTAATACCGGCAGGACCCGAGCCGACCACAGCGACCTGCTTGCCACACGACGGCGCAGGCTTCCACTCCTTGCGGTCGAGGTACGCCGTGGAGATATAGTTCTCGATGCTCGAAAAATGCACCGGCGTGCCCTTGCGACCCTGAACGCACGAGCCCTCGCACTGGCCCGAATGGTTGCACACCATGGAGCAGACCGCGCTCATCGGGTTGTTCTGGAACAGCAGCTCGCCCGCTTCCTCCAGACGACGTTGCTTAAACAGATCGATGACCTGCGGAATAGGCGTCTGCACCGGGCAGCCTTTGATCTGGCAGAACGCCCTTTTACAACCCAGACAACGATTTGCTTCCTCGACAATGTGGATAGCCACGCGATTCCCCTCTGATTCGCATCAACACAATAACGGGCAGTACCAGATGCTGCCCAGTACCGGCAAGCCGGCCGCCCGTAGCAACCGTCTGCCACGCTACATCTCCCGATGTGCGCCTTCGCAACGGGCAGACATACGCTCGAGCGTCGTCAGGCAACCGGCCGCCGTCGCCGGCACGCTGTTCTCGACCACACACGGAATGCCCGGACAGGCGGCAGCGGCCCAGGCAACGACGGGCTCAAAGTCGTAACGACCCGTCTCGCCCACGCCATGGCACACCAGACGCGAACCCGTGCCATCGCACCAGCCGGCCTCATCCTCGTTGTTCACGACCTCGTAGTCCTTGGCATGCAGCACGCGGACCTTGCTGCCGCACAGATAGAGCATGCGCGAGGTAATCTCCTGCGCCTCGTCGACAACGCTCGGATGCAGCAGCGACACCGGGTCGTAAATCACACCGAGCGCCGAGCTCGGCACGCGCTCGAGCACCTCGCGGCAACGCTCCGGCGTGTTAACAGTCTCGTTCCAGCCAGGCTCGATCAAGATTTGGCCGTCCATGGCCTCGGCGCGACCACAGACATACTTGAGACCCTCCACAAACGTATCGAGTGCCTCGTCGGTCATTCGGTCGTCCGCCACGACGTTCTGCACATTAGGGCGACCGGTCTCGGTGCCCACCGGGCAGCCACCGAGCATCTTGGCAAAGTTCAGGCATGCCTCGTACTCGGCATAGTTATCCATGAGCTGTTGGCGATCGGGCGTCGCCAGGTTTTTATAGCAGCCGAACACGGCGACCGAAACGCCCGCCTCGTCGAGCACCGCACGCAGGTGGTCGGCAAGCTCGCGCGTAAGGCCCAAACGGTTGATGCCCATCGACTTATAGAGCACCTTGCTCGGCAGCTGGATGCACGAAAAGCCCAGCTCGCCTGCCATGCAAATGCGCTCCTCGACCGTCCCCTGCGGAAGGTCGTGCAGGCGCACGCCCGGAGTAATAGCCCCCACGCTATTCACATCCCTTGCAAGCGTTGATGCCCGGGGTGTATCCGCCAAACGGATCCTCGATGGAGCACACGCCCGAGGGGGCCAGCGGGTCGCGCTTGCCGGCCAGCTTGTCGTGGTGCATGGTCTCGATATAGGCCAGCACCAGCGGCGCCACGCCCTTCGCGTCGTTTTTGACGATGGGCTCGCTCATGTAGTAGCCAAAGGTGCCCTCGCGGTGCGTGGTGTTGCCCAGGCCCGCGACCAGGCAGATGTTGTCGAGTGCCAGCTGCCCATCATGCTCGGACAGGCAGGTCTCGCAGATGCCGTCGAAGGCGCGGCGGCCATGCTGGTAGTAGCGCTCGCCCAGCACGCCCAGGCGCACGCCCTTCATGATGGCGTTGGCAAAGATAGCGCTGCCACTCTCCTCCAGGTAGTTGGGGGCGATGTTGGGCAGGTTGATGACCTGGTGCCACATGCCGGTCTTCTCGTCCTGATACGGCAGCATGGCGTCGATCAGGTCGTGGAACATCTTGCGGATCTCGTCCTTCTCGGCCGACATCGAAGGCGGCATGAGCTCCCAGGTATCGATGAGCGCCATGGCAAACCAACCCTCGGCACGCAGCCAGAAGTTGGCCGAAAGGCCGGTGACCGGATCGCACCAGAATTGCTTGCGGCTCGCGTCGTAGGCGTGATAGTACAGACCGTTGAGCGGGTTGCGCATCAGGTCGTGCACGACCTGGAACATATGGAAGCTGTCCGAACAGGCGCGACGGTTGTGGAAGCTCAGCTCGTACTGCATGTAGAACGGCTGGGCCATGTACATGCCGTCGAGCCAAATCTGGTTGGGGTAGACGGCCTTGTGCCAAAACACGCCCTCTTTGGTGCGCGGCTGGGTCTCGAGCTGACGGTAGATGGTGTCCATGGCGGCACGGTACTTGGGCTTGCCCACCAGGTCGTACAGCTTATAGAGGGTCTTGCCGGCATTGACGTTGTCGAGATTGTACTCCTCGGGGTTGTAATGCTTGATGGTGCCGTCTTCCTGGACAAAGAAGTCGATATAGTCGTCGGCGAAGGTCAGGTAGCGCTGCTCACCCGTGATCTCGTACAGCTCGATGAGCGCCTTGATCATACAGCCATCGATGTAGTTCCAGGTGTTCTCCTTGCCGGCACGGAGCTTTTCGATGTTCCAGGCCGGCGCCTGCGGCGTGGAAGTCTCGATCAACTGCTCGATGTAGCGGTCCAGAATCTGATTACAACCCATTGCTGTCCCCTCTGACGTTAATGATGGGTGAACGTTTACCTTAGTGTAACGCGAACGGGGAATGTAGGGTGAACGTTAACCCTACATTCCCCGCGAACGGCAGACTTTTAGCGGCAAACGGCAGCTAAACCCGCGGCAATGCGATGCGCCAGGCGCTCATAGCCAGCCGGGCTGTAGTGCAGGCCGTCGGGCATATAGAGCTCGCGATGCTCCGGCAAAAACGGGCTGATGCCGCTCTGTGCGTACAGGTCGATTACCGGCACCGAGTAGCGGTCACAAACCTCGAGCATCGCCTGCACGTACGCAATCTGCGTCAGGCCCAGATGGTTGAGCTCGTTGCTCGCCGGAATATTCTTCTCGTGCCTGCCACTTGTCTTGCACGGCGTCATAAACACGAGCTTTGCCTGGGGCGAGCGCGCCGTGATGGTGCGGATCAGATAGTCGACCGCGCCATAGAACTCATGCACATCGGTGCTGCCCAACTCGCCGAGCGGCACGTTGCGGCTAAAGTCGTTGACGCCGCCAAAGACGACATAGACATCGGCTGCGTCGTCGATACCGTCCAGACGCTCGACAAACGAATCGGTGCGGTCGGCCTTGATGGCAATGCGCGAGCCCTTGATGCCAAAGTTCTCGACCGTAGCGCCACCCAACAGCGCGCCCAGGTGCGAGGTCCAGGAGATGTCGTTGCCGCCTGCACCGCATCCGTTGTCACCCCAAGTGGTCGAATCGCCAAAGCAGCAGATGGTCGATTCGCTCAAGGTCTTCGTCGGTTTCATGTTTATACTCCTCCCCGCCCAAACGGCGGTCTTTGGTCTTATCAGTCATTACCGTTTGCTCGTGCATTGCCCATGGTCTACGAGCAAACCCCGGCAGCGTGCTCGTCAAGCCACTCAATATCCTCGGCAAGGTGCGCGACGCCCAAATGGTGCCCGCCCGGGCAAACCTCGTGCGACAGGCCGTCGGCATGCCCCACGAGCTTATAGGCATCGCGAACGATATCGAGCTGCTCGTCCACGTTCGCAAGCCCACGGGCACCGTTAAGATGATCGCCTTCGCAGCTCTGCACCAACAGCGGTCGCGGAGCGATAAGCGAGGCGATGTCACCCATATCGAGCAGGCGCCACAGCCCCGGCACATAGTTGCAGCTGCAGTTGCCGTTGAGGTGCAGCAGCGAATCGTCGACACCGTACAGATAGCCCGAGACAAACGCCTTGCGCACGCGCGGGTCGAGCGCCGCCAGATACAGCGTCATGTATCCGCCGCCCGAAAAGCCAAAGCAGCCCAGGTCGTCCATGGCAATGTCGCCGCGCGCCTCCAGGTAATCGATCAGGCGCATGTTGTCCCAGGCGTTGAGGCCCGCAACGGTAAGACCCAGCGGCTCGGCCATGCGCGCCTGGTTTAGACACGTACCGCGCAGGAAGCTGTTCTCATCGTCGCCCTGGCCCTTCCAATCGCGACGGTATCCCCAACCGCGGGCATCGGGGCAGACGGTCACATAGCCCATGCGTGCCAGACGCAGACCGTAGTCGTAGTTGAACTTACGCACGGCATCGTCGACCGCCGGCACGCCCGTCACACCCGCAACACTTGCGGCTCCGGCGCCCTGGTGGCCATGCGGGCAGATATAGCAGCGCTTGCGGCCGTGCGCATCGAGCTTGAGCGCCTGCGGCTCCAGTAGGTAGAACGGCATCCAAACGTTGTGCTCCACCTGCAGCATCGCATGGGTGCGCACGATACCGCCGGCAATCTGCGCCCGATCGAGCTCGCGTACCTCAATCGGCACGCGATCCATAAGTGATAGGCCCAACAGATCACATAGGCGATTCCTGGTCGCGACCTGCCATGTCTCAAAGTCGCCGAGCGTCGTGCCCTTAAACGCGGCAGAGCGGCCTTCGCTCTTAAGACGGTCGCGAAACGCCGGTTCATCTTCGTAATAGGTGTCGATATGCACCGTGCGACCGTTATCGGAAAGGCCAGCGGTCTCCACGTTGTCGCCCGAGCCGCCCTCGGGGTCCCAGCCGTCCGCACCGGCAAGCATCTGCTCGCGGGCATATCGGGCAGTGGCTGCAGTATCGAGCTCGCGAGCCCATGGCACCCAGCCGGCAGTATCGCCCGCCGGGCCATGCAGGATTGCGCCGACGTAGCATGCTCTCTCGTGCGCCGCCGGCTTATTCCAATCCCACCAGCCCTCGCGCTTGATGTGCTGTCCTAGCCAGCAATCGATCAACACGGTCTGCGCCCACTCGCGCCAAGGACGTCCCAGGTAGACCGAATCAGGCGCCACATCTTGCGCGGCCGTAAACGAGCAGCCGTGGAACACAAAACCGTACGGCTCCCCCTCGGGCGTCGATGCCGCCGTCACGTAGCCGTTCACGTCCATATTTCGGTTGAGCGAGCGGATCTCGCACCCCTCAAAATAGGCACGCGCGCCGCCAAAGATAAAGTCGACGTCGCCCTCGATTCGACAGCGTCGGAAATACTGACGCCCCACCCGGCGCGGCGCAAACTGTTTGGGGCCAATAAACCCGCCCGGTTTGACTTCGCGCGGCGGCAGTGGGCCCAAAAACAGCGTATCCTGGCGCCCCGTAATGCAGCAGGCGTCGACCACCAAACGGTCGCCGTCGGCATACAGGGCAATCGCCTGCCCCACCTCGCGACCGTCGCCGGCATCGTTGACGATCGTGAGGTTCTCGAGCCGCACCTCGTCGGCATCGACCAAAACGGTATAGGTCCTAAACGTGCCAAGCGTGCCGTCGACACCCGATCCGTCCTCCGAGGGCATCTTGGCACCCAGGCTGCCCACGATACGCACACTGTCAGCCGTCTCGCCCACCAACGTCACATGCGGTCGATGAATCTCGACCCGCTCGCGATACTCACCCGGATCGACATGAATCCTCACCGGTTGCTCGGCATTCGGATAGAGCTGATCGGCTGCCGCCAAGGCATCGGAGATGCTGCGGTATGCCCCCTCACGCTCGGTCGATACTTCAAAAACTTGTTCTTCAATCATCATCAGTCGCTACGCCCTTTCATCGCAAACCGTCTACGCTGCAGTTCCGGCATATAAAGAGCACGTGCGATGGGTCGGGAAGGCCCCGTCCATCGCACGTCACAACATGCCGGATTCGATTGTTTAAGAGCAGACGCTTACGCGCGCACAACCTTGTCGACGTTTTGGAGTTGCAGCTCCTCGCCGTCCTGACCCTCGATGCTCACGTTTTGCAGGTCGAGCACCTTGACGTTTTGCGCGATGATGCCCTGGCGCACCATGGGCTCAACGCCGCAGGCCATAGCCGGGACAAAGGGCTCGGCATCCGGCGCGAAGGTCACATGGACGTCCTGGAACGTCAGGCGCGTCACCTTGCTCTCGGGCAGGCCCGTGATGTAGGCCGCGGCAGCATGGCAGTTGGTCGCCTCGATATCGCGGAACGTCGTGGCACCAAAGCCGGGCGTGCGGTCGTCAACGGGCAGCGCCTCGCGGTTCTGGACGTAGTCGGTCTTGCCGTCCTTGTCGCAGAAGTAGAACGAGTTGACCACGAAGGGCGTGAGGACCTCGTCCATGCGAATGTGCTCGAAGGTGATGCCCTCGTTGACGGCGTCCTTGCCGCGGCCGCGACGAGTCTTGACGCGCAGGCCGCGGTCGGTGCGCTCGAACAGGCACTTGCTCACGGTAAGGTCCTTGATGCCGCCGGCGGCCTCGGAACCCAGGACCACGGCGCCGTGGCCATCGTGCATGTAGCAGTGCGAGATCAGCACGTCGTGCGTTGCGGGGCGAAGCTCGGGCTCAATGCCCAGCTTGCCGCTCTTGATGGCGATGCAGTCGTCGCCCACCGAGAACTGGCAGCCCAAGATGCGAACAAAGCCGCAGCTCTCGGGATCGAAGCCGTCGGTGTTGTGAGAGTTCTTGGGACCCTCGATGGACAGGCAGAGTGCATCGACGTGCTCGCACAGGATGGGGTGGATGTTCCACGCCGGGCTGTTGCGGACGGTGAAGCCGGCCAGGCTCACGTTCTCGCACTCGGACAGGAAAATCATGCGCGGACGGGCGACCTCGCGGCCCTCCTCGGGACGGAAGATGTTCTTAAAGTCCTTGTTCCACCAGTTGTCCTCGGCAAAATCGGTCTGGCCGTCAATTGCACCGCGGCCATAGATGCACACGTCATGCACGCTCAGGCCGGTAAAGGTGGAGCAATAGGTTGCAAAGCTCTCGCCCTCCCAACGGCCCAGCGGGGTCATGTCGGTACCGGCGTAACCGGCGCCCTCGTCGCCCTTGACCGTACCGGGGATGTAGGCAAGCGCCGCGCGGTCGTGGCGGGCCAACAGCACGGCACCCTCGGCAAGCTCGATGTTGATATGGCTCTTGAGGAAGAGCGACTTGATGCGGTAGTTGCCGGCGGGAATCAGCACGCGACCACCCTTGGGGCAGGCCATGATGGCGGCCTGGATGTTGGTGGTGTCGTCGTGCTCGGCATCGCCCTTGGCGCCGCAGTCGCGAACGTTAATGGTAAAAGGCTCTGCCGGCGTGGTGACGCCCACACTCAGCTCGCGCTCGCCGCAAACAAAGCGGACCAGGTTGCGCTTGCCGGGAACCAAGCCGTCAACATAGGTCTCGACCGTGTTCGTGGTGCCGGCGGGCTCGTCGTTGACAAAGATCTCCCACGTATCGGCGCAGGTAAAGTAGCCGCCGTCGTCGAGCTCAATCACGGCCGCGCGGGCGTTGCGCCAGATAACGTTCGTCTCCATGGGTTTCTCCCTCAAAAAGATTCTCTAAAAGTTAATTGTACGCTGTTGCAAAAAAGGGCCGTACCTGCCGGCGGATATCCGGTGGCACGGCCCTGTGGTTTGGACGATAGGCTAACCCTACTCGGCGGGCGTCACGCTGCCGTCCTGGAAGCCAACGTTGTTGTGAGCGAAGCAGTCCTCATACTTGAAGCCGGAGAGCTCCTCGCAGAGCGCCTTGACCTCGGGCTGGACGTCGGCCATCTTGCCGCCCTCCTTGACGCGCTTGATCTCGTCGCAGAGGATGTCGCACTGCTCCTTGTCGATCTTGATGCCGCGGGCAAGGACAGCCGCGAGCAGGAAGAAGCCGGCGCAGCCGATGAGCATGTAGCCGCAGATGTACAGAGGCACGGTTGCGGGCTGGGTCACAGCGTCGCTGTTACCGGCGGTCTGAATGAAGCCGGAGGCAGCGAGGACGATAGCCCATGCGTTGACGGCGACAGCCTGGGCGATCTGCTGGCAGAGCTGCTGAGCGGAGCTGTAGATGCCCTCGCGACGACGCAGGGTGATGAGCTCATCGACATCGGGAATGTAGTTGAGCAGGACGTCGGGCAGATACTGGAAGCCAACGTAGAAGAACTTCCAGATGGCGAAGATGATGGGGTAGGCGATCATGGCGATGGCGACCGTGGAGGTGCCGTTGATCTGACCAAAGGCGAAGTAGTTGTACGCGATGATGCATGCGGCGCAACCGACGTTGGCCAGGTACCAAGACTTGTGGAAGCCCTTCTTGGCCATGAGGGCAACCCAGATAGCGGTGCAGACGATAGCGACGACCTTGCCGGGCATCTCCATCACGGACTCGTAGGACTTAGGAATCTGCAGGCAGTAGACGATGAAGAAGGACAGGCAGGCGGACCAGCAGGCAGCAGCGAGCTTCGTGGAGACCTGTGCGTACAGAACCTTACGGAAGGACTTGTTGCGGAAGGTGGAAACGACGTCGATGAAGAACTTCTTGATGCCCTCGCCGACGCTCTCGATCTTCTCCTGAGCGACCTCCTCGGGGGTGTGCTCCCAGGTGGACAGGTAGACGCAGAGCAGCGAGATTGCCATGACCGAAGCGTTGATCGAGGCGATGATGAAATAGCTGAACGGGTTGGTCTCGCCGAAGGTACCAAAGCCGAAGCCGACGAGTGCGGCCATCAAGAAGCCGGCGGCGTTACCAAAGAGGTGCTTGTAGCCGGTGAGGTACGTACGCTCCTTGAAGTCGTCGGTCATCTCGATGGTCAGCGGCGACAGGTTGGCGGTGCAGAACGTGTACGCGACGTTGTAGATCAGGTACAGCGCGAAGTAGTACGGGAAGCCGAACGGCGTGGCGACGAAGATGAGCGGCTCGGCAATCATCATAGGGATAGCCAGCAGAATCCAGAAACGGCGACGGCCGAAGATGCGGCCGACCTTAGTGGCGTAGAAGTTATCGGCCACGAAACCCATCAGCGGGCAAAGGATGGCGTTGAGGTAAATGGCGAACGAGCTGATCAGCGCCGCCTCGCCTGCGGACAGGCCGCACTCCGTGGACAGGAACAGCACCATGTAGCTGTGCGTAAAGCTCAGGGCACCGGAGTTGAGCATGCCGCCCATGCCAAAGCCCAGGCGCGTCCAGAATGTGATCTTGCGCTTTTTACCGATCTTGTTAGTCATCGAGCTCCCTCTCTTTTCTCGATTGTCTTGGAACAAGACGTTGGAGTCCATACCGACGTTTGCCTGCATGTCGTTCAGGGTGAACGTTTAGCTAGATTATGCGCGATTCCTTACGCGAGGTGAACGTTCACTTGCATATTATCCCCGAACGGTCGGTTTTTACCGCTGAACGGACACATTTGAGGCCCATGGCCCTATTTTTTGCTGGTAAAGGTGGCATGTTTGACAAATCGGAGGAAGGTGAACGTTTATTGTATTTGCCGACATATTCACTCAGCGCTGAAACGAAAAACGGCCCCGCTGGGATCGCTCCCAACGGGGCCGTTAGCCCTTGGCACGATGCTCGAATGCGCTTGCCCCTACAGGCAGACGCCGTCCTTCCAGATGCTGATCTCGTGGCAGCCGCGACGCTCGGCACTCGTAAGTTTGCCGCTCGCCGTCTCAAGCACCAGCTGGTACAAGTCCTCGGCAGCCTCATCGAGCGTACGCTCGCCCGTAGCCACCACACCGGCGTTAAAGTCCATCCAGTTGGCCTTGTGGTCGCACAGGCGCTGGTTGGTGAATACCTTGAGGGTGGGCGCCGGCGCGCCAAACGGCGTACCGCGACCGGTCGAGAACAGGATCACATGGCAACCGGCGGCGGTGAGCGCCGTGGTCGACACCATATCGTTGCCCGGGCCGCACAGCATGTTCAGGCCATGCTTGGTGGCCTGGCCGGCGTACGGCAGCACGTCGACGATGGGCGCAGAGCCGCCCTTTTGCACGCAACCGCAGCTCTTGTCCTCGAGCGTGGTAATGCCGCCGTCCTTGTTACCGGGGCTCGGATTCTCGTAGACGACCTCACCGTGGCTGATGAAGTAGTCCTTAAAGCCGTTGAGCATGTCGGAGGCGGCGTTAAAGACCTGCTCGTTCTCGCAGCGGTCGAGCAGGATGCTCTCGGCGCCAAACATCTCAGGCACCTCGGTCAGTACCGACGTGCCGCCGCGCGCGACGACCATATCGCTCACGCGACCGATCGTGGGGTTGGCGGTAATGCCCGAAAGGCCATCGGAGCCGCCGCACTTAAGGCCAATGACCAGCTCTGAAGCCGGGATGGGCTCACGCTTGGCCTGCTTGGCGAGGTCGGCCAGCTCGGCCAGGATCTTGTGGCCCTCGACCTGCTCGTCGGCAACGTCCTGGCAGGTGAGGAAGCGGACGCGCTCGTGATCGAAGTCACCGAGCTCGTCGAGCACCTGCTGATGCGTGCAGTTTTCACAACCGAGCGACAGGAACAGCACGCCGGCGGCATTGGGGTGACGCGAGAGCGCCACCAGCAGACGACGCGTCTGGGCGTGGTCGGCGCCGGTCTGCGAGCAGCCGAAGGGGTGCGGGAAGTAATAGACGCCCTCGAGCGAGCCCTCGACCAGATCCTGAGCCTGCTCACACATGGCGCGTGCGACCTCGTTGACGCAACCGACCGTGGGGATGATCCACAGCTCGTTGCGCGTGGCGACGCGGCCGTCGGCGCGGCGGAAGCCCATAAAGGTCTCGGGCTCAACGGAATCCACGACCGGATGCGTGGGGTTGTAGGTGTACTCGACCTCACCCGAAAGGTTGGTCTTCACATTGTGCGTGTGGAGCCACTGACCGGGCTGGATGTCGCTCGTCACGTGTCCGATGGGCAGGCCGTACTTGATGACGTCCTCCCCCGCGGCAATCGCGCGCACGGCCATCTTGTGGCCCTGCGGGATATCCTCCACGGCCACGACCTCGCCCACACCGGGGACCGCGGCGGCGGCACCCTTGGCGAGCGGCGACAGCGCAACAATCACGTTATCGGCCGGATTGATCTGGATAGTGTTCATTACAAAGAGTCCTAACCCTACAGGTTGAGCAAAAATCGAGCGGCGACCACCGGTTGGCCGGCGGGCGCACAAAAGGATTTAGGCCTGGGCGTTGGCGAATGCCTGCTTGACGCCCTCGGCACGCACGACGGCGAGCGCGTTGACGACAAACTCCTCAAGACCGGCGATCTGAGTCAGGTCCTCGCCCCACATCTGCTCGTTGGTGAGCACGTCGTGCACCAACTCGGCATCGTCGGCGCCGGCGTGGGCAGCGTAGAAATCGAGCACGAAGGCGTCGTCCTGAGCGGTGTACTCGGTGCCGTCGGCGCGACGCAGGTGCAGGCCGTCGCCCTCGCGGGCAACGAGCTCCTGCGTGTAGAACGCGATGAGCGTGGCCAGGCTCGTGGACAGGCACTTGGGCAGGTTACCGGTCTCGGCAACATAGTCCTTGAGCGTGGGCAGGTCGCGGGCACGCCACTTGGCAGTGGAGTTGAGGCAGATGGAGAGCAGCGCGTGGTCGATAAACGGGTTATCGAAGCGGTTCTCGACGGCAGCGGCAAAGGCCTTGCAGTCCTCGACATCCAAATCGGCGGCAAGCGTCGGGATGACCTCGTCGTAGAGCATGGTGTTCATAAAGCCGCGGATAGTCTCGTCGTGCATGCAGTCGCGCACGATGTCAAAGCCGGCAACCCAGGAGCCCGGGACAAAGGCGGTATGGGCACCGTTGAGGATGCGGACCTTGCGCTTCTTGTACGGGGTGACGTCGGGGGTCACAAAGACGCCCGGCAGACCGGCCTTCACGAAGGGCAGACGCTCCTTGAGCGACTCGTCGCCCTGGATGCCCCACATCTGGAAGGGCTCGCGCACGGCTAGGAAGGGATCCTCGTAGCCCAGACGCTCGGCAACCGCGGCGGCCTCCTTGGGGTCGCGGATGCGGCCGGGAACGATGGTGTCGACGAGCGTGGTGCAGACGGTGCAGTCGTTGGCCATCCACTGCGCAAACTCGTCCTCCCAGCCCCAGTCGCTCACGTACTGGTTCATGATGCGCAGCAGCTCCTCGCCGTTGTGGTCGATGAGCTCGCAGGCGAGCACGATGACGCCCGGCTTGCCGGCAGCCCAGCGGGTGTGGAGTACCTGGGCAAGCTTGGCAGGGAAGCTCGCGGGCGGCATGTCGTCGGCCTTGCAGGACGGGTCGTAGGCGATGCCGGCCTCGGTGGTGTTGGAGACAATGATCTCCAGGTCATCGGAGACGGCGACCTCCATCATGGCGCGGTAGTCGTCCTCGCGGTACGGGTTGAGGCAGCGGCTGCAAGCGCTGATCACGCGGGACTCATCGACCGTGTCGCCGTTCTCCTTGCCGCGAACCAGCACGGTGTACAGGTCGTCCTGGGCATTGATACCGTCGGCAAAGCCAAAGGCACCGCTGATGGGCTGCACCATGACGACCTTGCCGTTCCAGCCGGTAGCCTCGTTGCCCATGTCAAAGAAGCGGTCCACGAAAGCGCGCAGGAAGTTGCCCTCGCCAAACTGCAGGACCTTCTCGGGGGCGTCCTTGGGCAGCACGTAACCCTTATAACCGATCTTCTCGAGCGTCTCGTAGCTGATGTTCTCCATCTATGTATCTCCTTAGGCGTTTGTTAGCGTGAAAGCTTGCCGGAGGCACCGCGTGTGGCGACGGCGCTCCCGGGTTCGGTGTGGCTCGGTGCGGACTTAGGCCTCGACGGTCTCCAGGTCAAAACCGAAGTAGCGGACGGAGTTGTTGTAGCTGATGTCGCGCACGATGGTGCCCAGCAGCTCCATGTCGGCCGGGTACTTGCCCTGCTCGACCCACTCACCGATCACACTGCACAGCACGCGGCGGAAGTACTCGTGACGCGGATAGGACAGGAAGGAACGGGAGTCGGTGAGCATGCCGACGAAGTTGCCCAGAACGCCCTCGTTGGCAAGGGCCGTGAGCTGCTCGCGCATGCCGACCTCGTTGTCGTTGAACCACCAAGCGGAACCGTTCTGGATCTTACCGGCGGTCGGTGCCTCCTGGAAGCAGCCCATAACGGTATCGATCATGGTGTTATCGATGGGGTTCAGGCTGTACAGGATGGTCTTGGGCAGGCCGCAGGTCTCCTGGATGGAGTTGAGGAAATCGGCGAGCTGGTCAGACGGCGTGTAGTTGGAGATGCAGTCGTAACCGGTATCGGGACCCAGCTTGGCGAACATGGCGCGGTTGTTGTCGCGCTTGCAGCCAAAGTGCAGCTGCATGGCCCAGCCCAGGCGGACATACTCGCCGGCGACAAACTGCATAAAGGCGGTCTTGTACTTAAGGACCTCATCCTCGGTGAGCGGCTCGGCGGCCAGGCCCTTGGCAAAGATGGCCTCGATCTCCTCGGCGGTAGCCGGGACATACATAACGTAGTCGAGCGCGTGGTCGGAGGCACGGCAGCCCAGCTCGTGGGCGACGTCGTAGCGCTTGGAGATAGCAGCCTTCATGTCCTCGAAGTCGTTGACCTCGACGCCAGCGACCTCGGAGAGGTGCTTGCAGTAGTCGGCGAACTCCTGGCCACGCTCGATGCGCAGGGCGGCGTCGGGACGCATGGCCGGGACGACCTGGACGTCGAAGCTCTCGTCGGCGGCAATCTTCTTGTGCCACTCAAAGCTGTCGGCGGGGTCGTCGGTGGTGCAAATCATGCGGACGTTGGACTGCTTGATCAAGTTGCGGCAGGTGAAGCTGGCCTCGGCGAGCTTAGCGTTGGCGAGGTCCCAGACCTCCTGGGCGGTATTGCCGTTGAGGACGCCCTCGTAGCCAAAGAAACGCTTGAGCTCCAGGTGGCTCCACTCAAAGACGGGGTTGCCCACGCAACGACCCAGGGTCTCGGCCCACTTCTGGAACTTCTCGCGAGCAGGGGCATCGCCGGTAATGAAGCGCTCGTCAACGCCGTTGGCACGCATCAGGCGCCACTTGTAGTGGTCGCCGCCCAGCCAAACCTCGGTGATGTTCTCAAAACGCTTGTCGTCCCAGATCTCCTTGGGAGAAATGTGGCAGTGGTAGTCAACGATGGGCATGCCCTCGGCAAAGTTGTGGAACAGCTCCTCACCGGTTTTGGTGCTCAGCAGGAAATCCTGATCGTCCATGAAGTTTTTCATCAAACAACCCCTTTGTTGGCGGAGCGGGCGCACGATGCGCTCGTTATCCTCTAGGTGAACGTTCACTATACTAATTCATTGCGACTTAAAAGGTGAACGTTCACCTAACCACCATGGGGTGAACGGTCGATTTTGCCCGTTCAACGGTTACTGGAGCCGTGATTTGTATGCATTGCGAATTGGCAGGCGTCCCCGAATACCGAACTTGAGCGCTTTGGCCAGGTGGGTCATGTTCCGCCGTGCATTTTTGGGAGTATTCAGCATCGGAGCGCACCGCGCACCGTCTTCGAAGCCCTATCTGATGCTCATATTGCGCCCAATCGGCATAAAAAAGTGCCGCCGATGGCGATTTACGCCATCGGCGGCACTCAGAACAGTCGTCCTAGCCTCTTTCGGGACACGCCATTGCTGAATACTCCAAAAAACGCACGTCGCAAGAGGGGGTACCTGACCAAACGGCTAAATTCCCGCAAGCTCGCAGTAGCGGTCGACGTTGCTGGCAAACACCATCTCCACAGCACCCTTCTGCACGGGCTCCGCCGGAGTTTTACCCCACAGCAAATACTCACCCAAAGTCTTAGCGCCACGGTAGGCCAAGCTCACCGGGTCCTTATAGACAATATTGGTAAAAATGCCACGGCGCAAGGCCAAGGCGCTCTCGGGGAACAGGTCGTTGCCGATTACCATGACCTTGCCGGCCTTGCCGCTTGAAACAAGCGCGTCGGCGACCACCTCGGAACCAACGGCAAAAACACTACAGATGAGCTCGGGAGCATCCGACGCACTCAAGCGCTGCTCAAGCTCGCGCTCGAGCTGTTTGACTTGCGCATGGGCGCCGGCAAGGTCCTCAACTTGCCATGGAATATCGTGCTCGCGCAGGTAATTATGAAAGGCGCGGGCGGTCAGGTAGTGTGAATCGGTATAGGGGTCGCCCGCCAACAGGAGCACGCGGGCGTCAGTCCCAGAAGCGTGAACCAGGTTTGCCGCCTGCTCTGCCATAAGGCTGCCCGCCGCGGAATAGTCCGCCAGACTGGCACCCAGGCGATCGAGGTGCGGTCGGTCGCCGTCGACGAGCTCAATCGCCACGCCCGCCTCGGCAATCTGCCTCAAGAGTTCGGTTGCGCGGTCATCGCCCGGAACATAGGCAAGCAGGCCATCAATCTTCTCCCCTATCTGCAGGCGCTCGTCGATTTGCTCGAGCGCATCGGCGTAGCCACCCACGCCAAATTCTACGCGCTCAACCGTAATGCCCCGGTCGATGACCTCCTGCTCAAAGCGGTTGCAGCCTTCCCACAGGTAACGGAAAAAGTACGCTCCCTCGCGCGATGCGCGGGGCAGGCAAAACACCAGGTTGATATCCTTGCGGCGCAGGCTCGAGGCACTTGTGTTGCGGTGGTAACCCATTGCCTCGGCCTTGGCATTCACCTTGGCACGCACGGATTCGCTCACGCCGGCCTTACCCGTCAGGGCCTTGTGCACGGTATTGATGGAAACGCCAAGCTCGGCGGCAATGTCCTTCATGGTTACGCGAGCGCTCATGGGGTTACTCCGTTATAGATAAGTTGCCAATTAACAGTACAGGTAACGATACCCCAAAATCACTCTTCAACTCGCCGCGCTCGCCGCCAAATGTGCAAAGCGCCCCGCGAACGGATGCTCGCAGGGCGCCTGGATAACGGACCTTACTTGATACCGCGGCCCAAGTCTTCGGCAATTTTGTCCACGCCCTTAAGTGCGGCGCAGGTTTTTTTGTTGGAACAATGTCCCGTGCAAACGCCGCCCTGAGCGCAGTCGGCGCAGGTGCCCTTGCGATAAATGCGCACGCACACGGCGACAAACGCAATGCCGATAACGGCCAGTACAACAATATCGATAGGTGCCATAGCAAGCCTCCTCTAGTTAACCACCACTTACTTTACCCCATTCTCCACCTGCCAAAAAGGGACAGGTATATTTTGGTCGGTTTTATCTGCGGAAACGCCACATCTCCCTCACCAAAAAGCCCGAGTGTCGCTGGGACACCCGGGCTCGTGGAAAGGGGCTGATCCTTATTCGGACTTAAGCGGAAACTGCGGCGGAAGCGGTGTTGGTCTCGTCCTCGTCGGTCCAAGCGTGCTTGGGCATGGGACGGAAGATCTGGAAGAGCATCGCAACCAGCAGCACGATAGCCACAACCGTCCAGATACCAAACTGCCCAAGGACCAGCAGGTTATAGAACTGGTTGATGAACAGGGCGATCACCCAAGCGAAGGCGCACTCGTAACCGATGGCGATCGCAGTCCACTTGCCCGAGTCCATCTGGTTGCGGATGGTACCCATGGCGGCGAAGCAGGGGGCGCACAGCAGGTTGAAGGCACCGAAGGCAACGCAAGCGCCCATAGTCGGGAACATGCCGGCGAACGCGGTCCACAGGCTCGGGTCGGTCTCGGCGGCGTCGGCAACGGACAGCAGCGAGCCGGCGGTGGCGACGACGTTCTCCTTGGCGACAAGTCCAGAGACAGTCAGCGCGGTGGCCTGCCAGGTGCTAAAGCCGAGCGGGGCGAAGATCCAAGCGACCAGGTTGCCCAGCATGGCGAGCACGGAGTAGTCCATAAACTCCTCGGGGATGCCGTCCATAGCAGGCAGGAAGCCAAAGGAACCGTTGTAGCTACCAAAGTTGGAGAGGAACCAAACCACGACGGTAGAGGCGAAGATGACCGTGCCGGCCTTCTTGATAAAGGCCCAGCAGCGCTCCCACACGTGCAGCGCCCAAGAGCGGATCGCCGGGAAGTGGTAAGCGGGGAGCTCCATAACGAACGGCGTCGGGCGACCGGCGAAGAGCTTGGTCTTCTTGAGCATGAGGCCCGAGGCGATGACGGCAAAGACGCCCAAGAAGTAGAACAGCGGGCTGATCCATGCGGCGGTGGTGGAAGAATCGCCGATGATGGAGCCCATGAGCAGGGCGATGATCGGCAGCTTAGCGCCACAGGGAATGAACGTGGTGGTCATGACCGTCATGCGGCGGTCCTTCTCGTTCTCGATGGTCTTGGTGGCCATGACGCCGGGGACGCCGCAGCCCGAGGACACGAGCATGGGGATAAAGGACTTACCGGACAGGCCAAAGCGGCGGAACACGCGGTCCATGATAAAGGCGACGCGGGCCATGTAGCCGCAGTCCTCCAGGAAGGACAGCATCACAAAGAGCAGGAGCATCTGCGGGACGAAGCCGAAGATGGCGCCCAGGCCGCCGACGATGCCGTCGCAGACCAGCGAATCGACCAGGCCGCCGTCCTCGGTGCCGCCCGCCACGAGGGCGTCGTGCACCATGGTGGTGATACCCGGGACATAGGGGCCGTACTGTGCCGGGTCGACCGAGTCGGCATTGTCGCCCGCAGCCTCAACAGCTGCGTCATAGGCGTCGCGACCCTGACCGAGCACGTACCAGCCGTCGGTACCGAAGAGCTGGTCGTTGGTGAAGTCGGTCACCGTGCCGCCCAAGGTAGAAACGGCGATGTAGTACACGCAGAACATGATGACCACAAAAATCGGCAAGCCCAGAATACGGTTGGTAACCACGTAGTCGATTTTCTCGGAGGTGCTCATCTTGGCCGGAGCCTTGGTGAGGCACTCGTCGATGATGTGGGCAATCACGCCGTAGCGCTCGCCGGTAATGATGGACTCGGCGTCGTCGTCGCAATCCTGCTCGCACTGGGCGACCAGCTGCTCCACGCGAGCGGCCTTCTCCTTGGTGAGGTTGATGAGCTTGCAGGCGTCCGCGTCGCGCTCGAACAGCTTGACGGCGTAGTAGCGACGCTTGTTGGCGGGAACGCTCGCCGGCAGGTTGTTCTCGATGTGGTCCAGAACGTCCTCGATGGAAGAGTCGAACTTGTGCTCCGGCACCTGGCCCTTGGAAGCAGCGGACTTCTTGACCTGCTCGAACAGCTCCTTGATGCCCTTGTTCTTAAGGGCCGAGATCATCATGACCGGACAACCGAGCTTCTTGGAAAGCTTGTCCGTGTCAATCTTGTCGCCGTTCTTCTCGACCAGGTCGGCCATGTTGAGGGCAACGACCACGGGCAGGCCGGTCTCGATAACCTGAAGCGCCAGGTACAGGTTGCGCTCGAGGTTGGTGGCATCGACCACCTGGACAACGACATCGGGCTCGCCGCTCATGAGGTAGTCGCGCGAGCACTGCTCCTCGGGGCTGTAGGGGGAAAGCGAGTAGATGCCGGGGAGGTCCGTAATCGTGACGCTCTTGTCGCTCAGGAGCTTGGCTTCCTTTTTCTCAACCGTGACGCCCGGCCAGTTGCCAACGTAGCCGTTGGCGCCGGTGATCAGGTTGAAAAGCGTGGTCTTGCCGCAGTTGGGGTTACCCGCCAGCGCGACATGGATCTGAGAATCCGCCATTCAATCCTTCTTCCTTGTGTGCCCGCGCTGCTTTCTCCGCGCGGGCTGGATAATGTGCTTCAAAGATGCTGGATTAAGTTAGAAAAACCTAACTTTATCTGCAGAAATATGCGCCGCGAGTCCTTACTGGACCTCGACGACGGCAGCCTCCTCCTTGCGAATGGAAAGCTCGTAGCCGCGCACGTTGATCTCGACCGGATCTCCGAGCGGCGCGACCTTCACGACCTTAAACGACGTGCCCTTGATGAGCCCCAGGTCCATGAGGTGGCGGCGCAGCGCGCCCTCACCGTGAAGCTTGACGATGGTAGAGCTCTCGCCCACCTTAACGTCACCCAACGTCTTCATTTATTTGTCCCCCTTTCAGTTTTTACAGAATGCTGCGGACTAACCGACGGTCATGATGTGCATGGCAACCTTGGAATCGATGCCAAAGCGTGCGCCCAGCACCGTGACGATGATGTTGGCGCCACTCGAGCTCACCACGTGGATCTCGCTGCCCTCGACAAAGCCGAGGTCCTTGAGGTGGTGCTTCATGTCCTCATTGCCCTTTACACGAGACACGCGCACGGTTTCGCCCGCCTTTACCATCGAAAGCGGCATAGCCGGCATCTGCGGTCCGCAAGACATGAGTGAGCTCCTAACGTCGGTTCGTCCTCAACATCGACGCGGTAAAAGTTAACCACGTCTATGTTCGCTTTAGTAAACTAACACGTGGTTAACTTTTTGGAAAGGGTCCTCATTCAGTTTTCGAAAAAGTTTCCTATACGAAACAAAAGAGGCACCGCAAAGACCATCTCTTTGCGGTGCCTTGTCATACCAATTTATGCAACAAAGGGAGCTGCCCCTTTGCCACATTATTGCGGTTAAAGCGAGAGGTTTCTGATCGACGTGACGCAGGAAGCCTCGTCTACGCCCGAAACGCGAAAGACGATATCCTCGCCGCATTCGCCGTAGAGGGCCATGAGCCCCATCACATCGCGGCCATCCGTGTGACGATCGCCGATGCTGACCGATACGTCGCTACGATGCTTGGCAATAATGTCATAGAGCAGCGCAACCGGGCGGGCATGTAGTCCCAACGGATCTTTAATCGTCTTTGTAAACTCGACCATGTCCCCTCCCGCGGCATCGCACATTCGGCCAGCAAACCCAGCCACGTGGTAGTTATTGTAGCGTTAGATGCTTGTCGAAGCCCGCCAGAAGCTCGGCCGGAAACTGTGTCCCATTATTTGGCTGAATTCTGGGTCACAGTTTCCCAACGGGCCCTGTTTGGGAAACTGTGACCCGTTTTGGACGCAGATTCCGGGACGCACTTTCCGCGACGCCCGGTTACCCTATGCCCTCACAACCTCGGCGCATAAAAAACGAGGGAAGGAGCACGTCCTTCCCTCGTTACGGGCAATAGGTAGCCGCTTGCCTACATCAGGCGCAGGCTAACGTCCTTGAGCTGGGCGCCGGAAACGGCACTCGGGGCGCCCGACATGAGGTCGGAGCCGCTGGCCGTCTTGGGGAACGCCATGACGTCGCGGATGGAGTCGGAGCCGGTGAGCAGCATGCACACGCGGTCCAGGCCCAGGGCGAAGCCGCCCATCGGGGGCGCACCAAACTTGAGAGCCTCCATGAGGAAGCCAAACTGAGACTCGGCGCGCTCCTCGGTAAAGCCCAGGAGCTTGAGCATGGACATCTGCATCTCGGCGTTGTGGATACGCATGCCACCGCCGCCGGCCTCAAAGCCGTCCATGACAAAGTCGTAGGTGCAGGAACCGGCTGCCAGCGGGTCGGCCTCGATCTTGGCGATGTCGGTCTCGGTCGGCAGGGTAAAGGGCTGGTGCTCGGCAGCATAGGCCTTGCGGTCCTCGTCCCAGTGGAACAGCGGGAAGTTGACGACCCACAGGAAGTCGTGACCCTCGCGCTTGATCTCGAGCGCGTTGGCCATGTGTGAACGCATGCCGCCCAGGATCTCGTCGGAGAGCAGGCGCGGGCCGGCGGCGAACATCACAAGGTCGCCGGGCTCGACGTCCATGCGCTCGCGCAGAGCAGCCATCTCCTCGTCCGAGAAGAACTTGACGATGGGGCTGTTGATGGAGCCGTCCTCGCGGAAGGCGATCCAGGCCAGACCCTTGGCGCCAAACGTGGAAGCCACGCCGGCGAGCTTATCGATCTTGGCACGGGCCCAGGCGCCGGCGCCCTTGGCGTTGATGGCCTTGACGACGGAACCCTCCTCGTTCGCGGCGGTCGCGAAGACCTTGAACTTGGAGTTGGAGAACACGTCGGTCAGGTCGACCAGGTGCATGCCGTAGCGGGTATCGGGCTTGTCGGAGCCATAGGTGTCCATGGCCTCCCAGTAGTCCATGCGACGCAGCGGCGTGGGCATCTCAACGCCCATGCGGCCGAAGGCGTCGGACAGGACCTCCTCGAGCGCGCTCATGACATCGTTCTGGTCCACGAAGGACATCTCGATATCGACCTGAGTGAACTCGGGCTGGCGGTCGGCGCGCAGGTCCTCGTCGCGGAAGCACTTGGCGACCTGGTAGTAACGCTCGACGCCGCCGACCATGAGCAGCTGCTTCAGGAGCTGCGGGGACTGCGGCAGAGCGTAGAAGTTGCCCGGCTGGATGCGGCTGGGGACGATGAAGTCGCGGGCGCCCTCGGGCGTGGACTTGAACAGGGAGGGCGTCTCGACCTCCATGAACTCACGGTTGTGCAGCGCCTCGCGAATGGAGAAGGTAAAGTCGGAGCGCAGCTTGAGGTTGGCCATCATCTCGGGACGACGGAGGTCCAGATAGCGATAGCGCAGACGGGTATCCTCGCTGGTCTCGATGCCATCCTCGATCTGGAACGGCGGGGTGACGGAAGTGTTGAGCACCTCGGCGTGGTCGGTCAGGACCTCAATCTCGCCGGTCGCGAGCTTGGTGTTGGTGGTCTCCTCGCCACGGGCGCGCACGACGCCGTGGATCTTGATGGGCCACTCGGGACGCATGGTCTCGGCGATCTTAAAGGCGTCGCCGTCGGAGTGCTCGGGGTCGAAGGTGAGCTGCGTGATGCCCTCGCGGTCGCGAAGGTCGCAGAAGATAAGGCCGCCGTGATCGCGGCGACGGCTCACCCAACCGGTGAGGGTGACCTCTTCGCCCACGTTCTCGCGGCGAAGCTCGCCGCAGGTACGGGTGTGCATGGAATGCTCGTCGATGGGACGGGTCTGGCTCATACCAGTGATCCTCCTTTATGGATCTGTGCCGCCCCGTGTCGTTCCGGGCGGCGTCGTACAGATTTGCCCAGCCTGCGTAAACCGCGCAGCCAGACATGGCGTTCTATCTTATCGCACCTGTGCCGATGTACCGCGAAAAAGTGGCTCGCGCTCAAAGACTTGACGGAGACGAAACAATTGACGCACTGCGGCGCCCGCCCGCGCGCGTCACGTGCGACAATATGCCCCAATTCAACAGCACTTGGAAAGGCCCGTCATGACTGCACGCCTCATTGTTATGGATATCGACTCCACCCTCATCAACCAGGAGGTTATCGACCTGTTGGGCGAGGAAGCCGGCGTGGGCGAGCAGGTGGCACAAATTACCGAGCGCGCCATGCGCGGCGAACTGGACTTTAAACAGGCGCTCGAGGAGCGCGTGGGGCTGCTTGCTGGCCTGGACGAGAGCGTGTTCGAGCGCACCTTTGAGCGCGTGACGTTTACCCCCGGCGCGCTGGAGCTCGTGCGCTCGGCGCACAGCAAGGGCTGGAAGGTCGGCGTGGTGAGCGGCGGTTTCCACGAGGTCGCCGACAAGATCGTAGCCGCCGCGGGCATTGACTTTTGCCTGGCCAACCGCCTGGAGGTCGCGGACGGCAAGCTCACCGGCAAACTGGCGGCCGACATTGTGACCAAGGAGTCCAAGCTCATCCAGCTGCTGGATTGGGCAGTTGAGTGCGGTGTCGACATGGCTCACACCGTAGCAATCGGCGATGGCGCTAACGACATCCCCATGATTCAGGCCGCAGGCACCGGCATCGCGTTTTGCGCTAAGCCCAAGACGCGCGAGGCGGCCCCGTTTGCTATCGATGAGCGCAACCTGATGCTCGCCATGGACATCATCCTGCGCGACTAGCGAGTTGGCCTCACAAACCCATCAAATCTGACATATTAGATTTCCGAACAATTTTGCTCTAATGTTCGGAAAGAACCCTTCGCGTGCTAAACTTTTAAACGTCGAAGGGAACTTATATGGATAAACGCGATCTTGAGCAATTGCTAAGTAACGTGGCAGACGGAAGCGTTGCACCGGCCGATGCCCTCACGCGCATCCAGACGGCGCCGACCGCCGACCTGGGCTTTGCACAGCTCGATCTTTCGCGCGGGGTGCGTCAGGGAGTTGGCGAGGTTGTCTACGGCGCCGGTAAAACCGCCGAGCAGATTGCCGCCATTATCGAAGCGCTGCGCGACGCAGGCCAGGAGCACGTCCTGGTCACGCGTCTCGATGCCGACAAGGCAGCGCGCACCGCTGAGCTTCTTGATGACAATATCGACCTGGGATATGTCCCGAACGCCCAGCTCGCCCTCGTGGGCGGCACGCCCTCCCCCACCGGCAACGGACGCATCGTCGTCGCCTGCGCCGGCACGAGCGACCTGCCCGTCGCCGAAGAGGCCGCACTGACTGCCGAATTCTATGGCAACGAGGTCGACCGTCTTTACGACGTGGGCGTCGCCGGCCTGCACCGCCTGCTCGCTCATGCCGAGGAACTTGCCCAAGCACAGGTGGTCATCGCCATTGCCGGCATGGAGGGCGCCCTGGCAAGCGTCATCGGCGGCCTGGTGAGCTGTCCGGTCATCGCCGTCCCCACCAGCGTGGGCTACGGTGCGAGCTTTGGCGGCGTGGCCGCACTGCTCGCTATGCTCAACTCCTGCGCCAGCGGCGTTTCGGTCGTCAACATCGACAACGGCTTCGGCGCCGCCTACCAGGCAAGTCTTATCAATCATCTGAGCGCCGGCACGCCCTGCGCCCGCTAAGGAGCATTTCATGTCCAACCATCAGCACACGCTTATCATCGACGGCACCTCGGGCATCAGCGGCGACATGACCGTCGCAGCGCTACTCGATCTGGGCGCCAGCGAGGAGCACCTGCGCGAGCAGCTCGCCACGCTTCCGGTCGACGGCTTTGAGGTTGCCGTGACGCGCGTAAACAAGCACGGCATCAACGCCTGCGACTTCGATGTTCAGCTCGCCAGCGAACTTGAGAATCACGACCACGACATGACTTGGCTCTATGGCAATGAAGCTACTGCCGAGCACATGCACGAGCACGCTCATCACCACCATCACGACCATGGCGAGCACGAGCATTATCACGAGCATGAGCAGGCTCACTGCCACGAGCACACGCATGAACATGCCCATGACCACGACGGTCACCACCACGCCCATCATCACCGCTCCCTGGCAGACGTCACCGAGATCATCGACGGCTCGCAGCTGAGCGATGGCGCCAAGCGTCGCGCGCTCGCTATCTTTACTGCGCTCGCCGCCGCCGAGGCCAAGGCGCACGGCAAAACACCCGAGACCGTCATGTTCCACGAGGTAGGCGCCGTCGACTCCATCGTCGACGTCTGCTCGGTCGCCATCTGTCTCGATGATCTGGGCATCGAGGATATTGTGGTCGAGTCGCTCTCCGAGGGCCACGGCACCATCCGCTGCGCCCACGGCCTTATGCCCATCCCGGTGCCCGCCGTCGTCAACCTATGCCAGGCAGGCAACATCGCCCTCACGCCCGCACCGGTCGCCGGCGAACTCGTGACGCCCACGGGCGCCGCCATCGTCGCTGCGCTGCGCACGTCCGAGCACCTGCCGGCCCGTTACCACATCGAAGCCGTCGGCTACGGCGCTGGTAAGCGCCCCTACGAAGGCTGCTCGGGCACCCTCCGCTGCCTGCTCGTCCACGTGGACGCATAAGAATGGATGCCCGCAAAACCAAAAGCCGCGCGGCTATTGTCACAGCGTTTTCCGAGCTCCTGCGCGAGGAAGACTACGGCAAGATCACCGTCGGCGACATCATCGCGCGTGCCAACGTGGGCCGCGCGACGTTCTACGGCCTTTTCAAGAGCAAAGACGACCTACTCGCCGAGCTCGTGAGCGACATCTGCACCCACGCCCTCGACGATGACGGCACGCCCCTCGACGACCCGCTCATACAAGTCGAGCACATCCTCAACAACCTCTGGGAGCGTCGCCAAGGCGTACGAGCCCTGGTAGCAGGAGCCGGCTCACGCGTCTTCGCCGACTGCTTACGCAAAACCATCATGTCACGAGCAGCCGAAATCGTCCCCAACGGCCCCCAAGGGCCCGCCGGCACCATGGACCGCAGCTTCCTCCTCCACCACATAGCCTCAAGCTTCGTAGGAATGGTCCAATGGTGGGCCTGGCATAACTTCCAAGCCCCAAAAGAGGACGTAGCCAAAGACTACCTATCAGCCATAAAACCCCTCTTCAACTAAGTAAGAAGCTCATCCCAAAGCATCGCCCCAACCCAAGCCGCCACGCATCCCAAAGTGTCATTCGCGCTTCAACATCCATACCAGCAACAAGCCCCTCCCATCCAAATTCAGATATATGTTGGGTTGCTTGTACGAACGCAACAAAGACCCCGCAGCTGTCCGCATGGGGTAACTTCCCAGCGCATTCCGCAGGACGAAAGAACCCCCGCCGCACGAAGTGCGCAGCGGGGGTTCTTTCATGTCCGAGGACGCGCTGGGAAGTTACCCCATGCGGCCAGCGGACAACTATGTAGCCTCGGACTAGAACATGCCCAAGAAACCGTGCACAAACAGTGCGGCCAGAGCGGCACCGACAAACGGAGCGATGCCAGGAACAAGCAGGCCGTACTTCCAGTTGTTGTCGGCCTTGTTCTTAATCGGCAGCACCTGGTAGGCAAGACGGGGACCAAGGTCGCGAGCCTGGTTCATGGCGAAGCCGGTGATGCCGCCCATGCCCATGCCAACAGCCCAAACAATCAGGCCGACGCAGATGGCGAGCATCAAAACGTTCTCACCAGCACGGCTAGCAGCAGCAAGGATGGCGCTGATGAAAACGAAGGTGCAGATAGCCTCGCAGAAGAAGTTGCGGGCATAGTTGGTGCCCTCGGTGGTGGGGTTGGTCGAGAAGATGTTGCGCTGAGCGATGGGGTCGACGACGCCCTCGGAGGCCTTGAACTCATCGGCATACATAAACCAAGCGATCACGGCGCCCACAAAGCCGCCGAGCATATCAGCGAGCATGAAGGGAATGCAGTTGCCCCACGGCACCAGGCCGACGATGCACTGGGCAAGCACCATGGCCGGGTTCATGCACACGGCGCCGCCAAAGACAAACAGGCAGACCGAAATGCCAAAAGACCAGGTGGTGATGGCAAACATATGGCCGGAGCCCTGATACTTGGTGCCCTTGAGCACGGTATCGCAGTGCACGCCCACGCCAAAGACAATCATGAGGGCCGTCGCGCCGAATTCGCACAGGAGTTTGGTAAGCATAAAACCTTATCTTTCTTGTCGGTTATAAACGATTCGTTTGAGTCGCGCGCTAGTGCTGCGCGACGACAACACCCAGACCATCGGGGATGACGGCGACCTTGGCGTCGGCACCCTTCATCTCGAAGGCGAGCTTGAGCGCCTCCTCGAGGGTGTTGACCGGGGTCATGTGCATGTCCTTGATCATCTGGTGATCGCACAGGTCGGTAACCATGATCACGGGGTGATGTGCCAGGATGCGGGCGAAGATCTGGCTCGTCCACTGGTCAGGCAGGGTCTCGTCCTTGGGACGGTCGATGCAGGCGCGCTCGAACTCAGCCGGATCGTTATCGGCGATGTTGTGGTAGAAGCCCTCGCCACCGTGGCCGTCGGCACAACCGGCAACGTCGATGATCACGCCGCCCTCGGGAAGTGTGGCCTCGGCAGCGCACATGCCCTTAACGGCCTGGTAGATGTTCTGGTCGAGCGGGTAGCCGCCATTGGTGGTGATGGCGATCTCGCACTCGACAGGCTCAACGCCGGCAAGGCTCTTCACGAACTCGCAGCCAGCCTCGTGCGCCTTGTGGATGTCGCCGGCAAAGGAGCCGATGACCTCATGCTTGCCGTTGAGCACCACATTGAGCACAAAGGCAAGGTGAGCCATCTCAGCGGCGGCAAACATGTCCTCGCTCACGTGGTTGTGGCACAGGTTGCCGGCACGCGAGTGGGAATCGTTCACAAACTGACCGTTGTGGTTGTACATGATGGTCTTGTAGCTAGCAATACCGGGCAGCACGGACTTACGGCTGCCGGAGAAGCCGGCAAAGAAGTGCGGCTCGATAAAGCCCTCGGCAAGCAGCAGATCGCAATCGGCGGCGATCTTGTTGATGATGCACTCACCGCCAGAAGGCAGAGTACCGATCTTCTTCATCATACTGTCGTCGGTCGCGACATGCATGACGATCTCCTCGTTGGCAACGATCTCCTCGCCATACTTGTCGACGAGTTCCTCATGCGTCGAGGGACGGTGCATACCAGTCGCAACCAGAATACGAACGCGAGCCTCGGGCGCAGCAGTATGAATGTGATGCAGCAGAATAGGCATCGTCACGCGCGAGGGAACCGGACGCGTATGGTCAGAACTGATGATAACGATATCCTTCTTGCCAGCACAAAGCTCCTCGAGCGAAGGCGAGCCATAAGGGTTGGCAAGTGACTCCTCTACCAGCTCTTCCTGAGATTTTGTAGTCTTAAACTCGTTTTGATGACCTTCCATCACACCCGCGAAGTTCTTATCCTCGAGCTCCAGATGCAACGTTTTGTGGTCAAACGGCAGTTCACATTCAAACAATGATGAGCGCCCTCTTCCTTTCAACTGACACACTAGATAAATCGTTGGAAGGATACGCCGCTCACCGAAAAACACCACCGTCCACCGACTCATTAACACAACGTTCATATTTGACCCACAACAAAACAACCGCGATCCCAAACGGAGCCGCGGCCGCTACAGTCGTAAGGCGAGAAGCGCCACATGCATCTCAATCCCGATCGATAAGACGCGAGGCGCAAAGCGCACTTCAATCTCTTCAGCCCCAATCCCAGAAGACCGAGGACAAAGGGACCCGAAGGGTTTCCCTCTGAATGCATTCCGCAGCACGAAGCCCCATCAAAGTGCGCGAAGCGCGCCATCTTTTCCCCAGCCAGTAATCCGCCGAAGACCGGACATCGCAGGGGCTGCCGTATGTTTGCTTTCCGGCGCACTCCGCAGGACGCAAGAAGCCCTCGCCGCACAAAGTGCGCAGCGAGGGCTTCTTGCATGTCCGAGGACGTGCCGGAAAGTAAACATACGGCAGCCCCGGACAGCGACTACAGGGCTATCGATTACCCCGTGTTCTGCAATCCTGCCGAGACGCCGGTCACAGTCGAAAGAATCAGGCTCATGTACTCGGCCTTCTTCTCCTCGGCCATCTCGTCCTGGTTCATACGTACCTCGCGAAGGGCGCGGACCTGGGCGATGGACAGGGCGTCGACGTAGGGGTTACGCACGCGGACGGCGCAGCCGAGCACGCGGCGGCGCTGCAGCGGCCACTCGTCACCGACGATGGCAAGGACCCACTTACGCGTGAGCTGCATCTCGGTAAAGACCTTCTTGGACAGATCCTGGCGGTCGCCCAGGTGCAGATACATCTTGGCGATGCGCTGGTCAGTCTTGGCGATCGACATCTCGATGTTGTCGATAAAGGTGCGGAAGAACGGCCACTCCTGGTAGGCAGCCTTAAGCTGGTCCAGATCGCCAAACTGCTCGCAGGCGGTACCCAGGCCGTACCAAGCGGCCAGATTAATGCGCGCCTGGCTCCAGCTGAAGATCCACGGAATGGTACGCAGGTCGTCGAGCGACTTGGCACCCAAGCCGCGCTTGGCGGGACGCGAGCCGATCGGCAGCAGACCGACCTCGGTCAGCGGCGTCACGGTCGAGAACCACGGTGTAAAGTCCTCGGTGTTCAGCAGGTCCAGATAGCGCTCGTGGCTTGCGGCGTTGAGCTTCTCGGCCATATCCCAGAACTTCTGCGTGGTCTCGGTGTTGGTCTTCTCGACACTCGGGGCCGACTGCAAAAGCGTTGCGGCGGCAACGGACTCAACATGGCGCTGAGCCAGCGTGCGGTTGCCGTAACGGGCAAAGATGACCTCGCCCTGCTCGGTGAGCTTAAAGAAGCAGTTGACCGAACCCTTGGGCTGCGCCAGCACGGCCTTGTTGGCCGGGCCGCCGCCACGGCCCACGGCACCGCCGCGACCGTGCATGAGCACCAGGTCGATATCGTTCTTCTCGGCCCACTTGGCAATGCGCTCCTGCGCAGAGTGCAGTGCGAGCATGGCCGTGGTAGGACCGGCATCCTTGGAGGAGTCGGAGTAGCCCAGCATGACCTCCATGCGGCGGTTGGTCTGGGCAAGGCGCTTTTGCACCACAGGCAGCGTAAGCATCTGGTCGAGCACGTCGACGCAGCCCTCGAGGTCCTCGAGTTGCTCGAACAGCGGGATCACGTCGAGCTCGGGAACGTCCTCCTCGTGCGCGAAGGACAGGTGGGCCAGCTCAAAGACGTCGGCCACATGCTGGGCGCTCTTGGTGAACGAGATGATGTAGCGGTGCGCCATCTTCTTGCCGTAGCGCTTTTGGATGGAGCCGATAGCGCGGAAGGTATCGATGACCTCACGCGTCATGGGCTGCAGGTCGCCATGGATACCGTTCTCGTGGATATCCTTGAGGGCGCGGGCATGCACCACGGAATGCTGACGGAACTCCATCTCGACCATGTGGAAGCCGAAGGACTCGACCTGCCAGATGATGGTCTGGACCGGACCGTAGGCGGCACGGACGGCACCGCAGGCGGCCAGCGAACGCTGGACGACGCGCAGGTCATCCAGGAACTCGTCGGCGCTGTGGTACATGGTGTCGGTGATACGACGCACGGTGGCGTTCAGACGGTCGGCCATGACGAGCATGACGGCGCGATGCGGCTCGTGCTCGGAAATCAGCTCGGCGCGGGCCGTGTACCGAGGGCTCATCTCGACCTGATGGTTCCACAGGTTGATGAGCTCGGCAGAAGGCTTGCTGTAGGTGGCCTCGAGCGTGAGGTTGCGGCCGATGCGGCGGCACTTGTCCTCGAGCTTGAGCACCATGTGGGTGAAGTACTTGGCGGCGACCTCACGGCTCACCTTGGCGGTGACGTTGGGGTTACCGTCGCGGTCGGAACCGATCCAGCTGCCAGGATGGAAGAACGCCGGGCACAGCGGCGGCACGGTACCGGCCTTGTCGCCCAGCACCCAGTCGTCAAAACGACGATAGATAACGGGGATGACGTCGAACAGCGTGTTATCGAAGATGTCGATGATAGTATCGGCTTCCTCGACCGGCGTGGGCTTCTTGAGCGCGATGGGGCTCGTACGCACCAGGGCGTCGATCTCCTGCAGCATATGGCGCTCGTTCTCCACCAGGTCGGAGCCGCCCAGACGCGGACGCTCCTCCAGCAGGTTGGAGATACGGCGAATCTTGCCCTCGACGGCCTTACGACGGGCCTCGGTGGGATGTGCGGTAAAGACAGGGTGGAACTCGAGCTTGCCGAGCAACTCGTTGGCGCCCTCGACGCCCAGCTCATTCACCAGCTGGTGATAGGCGACGGTGAGCTCGTTGGCGGGATCGACCTCGGTATCGGTCGACGCACCGGCCTCGCGCTCGCGCAGCTGCGCCACACGGTAGTTCTCCTCCGACAGGTTTGCCAGATGGAAGAAGCTCGTAAAGGCGCGGACAATGACCTGCTGCTTATCGAGCGGCAGGCTGTCGATCAGATCGACGACCTCACGAAATGCCACGGCGGTGGACTCATCGGCGGTAGGCACGCCCTGCTCGTCGACGGCCTCGTCGGCAGCACGGGTACCGGGGTTGCCGGCATTGGCCACAATCTCGGCCGACAGGATCTTGTCGAACAGGTCCGCGATCTCAGGATCATACTCGCTAAGCACACGACGCTCCAGGCGCAGGAACAACGCCAGATTGTCGCGCAGCTCCTCGGGGATCTCGATCTCGGCGAGACGCTCCCTGGACTCGGCATTCGAGCCGATTCGGTTAACGAGGCGGTTGACCACGGCAGCGACGCGCGCCGCGGCTTCGGGTACAGACTGGTTGCTTAGGTTCTCAGCCACGTTTCCTCCCATTCCTCCTTCTATGCACGTAACATGCGGTATTCATTATAGGCGCTTGAGAAATACTTTCGACACTGATTGCGCTTTACCACACAAAAGTATTTTCTGCATTGCAAGGGTTTTTGCTCTAAATGGTCGTATTTCTCGGTGGACGGCATACACAAACGGGGGCATTCCGCATAAATGCGAAACACCCCCGTAACAATCGCTCGCCGCAAGCGGGACGCGTTAACGGACCCGCGGCTCAAAAAGATGCGCTACAGGCGCTCGCGAACCGCCTCAACCACGTTGGACAGATCGGCAAGGACCTCTTCATGGCTCTCCATGTCGCGCACCTTGACCTTGCCGGCGGCAAGCTCGTCGCCGCCCAGGACCAGGATGAGCTTGGCGCCTACCTTATCGGCCTGCTTAAACTGGGCCTTGAGCGAACGACCCTGATAGTCGGCCTCGGTCACGATACCTGCGGCGCGAAGCTCCTGCGTAATGGCAAAGACGTTCTGGCGCAGCTCCTTGCCGGCGTTGGCGACATAGACGCACGGGGTCTCATCGGCACCCAGATCGCTGCCAAAGGCCTGCAGGGCCAGCAGGGCGCGCTCAAAACCGACGGCAAAGCCGACGCCCGCCGTGGGCTTGCCACCCTCGAGCTCGACCAGGCCGTCGTAGCGGCCGCCGCCACCGATGGAACCGACGCCGGCGCCGGGAGCCTCGACCTCAAAGACAGTGCGGGTGTAGTAGTCCAGACCACGCACCAGGGTGGGATCCTCGACATACTCGATGCCGGCGGCATCCAGATAGCGCTTGACCTGCTCGTAGTGCTCGCGGCACTCGTCGCACAGATTGTCACCCATCAGCGGGGCCTCGGCCATGATCTCGCGGCAGTGCTCGTTCTTGCAGTCGAAGGCGCGCAGCGGGTTAAGCTCGGCGCGCTCGCGGCACTCATCGCACATCTCGTCGGCGTGATCGAGAATGAACTGCTTGACCTGCTCGCGATAGGCCGGACGGCACTGGGCATCGCCCATCGAGTTAATGAGCAGACGAAGCTTGGAAAGATCGAAGCCCAGGCGCTTGTAGAACTCCATGAGCATAATGATGCACTCGGCGTCTGCCGCCGGATCGGGAGCGCCGAGCCACTCGATACCTACCTGGTGGAACTGGCGCAGGCGACCCTTCTGGGGACGCTCGCCACGGAACATGGCCTCGGCGTAATAGGCCTTAAACGGCGTGGAGCCCTGGGGCACCAGGTTGTTCTCCACGACGGCGCGCACCACACCGGCTGTGCCCTCGGGACGAAGGGCCAGGCGCTGTTTGGGCTTGAGCTTGGTGTCGGTGCCCTCGGTAAAGACGCGCTCCAGGTTGGCGCCGCTAAACACACGGAACATCTCCTTGCGCACGACGTCGGTCGATTGGCCGATGCCGTGGACAAACACGTCCACCTGCTCGATGGAGGGCGTCTCGATGGGCTTAAAGCCAAACGGCTCGAACACGCCGGCAGCGATCTGCTGCATCTTTTGCCAGGCGCGCATCTCGGCGCCGATAAGGTCGCGGGTTCCCTCCGCCTTCTGTGCCTGCATGGGCAAACACCTTTCTTTTGTATCGCGTCATAGATAGTGGTCATTATACGGCACAAACACAAACCGCGGCGGCGCATCTGACCGAACGAGGGTATGGGAACTCGTTCGGCCAGATGCGCCGCCGCGACAGCCGATCCGCTCTCCTCCGTCCCTAGGGGATCACGTGATCCGTAGGGGACGGAGGAAAACGGATCATTTTTGTGCGCCCGCGGCCGCCTTGGAAACCGAACGATGGTACGAGCATCGATTCGGTTTCCAAGGCAGCCACGGGCAGAACAGGCAAACAGGAATAGGCGGCGACCCGCTACTCCCCCGCCACGCTTGCGCGCAGCTTGGCGGCGATGGGCTCCGAGGCCAGCAGGAATACGAGCATGACCACAGAACACACCAGGCACACGATCCAGGTGCTCGCAAAGGAGCCCGTGGCATCGAACAACACGCCCGAGACAATGGCGCCTACGGTGCCGCCGACCATCTCGAGCGAGGTGATGGTGCCCGTGACCTTGCCGAGGTCGGCCATGCCAAACTGCTTGGACGCGGCGATGGTAGGCGTGATGGTACCCATGCACGTTCCGATACCAAAGCTCACAGCGGCGACAATAGGACCGAGGTCCGTCGTCGGGAAGCACAGCGCCACACAGGCGATAATGCACGCAACGGAGCCAAGGATATTGCCAAAGCGCAGGCCAAAGCGGTCATAGATCGCACCGAGCGAAATTTTGGCGATAACGACGGTGACCATATAGGCCGAAAGCACGGTACCTGCCCACATGGGATCGTGGCCGCCCGTGACGATCTTGGCGCCGTTGACGGTAACACTCGTCATGTTGGTAACCTGGTTGGGCAGGATGGCGCCATTGACCAAGCCCATAAAGAGGAAGGCGACGACGAGCAGCCAAAATGCCGGGCTCTTCTTGATACGAGACCAGCCGACGCTAACCTCGGGGGCTGCCTTCTCGTTCTTATCACCCGTGGCAGAAGCAGACGGGTCGCCTGGGTTCTCGCCGAGCGGCTTAAGACCGATCTCGGAAGGCTTGGTGCGGAAGGAATAGGCCGTGATGGGCAGCGCCGCCACCATGCAGATAGCCGCGAGCACCAGGAAGGCGGAACGCCAGCCAACACCCACGATAAGCGAGCTCACGATGGGAGACAGAATAGCGCCGCCAAAGCCCGAGCCCGAAAGTGCGATGGAGATGGCAAGGCCTCGCTTGGCCGTAAACCAGTTGGCGGTCACCAGGCTGATGAGCAGGCGGGTCGAGGCAACGGCAAAGCAGCCCGAGACGGCAAAGAGCACGTAGACCTGCCACAGCTCACCGACAAAGCTCATGCCGGCAAGAACGGCAGAGGTGGCGATTACAGTGAGGGAGCCCAAAACGCGGCCGCTTACTTTATCGGCGACATGGCCAATGACAAGCGAGCCGATAACGCTCACCACGGTGGAGATGGCGTTGGAGATGTTGTACTGCGCAAGCGTGATGCCCAGGTCGCTTACGATAAGCGGCTGAAACAGGCTCATGCAGTTAACGAAAATCGTGTAGCACGTGGCCATGATCACAAAGCCGGAGGCCACGACGAGCCAACCGGGGAAGAATTTATGCTGCTGGGACATGGATTACTCCTTGTGGTCCGCAATGTATCCGAGAGCGACAGCGGCATAAGCCGCGGCGCCGAGGGGAAGCTCGGCATCGCTAAAGCGTGCCTTGGGATGATGCTGAGCAAAATGCTCGTCCGTATCGGTCACGGCCGCGCCCACGGTAAAGTACGCACTCGGAATCTCACTCGAGATAAGCGCGAAGTCCTCGCTCGCCATGGCGTGGAATAGCGGCAGGAAGGCAGCCTTGGGCAGCACCGCGCCCACGTAACCAAGCGAGGCCTGGGTCATATCGCTGTCGAGCACGAGCGGCGGAACGTCCGAAAGCGTCTCGATGGTTGCCGGCGTACGATATGTTGCGGCAACGCCGTTGACGACCTCCGCGATACGCTCCTTGAGATGAGCCATGAGCTCGACATCGAAGCCGCGCAACGTTCCCTCGAGCACGCAGGTGTCGGGGATGACGTTGGCCGCCAAGCCGCCAGCGAACTTACCCACGGTAAGCGCGACCTCCTTGGCCGCCGGCACCTCGCGGGAGATAAGCTCCTGAAGCGCCAGGTGCACATGCACGCCGGCCGTGATGGGGTCGATGCAAATCTCGGGGCTGGAACCGTGGCCACCCTTGCCCTGCAGCGTGATGCGGAAACCGTACACGCCCGAGAGCGCCGGACTCCCATAGAGCACTAGGCCGAGCGGCGACTGGCTGTTGACGTGCATGGCAAAAGCCGCCTGAGGACGCGGGTTCTCGAGCAAGCCGTCGGCGATGGCAGCGCGTGCCCCCTCAAAGGTCTCCTCACCCGGCTGGAACAGCAGTTTGACGGTGGCATTGGCGTCGACAAGCTCGGCCTCGCGGGCCTTGAGCAAACGGGCCGCGCCGAGCAGCGCCGTCGCATGCATATCGTGGCCACAAGCGTGCATGCAGCCGTTGGTGGAAGCGAAAGGCTCGCCCGATTCCTCGGCAACGGGCAGGGCATCCATGTCGCCGCGAAGCATGATAACCGTACCGGCTTGCTCGTCCGCGCACGTACCATTGCCCTGAGCAGCCGCGGCCGCACCGGCACCGATCAGGCCAACAACACAGGAGCCGTCGACGAGCGTGGTATAGGGAATGTCCATCTCGTCCAGACGTGCCTGGATATAGGCAGACGTCTGCGGAAGATTGTTACCGAGCTCGGGCATCTGATGGAGATCGTGGCGCCATGCGGCAAGCTCACCGGCAAATGCCTGGGCTTCTTTGACCAGGCCATCGCCGATAGCGGTCTGCGCCGCTGTGGTAGCCTGAGGCGCTGGTTGCGGTTGAAGATCGGACAGAGCTGGTGCCATAGATGCCCTCCAGTAAACGTTTTTGCAGCACGCACTTTGATAGCGTAAAGTGCAAGGTACAACTGTAAGGGCATAACATAAAAAATGCCGCCCTGGAAGGGCGGCGCAACAAGTTGTTTACAATTGCGGGCGAGATTTTCGGCGCAAGAAATCGAAATGCGTCTCGCTCAAGATAATCGACAGGAAGATGAGCGCAAAGCCGGCAAGCAGGCGCGAGGTGAGCGCCTCCCCCATCAACAACACCGAGAACAGCACACCCGAGGGCGACTCCATCGAAAGAAGCAGCGAGCCCGTCGAGGCCGGGACGTGCGCCAGACCGACGTTTTGGACGAGCAGTGCCACGCACGTGCAGCCCACCGAGAGGAAGACCATCACGCCGATAAAACTCGGCGTCCACACGGACGCGGGCGCTTGGGTCTCGAATAGCAGCGACGTTGCTAAGCTCAAGACGCCATTGCCCACAAACATCCAAAACGTGATGACGTTAATGTCCATCTTGCGACCGTACTTGGCAGTCACCGCCATCTGGATGGCAAAGAAGACCGCGCCGCCCAGCGTAATGGCATCGCCGGCGTTGAACTCGACGCTATCGAGTGCCACCAGGCCAATGCCCGCCAGGCACAGCAATGCGGCGCCCAAGTTGTAACGGGTAAGCCTTTCTCCGCTCAGGACATAGCTCGCAAACGGCACGAGGATGCAGTAGGTACCCGTCAAAAACGCGCTCTTGCCTGCCGTGGTCTGTGCCAGGCCAATCGTCTGCAAACCGTACGCGCCCCACATAAGTGCGCCCATACCAAGCCCGACGATAAGGTTGCGAGCATTAAAGTGTGCGATGATGCGTTTGCGGAAGATGGCGAACATAACCAGTGATGCCGGGAGAAAGCGAACGTAGACCAGCTCGAACACCGGAACGGTATCGAGCGCATCCTTCATGGTGGTAAAGGAATAGCCCCAGATGACCGCCACCGAAAGTAGCAAGACCTTCCAGAAGAACGGAGAACGCGCGCCGGCGCCGCGGGAGGTGCCGCCGGCACCCAGGTCTTCGCGCGCTACAGGGCTATCGGGCATGTTTTCGATTTCGTCAACGGCATTCTGGGCCATAGGGCATCCTCGCGCTCAGTCTGGGCGTGGTGTCCGCACGTGCATGGCCGCGTGCCGCCTCATGGTCAAATAAAACAGGGCGCACCGGACCCCCGGTACGCCCCGCTACTGTAGCAACAACCAAACAACCCACGCAATTCACCGCACTAAAGTGTCGGCAGAGTAAACCTCGATGTTTCGTCAACACCACGCTGTTGCGCTAAATCAGTTTTGTACTCTCCAGCTTTTCGATGATCCAGTCGTTGGCTTTGATGACCGGACGGCGGAAGACGACGCCCAGGGCCAGCGACGGAATCAGATAGCTCGCCAGAATGCCAAGCTCAACCCAGTACTCCATATGGTAGGCGCCGGCCATGGCGGCATGCATGGCGTTGATGCCGTGGGTGAACGGCAGGAACGGATAGATCGCCTGGAACACAGGGCCGGTCATCTCGATGGGGAACGTACCGCCCGAACCGCCGACCTGCATAACCAACAGCACGACGGCGAGCGCCTTGCCGATATCGCCAAACGAAACCGTAAGCGTGTAGACGATATTGGAGAACACGAGACTCGCAACCCAGCCCGCCAGCACAAATTGCAGCGGGTTGTCGCACTGGATGCCAAAGAACAGAATGTCGCCCGCGCACACGAGCGTCGCCTGCAGCAGGGCCAGACCGCCAAAGAACAGGTAACGACCCAGGTAGATCTCGTGCAGGCGCACGGGGATCAGCTCGTTGATGAGTTCGTCGTCAACCGAGACCTTCATCATGGCCGCCAGCACGATCGAGCCCACCCACAGCGACAGAATCGTGTAGAACGGCGCCATGGCCGAACCGTAATTGCGGATCGGATAGACCGGCTTGCGGTCGAGCGCGACGGGGCCGGAAAGCGCCACGGCAAGGCCCTCGGGGTCGTTGCCAATCATCGTCTTGATCGTGGCAAGGTCGTCCGACATCAGGGCACCATCGAGCTCGTCCTTAAAGGCGCTGATCTTATCGGACGCTTCACCTAGCTGATCGGAAGCCTTGTTGACCAGCTTGGCGGCCTTGGAGAGGCCCTTCGCCAACGAGCCAGATGCATCGGTGAGGCCGCTCACGGCACTATCCAGATTGCTCGAAATACCGTTCAGCGAATCCAAAACGCCCGAGATGGTCTTCTTGAGCTCCTTTGCCTTGACCGAGAACGTGGAGTCGTAATCGATCTTGGCACCCGAGACACCCGCTTTGGCGTCGGCGATCGCCTGGTCGGTTTCGGCGCGGACATCGTTAACCTTTGCCATGCTGTCCGAGAGCGACGTCGCGATGCCCGTCAGCTCCTTGGCATTGTTGCGGTACTCCGTCGCAGTTTTATCAAGCTCAGCAGCTGCGTCCTCAAGCCCCGCCTTGAGCTTATCGTTACTCACCTGGCCAGCAAGACTACGGAGCTTATCCGCCGTGGCATCAATCTCGTCAGCACGTGTATTGAGTGACGCTGCGCCGTCGTTGAGCTGAGACACCGTAAGATCGACATGCTGGTTCGCGGCGTCAAAGGCCTTTGCGAGCTCGGTGGACACGTTATCGAACGAACCCGCACTTCCATCAATCGCGGCATCGATGGCATCGCTGGCAGCCTTGAGTGCTTGCTCCGAATCACCGATACCGCTCTCGGCATGCTCCATCAGCTGTTTCACCGACTGCTCGGTAGTTCCGGTCTGCTTGAGCAGACCGCCCGCCGACGTCAGCGAATCGGAGGTCGAGCACAAAATGCCCGCAAGCGAAGTAGCGCTGGCCTTGATGTCCTGCAGGTCCTGAACCGAGTCGCCAAGCGTCGAGGACAGGTTGGCGATGAAGTTGCTCACCTGATCGGTGCTCATGTAATCGAGCAGGCTGGAAACCGTCTTAAGGCCGATCGTCGTGATGGTCTCGGTAAAGGTCTCGTTGACCTGGTTCTGAACAGCACTCGAGCCCTTTTCGGTCACGATCTGGGCGATGGCGTTGGCCTTCTGGTTCTCATAGAACTCGATATCGGCGTGTTTCACGTCGGTCGAGAAGAGCGTCATCATGTCGGAGCTAAAGCTCTTGGGGATTACGACGGCCGCATAGTAAGCGCCCGACTTAACACCGTCGATAGCCTTATCGCGATCGTTGAGCACAACCCAGTCAAAGTTCTCGTTACCACGCAGAGCGGCCGTCACGTTTTCGCCCACGTTAATCTCGACGGGAATCAGGTCGCTCTCGTAGCCCTCGTCGGTATTGACCACGGCGATCTTAAGATTGCCGGTATTGCCGTACGGGTCCCAGCTGCCGGCGATGTTAAACCATGCGTACAGGCACGGTACGATAATGAGGCCCATCACGACAACCAAGCCGATTACGGAGTGAGACACATTTTGGACGTCGCGCTTAAACAGATGCAGGATGTTCTTCATTTATGCCTCACCTCCTTTTGAGTGCTTGCCGAGCGGGGCGTCATCCCCATTCATCACAAATGTGTCGTCCCCGTTCGCGGGCACATGGTGCATATCGTGGTGAATGGACTGGTCGACAGCCTGATCCTTGGATTTAGAGCCTCGCTCGCTGGCATTCAGGCCGAACATGCGACGAGCGGCCGGAATGGCGGCCGTGTGTTCGCGCATCTCGCGGCGCAGGTCCTCATCCGAAAGCGCCGAGATGCGCATCTGAGTATTGAGGCTCGCGCGGATGTATTCGATATTGATCAGCCAGCCGCAAATGACAATGACGGAGATAATCCAAATGACCAGCAGGATAATCTTGCCGTTATTGTCGATATCGAGAACCGTCGACAGCACAAAGAGCAGGACCTGGACGCCTACCACGGCGGCAAAACCGCCCTTGATGTAGTAGGGGTAACGGTGCTCAAAAGTCACCGCATGGTCGAGCACCTCACGACGGTACGAATCCGAATCGAGCACGACGCGCATGGCCGTGCGCAGCGAATAGCGCTGACGCGGCAGGTCATTGGACTCGCAGATCATCAGACCCGTCGTGGAAAGCTGTTTATCAAAGAGCAGGTTGAGGTTGAGCAGCAGCGGACGCAGCTGCAGACCGATAAAGAGCGCCACGATCAAGAACACGCCCAGAATGCACAAGTTAAACAGGTAGTTGAACGAGTACATGCCTCCGACCGTCTCGCGCAGCAGATTGATGCCGTAGGTAAAGGGTAGCAGCGGATGCAGCCACTGGAAGAAGCCGGGCATCATCTCGATGGGATACATGCCCGACGAACCCGGAATCTGCACGATAACCAGAATGACGCCGATTGCCTTGCCGATATGCTTAAACGTAGTGGACAGCGCATAGATGATGTTGACGTACGTAAACGAGATGGCGATTCCACCCAGCACAAATAGGAGCGGGTTGACGCACTGTACGCCAATGACCAGATCTCCCACCGTAACGATGATGGCCTGGAGCGCGCCCAGGATCACCAGAAGCAGCCAGCGGCCAAAGTAGCCCTGACGCGCGGTAAAGCTGCCGATGCCTTCGCGGTCGACCTCGAGCTTGTAGATAGCGATGAGCACGTAGCCGCCCACCCAAAGTGCCAGGTTGGTATAGAACGGGGCAATGCCCGAGCCGAAGCTCTTGACCGGGTAAATTGACTTTGAGGTCAGCTCGACCGGAGATGCCATGAAGTCTGCAACGTCATCGACGTCGACGCCCATCAGGTCGGCCAGCTCGCCCATGGACTCGGAGGTCTGTAGCGCCGCGATGTCGTTGGCGGCGGTTGCGAGCTTGTCCTGGACCTTGGCAAGCGAGGCATCGGTCTGGGACAGCGTGGTCTTGGCCTGACCGAGCGTAGCGTTGAGTTGCGAAAGTGTACCGCGCGCATTTGCAATAGTAGGCGTGAGGCCAGACACGATTCCCGTCAGATCACCTGAGACGGCGGCAAAGGAATCGAGCGCACTCGAGGCCTTCGGCAACGCGTTCTGCCCCAGGTCCGTCTGCGCCTGGCCAAGGTTGGTCGCACCGGTCTGAATTGCGTTATTGATAGCGTCGCTGGCACCCGAGACGGCCGCGGCGTCATTCGCCATGGCGCTCGACTGCGCAGACAGACCGTCCTTGATGCTCTGAAGCTTTTCATTCTGCTCGCGGAGCAAATCGATGGTCGATACAATGCGCGCGTCAATTTCCTTGGAACCTGTCGACGTGTCATTGACGAGAATTTCCAAATGGCCGATAACGGCCTTATTGTGGTCGATCGTCGCTTGGAGAGACTCAAGCGAGTTGTCGATACGGGTAGTCGTAGATGTGACCGTGCCCGTCAGTTTGCCAATCGCAGCGTTCGCGGAGGCTGACGTCTTGGTGAGCGCAAGGCTGCCTTCCGAGAGCGCCTTGGAGAGCGAGGCGATAGAGTTGCCCGCCGTGGCGCGAGCCTCGCCCAGCAGATCGTTGCCCTGGGAGATCGCCTGCGTCAGCGACGGCGCCTGACCCTGCATGTCGGCAAGTGCCGCATCAGCCGAGGCGATAGCGCCACTCGTCTTATCGATGGCGGCATTCATGTCGCCAATCGAATCGCGCACCTCTCCCAACGTATCGGAAGCCTCTGATACCGAACCGGCCAACGAATCCTGAGCCTGGGTTGCCTTGTCCTTTAAATCGACTCCGGCATCCTTGGCAATGCTGGCAACGGTCTCGCCCACCGTGGAGACAAATTCCGAGTTGATCTGCTCCTCGATGGTGCTTGCGCCGGTGTCGGTAACCTTGGGCGCAATAGCGCTCTTCTTCTCATTGACGTAGTACGTAAGCTTGGGCTGATGGTAGTTGCCGTCGAGCATCGAAACCAGGTTATCCGAGAAGTTCTTGGGGATTACGATGGCCGCATAGTACTCACCGCTCTCGACGCCCTCCTTGGCATCGGCCGCCGAATCGACGAAGGTCCAGCCCAACTGATCGTTCTCCTTGAGCTGATCGACGACCTGGTCGCCCGCGTTGAGCTCGCCCGCCAGGTCGTTCTGAGTGCCCCGATCGTTGTTGGCGATGGCAATCTTGATACCCTGGGTGTTTCCGTACGGATCCCAGTTGGCCACGATGTTGTACCAGGCATACAGCGAGGGAATAACGCACACGCCGAGGGTAACCACCAAGGCGACGGGGTTCACAAGCAGTCGCTTAATGTCGCGCTTAAATATCGCAAAGGAGACCTTTGCATCGGATAGTTTGCTGCCGAGACTCACGCTTGGACCATCCATCCTGTCGTTGAATCGAATCGTACTATCGACAACCATTGTACGTAGGCGCTTTAGTGCCTCGCGGCACAATGGTGCTGAGTTTTGCGGGTAGCAATATACTACGAAGATGAGTTAACGTACAGATGTACAGTATCTCAAATTCCCGCAGCTCACAAAACCACAACCCACACAAACTAGCAGTTCGAATAGTCGTTGGGTAGTCATTGGGGACGTTCTTAAACGACCAGTCAAACAAGAACGCCCCCAACGACTACTTTGGACCACGGTAACGCCGATGTTTTGGCGCAGACAGCGAAAGCCCGCCAGAGCGAGCAAGGTGCCTTGAAACGAGGCGGCATTGACCTTCTGGTCATGCCGCCGAAGTTGAAAGGCAGATTGCCGCTCTGGCGGGCTTGCAGCGTCGGCCGGTTACGGCGTTTGGCAAAACGCCGTAACTACATAAGATTACAGACGGCCGCGGCGAAGGCTACGGGGTCCTCGGGGAGGATGCCCTCGACGAGCAGGGCCTGGTCGTAGAGCAAGCCGGAGTACTGCTTGATCTTGTCGGCGTCGCCTGCCTTCTGGGCAGCGACGAGCTTGTCAAAGACCGGGTGCTTGGCGTTGAGCTCGAGTACGCGCTGGCTCTTGGGCATACCGTCGGGCGCGCCCTCGGGTCCCTTCTGGAGCACCTTCTCCATCTCGAGCGAAAGCGGACCCTCGGTGGTGATGCAAGCGGGGGCATCGGTCAGGCGCGCGGAGACGGCAACTTTCTCGACCTTGTCACCGAGCGCCTCCTTCATAGCGCTAAAGAGGTCCTCGTTTTCCTTGGTGGCGTCCTCGGCCTCCTTCTTCTCGTCCTCGGTCGCCAGATCAAGATCGCCAGTCGCAACGTTCTTGAGCTCCAGGTGACGATCCTCGACCTCGGGCTCGGCACCGTCGGCAACGGCCTTCTCGGCAGCCTCGCGGGCGGCGTCGTCCTCGTAGATCTTAGGCATATCGGCGGCAACGTACTCACGCATAGCCTGGAACGTGAACTCATCCACATCCTGCGTCAGCAGCAGCACGTCATAGCCGCGGTCGAGCACGCCCTTTACCACGGGCATCTTGGCCAAGCGCTCACGCGAGTCGCCGGCGGCGTAGTAGATGGCCTTCTGGCCCTCGGGCATGCCCTTGGCATACTCGGCCAGGGTAATCATCTTCTGCTCCTTGGCAGACCAGAACAGCAGCAGGTCGGCGAGCTCATCGGCCTTCATGCCATAGCTCGAGTAGATGCCATACTTAAGGCCGCGACCAAAGTTTTCGAAGAACTTCTCGTAGGCCTCGCGGTCGTTGTCACGCATATCCTCAAGGTCGGCGGTAATCTTCTTTTCCACACGCTTGGCGATGGCCTTAAGCTGACGGTTCTGCTGCAGCGTCTCACGCGAGATGTTAAGCGACACGTCGGCAGAATCCACGACGCCGCGGACAAAGTTGTAGTAGTCGGGCAGCAGGTCGTCGCACTTCTCCATAATCAGAACGTTGGAGCTGTAGAGCGCCAGGCCCTTCTCGTAGTCCTTGCTGTACAGATCGAACGGCGCGCGGCCCGGCACAAACAGCAGGGCGTCGTACTCGAGCGTACCCTCGGCATGGAAGCTGATAGTGCGTGCCGGATCGTCAAAGTCGTGGAACGTGGACTTGTAGAACTCGTCGTAGTCCTTCTGCTCGACATCGGAGCTGTGCTTCTTCCAGATCGGTGTCATTGAGTTGACGGTCTCGAGCTCCTGGTAGTCCTCGTACTCGGGCGTGTAGTCATCGCCAGCATCCTCAGGCTTGGGCTTCTGGCGGCTCTTGGACACCATCATCTGGATCGGGTAACGCACATAGTTGCTGTACTGCTGAATCAGGCTCTTGAGGCCCCACTCGGTCAGGAAGCGATCGTAGGTCTCGGCCTCGCCGTCGGCATCGAGCTTCTCGTTCTCGCGCAGCGTCAGGATGACATCGGTGCCGTGCTCGGCGCGCTCGCCGTCTTCGATGGTGTAGCCCTCAAGACCATCAGACTCCCACACGTGAGCGGTGTCCTCGCCATAGGCGCGGCTGACAACCTTTACGTGGCTGGCAACCATAAAGGCAGAGTAGAAGCCCACGCCAAACTGGCCGATGATGTCGACATCGGAGCCCTGTTGCTCGGCGTTCTCGGTCTTAAACTCCTCGGAGCCGGAATGGGCGATGGTGCCCAGATTGCGCTCGAGCTCCTCGGCGGTCATGCCGATGCCGTTATCCGAAATCGTGATGGTGCGGGCATCCTTATCGAAGGAGACGCGAATGGCCAGGTCGCCCTGATCGATCTTGACGCTCGGGTCCTGCAGGCTCTTAAAGTTGAGCTTGTCGACGGCATCGCTCGCGTTGGAGATAAGCTCGCGCAGGAAGATTTCCTTATTGGTGTAGATGGAGTTGATCATGAGGTCGAGCAGTTTTTTGCTCTCGGTCTTAAATTGACGCATGTGCAGTCCTTTCGCGCTACCCCCGTCCGCAAAAACGGCCCGGTTGCCCGAGCCGCATCGCAGACCTGCTATGTTCAGACTTAGATTTTATAACCCATTAGCGCGCATATATACATACGGAATCGAAAAACTGTATGTCCAAACGCTCTGATGCGCCAATTGCCAAGGAGTGTCCCCGACTGCCGGCAGGAAAGGAACGTCCCTATCTGCCATCTACGCGCTTGGCCATCCAAGCATGGGGCTGGCCCTCGTCTTCGTAGTCCACCGGGGCAATCTGCGTGTAGCCCGCCTTGGCATAGAGCGGCAGCACGTATTCCTGCGCATGCAGCTTAATGAGCTTGGCGCCGGCATCACGCGCGCACGTATCACTGGCCTCGACAATCTTGCTCGCCAGGCCGCGACGGCGCATGCTCGGCAACACGGCCACGCGCCCCATAATGTAGGTCTCCCCCGCCGCGACGCCTTCGTCTAAGTCGCACGCCGGCAATACCGGAGCCTCTGCGTCAGTCGCGCGCTCAAGCTCTTCGGGAAACACGCGCGAGCAACCGGCAAGCTCGCCGTCTACATAGAGCGTCACATGAATGCAGTCAGAAGCCTCATCGATCTGGTCGAACTCGTTCTCGTAGCCCTGCTCGTCCATAAAAACGACGCGGCGCACCAACGCCGCGTCATCAAAGCATCCCGTCTTAAGTTGGATATCCATGGCTGCCCTTTCATTCAATGCGAACGTTAGGGACAGATTTTAGCGAAAATGAGCTCCGCGCACGCTAAACTTCGCGCGAGCCTTCGCCAGGCAGTCGTAATGACCCACGTTATGGGCATCGCTCGCGATGAAGCTGTACAGGTTCTGATCGAACAGGCGCTGTGCCGGCTTTTTCTCGCGACCAAAGCGACCGCCGGCAATAAAGTCCGCCGAAGCCTGCAGCTTGCAGCCCATATCGACCAGGCGCTCCGCCACGCTTACATCCTTTTGAACCGCACGATAGCGCTCAGGATGAGCGATGATCACCTGGTAGCCACGGCACTGCAAATCGTAAATCGTGTTCTCGTACTCTCTAAACGCATACGCATCGGCATGAGTCGAAAGCTCGAGCAGAAACTCGTTGGTCCCATCGAAATGCAAGTGATCCGCGGCATCGATACCAAGCTCAACGAGCTTTCGATGGTTGACCTCGAAGCCCATTTGGAGCGGAAAACCGTCAGCGTTATCGCGCAGCAGCTCAAAGGCATCCCACATCTTGTCGTAATCAAAATAGGGATCACGGCAGTGAGGAGTGCAAACGATTCTGGTTACACCGGCCCGCTTGGCAGCCTCGAGCATCGCCAAGCTCTCTTCGAGATCGGCGGCGCCGTCGTCTACACCCGGCAAGATATGGCAATGAATGTCACGCATAGGTCAGCCTTAATCAACTAAACGTTTGCTCGGTTGGTGAAGATGCCCTTTTTGGAAGTGCCCTGATCGTCGGAGCCCTTCTTAACCTTCTTACCGTCCTTGGTGTAGTAAGAATAGTAGTACTCGCTGGTCTCGGTCTCACAGTAATTCATGACGGTACCGATGAGCTTGACCTTCTCGGACTTCTTAAGCTGGGCGATAGCGTTGAGCGCCTCTTCGCGCTTGGTAAAGTCCTCGCGCACCACGAACAGCGCGCCGTCGGTCAAGCTGGCAATCTCGGCAGCATCGATGAAGGTGCCGACCGGAGGAGCATCGAAGATGACGTACTGGAACTTGGCGGACAGTGCCTTTACCAGCTTGGCAAAGCGATGGGAGACGATGATGTCGGCAGGATTGGGAATGTGCGGCTCGGCATCGAGGAAGTAGAAGTTCTTCTGACCCGTCTCGACAATTGCCTGGTCAATGGAGATCTGCTCGGAAAGGACCGCATAGAGTCCGCCGCGCGAACGAACGCCGAGCATATCGGAAAGGGACCTGCGGCGCATATCGGCCTCGACCAGGAGCACGGACTTGCCGCTCGTGGCGATTGCCTGAGCAAGGTTAATGGAAACCGTAGACTTGCCCTCGTTGGGAATCGAGGAGGTAACGGTGATGGTGCGAATGGGGTCGTCCACGCTCGCAAAGCGGATGTTGGCCAGAAGGGTCTTGGCGGCATTCTGCACAACGAGCTTATCGGTGTTCTTTGCCTTAGCCATGCCTATTTACCACCTTTCATAGCCGGAATTCGGCCAACAACGGGAATACCCAGGAGCTCTTCTGCCTCTTCGGCACCGCGGATGCGGGTATTGAGCATGTCTGCCAAAACGACATAGGCAACTGCGATAAAGATACCGGCGAGGAACGCGACGGCGATATACAGCGTGCGCTTGGGGCCACTGGGGGCTTCGGGGGTTTTAGCCTCGTCGATAACGTTGATGCTCTGGGCAGCGCCGACGTTCTGAGCGACCGTACTCACCGAGCTGGCAATGGCCTTTGCGACCTCAGCCGTCTCCTTGGCATCGGTGCCGGTAACCGAAAGCGTAATGACACGCGTGGTGGTCTCGGAGGAAACAGACACCTTGTAGTCATCCAGATCGGTGAGGCCCAGTTCTTTGGCGGCGCCGCTCTTAACGCTATCGCTATCCAGCAGCGTGGCGATATCGTTGGAAAGCATCTGGCTCGCCGAGAGATCGTTGTAGCTCATCTGACCGCTATCGTCGGTCTTGGCGAGAATGTACATGCTCGTCGTCGCGGTATAGGTGTTGTCCATCGCAACGAAGGACACGATGCCCATGGCGATCGCGCAGACCACCGGAAGGATGATGACCAGCTTGAGGTGCTTCTTCAGCAGCTGGAACAGTTCGAGAAGGGTCATGCAGCTTGCCTTTCATTTCCCCAGTTCGGATTGACAAAACTGTCCGTATGTTATCGCATCTTTTTACCGAGACCAAACTCTATACATAAGAAACAGGCTCTCCTGTAAAAATGTCGGAAGCAATCGTAAAATTGCACAACAACGCCGCACCCGAAAGTCAAGTGCGGCGTCTACATCAATATCTATGTTGTATCGCTACGCAAACGGCTCGTTCTGCTGCACGGGAAACGTCACCGTAATGGTGGTTCCCACGCCCAATTCGCTCGACAGATCGAGCGTGGCGTGATGATACAGGGCCGCATGCTTGACAATAGCAAGCCCCAGGCCGGTTCCGCCGCGTGCCTTGGACCTACTCTTGTCCACGCGATAGAACCGCTCAAATACCTTGCCCTGTTCTTCAGGCGCGATACCGATTCCCGTGTCGGCGACAGCGAGGAACGGATGGCCTTCGTCGTTGGTGCCGCACTGCAGCGTAACCGTACCGCCGGGCCGATTGTAGCGGATGGCGTTGCTTGCCAGATTATAGATGAGCTCGTCGATCAAGCGCGACACGCCTTCGATGACCACAGGCTTGGTCTCATGACTTATCGTCACATTCGCCTGACGGGCGACCTGTTCAAGACGCTGCTCAACCGCATAGATAGCACGCGAAAGCTCAATGGGCTCCGTGGAGCCAATAGGCACCGCCTCGCCTTCGGTTGCGCGCTCGGCCTCATCCAAGTTGGAAAGCGTGAGGATGTCGTTGACAAGCGCTGCCAAACGGCCTGCCTCACGGTAGATGCGGCCGCCAAAGGTGCGCAGATCGTCCTCGCCCTCGACCATGCCGTTTGCGATGAGCTCGGCATAGCCCGAAATCGCCGTAAGCGGCGTCTTGAGCTCATGAGTGATATTCGCCGTGAACTCACGGCGCATACGGTCGTTGTCCGCTAGCACCGCCATTTGGCGCTTGAGTTCCTGGCGCTGCGACTCGATACGCTCAAGCATGGGGACCATCTCGGCATAGGCGTGCTCATAGCTACGGCGTGGGTGATCCAAATCCACCTCTTGCAACGGCGCGATGATGGCACGGGACTCACGGCGCGCCATAAAAAACGAGAGTACCGCACCCGCTGCTGCGATAAGCAGCATCGGCGCCAGCATCGACAGCAAAATCGCCGCAACACCAGGCTGGGCCTGCGCCAAGCGAACGACCTGGCCGTTATCAAGGGTAACGGCGCGATACAGCATAATCTCGTCGAGTGTAGAGCTTGCGCGCTCCGCGGAACCCGAACCACTCTCAAAGGCCTCGATGACCTCGGGGCGATCGCCATGGTTGGGCAGTGTGGAAGGCGACGCCTCGTTGTCGTAGGCAACAGATCCGTCCTTATTGATCAGCGTGATACGAAGATCCTCGCGATCGAGGCTTCGCAAGAACGGAATGGGCTCCTGCTGCTCGTCGAGGGCGGCAGCAATGAGCTCGGTTTCCTGCGCCAGATTGGCACTCGTGGCATCCGCCAAAGTGTTTTGCACAAAGAACGCACCCAGCACCGTAAACGCCACGATAACCGCCATGGCACAGACAAAGATCGTCACAAAAACGCGGTGCGACAGCGTATGTTTTCCCTGGGGGGCGAAGACCACGGGTTACTCCTCCGATGCGGTGGCCGCGGTGGCGTCGCCTTCGGCATCGTCATCGGCCGAAGGCTCGGCCAGACGATAGCCCACGCCGCGCACGGTCTCTATGGCGCTCGCATGCTCGCCGAGCTTTTGGCGGAGCGTCTGCACATGCACGTCGACGGTGCGCGAACCGCCGTCGAAATCCCAGCCCCATACGCTCTGCAGCAGCGACTCGCGGGTAAAGACCACGCCAGGTTTGCGCATGAGGTACTCGAGCAGGTCAAATTCGCGCAGCGTGAGCTTGAGCGATTCACCGGCAACAGTCACTTCGCGGTGACTGGGCGAAAGTACGATGTCGCCCACGCTGAGCACATCGCTCGCCTGCTTGACCATGCCGCCGCGGCGCAGCAGCGCACGGCAACGGCTGGCGAGTTCCATAAGCGAGAACGGCTTGGTCAGATAATCGTCGGCACCGCCATCGAGCGCCATGACCTTGTCGAGCTCGGTGTCCTTGGCGGTGAGCATCATAATGGGCACCGTCGCCGTCAGGCGATCGGCACGCAGACGACGCATAATCGCCAAGCCGTCGGTATCGGGCAGCATGATGTCGAGCAGCACAGCATCGGGCACCCGTCGCGCCACGGCGGCCTTAAACTCGCCATCGCACGAAAAGCCCTCGGCCTCGATTCCCTGCTTGCGCAGTGCATAGACCGTCAAATCCCTGATGTTGTCATCGTCCTCGACGTAGTAGATCATGTTGAACCCCTTTGCGGCCGGCATGACCGCATCTTAACCCTAAAGGCGCCTGCACTCGATAGTATCAGCCAAAACGGCCCGTCAAATAATCCGCCGTGCGTGGATCGGTCGGGTTTTTGAAGAGCTGAGCGGTGGGCGCATGCTCCACCAGCTCGCCCAGCAAAAAGAACGCGACCGAGTCGGAGATGCGCGCAGCCTGCTGCATGTTGTGCGTAACGACCACCAACGTGCAGGTCTCCTTGAGCTCGCAGGCAAGCTGCTCCACCACGAGCGTCGACACGGGGTCGAGCGCCGAGGTCGGCTCGTCCATCAACAGAATGTCGGGCTGCACGGCCAACGCACGGGCGATGCACAGACGCTGCTGCTGACCGCCCGAAAGACCCAAACCCGATTCCTTGAGCTTGTCCTTGACCTCGTCCCACAGTGCAGCGCGTCGCAGGGAGTCTTCGACCAGCTCGTCGAGCACGACGCGGTCGCGCACTCCCATGCCGCGAGGACCGTAGGCGACGTTGTCGTAGATGCTCATGGGAAACGGATTGGGGCGTTGAAACACCATACCCACGCGCTGGCGCAAGCGGCAGATATCGTAATCGCCCAGGATATTCTGGCCATCGAGTGCGATCTTGCCTTCAATGCGGCAATCCTTGATGCCGTCGTTCATACGGTTAAAGCAGCGCAGCAGCGTCGACTTTCCGCAGCCCGAAGGCCCGATGAACGAGGTGATCTGCTTGTCGCGGATTTTGATGTTCACGTCCTTGAGCGCATGGTGGTCGCCATAGAACAGGTCGAGGCCCTCAACATCGATGCGCGTCGGTGAGGCGGCAAGGTCCTCCGCCGTGGGGCGAGTCGCATCCCCAACTTCGCGCTCGTGCGCGGCCTCGGCCTGCGCTTCCATGAGTTCCTCAAGCTCCATGGGCTCCATAGCCGCAGCAGCCGTCATACCGCATACCTCCACATCGATATCAATTCAGCAGTATCGATAGTAGAAATTGCGGCTCATACGCACGTGAGCGCATTGTCAGGTGTTTGTAAGGTCGCCTTCGCTACGCGGCGGGCAGCTCAATGGTAAATACGGTATGCTCGGGCGTCGATTCGCACGCGATAGTGCCACCGTGCGCCGAAACGATCTCCTTGGCGATGGCAAGCCCCAGCCCAGCGCCACCTCGATTGGTTGCGCGCGCCGCATCCAAGCGATAGAACTTCTCAAAGATCACCTTGAGCTTTGCCGCAGGAATAGGATCGCCCTGGTTGATAAAGCGCACGCGCACGCCGCCATCATCCGTGCGCCTCGCCTCAATCGTGATCGTCGAACCTTCGTAACTATAGGCGACGGCGTTTTTCATAATGTTGTTGAAAACGCGGGCCATCTTGTCGCCATCCACGAGCACCGTCAGGTCCTCGCGAATATCAACCTGGGCCTCCTTGCGCTGCTCGTTGAGGATGGGGTAGAACTCGTCGGCCACCTGTGCCAGCAACAACCCCAAGTCGACGTAACCGCGCGTGAGCACGATGTCGTGGAAGTCGAAGCGCGTAATGTCGAAGAACTCCTCGATGAGCGCATCGAGCCGATGCGCTTTGTCGAGCGCCACGCCCGTAAATCGAGTACGTTGCTCAACCGGAAGCTCGGGCGCCTCCTGCAGCAGTGATAGGTAGCCCACCACGCTGGCAAGCGGCGTGCGCAAGTCATGGGCCAAGTACGTGACCAGATCGTCCTTGCGATGAGACTCGTCACGCAAGGCCTGTTGCACCTTGCGCTCGCTATCGCGCACGCTGTTGAGTGCGCCCTCGACCTCAAGAAAGTCTCCGTCGATGTTGTCCCACGCGTCGGGGTGATCGATCAGGCGATCCTGGATACGGGCGGCAAGCACACGGTCGGCATGCTGTTCCCCCTGTTCATAGCCCTGGTAGTACAGAGCGCGGCCGCAAAAGAACAGGACGCACACGGCAAGTGCCAGCACAAAGCCGAGCATGTTGAACACAAAGCCGGCATCGAACAGCACCGGCCCCTCGATGCCGCCGAGCGCCATGGCACCGATTGCCAGCGTCATGGCCCATGCGGCACCGCCAATCACCACGCAACGACGTACGATTTCAAAGCGATCGATCAGCAAAAAACCGACGAGCAGCACCACCAGAATGCCGACGATGTTGTCAATGCCGATCAGCAGCAGGCTCAGTAAAAAGAGCAGCACCGTCGCGAGCGCGCGATTATCGACAACTGACCTTACATGCTCAAAAAGTCGATCGGGTACCTCAAACGCCTGCCCGTTGCTATTTGTCATATCCGTTTTCCTCACAAACAAAGGCTTTATTCGATGATATAGCCGACGCCCCAGACGTTCTTGATAAAGCGCGGCTTTTGGGCATCATCGCCGATCTTTTCGCGCAGATGGCGGATGTGCACCATCACTGTGTTGTTGGAACCGGGCATAAAGTCCTCGTTCCATACCGCGCGGAACAGGTCCTCCACGGGCACTACGCTGCCGCGATGCTCGACCAGATACAGCAGGATGGAATACTCGATGGGCGTCAGGCGCACCGGCGCACCGTCCACTATCACGGAACGAGCATCGCGGTTGATCTCTAGGCCGTCGAGCTGGATGGTCGGCGACTCGGCCGCCTGCGCACGGCTACCGTAGCTGGTGTAGCGACGAAGCTGAGCGTGCACGCGCGCGATGAGCTCCAGCGGGCGGAACGGCTTAACCACGTAATCGTCCGCGCCAAGCGAAAGGCCCTCGATCTTGTCTTGCTGGGCATCGCGCGCCGTCAGCATGATCACGGGATAGGTATGGCTGGAACGGATCGTACGCAGCAACTCAAGCCCATCGATATCGGGCAGCATGACATCCAGCAGCGCCAGATCGAACTCCTGCTCCAAGATTGCCTTGGCAGCATCTGCCCCGCTATAGGCGACCTGTACGTCAAAGCCTTCTTTTGTAAGGTAGATACCAACCAAGTCGGCGATGGCCTTTTCGTCATCAACTACCAAAATGCGCTCGTTCATGCGTGCTCCTCTCGCGCTCCATTATGCCCGAGGGGGCGCACGCCACACACAACAAGCGTGGGTGATTAAGTCGGCCTTAAGCACCCTTGTGCCCGTTCGGGCGCGGATGCGGGCCACGCACGCACGCGATGATCGCCGACACCGGCAAACGATATACTCTAGTTCCAGAAGAGACCATCCCGTCGAAAGCGAAATCTGTGAAGTCCCTCACCTCTTTTGCAAAGCGCTCAGCCCAGCTTGCCGCCGGCTTTGTCTGCGCTATCGCCCTTGCCGCTGGCGTGCCCACCGTCGCCGGCGCCCAAGTGCTCACGACCGACAATGTCTGCGGCAAAACCGCCGATGCGCGCGGCATCACGGCCGAAAATCTGCCCGATATCGATGCGACCAATGCGCTCGTCATGGGCAAAGACGGCACCGTCTACTACGGGCGCGGCGCCGATGAGCAGGTCAAAATCGCCTCGATCACCAAGGTTATGACCGCAATCCTAACCGTCGAGAATTGCAAGATGGACGAGAAGGTCACGGTGAGCAACGCCGCAGCCACCGTGGGTAATTCGACCGCCGGCTTGCTCGAAGGCGACGAGCTTACCGTGGAGCAGGCACTGCGCGGCCTGATGATTCCCTCGGGCAACGACGCCGCCGTCGTGCTCGCCGAATATGTGGGCAAGAAGATCGAGCCTAAGACCAAAGACGCCGAGGCAACCTTTGTGAAGGCCATGAACGAGCGCGCTAAGAAGCTCGGCTGCACCGGTACGCTTTTTGAAAACCCGCATGGTCTGGACTTTGATGAGTGGGCTGGCGATATGCACTCAACCGCACACGACGTAGCGCTGATGATGCAGGAGGCCATGAAAAACGATACGATCCGCGAGGTCGTAGCAAGCGAGGATTCCTGGATCGAGGTCACGGGCGCCGACGGCACCGACCGTTCGCATTCCATGGACACGCATAACTATTTGCTGGGCCAAGATGGCAACATTGGCGGCAAGACCGGCACCACCGACGACGCGGGCTACTGCTTCACGAGCGCCTACAACCGCGACGGCGACGAGATCTACACCGTCGTTTTGAACTCCACCACCACCGACCAGCGCTTTACCGATACCGCCACCCTTGCCAACTGGTACTACGGCCACAAGGTGACGGTCGCAATCGCCAACACACAGGAAAAGACCGCCAACGGCAACCCGCTTATGGCGCGCATTGGCCAAACCGACTGGACGGATAAGACGATCGACGCCACACTCGCCGATCCCACGGCGCAAGCGACCGTGTTTTCCCTTGCCGGCGAGGTGACCGAAAAGGTTAGCTGCGACGATCTTTCGGGCACGGTGCATGTGGGCGACAAGGTGGGTAGCGTCACGCTCAAGCAGGACGGCACCAAGATCGCCGTCATGGACCTGGTTGCCGACGAGGAAGGCGCAGGGCCGAATCCCATTGAATGGCTGCTCGTGAAGCTCGATCGCTTGGGCCGTCGCATCGACAACCGCCCGCTCACGGCAGAAAGCGAGACCGTCGCCAAGGCGCCCGAGGTGTAGGGCGCAAGAATAATAAGTCCGCTGAAAGGAGGCGTCCGAAAGGATGCCTCTTTTTTGAGGTTCGAATCCCCAGCCTCCTTTCTCCGCACAAAGAAGGGCCCCAAATGGGACCCTTCTTTCAAGTCATACTGGCGGAGAGCTGGGGATGTCCGGGCATGCTGCGCATGCCCTCCGGCTTCAAAGCCTGGCGGCTTTTCGCCCACGGGCTACAAACGCTTTCGCGTTTGCTTAACGCCCGTGCCCTCTCGGGTTCGAATCCCCAGCTAACGCTCTTGAAACTAAAAAAGGGCCCCAAATGGAACCCTTCTTTAAATTTAAACTGGCGGAGAGCTGGGGATTCGAACCCCAGATGCCCTTTTGGGGCATACTCGCTTAGCAGGCGAGCACCTTCGGCCTCTCGGTCAGCTCTCCGTAACAGCCGTTTTATAGTAACCAAACAGTCGAGGATGGGCAAGAGGGAATTTCGAGGCGATTCCATTTTGTCAGCAAACGCCTCAGCCAAGCATCTCAATCTGTAACATTTACGGGCCGTAATCTCCTCCAGATGTTACAAATCGAGACAAAGATACGAGGGCTGCCCCAGCGGCGGCACCGATGCTCCCAGTCTTTATTAGCCCTTTCGAACGATTTCCAACAGATAATCGCGCATGTACGGAATTGCGAACGAAACACAGCCGTAGCCTGCAGGTTCAATCAGTCCCGCATCGATCAGGCGCTTGCGATACGACCCGACTTTGTTCGCCGGCAAGCCCATCTTTTTGGCGATATCGCCGTTCGCAATCTCATCGCCCTCACATTGCGCCATCGCCGCGAGATACTGAAACTGCCGCTCCGACACCCTGCGCAACGCAGGGGCAATCACCATAGCATTAAAACTATCAAGAGCCGCCTGGATACCCTTGCGAGCTGCCTCTTCGTCCACGCTCTCTGCCCCGCTACGCGCAGCAACCTGCCAAGCGTAATATCCGACCAGCTGGACCATAAAGGGATAGCCCGCCGAAGCCTTTGTTAAAAGCTCAGCAACGCCTTCGTCGAGTTCCTTGCCCGCACGCCTCATCGTATCCTCAAACGATCCGCCGACTTCAAAATCTGAAAGCCGCGTAAGTTCAATATGCTTCGCCCTCTGAAGGAACGTCAACGTATCATCCACCACCACGCCATCCACCGACGTTGGCAAACCAGCGAATGCAAAGGCGACATTCGCCCCTTGGCGAATCAAGAGCTGCATTTCATTGCCCAGCTCTCGCATTTCCTCAGTTGAGGCGTCCTGAATCTCATCGAGCGTAATGAGCAAGCCGCCGCGCTTCGCGGCTTCGTACATCGCCTCGCCCAGATGGGACGCCGACTTCGACACCTCCACGGAGCCAAGGCTGACTCCTAGAATCGACGGAGAAATCGACATTGATTCAAGACGAACATTTCGCTGCAGAGCCTCGAGAATTCTATTGCAAAAACCGGTATTTGAGGCGACGTCAACGACTTCGAATCCTTTTTTACGCGCAAGATCACCCAATGCGTTAAGGAGCACCGTTTTACCCGTGCCACGAACACCAGAGATACGCATGAGCCGATCGGGGGCGCCGGGACCGTTCTCCAGAGCCTCGGCAAAGTCATCCAAAACAGCGTCGCGTCCGATAAGCTCAGGCGGATTCATTCCCGCCGTTGGCTTAAAAGGATTAATAGCTTTAGACATTCGGCCCTCCTCTGCTAGTTTTAACAACTTTAACAAAGTTTAGCAACTTTAGCAGAGTTTAACAGTTTTAGCAGGCTCGGCGGCTTTATGCCTTACCGACCCTGTCGGGTCCTCTCGCCCGTGCCGATACAAATAGCACGGCGCAGCCCCTCTATGCCGCCCCTACCCCAGCGAGCGGTTGAGGGAACCGAGCTCATCGTTGCCCATGGTGCGCCACATTTGGAAGATACAACCGCGCGCCAGGAAAAAGAAACCGTTATCGACCAGTTGTACAGCGGCATCTGCCAGCTGATTCGTCACGGCGGACACTGGCGGCAGCTCGAGTCCAGCCTTGTGGATGGTCTCGACCGCTTCCTCGAACGTCGGAGGCTCGCTGACGCCCATCTCGTTCATAAGGCCCTGCATTTCTTCCAGCGCGCTGCTGCCCGACTCCTCGCCGCGCGGCACCAGACGGTAACAAGCCAGCGCCAGGTCGAGCTGATCGCAATTCCAATAGGCAAACGCCAAGCGATAGAACAGGTAGCCGATTGCAGAACGATCGCTGGCAATACGTAGGCCGTGGCGCGCCACCTCGATAATCTCGTCAAAGCGCTCCAGACGCGCAAGCACGTTGATGAGCGCAAAGTGCGATTGCATGGACGAGCGCGCCAGATCGTAAAGATGGCGCACCTCGGGCAGTGCTCGTTCAAAGTCCTCTTGCTCGGCGTAAAAGCTGCAGATCTCGTGCTGGGCAAAGTACAGCGCATCGGGCGCACGTAGGATTCGCACAGAGCGGTCTTCTTCCAACACCGGTAGCACCATGCGCACCAGCTGGTTATCGCAAAACTGCGTTTGAACCGGACCTGTCGCCAAAAGCTCGGCGACGGCGCACTTAGCCTCCAACTCCTCAACGAGACGGGAAAAGCCTTCAAAAGCACCTGTACGGTCGACTTTTGCCTGCTCGCGCAATTCAACAACACGGGCCACGTATGGGTCGTCGTCCTCTTCCATGACCTCCAGCTCGTCAGCCGTATCGGCAAGCAGCAGATCGCGCAGCGCCGGCGGCAGCATGCGATGGTCATCACGCGGACGAGCATGAACCTCCGCCGGCTCAATCGTCTCCGGAGCGGTTGACTCATATGCCTCAAGCACACGCTTGCACGGCATATCGTCCATGTCCATGCTCTCAAGATCCTTGGCGACAGGCACGCAATCGGCCAGATAGGCCGCGCGCCCAAAGAAATACGTTGCGACAACGCGCTCGCCCTGCTCACTGTCGGGAGCAGCAATCTGCACATAGCAGCGCGTGATGCAGGTGCCCGCGGCAAAACACGCTGCCGCAAGCGTGAGTGCCACGCGCGCATCGTGCTCCGCGGCCCAGATCGCGCGCGTGTCCTCGTCCAACTCGCGCCAGGCGTCATCTTGAGCGTCGTATTCACGTTGCGGCATAGCATCAACGACAGACTGCCCAAACCGAACGAGCATGATCCCCTCGGCAACGTTTGCCCGATAGGTATAGTCGAGCCGCGTGACCACGTTAAGTGCCTCGACAATACGCGCGAAGCGGGTACGCACATCCCACTCACCGCCCGGCTGGCAAGCCACCGTACCCGGTTTGCCCCACGGGTTATCGCTCGAGGCCGTATCGAGCAGTCGGGGAACACCGTTGGTCGTCTTGGCGATATGCCACGCATCAAAGAGCGCGCAGCCCTCAAGGCTCGGCGAGGATGCCGCAGGGACCAATCCGGCCCCGATGTGCTCAAGGATGCCGGAGAGACGGTTAAGACGGCACTCGATGGCAAGCAGCATGTCAATCTCGTCCTGGTCCAGCAGGCTGCGATCAAAATTGAGATAGAAAAGCTTTGAGCGATCGATGCGAGCCAGGCTCATCTCGGACTTAGCGGCGATGGTGCGCAAGCGAGGCAAGTCAATTTCACTCATAAGGGCGGCGGCATAGCGCTCGATACCGCTCGGATTCTCGGCATGGTCAACGCGGTAGAGCAGCGTCTCGATAGCGTCAGGTAGCGGTGTCGTGTTAAAGCCCAAAAACACCTCGACCGGCTCGGGCAACTTTACGAGCTTGATCTTGTCGACAACGTTTTGCATACCCTCGTCGAGTCCGTCGGCGTCCGCCGTGCTCGCAATGGTATTTTCGGAGTCAGCGAATATCACGTAGCGCAGGAACATCGATGCCATGAACTCACCGTAAGGAAGGGAGCGGGTCGAATTCCATGTCTCGTGATCGGACTGTTCGCGCATGGGACCTTCGGGAGAGCCGACGGTTCGCGCGCACGCGCGCATCGTGCCGTTTGCTCCCCTCACCATAATCTCACCAATACCGGAGTCCGACTCGTCAAGGACCAGTTCCATGTCGGGATCGTTGGGCAGCGGAGCCTCGCTAACGGGGCGGTCCACCTTGTACACCTCACCCGAAACGCTTACGTAGCCCAAAAGCGACACATGGCTTTTGCCAACGAATTCGACGACATAACAAGATTCATGCTGATCCTCGCCAAAGAGTTTCCAGACCACGCCATATGAGCGTCCCGCAGGCTGCTCGGGCATCGCCGGAAAGCGCTTCTTGGGATCGAGAAACCTGAGCTTGTATGTCGGACGCTCTGCCACGAAATATCACCCTGATCGGTCGCTTGAAGAAGGAGTGGTCGCGGATGGGCCGCGACATCTACTCGGAATCTTACACGAGTCGACAGGAAATCGTCCCTTTGGACGAAAGCACTCAAGCTGGCGTAAAAGACAAGCTCCCGTTGCCGGGAGCTTTAATCTCAAATGGTGCGGCGTATAGGATTCCGCGCATCCGCTGCGCGGATCCGCACCGGCTTCGCCCGCCTGCCGGCGCGCTCGCCCGCGGGCTAAAAACGCCCCGCGTTTTCTTTACGCCCGCGCCTCGACCGAGGTTCGAATCAATGCGGTGTTGCCATAAAAGAAAAGCCCCCGTTGCCGGGAGCTTTAATCTCAAATGGTGCGGCGTATAGGATTCGAACCTATGACGTTCTGATTCGTAGTCAGACCCTCTATCCAGCTGAGGTAACGCCGCGACTTGTTGAATATTATGCACATGGACTGAATAATCGTCAAGCGTTTTTCAAAAAAAGTTATTGAATTTGATTTTTACTCATTTGGAGGGCTTGGCGCGATCTTCGACGCATCGCGATATAAGAAAAGCCCCCGTTTCCGGAGGCTTAAAACTCAATTGGTGCGGCGTATAGGATTC
>CATYZE010000003.1 GCA_958415525.1 uncultured Collinsella sp. | reverse complement strand
GGATTTGCAGCGACGGACCTCAGGGCGCTCTTACACCACGTCTGCGCGCGCGACCAAATCTGTAACAGGTAGAGGCGATTTAGCCTGCTAGATGTTACAGATTGAGACAGAAGACTCTAGTCCACGGTGATGTCGAGGTTCTTGCCCGTGAGGCCTACGTAGCCGCCCTCGGCTGCTTTGGGGCTATCGGCGTGGCAGAGGACCCACTTGTCGGCCTTCCAGTAGCAGTAGCTGTCACCGGCAGCAGGCATGTCGGCTGCGGCCTCGGGACGGGGACCGTTGGTGCCGGCGGGAAGCGCAACCATCACCTGGAAGCCGCCGTCGTCGACCATGCAGGGCGTGTAGTGGAGCGTCGTGGCGTAGACCTCGACGAGCGTGCCGGCGGGTGCGCGGAAGGCCTTGACCTGCGCGGTGTCGAGCTTGCCGTCGACGATCTGCTCGCGCTTGGCCAGCAGCAGGATAAAGTCACGGGCGCCCAGGTTGAACTCGCTGGCGCGGTGATACTCCAGGCAGTTGAGCTGTGTATTGTGGCCGTTGCACCAGCCCAGCTGGAAGGGACGGCTGCCGTACATGAGCAGACCGAGCGTGTCGGCGCCCTCGACCTGCTCAAGCTCGGGCGCGGAGGCCACGTACTTGCTGCCCTCGGGAATGGGTGTGGCGGAGAGCGCCTCGACGAGCGGAGCGGTCAGGCTGGAGGGCACGTCGTCCCACACGCGGCCGTAGGACTTGAACTCGGGGTCGTTGACAGAGTAGATATGCATGTTCACTCCTGTTCGTAATTGTGACTATACGAACATTCTAGAACAAACACGAGCGATTTTGAACGCTCACCCTGACCACTCAACAAAAAGGCGCCCCCGCATAAGCGAGGGCGCCCGATGCGCGCGTTTTGAGCGGCGGGCCCTATGCCTGCTGATAGTGCAGGTGCTTCTCGTCGATATCGGCCAGGTCGCGGTCGAGGTAGCGGCGCGCGAGCCAGTTGGCCATGGGAAGGTTCTGGTCCAGGTAGTTACCGCACTCCTCGGGAGCGGCGCCGGGGACATCACCCTCAAAGCCGGCGACGAACTCAAAGAGTTCGCGCACGAGCGGCAGGATCTCCTCGCTCGTCACCTCGCCAAACACGACCAGGTAAAAGCCCGTGCGACAGCCCATGGGGCCAAAGTAGACGATACGGCTCGACCACTCGGCATGATTGCGAAGAAACGTCGCGCCCAGGTGCTCGATGGTGTGGCACTCGGCCGTGTTCATGACCGGTTCCTTGTTGGGCGTGGTCAGGCGCAGATCAAAGGTGGTGACGGCGGTGCCGGTCGCCGGGTCGCGGTCGATGCGGCTCACGTATACGCCGGGCTCAAGCAGCAGATGATCGACAGAAAAGCTGGCAATGCGCTCCATGGCAGATCCTCTCGGTAGTCAAATTGGGACGGGGCTCTTTTAGCTGGTTGGAATGGTCGCACCAATCATACCAGTCAAAAAAGCCCCGTCCCAAATTAGCTACCTGGGACGGAGACCAATGAGTTTTTATCCCCGTCCCAGAAAAATCATTCTAGGCAGTGTATGCGATTGTTGCCTCGACCGCGTGGCGCCAGCCGGCGATCTTTTTGGCTCGCTCGTCGGCGGGCATCGAAGGCTCCACGATGCCGCGGGCGCCGTAGACGTCGACAACGTCGCGCGTGTACATGCCGAGCGCGATGCCGCAGGCCCAAGCCGCGCCCAGGCCGCTCATCTCGTCGTTGCTCGCGATGCGGATGGGCGAACCCACCAGGTCGCTCTCAAACTGCATCAGGTACGCATCGCGCGTGGGGCCGCCGTCAACGCGAAGCTCGGCCAGCGCTGCGCCCGAATCCTCGACCATCGCATCGATCACGTCGAAGATCTGATAGGCAATCGACTCGTCGGCGGCCTTCACGAACTCCGCGCGGCCCGTGGTGCGCGTCATGCCAAAGACGCAGCCCTCGGCGTCGCTTGCCCAGTGCGGCGCGCCCAGGCCGGTAAACGCCGGCACAAAGTAGACGCGGCTCGCCGGGTTGGCGGCATAGCACAGGTCGGTGACTTCCTCGGGGTTGTTGATGAGCTCCAGGTCGTCGCGCAGCCAGGTCTTGACGGCGCCGGCGTAGCTCACGTTGCCCTCGAGCACGTACTCGGTCACACCGTCCATGCGCCACGCGAGCGAGCTCGAAAGCCCGTGCGAGCTGGCGACAAACTCGTCGCCGACATTCATCATGACCGAGCTACCGGTGCCATAGGTCGCCTTGGCCATGCCGCGGCTGTGGCAGCCTTGCGCAAACAGGGCGGCGTGGCTGTCGCCGAGCACGCCGTGAATGGGCACGGGCGCCGGCAAAAAGCCGCCCAGGTCCGTTGTGCCGAACAGGCCGTCGGAATCGGTCACCTGCGGCAGGCAGGCAGCATCGATGCCAAAGGCTTGGCACACCGGCTCGCTCCAGCAGCCGCGGCGCAGGTCGAAGAGCTGCGTGCGGCTGGCGTTGGACCAGTCGCAGCGGAACTCGGCGCCGCCCGTGAGCGTCCAGACCACCCAGGCGTCAATCGTGCCCAGGCACAGCTCGCCCGCCGCAGCAGCCTCGGCTGCCGCCGGCACGTTTGCGAGAATCCAAGCCATCTTGCCCGCCGGATAGTAGGGCGAGAGCACCAAGCCTGTCGTGTCGCGCACCAGCTCGGCCACGCCCTCGCGCGCGGCCAGCTCGTCGCACAGCTCGCGGGCGCGGGCGCACTGCCACACCACGGCGTCGCACAGCGGCTCGCCCGTTGTGCGGTTCCAGGCAACGGTGGTCTCGCGCTGGTTGGAGATGCCGATGCCGGCGACGTCGGCCGGGTCGACCCCGGTCTCCTCCACCACGGCACGCGCCACGGCCAGCACGTTGGCGGCAATCTCGGCCGGATCATGGCTCACCCAGCCGGCCTCGTTGACGATCTGGCGATGCGAGCGGTCGGCACGATGAATCAGATGGCCGCCCTCGTCCACCAGCAGCGCCTTGGTGCCCTGCGTGGACTGATCGATTCCGATGATGTAGCGGCCCATGGCCACCCCTTTCAAAATGAATGTGACAAAGGGACGGTCCCTTTGTCACATTCCAATTACTCTGCGGGCAGGAAGTCCTTAACGGCCTCGGCAATTCCGGTGCCCGTAAGTCCGTAGTGTGCGAAGACCTCGGGGCTCGTACCAGTGATGACCGGCGCGTCGGGCAGGCTCAGGCACTTGACCGGACGCGGGCAATGCTCGCCCACGACCTGCGCGACCATGGAACCCAGGCCACCGAAGGGGCTATGCTCCTCGACGGTCACGACAGCGCGCGTAGCACCGGCGGCCTCGATCACGGCCTCGGCGTCGAGTGGCTTGACGCAGTACATGTCGAGCACCGTTGCCGAGATGCCCTGCTCGGCCAGAAGGTCGGCGGCGTCCACGGCATGGCGGACCATCTCGCCGGTGGCAACGATCGTCACATCGGTGCCACGGCGCACCCAGGTGGCGCGGTCCATCTGGAACGGGCACTCGTCCTCGGTGTACACATCCTCGACCGGGTTGCGGCCCACGCGGATGTAGGCCGGCTTGTTGTCGGCAACCAGCGCACGCACGAGCTCGGCGGTCTGGAAGCGGTCACTCGGCAGGTACACGCGCATGTTAGGGATCGCGCTCATGGCGGCGATATCCTGCGCGGAGTGGTGGCTCATACCCAGGGCGCCGTAGGACACGCCGCCCGAGATGCCGATGAGCTTGACGTTGGTGTTGGAGTACGAGACGTCGACCTTGCACTGCTCATACGAACGCGTGGTCACAAAGGACGCCGGCGATGCGGCCCAGGCCTTCTTGCCGCACGAAGCCATGCCGGCGGCAATGCTCACCAGGTCCTGCTCGGCGATGCCGACCTCGACGGACTGCTGGGGGTACTGATCGAAGAACGGCGTGAGCGACGCGGAGCCACGGGAGTCGGAGCACAGGACGACGATGTCCTTGTCGGTTGCGGCGGCCTCGAGCAGCGTGTCGCAGATAACCTTGCGGTTGGCGATCTTGTTAGCCATTGATGGCCTCCTTGTGGGCAGCGAAATCGGCGATGATCTGGGCATATTCCTCGTCGTTGGGCAGGTGGTGATGCCAGCCGGCCTTGTCCTCCATGACGGGCGAACCGTAGCCCTTCACCGTGTTGAGGATGATGACCGTGGGCTTACCCTTGGTCTCGGCGGCAAGCGTCAGCGCGGCGTCGATGGCCTGGACGTCGTTGCCCGGAATGGACAGCACGTTCCAACCGAAGGCGGCCCAGCGCTCCTCCTGCGAATCCTGCTTCATGACGTCCTCGGTGCTGCCGCTGATCTGCAGGCGGTTGCGGTCCACGAGCGCGCACAGGTTATCGAGCTGGTAGTTGCCGCCGCTCATGGCGCCCTCCCAGACCGAGCCCTCGGCAAGCTCGCCGTCGCCCATGATGGTGTAGACGCGGTAGTCGCGGCCATCCATCTTGCCGGCAAGCGCCATCCCGACGGCCACGGGCAGGCCGTGACCCAGCGAGCCCGAGTTCATCTCGATGCCCTTGAGCTTGTTGTTGGGGTGGCCGATGTAGGGGCTGCCGAACTTGGAGAAGCGGGCCTTGACGTCATCGAGGTCAAGATAGCCCTCGTGGCAGAGCACCGCGTAGTAGGCCTCCATGGCGTGGCCCTTGGAGAGCACGAAGCGATCGCGGTTGGGATCGTCGACGGTCTCGGGAGAAATGTTGAGGTGGTTGGCGTAGAGGGTCATGAGGGCATCGATGACCGACATATCGCCACCGATGTGGCCGCCGGCACCGGCCATGATGATATCGACGCAATCGCGGCGAAGGTCCCAACGCAGGGACTCAAGCTCTTCAATCGTTGCCATTTCTACTCTCCTCGCAGGTAGGCTTTGACGTCTTCTTCGATGGGATCATATAGGTCGGGCTGGATGCCAATGTATTTACATGCCTCGTAGAGCACCGGCACCACGTTGCTGTGGATGGCCACGCAGTGGTGGATGTAGGGGCCCTCGACGATCTTGGCCTCGAGGCGCTTGAGGTTCTCGACCTCGACCCACAGGTAGGTGCCCATACCGGCCGGGCCGTCGATCCCGCGGGCGTTGCCCAGCAGCAGCGAATACTCGCCGTTGTCGCCGTCAAAGCGGGCAAGGGTGAGGTCGCCGTGCTTGGCCTCGGCCGTCAGCGCGCCGGGGTGATCGAAGGCCAGCGGGTAGGTGAGCTTGGGCTTGACGGCCGCGCAGCTGCAGGGCCAAGGGCCGCAGTGCTGCAGCAGCTCGCCGTTCTCGTTGTCGGGATGACGAACCGTCCAGTCGGCGAACATGCCACGGTGACGACCCAGATCGGCGGCCTCGACCATCAGCGCGGTGATAGCGCCGTGGATGTCGGTCTCGCACACGATGGGGATACCCATCTCGTTGAGAATGGCGTTGGCGGCGCAGGGCATAATGCCTAGCTCGTCCTGCAGGGCATTCCAGCACTGGATGGCGCCAGCGTTGCAGCCGTACTTCTCGACCAGGCGCTTCATGGCGATGGCGAGTCCTGCGACCGCGGGGACCTTGTCCTCGGGGATGCAGATCTCAAAGCTGTCGGCGATGTGGGCGAGCATGGCGGACATGGCCTGCTCGTCGGCCTGAGCGTCACGCACAGCCTGAACTAGCTCGGTCATGGGGATGGGCGAAAGCTGTATGTTGAACTTCTCGAGCAGCTCGCCCTCGTTGCACATGGTCGACCAGAAGTCGAACGGACGGGTGGCCATCTGCAGGATGCGGGTGTGCTTGAAGGTCTTAACGACGTTGCACACGGCCAGGAAGTCCCAAACGCCACGCTCGAACTCGGGATCGGTCAGGCGGCAGTTGGTCATGTAGGTGAAGGGGACCTGGAAGCGGCGCAGAACCTTGCCGGTGGCGAACAGGCCACACTGGCTGTCGCGCAGGCGGGTGCCGTCGGGCTCGGGGCGCTCGTCGCGCGGGCCCCACAGCAGCACGGGCAGGCCGAGCTCGCGGGCAAGGCGGGCGCAGACGTACTCGGTGCCAAAGTTGGCGTGACAGAGCATGATGCCGTCGACGCCCTCGGCGCGGAACTTCTTGACGATGGGCTCGATATGGCTGTCGTCGAACAGCAGGCCCTCGTCGTTGATGTCGTCGATATCGACGATGTCGACACCGATCTCGCGCAGACGGTCAGCCGTCAGGCCGCGATACTTGATCGCGTCCGGCGCGCTAAAGATACTGCGGCGCGTAGGCACAAAACCGAGCTTGATCTTATCCATGTACGTCCTCCCCTAGTCACATGTTCAGTAAACAGACGCATGTTTCGTTTTGTTCTGTTTACTAAATGTTTTACTCTTCTGTTTAGAAGTTTAACGCGAAATACCCGTAAACGGTAGAGAAATCAGCCTAAACGGTATGTAAACAATCTGAACATACAAGGGGAACAAAAAAAGAGGGCCCCGAAGGACCCTCTATCTGTGACGCTCTGTGTGTCTGCCCGCGGCGCGGGCGCATTTATCACGAGTAGGCGGCGCTTTCGCCTAGAGCTCGCGCACGCTCTGGCGCTCGACAAAGTAGGTCGAGACGGCCGTCTTGCAGGTGTAGCTCTTGGGGTTGCGGATGTTGCCCACCAGGCGGCGCACCGCGATCTCGCCCACCTCGTGCTTGGGAACATGCACCGTGGTGAGCGGCGGATTGGAGAAGGCGCCCACGGACAGGTCGTCGAAGCCGATCATCGACACGTCGTCGGGAACGCGTACGCCATGCTCGTTGAGCGCGCGCATGGCGCCCACGGCGAGCACGTCATTCTCAGCAAAAAAGGCCGTCGGCAGGTCGTCGCGCGAGACGGTATCGAGCCAGGCGCCCATGTCGTGATAGGCGCCCTCGAGCGTGGTGCCCAGCGTGATGTGCCATGCCGGATTGGGCTCAAGGCCCGCGTCCTCAAGCGCCTGACGGTAGCCACGCTCGCGATCCTTAAAGTTGCGGATACGCAGGTCGCCGGCAAGATAGCCGATCTGCTCGTGACCCCTCTCGATAAGATGGTCCACCGCGCGCAGCACCGAGTCGGTATTTGCGATGACCACGGCATCGAAGTACTGGCGGTCGCTCCAGCCGTCGAGCACAATCAGGTGGGCGGCAGCATTCGCGAACGGGGCGTAGTCCTCCTCGCCCAGCTCGGTACCCATCAGCACGATAGCGGCCGACGGATCGGCGATCAGCCCCTCGACCTGCGGGCGCACGGCGTCCAGGTCGCTAAAGTCGAGCGTGACAAAGCTCGTGCTCATGCCATGGCGGCGCGCCTGGCGCTCCACGCCCTCGATAACCGCAGGGTGGAAGGTGCTCTCGTCCAGGATGGCGCCCGTCTTGCGCGCAAGCACGAACTGGATACTCTCGAGTTGCGTCGACTGCTGGTAGCCGAGTGACTGCGCGCACTCAAGGATGATCTTAGCGGTCTCTTCGCTCACGCTGCGCTTGCGGTTGAGCGCGTTGGACACGGTCGCGGGCGAAAAGCCGGTGATGCGGCTGATCTCGCGGACACTTGCTTTGGCCATCGTTCCCCCTAAACACGGTCGCGGCAGAGTACATTGGCTCGGCAACTAAACGACCGCAAATTCAATCTAAACAGAATAGTAAATGTTTATTAGCTAGTTTACCCTGTTGTCAAGCGTTGCGGCTCGACTATTCCCCCAACGGCCACTTTTTACCGGTAGCTAATTTGGGACGGGGCTTTTTTGACTACTTACAGAGGCGCATGGCTTCTTGCACGGCTCCGTATAGGTTGGCGTCGTTGCCGAGTTCGGCCACCTTAATCTGCGGCTCGGGGATGCCGGCAAAACCGCCCTCGTAGCCAGCGAGCGCAGCGGGCATCTGGTCGCGAAGTGCATCAATGAGTTCGGGATGGCACGAAATGCCACCCGCAATCACAAAGACCTCGGGGTCGAGCACGGCCTGCAGGTTTACGAGCTGGGCATCAAACGTACGCGCATAGCGGTCGAGAGCGCGCTGGGCCGCCTCGTCGCCGGCCTCGATCCACTCGAAGACGCGGCGCCCGTCCACGGCAGTATCTGCCGGCAGTCCTTTCTCCGCCACAGCAGCATCGCGCAGCGCGCGCCAGCCGCCTGTGCCGGCAAACACGTTGCCCATCGCTGCCGCACGCGTCGTGTCGTTGCGCAAAAAGCTGAATTCGCCGGCAAAACCATGCGAGCCGCGAAGGACATGACCGTCGATAACGATGCCGCCGCCAATCCCGGTGCCAATGGCAAGTACCACGCCAATACGATGCTCACGTAGCGCGCCCGCCGCATATTCGCCAAGCGCACAGCATTTGCCGTCGTTATTGACAGACACCGGCATGCCAAGACGCTCGCGCAAGAGCCTTCCCAACGGGCAACCGTCCATGTACGTCAGCGCACCGCCACGGTGAATGGTGCCGTCCTCGTCCCCCTCGTAGATGCCACCGGGCGCGCTCACGCCCACGGCGGAGACACGCTCGCGATACGGCTCGACAAGGCCGGCCAGGGCCTCGACCACTTCTTCGGCGGCTCCAAAATGGGTCGGTAGGCTACCGCGCTCTCGGATGGAATAGTCCTCGCCCAGCACAGCCCACTTAACCGCCGTACCGCCCACGTCGATGCCAAAGAGCTCTTTCATGCTGCCCCCACTTAAACGTACATGTGCCAATTATCTAGGCTTTCTTACCCATGCAACCACGAGGGCTTCGAGCGAACAATGGGTTTTAGGCTAACGGTCACGTTAATTCTATAAACGGTGTTCAATCTGTTTACGGCAGCTAGCTATATAGGCAAACCAACATAGTCGCCAATTTGGGACGCAGCTTTTTGACTGTTTTGCCACCCGATGATTTTTCTGGGACGGGGATTAAAAAATCATTAGGTACACAATGATTTTTTAAGCCCCGTCCCAGAAAAATCATCGCTACAAAGTAGTTAAAAAAGCCCCGTCCCAAAAAGACTGCTTTGGGGACGGGGCGCATGGATCGGTTAGCCCAAGACGTGAGCCATGCGTGCCTTGAACTCCGCGAGGAAGCGCGGGGCGTCCACGGTTAGCGCCACAAGGGCGCTCTTGTCCGGGTCGGCCACGCGGCGCTCGTCGCAGATAGTGCGGCCGCGATACTCGCCGAGCAGGTCGACGCGCAAGTTGCAACCGAGCGCGCCCACGAGCGTGGGATCAATCGCCACGGCAACGGCAAGCGGATCGTGCAGCGCGCAGCCGCCCAGGTAAGGGGCGTTCATCTCGTACGAGCCAATGTAGTGCTCGACCATACTCGCAAACGCGCAACCGGCCATGGTGCCCGAGCCCGTCCAACCGGCAATGTCGCGGCGCGTCAGCACCACGCGATGCGTCACGTCCAGACCAACCATGGTGAGCTTGCGGCCCGAGCGCAGCACGGCGTCAGCCGCCTCGGGATCGCTTGCCATATTGGCCTCGGCACCCGCGCTCACGTTGCCGGGCACGGTCAGGGCGCCGCCCATCACGACCACGCGGCCGATAGCCATCATCGCCGCCGCATCGCGCTCCAGGGCCAGTGCCAAGTTGGAGAGCGGGCCGGTCGCCACATAGACCAGGTCGGGACCGTAAGTGCGCGCGGCATCGATCAGGTAATCGACCGCTGCATTGCCTTCGGCCGTCGTCGCGCCCACCGGCTCGTACGGCGAGGCGGGCACGCTTGCGCCGCCGATGCCGTTTTTGCCGTGGATGAGCGTGGTGGACGCCGGCGGCGTATAGGGCTCGGTCGCCTTGATGGGTCGGTCGGCGCCCAGGTACACCGGCACCTCGGGGCGACCCAGCAGGTCGAGCATCGCCAGGCAGTTATGCGCCGACTGCTCGACGCGCACGTTGCCAAAGCACGTGGTAATACCGACGAGCTCCACTTCGGGGCTCGCGATGGCATAGGCGAGCGCCATCGCATCGTCCACGCCCATATCCAGATCAAGGATCAGCTTCTTGGTTGCCATTGTTCTACTCCGCTTCTCCGTCTCAATCGTTTAACCAAACCAATGTTCAACTTCGGCGCGCGTGGGAATCGACTGCTGCGCGCCCAAACGCGACACCGTCACCGCCGAGGCACGGGCACCTGCGGCCATGCACTCAAAGAGCGGCAAGCCCTCCAGGCGGGCCGCTGCAAGCGCGCCGATAAACGTATCGCCCGCGGCCGTCGTGTCGACTACCGCGCTCGAAAGCGCCGGCATACGCAGCGGCTCGCCGTCATCGCCGAGCGTAACCGACCCAGCGCCGTCCAGTGTGATGACCGCGGCACCGGCGCCCTTGGCGAGCAAAGCCCCAAGCGCGGCCACGCAGCTCGCGTCATCCGTGGGCAAGATGCCCGTCAGCGCCTGGCACTCGGTCTCGTTGGGACAAACCAAGTCGACCGCAGGCCACGCTCCCGCCGGCAGGTCGCACGCCGGCGCCGGGTTAAAGACCGTATAGAACCCCAGCCTGTGGGCGCAAGAGAGCGCCGCGGCCGTGGCCATCAGGTCGCATTCGCCCTGGGCGATAAAGACGCCGCCGGCCGCCGGGGCGAGGTCGCAGATATTGGCGTCGAGCTCATCGGCCACCAGATAGCGCAGCGCGCAGGCAACGTCCTCGCCCGAAAGCGCATGGTTGGCGCCCGGCGATAACACGATGCGGTTGTCGTTCTCGCAGCGAATGATAGTCGCGGTGCCCGTCTCCACGTCGTCGCGACGCGCCACAAACTCAACGCCCACGCCGGCATCTTGGAGCCCCGCCACCAGTGCGTCACCAAATGTATCGCGCCCGACGGCGCCGATCATGCACGTGCGCGCACCCATGCGCGCGGCAGCGACAGCCTGGTTTGCACCCTTGCCGCCGGCGTTGGTGATAAAACCGCTTCCGCCGACGGTCTCGCCCGCACGCGGCATGCGCTCGCACGCCACCGAAAGGTCCATGTTCATGCTGCCGAACACCGCAACGATGCCGCGATCTGCCATGGAAACCTCCTCATCCGCGGGCTTTTTGCCCACCGTCGGCCGTCAATCGTATGCTTTCGCACCTCTATAACTTTAGTTCACTTTGATGTGAACGCGTGCTTGAGGTTGCGCCAGCAGCAAGCATTCACAGGAGCGGGCAGCTACAATAAATATGTGCTGATTATTCTCGTCATTGGATGATGTTTTATGGAACAATTCCCGCAATCGAGCTCGCGCGACCCGCGCCGTACGGGCAACGAGCCGGCGCCGCACGAACGCCCGCGCGCCGAGCGCCGCACCGGCGAGTCGCGACGCGCCCCGAGCCCCCATCGTTCGCCCGCCAACAAAGCGAACCATGCCAGCGCCGCCACCGCAGACCAGACGCCCGCTCGTCCCAAATCCCGCTACATTCCCGCCCTCGACGGCCTGCGCACGCTCGCCGTTGTCGCGGTGGTGCTCTACCACCTCAACCTCACATGGGCGCAAGGCGGCTTGCTCGGCGTCACGATCTTCTTTGTGCTTTCGGGCTATCTGATCACGCGCCTGCTGCTCAACGAAGTCGCCAAGACCGGACGCATCGACCTCAAGAGCTTCTGGATTCGCCGCATCCGCCGCCTGTTCCCCGCCGTAGTGACCGTCGTGGTGGTGACCTGCGCGCTGTGCACGATCTTTAACCACGTGATGCTCACCAAGATGCGTCCCGACATCCTGCCGTCGCTGCTGTTCTTCAACAACTGGTGGCAGATTGCGCAGGACGTCTCGTACTTCAACGCCTTGGGCGACCCCTCGCCGCTCACGCACTTTTGGTCGCTCGCCATCGAGGAGCAGTTCTACCTGATTTGGCCGCCGCTGCTCCTTGCCATGGTATCCATGCATATGAGCAAGCCCAGCACGCGTCGCGTGGTTCTGGGCCTGGCTGCGGTTTCCGCCATCGCCATGATGGTGCTCTACAACCCTGCTGCCGACCCCAGCCGCGTGTACTACGGCACCGACACCCGCGTGTTCTCGCTGCTGTTGGGTGCCTGGATGGCCTTTATCCCCGATCGCGACCTAGCGCCCGTGCGCCTCGCGCGTCGCCTGGGGCTCGACCGCCTCGTCGCCAAGCACGGCAAGAATGCCGAGGACAAGCAGGACGCGAAGGCCGACAACGCAGCCGAAGCCGCCCCGGCCCAGCCGAGCGCGCTCGTGCGCTTTTGGTCCTCGCCCGCATCCATCGATGTGCTGGGCGTCGTGGGTCTGGTTGGCCTCGCCGCCATGGTCGCACTCACCAACGGCTACACCGCGTTCCAGTATCGCGGCGGCACGCTGCTGTGCTCCATCCTCACGCTCATGGTCATCGCGGCCTGCGTGCAGCCCCAGGGAATGGTGGCCCGCGCGCTATCCGCCGAGCCGCTCGTATGGGTTGGCAAGCGCTCCTACAGCATCTACCTGTGGCACTATCCGCTGTTGCTGCTCATGAACCCGGTTGCCAACATTAACGATACGCCCTGGTGGCAGTATATTTTGCAGGTACTGCTGGTGGTAGCCGTGGCCGAATGCTCCTACCGCTTTATCGAGACGCCGTTTAGGAAGGGCGCCTTCGGCCGTACCGTGTCCGAGTTCCGCGATGGCACCACCACGCCCGCCAACTGGGTGCGCTCGCATATTCCTGCGTGTGCCACTTGCGGCATCGTGCTTGTCATCGCGCTGGGCGGTCTGGTCTTTGTGCCGGAAACCTCCGCGCTCAGCGGCGAAGGCGCCGAAGTCCTCAACAAGGAAGCTAAAAACGCCGCGCCCACGGATCAACAGGCAGCCGACGACACTGACAAGGACAACGATGGCTTCCCCGATGGCTCCTACGACCTGCTCATGATCGGCGATTCCGTGTCGCTACGTGCCGTGGACGCCTTTGATGGCGTGTTCCCGCACAGCCATATCGATGCCGAAAAGGGCCGCCAGTTCGATGCGGGCCGCGCGACATTTGAGGGTTATATCCAACAGAACCTTGCCGGCAAAATCGTGGTCTTTGCCCTGGGCACCAACGGCTTGGTGACCGATGACCAGATCGATGCCATCATGGCCGATGCGGGAGACAAGCGCATTGTCGTGTTTGTAAACACGCGCAGCCCGCAGCCGTGGGTTGGCTCGACTAACCAAGCCATTGCCAACGCCGCCACGCGCTACAAGAACGTGCGCGTTATCGACTGGTACGGATACAGCGCCAACCGAAATGACCTGTTCGATGGCGACGGCACGCACCTGTCGACCACCGGTGTGACCGAATACCTCAACTTGATTCACGATGCCGTTAAGAAGGACCTGCCCGTGCACCCCGAGGATCACGTCAACGACCCGCAGCCGGCAGCGGTGAAGTCCGCCACCGACGCGCTCGTCAATGCGCTCGCTCTCAAGCCGCACAAGCTGGGCACCGACAAGTAATCCGGCAGCTAGGGACGTTCCTTTTATGCCGGCACCTGGGGACACTCCTGCGACAAGCGAAAGCCGCCCCCGGGCAGTTCAATTCCAGTCCAGGGGCGGCTTCGTAACAACATGCCAAGGGGCTGTGGGCAAAAAAGGGCAAATATGAGTACTGTTGCCATTTTAGTAGCAGGCAAATCCGCCCAAAATGGCGCCTGAGCGTCCCTGTAAACCCCTAGGAGCGGCCAGCCTAGCTGGATTAAAGCCTGTTGAGGTGAATTTTAATGTACACACTCTAGATTATGTACATTATCTTCTTGCACATAAATGCTATCGCCCTAGCAACAGTACTCATATTTGGCATTTTTTGCCCACTGTCATATAACTAACCCCCTATAGCAAGCAAAAAACAGGCCGCAGCCCATCGCTACGACCCGCTCGAAGCCCCAAAAGAGACGCTAGGCGCTGTAACCCATCGCCTGCAGCACAAACATAACAACTGTCAGCACCGTAATCACGCCGATGGTCGCCCACGTGAGCACATTCCACACGCGGCCGTTGCGGTTGGCGCCCATAATGTGGCGGTCGGCGGCGATAACCACCTGGAACACCAGAACCACGGGCAGTAGCACGCCGTTGATGACCTGCGAGGTCATCATGATCTGGAACAGATCGACACCGGGCATGAGTACCAGCACGGCAGAGATGCCGATAATGGCCGTAATGATGCCGCGGTAGACCGGAGCCTCATCCCAGCTGCGATCGGCACCGCGCTCCCAGCCAAATGCCTCGCAAATGGCGCTGGACGTAACACCCGGCAGCACGCAGGCGGCCAAGAAGCTCGCGGCGACCAAGCCCGAGGCGAACAGCACCGTGGACCACTGACCGGCGATGGGCTCCAACGCGCGAGCGGCGTCGGCAGCATCGCTAATTTGAATACCAGCCGGGAACAGCACCGTGCCGGTCGTGATAATGATGAAGCCGGCGATGATATCGGCGGCGATCGAGCCGCTCACGGTATCAATACGCTGCAGCACGATGTCGTCCTCGCCCGCGTTCTTATCGACCACGTTGTTCTGCGCCAAGAAAATCATCCACGGCGCGATGGTGGTACCGATCGTTGCGACCACGAGCGACACGTAGCTGGGGTCATTTTGAATGTTAGGCACGACCAGGTCGACCGCGACCTCACCCCAGTTGGGGCCAGCCATAAACGCGGCGACGATATAGGTCACGAACACGCAGCTCACCAGCAGCAGAATCTTCTCGATGCGCTGGAAACTACCCGACATGGTAAGCATCCACACCAGCAGCGCCACCAACGGCACCGAGATGCTCGCCGGCACGCCAAACAGGGCAAGGCCGCTCGCGATACCCGCGAACTCCGAGATGGTCACGGCCGTGTTGGCGATCAACAGCGCCGCCATGGCCAACACGCTCTTGCGCACGCCAAAACGCTCGCGAATGAGCGATGCCAAGCCCTTACCCGTGACGCAGCCGCAGCGCGCCGCGGTCTCCTGCGTCACGATGAGCAGCACAGTCATGACGGGAAGCATCCAGAGCATCTTGTAGCCATAGCTGGCGCCCGCGCTGGAATACGTTGCAATGCCGCCGGCGTCATTGCCCGAAAGCGCCGCCAGCAGACCGGGACCCATAGCGCCAAAGATGGCCGCGATGGTCAGCTTTTGCTTGGTGCCCGATTTTTGCTTGGTATTTTGCACGCGACCACCTAACCCATGACTGACATGGCGAGCAGCACCGCGGCGATGCAATACGCCACACACGAGATCATGACGGCAATGACGTTCATGGCGGTGCCCGACGTGTTGAGGTCATGCTCGTCACGCCAGAACAGCACCATCAGGTAAATCACGGCGCTCATGTTGCCAACCAGGCAAATGATGGCAGCGATATTAAAGCACCCGGTAAAGAGTTGCTCCTCAAACATGGGGGCATCGGGGAACGCGGCGGTGCGCACCAGCTGCGCGCACAGGTAGGTCACGAGCGACAAGATCAGGCCCATGCCCGTGCTCTGGAAGAAGAATCCCAGGTACGGCTTGGGCTCGTCGTCGTGACCGTCATACTCCAGGAAGTAGTTCTTGACGAACGACACCATGCGCGAGGCCGCCAGCAGCACGAGCGGCATGGCGCACATGGGGAACACCACCAGATGCGCGGAGCCGAGCGCCGTTCCCAGTACGGTCGCCATGATGCACGACGCGATGCCCCATACAACAACCCAGTACTGGCGATGCACGAACCAGCTGAGCACGTTCGTCGAGTCGTCGGACGCGCTGTCGCCCGAGCCGACACCGGCGATCTGCAGGTCCTCCTGATGCTCCTCGGCGATAACGTCCATGGCGTCGTCGAAGGTTACGATACCCAGGATGTGGCGGTTCTCGTCGCAGACGGGGATGGCGACCAGGTCATACTTGGTCATCTCGTCCGTTACGTCTTCCTGGTCCTCGTCGGGCGACACGTAGACCAGGTCGCGATAGGCCAGCTGACCCAGCGTGGCGTCGCGGTCGGCTACGATCAGCGTGCGCAGCGAAAGCACGCCGGTCAGCATGCCGCTCGGATCCTCGGTATAGACGTAGTAGACGCTCTCGAAGTCCTCGTCGAGCTCGCGAATCGCCTCGATGGCGTCACCGACCGTTGCCGTGGCGGGCAGGGAGACAAACTCCGAGGTCATGATGCGGCCGGCGGTGTTGTCCTCATACCCCAGCAGGTTACGAATCGCCTTTTCCTCCTTGACGCCCATCAGGCGCAGGAGCTTCTCGGCCTTCTCGTAATCGAGCTCGTCGATCAGGTCGGCGGCGTCGTCCGGGTCCATCATGGCCAGCATCGACGATGCGTCCGTGTCGGACAGGCCCTCGAGCATCTCGGTCATAAGCTCGTCGTCATCGAACTCCGAGATGGCCTCGGCGGCCTGGGCAGTATCGAGCTGTGCAAACACCTGCGCACGCAGGCGCGGGTCGAGCTGCTCGATAATGTCGGCGATGTCGGCAGGGTGCAGCTCGCCGAGCGTCTTATGCGACACCGAGAGTTGAATGTTCTTGGTCGAGCGATCGAGCAGGTCCATGTAGGACCAGGCGATGATGTCCTCGCTGAGCGGCTTGCCCAGATGCTTCATAAAGCCCTCGACGACATGCTCGAGCGCGGGGCTAATCGCGCGCAGCAGGCCGCGGGCACCGACCTCGGCACCCAGCAGGCGCAGCTGGTTTTCGCCCGACATGGAGAACTTGATGTCGTTTACGCGCACGACCTTCATGCCCTGCGTGTCGACAATCTGCTTGTTGAGAACATCGCGCGCCAGCAACAGCTCGGTCGGCTGCAGGTACGAAAAGCGGATTTCGGTGGCCGACGTCTTGAGGTACACGCCCGTCTCGTCGATACGATCGACCCATTTGCGCCAGCTGATCATAAACGGCGTCTTGCCGGGGCCGCGGAACGCGAGCGACGTCACGTGCGGAAAAACTTCGCCGGTAGCAATGCCAAAATCGTTGACCACGCCGAGCTTCTCGCCGTCGACGTCCAAGACCGGCAGTTTGAGCATCTCACTCAGATAATTCAATGGTGCTCCCCATCATTATTCCTGCGGACCGCGGCAAAACGGGCACGCCATCCGTGGACAATTGGATATGTATACGCATGCGCGGGCGGCACGCCGCTCGACGCTTACACCCCGTGCATGCGCAAAAAGCACCTGCATGGGGTCATCGACTGTATGGTCGAGGTTTGGATTTCACCTGCAACCTTTCTCTTGACCCTCATTAACCGCAGTAACTATAGCATCAGCATCGCGCTGCGGCACCGAATTTATGCGCTGCACATTGCAGGCATACCAAACGCTGACGTATCCGTGACATAGCCGTTGGGGATTACTCCGTGGTTTCGTCGTCCTCGGCGAGTTGGGGGAACACGGCGTTCTTGGGCATCGTGACCTTCGTCAGCGAGGTGAGCTTTTTGCTCAGCGACGTGTCCGTCTTGACCAGGTCGCTCAGCGTCACAATCTTGTAGCCGTCCGCAACGAGGCCGTCGATAATCTGCGGCAGCGCCTCGAGCGTCTGCTCGGCGCACTCGTCGCTATCGGTGAGCAGCACGATATTGCCCGGCGTCACCGAGTCGAGCACCGTCGAGACCTGCTCGTCGGCACCATTGAGCAACCAGTCGCCCGAGTCGATATTCCACGAGACCACGGCAGACACCAGGTCCATCGAGTCAATCCAATTTTGCTCGTCAAAAGCGGCGTAAGGGGCACGCAGCAGCATCGTCTTGACGCCGGTTGCCGACTTGATGGCGTCGGTTCCCTTCGAGATCTGCATGCGCACTGTCTCGCGATCCTCGCCCTTGAGCGAATCGTCGCTATAGCTATTGGAGCCGACCTCGCACCCGGCATCGACAATCGCCTTGGCCGTGGCGGGCGAGGACTCGGCGGCATCGCCCGAAAGGAAGAACGTGGCGCTCACGCCCTTTTCCTTGAGCACCTGCAAGATCTGCTTGGTCGCGCCGCTCGGACCCTCGTCAAATGTCAGGGCCACGTACTTTTCGTTGCCCTTGGGCGCAACGCTTGCGCACTCGACTACGCAGTCGGTGGCGGGCACGACCTCGCCGCGGTCCTGCGTCTTGCCCGACTGCTCGCCGACCCATACCTCGGAGCGGCCCTGGACGCCCCAGGTTTTGACATACTCAATGGCACCCGTGCCCTCGACCGTCAGTTTGGGCTCGATAGTCGTGGCCTGGACCTCGTGCTTTTCGTAGGTGTTGCGGCCATCCTTGACCGTCACCTTCTCGCCGCCCGTAAGCTCGCGACTATCCCATTTGCCCTGCTTCACGCGCTTACCGTCAACCTTCACCGACAGTTTTTCGCCGCCATGGCGCTTGAGCACGCTATCGTCGACGGCCAACAGGTCGCCGGCGTCGTACGTTTCGGTCAGGCTTTGGTCGTCGATAAGGTTCTGCAGCGTAGAACCCACGCGCACCGCGGTCTTTTGCCCGTTGAGCTCCACGTCCACGCTGCGGTTGACGTAGCCCACGACGGCAGCGATAAACAGCACGAGCGCGCAGCCCACGGCGATGAGCGCATAGGGCAGACGGGACGGCCGGCGCGGCGTGCGTCCGTTGCCGATGCGCGCGCTGCGGTCGCTAAACCCGCGGCTATGGTTGAGGTACACCGCGCCGGGCTTACGGCGGCGACGGCGCTGACCGCTGGGCAGCTGCCCCAGGTCGCGGCGAGCCGTCGGACGCGCACCGGAGCGCCCGTTTAAGTTGGATCCGTTTTGGCGCATGTGCCCTCCCCCATAAACACAGCGAGCCGGAGCAACATGTCTCCGGCTCGCCTCCCATCATTTGGTACGTCGCTATTTGCTAGCTTTTGACGAGCCCCCGCTCGCCTTTTGATATTCGTCCTTAAAGGCCTTGAACATACCGCGCGTCTTGCCGAGCTGCTTGCCCAGTGCGCGACTGCCCTTGTCCACGGCGACCGATCCCTTGTCATCGAGCACCTTGGCGCCCTTCTTGACCTTATCGCCCACCACGACACTGGCCTCGGCAGCCTTGGCGGCCGCGCCGCCCGAATACCCGAGCGCCTTGACCTCGTCCGAGACAATCATCGCGCCGTTCTCGTAGCCGCGCAGCATCGTCGGCGGCACCTGCGTGTCACCAACCAAAACACTCGAAGCAGCACCGGCGGTCACATAGAATGCCTGCACGATGCCCGAGCGTGGCTTGAACTCAACGTCCGAGCAATAGCCCACGACGTCGCCCGATTCCGTGCGCACGTCCATACCGACCCAGATGATGCAATCGTCCAGGTTGATGTCGAGGCGCTTGGCGGCGGCGGCATCGTACGTGTCCTTGACGTCATCGACCGCAATGGCGCCCTCGTAGACACCAATGGCGTCGAGCGCTACGAATCGATCGGGACGCTCGATCATGCCCGCGATATCGGACTGGCGGACCATAAAGCCGACCACGCGCGTACCGCCCGGGGTAAAGACCGGAAAGTGAATCTTTCCGAGCTTTTTAGGGCTGCGCGGCGTGCCGTCCTTTTTGGTGCGCTTGTCCTCGGTAGGCTTGCGATAGATCTTGGCGCCGACAAAATCCCCGGCGCGCATTATGCCTCAGTCGAGGGCTCCGCAGCCTCGGTATCGGCCTCGACGGCGTTCTCGACCACGACGTCGGCGGCAGGCGTCACGTTGCCGCCCGAAATGGCGTCGTTGAGCTGCTCGCGCAGCTGGTCCATGCGCTCGCGGGCCAGGTCGACCTTGGCGCGCAGGTCGTCGGTCTTGGCGTCGACCATCGGGCCAAAGTCATTCACCGCGGCACGGGCCTCCTCGGCGCTGTGCTCGTAGGTGTCGCGCATATTGTCCCAGGCGTCGTTGGCGATATCGGCAGCCATGGCGCGGGTCTCGGCGCCCGAGCGCGGGGCCAGAGCAACACCGATAATAGCGCCGGCAGCAGCACCAAAAAGTGCGCCGGAGACAAAGCTGAAAGTCTTACCCATGATCATTCCTCTCCTGCGGGCACGTCGGTGCCCACCGTTTGAATGCTGTCCATTATACCCGCAGCGCATCACTTGCCGCTCCGCTCATCTGCGTACGGCAAAGGCGCAGGTACGTGATGGTGATAAACGCGTAGGCCTACTCCTGAGGCATAGCCGGCATGGCCACCGTGGCACCCGGGTCCTCGCCGGCGCCGTCCACGAGCGGCAGGCCGCCCTCATGCGCAGGTCCTGCCGGAACTGTCGCCGCACCGCCAAAGACGGCAGCGGAGGCCTCGTGGTTCTCGGCAACCGCGCCCTCGGTATCAATCGCCACCTGGGGCTCGTCGTCAAAGTTGGGGACGCCCTGGGGCTCGGTGGGAACGGGCTCGGCGTCGACCGGCACATCGCCCTCGTCAGCACCCTCGTCCTCGGCAGCATCTTCGCCGTTCGCAGCAGCGACGGCCTCGTGAGGATCCTTGCCCTCGGCCTCGGCGCGCATGCCCAGCACCAGGTTGCGCAGGCCCGCGACCGTGCCTTCCACGTCGGGGGCAGGCTGGTCGGCGTGCAGGTACGCCCAGTCCATCATAAAGGTGGCCGACGACAGCGCACCGATGGCCAGTGCGTCGTCGGGACACGAAAGCTCGACCTCAAAGACACGCTCGTCATGCTCGCTTACGCGCGTGCGGCCGCACGAGATGCTACCGGCAAGACCGGTCTCGTTCATGAGCTCGACCGTCACGTGCTCCAGCAGGTGGCAGAGCTCGGTCTGACCCATGCAGTCCTGGAACTCGCGGCCGGAATCGCCCAGGCACAGGTGCTTGGCAATCGCCGGCACCAGGTAGTACACGCGCGCCGTGGCCTCGATATCCTCCGAGGTCATGAGCGGCATGCCGGGGTTCACCAGCACATGCGCGCAGATCTTGTCCTCGCTGACGGTGACCTTAAGAATGTTGAACAGGCCTGCCATAACTCTCCCCTACTCTTCCTTGCCCTACTCGTCGCCATCGTGCGGATCCACAGAGCCCGCACCCGACGCCGCCGGCTCGTCTACCGAAGACTCGGAATCCTTCTTATCGGTTTCGGCCGGAGCGATCACGCGAATGAGCGAGATGCGCTGGCCACGCATCGACTGAACTTTAAACTTGTACCCCGCGACCTCAAACACCTCTCCGATGTCGGGCACCGAGTCACAAAGCTCCAAGATCCAGCCGGCGATGGTCTCATAATCATCGCTTTCCTCGAGCGGCCAACCAAGCTCAATCGCGTCATCGCACGAAAAACGCCCATCAACGAGCCACTCGCGGCGCGAAAGGCGCGTGAGGTACTTGTTGTCGGGGTCGAACTCGTCCTCGATCTCGCCCACGATCTCCTCGACGATGTCCTCGATGGTGATGATGCCGGCCGTGCCACCGTACTCGTCCACAACCACTACGATCTGGTCGTGCGAGGTCTGCATCTCGGACAGCAACGGCAGGATGTCCTTGGTGTCGGGCACAAAGGTGGCGTCGCGCAAAAAGTCGGCGATGGGCTGGTCGCCCTTGCCGTCGAGCGAAGGCTGGATCAGGTCCTTGATGTGCGCGATGCCGGCGACGTTGTCGGGATCCTCGTGATAGACGGGGATGCGGCTAAAGCCGGTCTGGCGCATGGTGGACAGCACGTCGGCGACCGTCTCGTCGTCCTCGCACATGGTAGTGTCCACGCGCGGCACCATGACCTCGCGGGCAACGGTGTCGCCCAGGTCGAAGATCTCGTGGATCATGCGCTTTTCCTCGTCGAGCAGGTCGTCCTGCTCCGAGACCATGTACTTAATCTCTTCTTCCGAGACGTTCTGGCGGTCATCGGCGCTCTTGATGCGCAGGATGCGGGCCAGGCCGTCGGAGCAGGCACCGGTCAGCCACACGAGCGGGCGGGCGATCTTTTGGAACACGGAGAGCGGTCCCACGACCTGCTTGGATACGCCCTCGGCGTTAGCGAGGCCAATGCGCTTGGGCACGAGCTCGCCGATCACGATGGACACAAAGGCGACGGCGACGGTGATGATGACCGGCGCCAGGCCGCGCGCGATGGCGGAAAGCGGCGCGATGCCAAAGCTCATGAGCCACGTGGCGAGCGGGTCGGACAGGCTCGTCGAGGCGACGGCGGACGAGGCGAAACCCACGAGCGTGATGGCGACCTGGATGGTGGCCAGCAGCTGGTCGGAGTCGGCCGCCAGTTTAATGGCACGCTCGGCGCGCTTGTCGCCCTCCTCGGCCTCGTGCTCCAGCACGGCGCGCTTGGCCGTGGTGAGGGCCATCTCGGACATGGAGAAGTAGCCGTTGATGAGGGTCAAAACGAGGGTGGTGATAAGGGAGATGGTTATGTCCATCGGGAGTTTCTCGAACCTCCAAGATTCGGGACGTCAGGTTAAAACGTTGATTGCGGATACGGCAATGGCGCCGGCGCCCAAACGAGGACGCGGGCGCGCAGGCGTGGTCGCTAGATTACGAAGAGGATCACCGCCATGAACTGGAAGATGCTACCGGCGAGCACCCACAGGTGGAACACGCTGTGCAGATAGCGCACGTTTTTTGCGATATAGAACGGCACGCCCACGGTGTAGCACACGCCGCCGACGGCGAGCAGGGCAAGTGCCACGGGGTTGAGCAGTGCCACCAGGTCGGGCAGCTTAAAGACAACGAGCCAGCCCATCAGCAGGTAGACCAGGCCGCTTACCCAGTGCGGTTGACGCTCGCGCATAAAGCACTCGAGGGCGATGCCGACAATGGCAATAGCCCATACGGCAAAGAACAGCGCGGGGCCGCCGTCGTTTGCGAGCGTGATAAGGCAAAACGGGGTATAGCTGCCGGCTATGAGCAGGTAGATGCAGCTATGGTCGATGATGCGAAACACGCGCTTGGCGCGCGCGGGCTGAATCGCGTGGTAGAGCGTAGAGGCTAGGTATTCGAGGATAATGCTGACGCCATAGACAATTGCCGCGGCCATATGGGCCGGGCCTCCGCCGCGCAGGGCAGCGAATACGATCAGGAGCACCAGGCCCGCGATGCCCAGCAGGCAGCCGACACCGTGGGTGACGGAGTTCATGATCTCCTCGCCCACCGTGTAGTGTGGAACGGCCGCGGTCTTGGGTCGCGGCTTAGAACTGTCGCTCGAATCGGACATGCCGGTTACATCCTCCAACGTAAAGAGTTCTCAACACTATATCAAAGCGTCTAGGTACGTGCGAAATTTGCACCATACGTGACCCTTTGTTTACCCATTCTTTGCCTGTTGACGCATCAACGGCGAACGTCCATAATGCGCTTGCATTAAATGTTGATGTATTAACATCTTATAGGAAAGCCTCTTATGTCTCAAAACGCACGTTCCCATCGAAAGCTCAAGATAGCCGGCGTCGTTGCGCTGGTGCTCGTTGTCGCGCTGCTGGGGTTTGCCGGCAACTTTTTGTTTGACTTTGCCCTGAATCCCCAAGCGCCCTACACCATGAAGATGATGCAGGATAGCAAGAACGACAAAGAAGGCGAGCAGCCGGATGCCGAGGAAACCGAGGCGCGGGCGTGGTTTAAAGAGAATCGCGAGAGCAGCAGCCTCACCGCAGATGACGGAACCGAACTTGCCGCTTGGTATTTTGCCGCCTCGGAGAACACCCACGATTACGCCGTCTGCCTGCATGGATATACCAACGAGCCCATCGGCATGGCCCGATACGCCAAGCGCTTCCACGACCGCGGCATGAACGTGCTCGCGCCTGCCGCCCGCGCCCACGAGCGCTCCGGCGGCGACTATATCGGCATGGGCTGGCCCGAGCGCCTCGATGTCGTTGCATGGATTGGGCGGATCGTCGCAGCTGACCCCGAGGCGCGCATCCTGGTCTTTGGCGAGTCGATGGGTGCGGCAACCGCCATGAACGTCGCGGGGGAATCTCTGCCCGCAAACGTGAAATGCATTATCGAGGACTGTGGTTATACGAGTGTTTGGGACGAGTTTTCCCTGCAGCTCAAGGACGTGTTCGGCCTGCCCAGCTTTCCCTTGCTCGATGTAGCAAACTTGGTGTGCAACGTGCGCGCGGGCTACGACTTTCATAAGGCGAGCAGTGTGGAGCAACTCAAACACGCGACGGTTCCCATGCTGTTTATCCACGGCGACCAGGACACCTTTGTGCCGTACGACATGCTCGACCAAAACTACGACGCGTGCGCCAGCAAAGCCAAGCAAAAGCTCACCATTCATGGCGCCGCCCACGCCAAGAGCGCGCAAGTTGACCCCGAGCTCTACTGGAACACAGTCAACAACTTCCTCGACGAGTATTTTTAGGCAAAAAGCAACGTCTGGGGCTTTATCTGACCCCCTATTTTCGGAAGTATGCGGCAAAATCTGGAACTGCCGACCAGACCGCAGTTTTACCAACAATTTATCAGGGGTTTTGTTGCCAAAAAACGTCGTGTGCTCGGCGGTCTCGAAATTTGCCGCATACTTCCGGAAAGCCGCCCGCGAGCGTTGTGCTCGCGGGCGGCTTTTGCTCAACTAGCGCTACAAAGGCGCTTGTTTTGTCCAATAGCTAGGCGTTACTTGATCTCGATGAGCTCGTACTCGCTCGTGCCCAAGCCGATTTTCTCGGCATGCGCGATGCACGCGCGCCAGTCGGTGTCGGGATGCGTGATGCAGAAGGGATCCTTGGCCTGCTCGCCCTCCAGATGCTCGTGGTTATGCTCCATCTTGGCGGCGCTGTCGGTGAGCTCGGTGTTGGGCAGCGGCTCGGATGCCATGACGGCATCGGCACAGGCCTGGTCGATGGCGACCGGGTCGAAGCTCGCGAACATGCCGATGTCGTTGACGATGGGTGTGTCGTTTTCGGGGTGGCAGTCGCAGTTGGGGCTGATATCCATAGCCAGCGAAATATGGAAGCTGGGGCGATCCTGGACAACGGCCTTAGTGTACTCGGCGATCTTGCAGTTGAGCACGTCGGCCGCGGCGTCATAGCCGGGCTTGATGCAGTCCTGGTTGCATGCCGCAATGCAGCGTCCGCAACCCACGCAGCGATCGTGGTCGATGGCGGCCACGTGCACCGTGCAGGTGTTGCCGTTGGCAAGCTCGCGCTCGCGGGTATCGTCAAACGAGATGGCGTTGTGCGCACAGATCTTTTCGCAGGCACGGCAGCCAACGCAGTGCTCGGTCGCGACGTTCGGCTTGCCGGCGGCATGCTGCTCCATCTTGCCGGCACGGCTGCCGCCGCCCATACCAAGATTCTTCATGGCGCCGCCAAAACCGGCCTGCTCATGGCCCTTAAAGTGGGTAAGACTGATCACAATGTCGGCGTCCATGAGCGCCTGACCGATCTTGGCCTCGTGCACGTACTCGCCGCCCTCGACCGGGACGAGCGCCTCGTCGGTGCCCTTGAGGCCGTCGGCGATGATGATCTGGCAACCCGTGGCATACGGGGTAAAGCCGTTCTGATAGGCGGTATCGATGTGCTCGAGCGCGTTTTTGCGGCTACCGACATAGAGCGTGTTGCAGTCGGTGAGGAAGGGCTTGCCGCCCAGTTCCTTCACGACGTCCGCGACGGCGCGGGCGTAGTTGGGGCGCAAAAAGCTCAGGTTGCCCAGCTCGCCAAAGTGAATCTTGATGGCGACGAACTTGTTCTCAAAGTCGATCTGCTCGATACCGGCGTGACGGATAAGGCGCTTGAGCTTGTCGAGCTGGCTCTCGCGAGCATGCGTGCGCAGGTTGGTGAAGTACACCTTAGCGGGTGCTGCGGGTGCAGTTGCGGTCATAGATCTATCCCCTCGGTCTATATGGCGTTACAGACATAGAGGATGGTACCCGTTGAAGTAGGGTCGAAGTCAAGCGCAACGCCGAGTCGTTAGGCACTCATTGGGGACAGACTTAAATGAGTGAAACCACTCATTGGGGACAGACTTAAATGAGTGCCGCCAGGGACAGTCCTTGCCAGTCCGGCCGACGAGCCGGCAATCCGACAAAGACTGTCCCCGATGACTAGTCGTTTAAGAACGTCCCCAATTGCTACTCTTGCACCTTGAGGGCTTCGGCCAGACCGACGCGCTTGATAGAGCGCGTGTGTAGCAGCGCCACGACCAGGTAGGCCGCAAAGCCAATGCCGACGCATGCAGCCATGGACCAAGCGGGCACGTAGATCTCGATATTGCCGTTGTAGGCGAGCAGCATCGAGCGGAAGATGGCCGTGAGCGAGCCAATAATGACCGGCAGGCTCAGCACGAGCGACGCCGCCACGCACAGCGTGATCGAGCGGATGTACAGATGCGAGATCTCGCTATCGCGATAGCCAAAGACTTTCATGTAGCTGATCGAACGGGCGCTGTGGTCGATCACCGCCTTGGTCAGCAGGTACATAAACAGCAGGAAGATAAACACCGCGAGCCCGACCATCATGCCGATCATTTTGCTCATCATGCCGATGAACTGGTCGCCCACGGCGCGCATGTCGTCGGGCGTGGTGTCGCCGGCAAAGTAACGAGCATCGAGGTCGAGCTTCTCGTCGCTCACATAGCCGTTAAAGTAGGCGGCGTCGTTGCCGAACAGCTCGTTAAAGTCATCGATACTCATATAGATGTTCATGTCCGACTTGGAGCCCCAAGCACAGTCCTTGCCCGCGTACTCAAAGGAATAATGCTCACCCTCGTACTTGTCGCTGAGTGTGACCTTCTGGCCCTCGCTCCAGCCAAACTTGTCGAGCAGGCCGCCGCCAAAGACAACGCGGCCGTCGCCGACGTTGAGGTCTTTCCAATAGCGCGAATGAGATGAAATGCCGTAGACGGAAATCGCCTCCTCGCCATTACCGTCGCCACGGTCGTACTGCAGCTGGTAAACGGCATATTTCTCGGCCTGCGCGATTGCGCCCGCGCCGTTGTCGGTCGTATTGACCGGGTGGATATCGTCGTTGTCAGTGTCGATCTTAGAGGCCTTGTCGATCAGATCGATGGCCTCATCGCGGTTGCAGCCGAGGGCATCGGCAAGATCGTCAAGGCGCGCGTAGAGCGCATCCTTCTTGTCCTGGACCTTGGCAAGCGCATCCTGCGCTGCGGTCAGGCTCTCGGCAGACGGAGATGCGGTCGCGGCATCGGCTGCCGTCTGCGCCGCATCGGCCGCGCCGTCAAGCTCGTCATCGGCATCCTGGGCGGCGGAGAGCAGCGCGCCGTCAACCGACTGCAAGCGCTCGAGTGCCGACCACTGCTCGCGCTCCTCGGTAGTGCCCTCGAGCTCCAGCGGCGCCTTAAGTGTGTACTGATGCTCGGCGACCAGGCTCGTCTCGAGGTTGTCCGCATAGTGCGTCATCGTGGGCAGGATCGCCAGGCCAAAGAGCAAAAGCAGCGACCCAAACGCGATGCCCACGAAGAGCGTGGCGAAGTTGCCCAGGTTGCGCAGGAAAACGCGCAGACGGAAGCGGGAGACAAAGCCCATGCGTTCCGGCAGCTGCAGACCGCGCTTGGTACCCGACTTACCGCTCGCCTCGTGACGAAGGAACTGCAACGGCGTCTTGCCCATTTTGCGGAGCAGGCCCACCAGCGTGATGAGGATGAGCGCGACGGCGGGAACCACGGCGCACTTCACAAAGATCTCCCAGCTCCAGTACACCTGGAAGGGCGGCAGGCTGTACGAACCGTAATAGAGGCTGCGCATGGGCTCGGTAAAAAACACAACGCCGAGCGCAGTGCCCAAAAGCGCCGCGACCACGCCCACGATGGCGGGAAGCGCCAGGTAGTGCAGCACGATCTCGCGTCGACGATAGCCGCTGGCGAGTAGCGTGCCGATGATGGCGCTCTCCTCCTCGATGGTGGCGTCAGTGAGCACCACAAAGACAAATGCCATGATCACGATGATGATGTCGAGCAACGTCATCCACATCATGGAGTCGCCGTCTACGTCGTCGCGCGCATAGCCAATGCCCTGGTTGGAATCGGCATCGATCAGATCGTCCACGCGCGCATCGGCATCGGTGAGCGCCTCTACCATATCCTGCTCGGCATCGGTGCGGTCCGCGGTGGAAAGCCCGCGGTCGTTAAAGGTAAAGGAGTACGTGTAGGCGGGCGCGCCGCCGGCATCCTCGAGCGCGGCAAAGCCGGCGTCGGTGACCTCGGCAACACCATAGGTGATGGTGTTCACCGTAAAGTCCGAATTGTTGAGGAACAGCGCCTGGCTATCGGGCTGGGTCATGATGCCGCAGATGGTGTAGGTGCGGCCCTCAAGCTCGACCTTATCGCCCACGGCGAGGTCGTTGTTGGTGGCGAAGACACGGTCGATGGCCACCTCGTCGTCCGCCCTTGGCTGCCTGCCTTCGCAGTAGGACGCGATATCGACCTTGGTGCGGTGCGCATAGGTGCGCAGCGTGCGCTTTGTGCCGTCGTCGCCGGCGGTCTTTTTGATGATGGCGTCGATGGAGAAATTCTTGTAGAGCGTGACGCCACCGACGTCGCCGGCTGCATCCTCGGCGGCCTTGAGCTGGTCTTTGGTAGCCTCGAAGGAGGTGGTCACGCGGCCGTCCTCAATCGTGTACTCGTCGCGCATGTCGTCGATGAGGCAGCCGATGGAATGCGCCGCGAGCAAAAAGCCCGAGGTAAGGGCGATGCTTCCGCACATGAGCAAAAAGATGCCCAGGTACTTACCGATATTGCGGCGCAGCTCGCGCGGGAGTCGTTTTACGAGAGGTGTCATGGCGCCGCCTACCAATCGAGCTCGGCGGCCGCGACGGGCGACTCGTTGAGCTCATCCTCGACGATGCGCCCGTCGCGCAGGCGCAGCACGCGGTTGGCCATGCGCGCGATGGCGGCGTTGTGGGTGACAATGATGATGGTGCAGCCGTAGGTGCGGTTGACGTCCTCCATGAGCTGCAGGATTTCCTTGGATGTCTTGTAGTCGAGCGCGCCCGTGGGCTCGTCGCACAGCAGCAGGCCCGGATTTTTGACGAGCGCACGGCCGATGGCACAGCGCTGCTGCTGGCCGCCCGAGACCTGGCGCGGGAACTTGTTGCGGTGCTCGTAGAGACCCAGCGAACGCAGCAGGTCGTCAATGTTGAGCGGCTTTTTGGACAGGTGTGCCGTGACCTCGATGTTTTCCTTGATGGTGAGGTCGGGCACCAGGTTGTAGAACTGAAAGACAAAGCCCAGCTCGCGGCGGCGATACTCGCCCAGGTCGGCAGGCTTGAGCACCGTGAGGTCGCAGCCGTCCACCAGAATAGAGCCGGCGTCGGCATCCTCCAGGCCGCCGATCAGATTAAGAAATGTCGACTTGCCCGAGCCCGAAGGCCCCAGCATGACGCAGATCTCGCCGCGGTTGATGGACGTGTCGATGCCGTCGAGCACCATCAGGCGTGCATCACCGTCGCCATAGTGTTTCTTGAGCCCTTTGACCTGGACATAGGCTTGCTTTGTCGCCATGCTATCCCCCGTTGTTAGCCTTCTGCTACTTTTCTAGGCTAATAGTAAACCCAGGTGAACTATTTTTGCGCGACATATGGCATTTATTTCAAACTAGTCACCCAACAGTTAGGGACGCTCCTTTCCTGCCGGCAGTTGGGGACAGCCCTTGCCAACCCTACTGGCAAAACGGCCGATCGGCAAAGACTGTCCCCAATGACTAGTCGTTTAAGTCTGTCCCCAATGACTACTCTTGGTCAGTTTAAGTCTGTCCCCAATGAGTACCCGATGGCTAGGCTCGGGCTTTGGCGTGCGTGAGGGCTAGGCCTATGGCGGCGATGGCGGCGGCGAAGAGTACGGTAATGCCCAGGTCGCAGGCGATGTCGCCCAGCACGGCAGACGTCAGGTCCGACGCGAGCGCCTTGCCGATCGCGTCGTTCACCCAATATGTCGGCACAAAGTGCGCCACCGTCTGCACGGCCGAGCCCATGAGCGACAGTGGCATCCAGGCGCCGCCCAAAAACGTCATGAGCATGCCAAGCAGGTTACCCACGCCGTTGAGCAGCTCCTCGCGCGCGCCCAGGCTCGACAGCGCAAAGCCAACAGCCAGGGGCGTGCACGCCAGGGCAAATGTCGCTGCCAGCGCCAGACACACACGGCCCACGCCGACCTCGGCAACCGCGCCAGCAAATCCCACGACGCCCATCATGCTCGACACAAGCCAGATGCAAACGGTGAGCACCGCGGCGGCCGCGAACACGGCGAGCGAGCGCTGGCGCTCGGAAACCGGGCCGGCATCCATGCGGCGTACGCGCTCGGGCTCGTTCATGCCCGAGAACACCAGGCCCACCGACACGATGACCGACGAGATGATCGCATACGCGCCAAAGTTGAAATACGACTCAAGCGTGGCAGCGGCTGTCGAGTCGACTTTGACCTGCTCGATCTGGACCTCGGCGCGCTTTGCGGCGGCGTGCTCGGCGGCCTTGGCGACGTCACCGTCGGAGGCAGCAGGCTCAAGCGCCGCCGCAGCACCCGCGAGCGAGATCCAGCGCGAGGCCTCGGCAGACGAAAGCGCCGCCGCCATGGTGCCGGAGCCGTACGTCACGTCGAGCTTGGGCAAGGTCTCCCCCGCACGGGCGGCCGCGATTAGGTCGTCCTCAAACCCGTCCGGGATAAAGAACACGCAGTCGGCGCTGCCCTTGGCACTGTTGCTCTTGGAGAGCGCGTCCGCAAGATCGTACGTGTCGTCGCCGACGCCCGTGACCAGGTCAAAGCGCGACCCCAAGTGCTTGGTGAGCGCCCGCGAAAGGTCGCTGTTGTCCCGATCGACCACGATCACGTTGGTGTCGTAGGGCTTGTATTCGGTGAGCTGCGACGAATTCCAGCTCACCGACGCCGCGATGAACACGCCCATGAGCGAGATGAACACCGTATAGATGAGCAGGTAGAACGGGTGTGCCAGCGCCATGCGAAGCGCAGTCTTAAAGGTGCTCATAGCGGCTCCTTCCAAAGATCAGCGTGGCTGCGACGACAAACACCAGGGCCATCAGAACAAGCGCGCCCGCGCGAACGGCGAAGGGACCCAGGTCCTCAAAGAAATACAGGCGGTTGAACATGTCGCAGATGAGCTTGACGGGATTGAGCCAGCACTCGGCCGGACAGGCGCGGGCGACGTCGTCGGCAAGCGCCATCGCCGGCTCGCCGTAGAGGCCGGCGAACAGGGCACACGTGGTGGCGAAGCCCGTGAGGATACCCGACTTGGACGCCTTGCCCCCCTTAACGGGCAGCGTGCCCACAAAGAGCCCCAGGCCCGTCGCCGCAAGCGCGGAGGCGGCGCCGCCTACCAGGCAAAGCCCCTCGCGCCCGCCAAAGTCGACGCCGACGACCAGGCGCACATAGCCAATCGCAACCGTCATCGAGGCAAAAGAAACCAGCCACGAGCCCACGAAAATTCCGGCTAGCGACGCCGTCTTGGAAAGGCCACCCACGCAGCGGCGTGCGCCAAGACCCGACAGGTTGGGCTGCAGGTCGACGACGCTCAAGGCGGCAAACTCGGCAGACATCATCGCTACCAGGCCAAAGAGCGCGTAGTAGTAAATGGTCGTGCCGTCGGGCGTGGTGCGTGTCAGGCTCACGCGACGGGTTCCGCCCTCGAGCGACAGGGCGCGGGCGACCGCCTCCGAATCGGCAAGCGCCGCCGGATCGTCTTGGGCAATCTGTGCCATGAGCTCGGCATTTTGCGTATACGAGCTTGCCACCGTCTCCAGAATGCTGCGGTCGACGAGCACCGTGGACGCGCGCGAGCTGTCGTAGCTCGAGAGCAGCGTGAGCCTGGGCTCGCCGGCGGCGTCGACCGTATAGATGCCCGCGACCTCGCCGGCCTTGAGTGCGCGGTTCGCGGTGGCTGCATCCTCGCACTCGTGAATCTCGAGCAGCTGATCGTCGCCCTCCTTAGACAGCGAGGTCGCCACTTCCTTAAAGGTCGACGCGTCCCAGGCTTCGTCAGCCACGATGGCCACCGGCACCGGGTCGACCTTGCCGTCGGAGCTCAGGTTCGCAAACATAAACATGAACATCGTGGAAAGCGCAACGGGAAAGACCGCGCCCCAAACCCAGGTGCTCGGCCGACGCAACAGCGTCTTGAGCGTGATGATGATGGTGTTGAACATGGCCGCCCTCCTAGTCACGCAGCTCGCGGCCGGTGATCTCGAGGAACACGTCGTTGAGGGTCGGCGGCTCGGAGTAGATGCGGCCGAGCGCCACGTCATGCGAGCGCAGCGCGTCGAGGATGTCGGTCAGGTTATGCGGGCTCGCCTCGCACGAGAACGTGAGCTGGCCCGCCGTCGCCGCCAAGTCCAGGACATGCGGCAGACTCGCAACGGCAGCGAGTGCCGCGCTCGGCACCTCACCGACCTCAATCACGATTTTCTCGCCCATCTGGATCATGCGCTTGAGCTCGTCGTTGGTGCCCTGCGCCAGCACGCGCCCGCCGTCCATAATCATGATGCGGCTGCAGATCTGCTCGACTTCCTCCATGTAGTGGCTGGTATACACCACCGTGGCGCCCTCGTCGCGCAGGCGGCAGATGCCCTCCAGGATGGCGTTGCGGCTTTGCGGATCGACCGCCACCGTGGGCTCGTCAAAAAAGATGAGCTCGGGCTTGTGCGCGATGCCGCAGGCAATGTTCAGACGACGCGCCAGGCCGCCCGAGAGCTTGCCGGGGCGGAACTTCGTAAAGTCGCCCAGGCCGACAAAGTCGATCGCCTCGTCCACCAACGCGCGGCGGCGCTTGCGATCGTTGACGTAGAGGCTGCAGAAATAATCGATGTTCTCGCGCACGGTGAGCTCGTCGAACACCGCCACCTGCTGCGGCACCACGCCAATGCGACGCTTAAGGTCATAGCGGGCGGGCGTCATGGGCTCGCCGAACAGCTCGATGGTGCCCTTGTCGTAGGCGAGCAGCTGCAAGATACAGTTGATGGACGTGGTCTTGCCCGAGCCGTTGGGGCCGAGCAAGCCAAAGATCTCGCCAGGGGCGATGTTCAGGTTAAAGTGGTCGAGCGCGATAAGGTCGTCGTAGCGCTTGACGAGGTTTTCGACGTGGACGATGTCTGTCATGAGGCGGCCCTTCCGTTGATTGCGGCCCGGTACGATTGCATCATCGCAGGAGCGGGCGGGCCGCACCAGTGAGCTTTGTCACGAGTGCGGGGGCCGGCGTCACGCAAGGAGGGTTTTACACGGTTGCGGGCGCAGCCATATCCCCCGTCGATAGGTCTATCTATCATTTTTGATAGTTGTATCTAGCAAAAATGATAGATACAGCTATCAAAAATGTTCAGGTGAAATGATTGTCGGCGAGATATAGTCGCGGTCCCCCTTGCTGGGACAAATGTCACGGTTGCTCCCGGTGGGGCCTCCCCCGCGCGCGCCATCGCGTACAATACCCGTATGAACAGGCTATTCGACAAATCGATCGTGCTGGCGTGCTGCATCGCGGCCGCCTTGGGCCTTGCCGTGGATGCCCGCTTGGTCGCAGCGTTTTGCCTTGGCGTTGTCATCGCCGCGCTGGCCGAGGTCGCGCAGGGAGAACGCGCCCGTCGCGCCAGCGAGGCCGCGAGCTACGCTTACATTATGGTGGCCGTCTTTGCGCCGTCGTTTGCTCCGTTTGCACCCCTCGCCTTCTATGACATCGCGCGACGCGTGCGCCGTGAGCACGTCTGGCCTGCGCTGGGAATTGGCATCACCTTTGCCTTCTCACTCGTCGCGGGCCTTCGCAGCGGTGCGCTCACCGCCCGAACGCTCCTGTTGACCGCCATCCTTTCGGTCGCCGCCACCTTGTTGTCGCTGCGCACCGCGCAGTTGGAGCACGAACAGGAGCGCATGCGCCGCACCCGCGATAAGCTGCAAGAACGCGCCCTGGCGCTCGAAGCGCGCAACCGCGACCTTGCCGACCGCCAGGACTACGAAGTCGAGCTCGCGACGCTTGCCGAACGCGCCCGCATCGCGCGCGAGATCCACGACAACGTCGGTCACCAGCTCACGCGCGCCTCGCTGCAAACCGAGGCCCTGCGCGTGGTCCATGCCAACGAGCCCGGCGTCGCCGCCGATTTTGCCGACATCAAGCACACCGTTGATGAGGCGCTTCAGCTCGTGCGCACCAGCGTCCACGCGCTCAACGACAACGCGGCCAATCTCTCCGTGCAGCTCGAACGCATCGTTAAGGACGCGCGCTCGGACGGCGGTCCGCAGATTGAACTTGAGGTTTTGGCCGAACATGCACCCGCCAACGTCGTCAACTGCTTTGCGGCGATCCTGCGCGAGGCGCTCTCCAACACCATGCGCCACGCCCGCGCTCAAAACGTTACCGTGCGATGCATGGAGCATCCGTCGTTTTACCAGCTCATCGTCACCGACGACGGCGCGGGCGCGACCCCGGCGAACAGCCGCAACGCCGCAGAAGGCATGGGGCTCGGCTCCATGCGCGAACGCGTCGAGGCGCTTGGCGGGACCTTTACCGCCGGGCCGCACGCCGGCGCCCCCGGCTGGCGCGTGTTTGCCACCGTCCCCAAACAGCAAGGAGATGAGGCCCGATGAGGCTCATTGTTGTCGACGACGACCGCCTGGTGGTCGATTCGCTCAAGATTATCCTGGGTGCCCAGCCGCAGATAGAAGTCGTGGGCACCGGCGCCGACGGCAACGACGCGGTCGCGCTCTACGCCGAGCATGCGCCCGATATCGCGCTACTCGATATCCAGATGCCAGGGCGCGACGGGCTTTCGGCGGCACGCGAGATTCTCGAGCGCGACCCCGCGGCACGCGTGGTGTTCTTGACCACGTTTTCGGATGACGAGTACATTGTGTCGGCGCTCAAGCTGGGCGCCCGCGGCTACCTGATCAAGACCGATGTCGCCGCCATTCCGCCAGCGTTGGCGCAGGTCATGGATGGCAAACGCGTGCTTGAGGGCAAGGCAATTGAGGACGTCGATTTTGATGGGACGGACGTCGAGGCCGGCACGCCCCGCCGGCCCGCAGCCTTTGCCGGCCTGACCGACCGCGAGTTCGAGGTCGCCGAGCTCATTGCGCGCGGACTCGACAACAAGGAAATTGCCGCCACGGCCTATATGGGCGAAGGCACCGTGCGAAACCACATCAGCTCGATCCTGGCCAAAATGGGCCTACGCAACCGCACCCAAATCGCCATCGCCTACCTGCGAGGGTAACTCAAAGAATCGGCGACTCAGTTGCGGTGAAATACGGACTGCTGTGCCCCCTCGGGCCGCCAACCAGTCCGTTTTTCACCGCAACTTATAGAGCAGTCGCACAAAAGTGCCGCCACGGAGGAGGGAGATGCCTCCGTGGCGGCTGGGGGTGGGGTGGGGGCTATGTTTTTGGCTCCCCGCCAGCGGCCCGGGGCCCTTGGCCCCGGGCGCTGTCAGTTTGCCTAGCGCTTACGGATGCCCCAGATCAGGGCACCGACGCCGGACATGGCGACGACAAACGCCATGAGGAGCGCGGCTGCCTGCTGGTCACCCGTGGTGGGCAGGAAGCCCTTGACCGTCTTGACGATGTTCGTCACGGTCTTGGACGTACCGGGGTCGGGCGTCGGCACGGGCGTTTCGGGCTTCTTGTACGTGTTGTTGAACACGATGCCCTCGACGCTCTTGTCGCCCTTGGTATAGGCGACGCTCGCCTTGAGGTTGCCCTCGCCGTCATCGACCACGTTGACGGTCGCGGTAAAGACGGACTTGTCGTAGGTCATGCCGGCCTCGTCGCCCTTGACCTCGCTGATGGTGTAGACGTACGTACCAGGCTCGTCGTACTCGAACTTGTCGAAGTTGATCTTGCCGTCGGCATCGTTGGTGACGGTGGACTCGACGTCCTCGCCAACGAGCTTAAAGCTAAACTCGTCCTTCTTGAGCTCGCGGCCCTCGAGCACCTTGATGGCGCCGATGGAAACCTGCGTGGGCATGGCGTGATACTTGTTGGTAAAGCCAGCCGACTCGGCGGTTCCATCGAGCTTGTGCGTCGCGGTCAGCGTGCCGTCGCCGTTGTCGGAGACGGTGGTCACGACGGTGTAGGTCGCGCCATCATAGGTGACGCCCTTGTACAGGCCGAGCGCGTTGGGGCAAGCCTCGCGCAGCGTGTACGTGTGCGTGCCGGGTGCCTCGTAGTGGGTCGGGCTCAGCGTGACGGTACCGTTGGCGTCGTTGGTGCCGCTCGCGACAGTCACGCCGTCCTCGAGCAGCTCAAACGTGAACTCTCCAGCTGCAAGGTCGCGTCCGGTCAGGCGCTTGACGGTCTTGACCTGATCGGTCACCACAGAATCGGTGGGCGTCACGCTGTAGGTGTTGGTGAACGTGAAGGCCGCACCGTCGTCGCCCTCGCGCACGACGCTCAGATGTCCGGCATTGTCGTCAGTCACGGTGTAGGAAACCTTGCGCGTGGCGTTGGCGTCGTTGGTCACGCCAGGGACGCTACCGGACTCGGTCACCGTGTAGGTAAAGGTGTGCGAGCGCGGAGTAGCGGCGGCAGGCTCGTTCTCGTCCTCGGATTCATCAGCGTTAACGTCAACGTCGGCCTCGTCGGTCTTTGCCTCATCGGCATTCGCCTCATCGGCTTCGGCTTCATCGGCTTCGGCCTCGTCGGTTGCGTCGTCCGTCACGCCCAGGGCGCGGTTGAGGTCCTCAAGCGTAAAGTGGATCTTGCCAAAGTCCACGTTGCCGGCCGCGTCGTTGGTTGCGGTCGCGTGCTCGGGCATCGGGGCACCCGCCTCGTCGGCGGTCACGGTAAAGGTGAACTTACCCGTGATGTCGGCCGGGGTCAGGCCCTCGGCAGCCTGGAGCTTCTTGGTGCCGGCAAGCGCGGCGTTAACAGCATCGGCGCCATAGACGTTCTCGAACAAGGGCTCAACGCCACCGTAGTCGACCGTTGCCGTCAGGGTACCGTCACCGTTGTCGACGACGATAACCTTAAAGCCAAAGCTCCACGTTGTAGCGGAAACGCCATTCGGCAGCCCGAATAAATCTTCGTAGGCCGTGTAGTTAATGGTCCAAGCAAGTTTGCCGTCCTTATCGGTACGATGGGCAAGCCCAGCCGCCGCAAGATTAGCAAGCATCTTGGTGTCATAGTGCAGCACATCAAAGCTCACGTGCCCGCCGATGTTGGGCTTGAGGTTTTTGTATTCCACAAGCTCGCCCTGATAGGCGATACCAAACCAGAACTCGCCATCGACCATCGGGCGACCGGTCAGGGTCTTAGTTGCGACAACCTGAGCAGCGGTGCCACCAGGCGTGTTGGTCGTCGCGCTGTAGCTGTTGTGGAACGGCACCAGGGCCTTCTCGACCTTGTTCTCGCCGCTCTTGTGGACCGTCTCATGCGTGCCCTCGGGACCACCGGAGACGGTCGTCGTGGCAGTGAGCGTACCGGCGGTGTCGTCGGCGATGGCGATCGTCACGGTGCGCACGGCGTCATCGTAGGTGTAACCGGGCTGGTGGTCGTTCTTCTCGGCCACGGTGTACTTGAAGGTCTTGCCGGCGTCAGCCTGCGTAAATGTAACCTCATGACCAGCCAAGATGTCGATCAGGCCGACTGTTGTCTCTGCCGCTGCAGGAGACTTGAAGTTGTTGGCTCCGGGCAGCAGACCGAGCGCGCTAGCCGACGCGTCGTCAGCGGGTGTCACGGTAAAGGTGAACTGGCCCTCGGTCATGGGGCGGCCGTCCAGATACTTGCTGAGCCACAGACCGCCGGCCGCGACGTAATCGAGCTCAGTGCGGTACTTGTTAGTAAAGCGTCCGTTTTCCTTCTTGGTGACGTTGGCTTTCAGGTTGCCCTCGCCGTTCTCGGTCACGGTCACTTCGGCGGTCGCGACATGAGTATCATACGTCATGCCGACCGTGCTACCCGCGTTCTCGCGGATCTCGTACTTGTAGGTTCCGGCAGCCGTGTAGTGAATCTTGCCGAACTTGATGGCAGCGATGCCGTCCTTCGCATCGTGCTTGTTCACGGTCACGGTTGCGGGATCGGGCAGCGGGGCGCCGTCAGGAGAAGTGATGGTAAAGCTGAACTCGTCCCCATCCGTCCAGTCGCGGCCGTCGATGGCCTTGCTCAGGTCAAAGTCGAGGTCTGCATAGGTCGGGGTCACGCTGTAGGTGTTCTCGAAGGTCGCAGGCTTGTCGCCCTTCAGCTCGTGCGTAGCGCTGAGGGTGCCGTCGCCGTTGTCGGTAATGGTGGTCTCGATGGTGAACTTGGCGTCACTGTAGGTGATGCCCTTGCTGGTGGTTCCGCCGTTGACCTCGCGCAGCGTGTAGGTATGCTTGCCGGGCTTGTCGTAGGTGACCTTGTCCATGGTGATCGTGCCATCGGCGGCATTGGTGCCCCTGGCGACGACCTTGTCGCCCTCGACCAGCTCGAAGGAGAACTCGCCGGCGGCAAGCGTGCGCCCGGTCAGGGACTTGGTCGCGGTGATCTGGTCGGTGACGCTGAACTTGTCAGGCGTCACGTTATAGGTATTAGTGAACGTGAAGGCCGCGTTGCCGTCCGGCTTGCGGGACACGCGCAGATTGCCCTTGCCGTCATCGGTCACGGTGAAGGAAACCTCGCGCGACGGCTTGGCGTCGTTGGTCACGCCAGCGACCTCGCCGGACTCGGTCACGGTGTAGGTAAAGGTGTGCTCGCGCTTCTCGGGCTTCTCGCCCAGAGCCTTGTTAAGGCCGTCGAGCGTAAAGGTGATCTTGCCAAAGTCGACCTTGCCGTCGGCGCCGTTGTGCACGCTCGCGTTCACGGGCATGGGTGCACCCTCTTCGCCGGTCACGGTAAAGGTGAACTTGCCGGCGATGTCAGCCGGGGTCAGGCCGTCGACGGCCTGCAGGTTCTTGATACCCACAAGCGATGCCTCGGCGGCATTCGTGGTGTAAGCGTTCTTGAACTCGATGCTCTTGGGATCCTCGGCACCCTTCACCTCGTGCGTGGCAACCAGCTGGCCCTTGCCGTTATCGCTGATGGTCGTCACGATGATGTAGGTCGTGCCGTCGTAGGTTATGCCACCGGCGTCGCCCGGAACCTCGCGCAGCTTGTAGGTATGCTGGCCGATCTCGGTGTACTTGATGGCGCTGAACGTCACCTTGCCGTTGGCATCGTTTGTAACGGTCTCGACAGGCTTATCTTCCTTGTCCACGACTTCGAGCAGCTCAAAGCTGAACTCGCCGGCCGCAAGATCGCGCCCGGTCAGGGACTTGGTCACGTCAATCTTGTCGGTAACGCTGGACTCAACAGGCTCCGCAGTGTAAACGTTCTTGAACTCGTTCTCGCCTGCTTCGCTCCAAGTCACCTTCACGTCAGCGCTGAGCTCGCCCTTCTTGTTGGGCGTCACCGTCACGGTGATCTCCGCGACGTTCTTGCTGTAGGCAACGCCGTCAACCGTGGTCCCAGCGTTCTTCTCGCTGACCTTGTAGACATACGTTCCAGGTGCGGCGTATTCGATCGTACCGAAGTTAATGGCCGCCTTGCCCTTGTCATTCAGATCGTCCTTGGTCACGGACGCAAACACGGTCGCAGTCGCGGACTCGGGCATCGGGGCGTTGCCCTCGGACGTCAGCCCAAACTCAAACTTGTCCTCCTTCGTCCAGTCGCGGCCCACGAGCACCTTGGTCAAGCCAAAGCTCGCCTTGGTGTCCACCGTTGCCGGCGTCATGTCGTACTTATAGCTGATCTTGCCGTTGTTGCCCAGGTAGGAGTTGACGTGCGTCGCGGCGGCCTTGGCGGACATGTTGTTCCACTTGGGGTTGAGAACGTCAGTCGCGGTACCAGTGTTGTTGCCGCCCACGCTCTCCTTGGTGGTATGGAGCTCGTCAATAAACGCTAGGCGCGCGGTTCCGATGCTAAACGACAGGTTACCGTCCTTGTCAGCAACAATAGCGCCGTCGAACTTCGCAGCGTCGCCGCCGATAAACTCAATGATGTCGGTGGCGCGCTTGGCCTCGCTGTTCTCGCCCTGCTCCTCAAACTCATCCTTGTAGTAATAGGTGCCAGTATCTGTCAGCGAATTCTTTGCAGGCTGCTTACAGTCCTTATCCGTGTAAATAGGAGTCTGCTTCTGGAAGTAGTAGTAGCGGTTGGTGTCGGCTGGCTCAAAGGTCGCAACCGTATCACCCAGCTCGCCGCGGCTCCACTTGTTCGCGTAGAAATTCACGGTCTTGGCGCCGTTGGCAACAGTCGTATTGTTCTTGATGTAATCCTTGAGCCCCGTTACTTTCTCGGGCGTAAACAGGTTGTCGAGCGCAGCTTTCTTCACGCTCGAAGCGTACTTCACGCGGATAGGCTGAGCGCTGTCGACCGAGAGCTTGCCGTCTTCGTTCTTAAAGTGGCTCTGCGGAATCAACGACGCAGGGATGCTGACCGTTACGATATCGCCCTTCTGGGGATTATCGTCACCGGCACGCTGCACGGTAATGAGCAGGTCTTTTGCCTTGCCGGAAAACTCATAGGTGTCGGTATTGGTTTCCTTGTTGAACGTCTCGCTCGTCTTGGTAAACGACGTACCGTTGATGATGGCTTCGGTAAAGCCGTCGACCTGCATAAAGTCGCCCAGCTCGTCGGTAAACGTAACATAGCCGGACTTGTTCGCGTCGTAACCCGTAGGGATTTTGGTCGGATGAGGTGCTTCAGACGTAATGGCCTTTGAAATGTCGTCGAAGACCTTCTTGAGCTCGTCGGCATTGGTCGCCGACTTATAGTAGTCGGAATTATCCGCACGTGTGCCGTGAGTGTTCCATGCCGTAGCATTGGGGTAGTTGCTCGACACGGCCTGCATGAACTTATTCTCTTGGCTTGTAGTTGATTTTTCGACACTGGCTTTGGGATCCGCGCCATCAAAGATGCCGATGGTATAGACGGTAGCTTTGCCGTCCTTCATCTCCTTGGCAGCCGTCACAGCAGCGTTGGCGACTGTAGAATCGAACTTACTTTGGCTCGTTGGAGTACCGTCGGTAAAGAACACAACGATCTTCTTGGCGTCCGCGCGGCCAGAAGCGAGCGTCTTCGCGGCCAGCTGCAAACCATAGTCGGCGCGCGTGGCACCGGCAGGCTGAATTTTATTAATTGTATTGTTCTTGAGGTCATTCGCATTGCTGCCGGAACAATAGGTCAGCTCTTTCATTACCTGTGTGTAATTGTATGAGTACCCTCCGTCACGATAAATAGCATTGCCGACCTCGTCGGTCTTATTGCCCGCGAACTTAACGATGGCAACCCTATGCTGCTTATCGACGCCCTCGATGCTCTCGTTTTGCTTGGCGATGGTATCGATAAAGCTATTCGCAGCGTTCTTCAGCGCATCAATACGCTTGGTCTTGTCGCCTCCGCCCATATGATCATCCATCGAGCCAGAGGCATCCAGCACCATCACAATGTCGAGTGGTGTGGTGACCGTCACGGTCGAATTAGATGTCGAGGACATCGCCGAAAGCGTAGTCAAAAAGTCTGACGCTTCGTCTTTTCCGGTTGCCTTGACCGTCTTGTCGGTCCAGATTCGGCCGACGTTTTGGGTCGTAACTTTATTACCGCTGTGGCCGGCAGCCCATTTTTCCCAGCGTCCGCTGGTGTCGGGGTCGACGACCGTTCCGCTCACTGTCGGTCCGTCCATTCCTGTGCTGGACCTGGCGTTGGCCTCGGGCAGCATGGCAAATGCTGCGGCTGGCAATACCAGCACTACGGCAAGTATCACCGCCAAGAGACCCCTCGTGTACTTACCCATCGTGTCTCCCTTCTCGCAGGATCAGACCTTGCATCAGCCTAAAGTTACGGAATGAGACACAATTAGGGCAGGTGACACATGTTCCAGATTCGATTTTGGGCGTGAGACAAATGTCTCAACAAAGTTGAGACACGAGGGTTTTCGCAGGAAAACGGGTGCGACTCGAGATCGACGAGCCAAAAAGATCCGTTTTCCTCCGTCCCCGGGGGGGGATCAGGGGCTGCTACCAATACGGCACCATTTCAAAACTATGCCGGTTTACTATGATAAAAACGAAATCCCCGACCACACCCGCTTTTTTTCGCAAAGTCGCAAGCCGTCTACCTGCGGTTTTGTTTTTGCCGAATGCGGTGTGGTTGGAGGTTGGCGATTTATCGTAGTAAACCGGCATAGTTTTGTTCGCGGCGGCCTGACCGCGCGCTCAAGCGCGGGGCCGGCGGGGCATTTTTGCCCCGCCGGCCCTATTTCAGCGCTATTCCGGCTGGGTTTCTACCGTGGGCGTCTTGTCCGCCGCGACTGGGGTGCGGGCGGTGTCCATAGTCAGGCAGTGCTTGGGGCAGCTTTCGATGCATTCGCCACACACCACGCAGGCATACGGGTCAATCGACCACGTTCCTCCCTTGCGATCGACCGCGAGCGCGCCCGCCGGGCAGCGGCGCGCGCACATGCCGCAGCAAATGCACACGTCCATGTCGTTGACGATGTGCCCGCGCAAGCGCTCGGGCGCCGCCAGCTTCTCCTGCGGATAGCACACCGTGACCGGCTGCTTGACCATAGAGCCCAAGGCCGTCTTGGCAAATGTCAGTAAACTCATGCCGCGCCTACCTTTCCGTGCAGCTAATGCAGGGGTCGATGGTCAGGATAATCATGGGCACGTTGGCGATGAGCACGCCCTGCAGCGCATGCGTCAGACCCGCCAGGTTCTGCGACGTCGGCGTGCGCACGCGGAAGCGGTCCAGGTTCTTGGTGCCGTTGCCGCGCACATAGTAGTACGCCTCGCCGCGCGGCTGCTCAATCACAACTTCGCCGCGCGCGCCGTCGGCCGGTGTGAGCTTGGTGCGCCCACCGATACCGTCGTGCGGAATCTTGCCAACAAGCTCCTTAATAATGTCCATAGCTTGCGTGACCTCGGCGCAACGCACCTGGCAGCGAGCGTAGCAATCGCCGTCGGTCGCCACGATGGGCTCAAACGCAGCCAGATCCGCATAGGCGCCGTCGCCGAACATGCGCACGTCGTAGTCCACGCCCGAGGCGCGCCCGAACGGACCGCCCATCGAAAGCTCCAGCGCGTCCTTCTTGCTGATCACGCCCACGCCATGCAGACGCTCGCCGCAGCTGGCATCATCCATAAACGTATGCACCAGAGCCTCGTAGTCGGGACGCATGGCATCGAGTGTCTGGACAATGCCCGCCAGCTCGGAGTCCTCGATATCGTGCTTAAGGCCGCCGATCTCGTTAATCGACAGAATCACGCGCCCGCCGCACGTGCTCTCAAAGATCTTGAGAATCTGCTCGCGCAGGGTCCACGACCGATAGAACAGCGCCTCAAAACCAAAGGCGTCGGCGAGCAGGCCCAGCCACAGCAGATGCGAGTGGATGCGCGAAAGCTCGTGCAGAATGGTGCGAATATACTGCACGCGGCCGGGCACCTCGATGTCGAGCATGCGCTCGCAGGCGCTGGCATAGCCGTAGCTGTGGCCCACGGCGCAAATACCGCAGATGCGCTCGGCGATGTAGCCAAACTGATGCATGTCGCGCTTTTCGGTGAGCTTCTCGAGCCCGCGGTGCACAAAGCCGATCTGCGGAATTGCCTCGATGACGCGATCGTCCTCGATCACCAGGTCTAGATGAAGCGGCTCGGGCAGCACCGGGTGCTGCGGGCCAAACGGAATAACGGAGCGATGTGCCATGGACCTTACGCCTCCTTTTTCTGCTTGTCGCGGGCGGCCTTGGCGGCAAGCGCCGCGCGGACCTTGGCCGCTTTCTCGGGATCCATGGCGGCGAGCTTTGCCTCCATCTCGGCGGCTTTAAGTGCGGCCTTGGCCGCGGCCTCGTCATGCTGAGCATCGGAGCCGGCAGCCGCAGCGGGCTGAGCGGCGGCGCCCGTGGCGTCGCCGGCGCTCGCAGTACCCTCCCCTGCAGCAGCCGCAGCAGCGGCGGCCTTCTCGGCAGCGGCAGCCTTCTCGGCCGCGGCCTTGCGCGCCTTGGCCTCGGCAGCGGCGCGGACCTTCATGGCCTTCTCGCGCGCAGCCTTCACCTCGGGCGTAATCACGCTCATGGGCTCGGCAGTCGAGACCTGGTAGAAAAAGCCCTTAAAGTCGATCTGCATGTCGGTGATGGCAAGTCCAAACAGGTCATGTGCCTCGTTCTCAAACGGGAACACCGCCGGATAGTACGAGCTGATGGACGGGATCTCTTGGTACTGGTCGATACCCTCGACCACCAGATTCTCAATCGCATAGCTACCGTCCTGCGCAATCTGTTCCTGCGCGGCGCGGACGTTGATAAACGTATAGACCAGGCGATACGAACCGTCGTCTACGCAGCGCTCGGCGTGCATCTGCACAAAGCGCGCGCCGGCACCCTTGAGCGCCTGCACATGCGGCAGCAGCTCATCGATCCCGACGGTGGTATAGATTGCCTTTTGCATTACTCGGCCTCCTTTGCAGCGGCGGGCTCGTCGGCAGCGCCGTCAGCAGCGACGGGTGCACCGTTAGCGGCGCCCGCGTCGGCACCGGCCCCAGCCCCGGCCCCCGCGGCCACAAACCCGTCCTCGCCCAGCTCAACGCCACCGTCCCAGGTGGCGGCGCCGCCCACGGTGAGCGGATCGCCGCCGGCGCGCATCACGGCCTCCTTCTGGTCCAGGATGCCGCACGCCTCCACGATGGCATCGATCACCGTCTCGGGGCGAATGGCGCACCCGGGCGCGTACACGTCCACGGGAATCGCGCGGTCCACGCCGCCGATCACGTTGTAGGCATCGCGGAACACGCCGCCCGAGCACGCGCAGATGCCGCACGCCACCACGCACTTGGGCTCGAGCATCTGGTTGTAGATCTGGCGCACGACGGGCAGGTTTTGCGCGTTGACCGAACCCGTCACCAAAAAGATATCCGCATGCTTGGGGTTACCGGTGTTGACCACGCCAAAGCGCTCCGCATCGAACAGCGGCGTGAGCGAGGCCAGCACCTCGATATCGCATCCGTTGCAGCTCGAGCCGTCGTAATGAATAACCCACGGCGAGCGCGACATTTTATGATCCATGGATGCCGCCTCCTAAATAAATACGTCAACGAGGATGGGCATAAGGTTGAGCAGGCCAAACACCAGCGCCACGCCCCAGCCGAGCTTAAAGCAGCTGCGCCAGGTGCTACGGGCGAAGGTGTTATCGATCAGTACCTCGACAAAATACGTCGCGACCATCACGACCAGGGCAACCACCCAGCTCACCGGGTTGTCCCAAACAAAAAACATGCCCACCCACATCAAAAACAGCACGGTCTCGCACCAGTGCATAAGGGTCATCTTGGCCAGCGTGCTGCCGCTCATCTCGGTGGCGATACCCTGGACGATCTCCTGATGCGCGTGATGCGAGTACGAAAGATCGAACGGCGACTTGCGCAGCTTGATGGTAAGCACCGCAAGCAGCGCCAGGAAAATGGGCGCACTGTACACGATGATGGGCGCCGACTGCCCGGTCACGGCGATGGAATCAAAGCTATCGGTGGCGAGATACAGGCCCACGCTCATCAGCAGAACGGCGGGCTCGTAGCTCATAACCTGCAGCAACTCGCGATCGGCGCCGACCTGCGCAAACGGGCTTTGCGTCGAGGCGGACGCCAGCACCACAAAGATCGCGGCGAGCGTCACCATAAAAGCGCACAGCAGCGTGTTGGAACCCGACACAAAGATGCCGCCGCCTACCACGGTAAAGATGAGCGCACATGCCATATAGGTATCGTCCATGGTGTTTACGCTGGCAGGGGCCTTGCGCAGCAGTTTGGCAACGTCGTAGAAGGGCTGCAGAAGGCGCGGACCCACGCGGCCCTGCATGCGAGCCGAAAGCTTACGGTCAAGGCCGTCAATCAGGCCGCCCACAAGCGGCGCCAGCAGGGCAAACGCCACGGTACCAATAAATATGCCCACGACACCCGAACCTTCAAAATACTTGCCGCGCAACACCGAGGGCGCGCTCATGGCAAGTCTCTCGGGCCCAATCCACGCGCAACACAGCAGCGCAAACAAGATAATGCTGCAACACACGACGCTACCCGCGGGGCCAATACGCTTCTCGCCAAGGGCGTCCTCCGAGTACCAATTGCGCTTTTCGGCCTTCACCTCGTGTCCCATCGAGCCGCGGAAATGGCGGTAATTGTCGGTTCCCACGCCCGAAAGATATACGTTTACGTGCGGTTTGTTGCTCACGCGGAATGAAGTCAGCAGCACCACGGCGATAAACGCCACGATAACCACCATCAGATACATGGAGTCCTTGCCAATAACGTACGGCACGCGGCCAAACACCATGGCCAAGTAAGGCGACACCAGGCCGCTCGAGATGAGCGGGAACGCCACGCAGCAAAGAATCAGCAGCGCGGCGATGGTGTTGAGGGCCATCCATTCGGTCTTATGGACATTGACCTCAACGTTTTGAGCCGTGGGGTCGACGCCCGAAAGCTTGGCAAGCCACTTGCCCCAGAAGAAGAACGTCGCGGCCGAGCCAAAGGCAAGCACCATGATCATGAGCACGTTGCCGGTCTGGGCAAACGCCACCAGGGCGCCCCACTTGGACACGAGCATGCCAAACGGGGCCACGAACATGCCCATAATGCCCAGCATCATCAGGCGCGTCAGGTGCGGCATGCGGCTGAACATGCCGTCCATGTCCTCGATATTGCGGCTGCCGATATGATGCTCGGCCGTGCCCACGCACAGGAACAGCAGCGACTTTGCCACCGTATGGAACAGGATCAGGAAGATCGCGGCCCACACGGCCTCGGGCGCGCCGACGCCCAGGCAGGCACTGATGAGGCCCAAGTTGGAAATGGTGGAGTACGCGAGCACGCGTTTGGCGTTACTCTGCGAGATGGCCATGAGGGCAGCGAGCAAAAACGTGATGGCACCCACACTCGTGACCATAAAGCCGGTCACGGGATAGATGGCATAGAGCGGGCTGAGCTTGACCATCAGGAACACGCCGGCTTTGACCATGGTTGACGAGTGCAGCAGGGCGCTCGTGGGAGTGGGGGCAACCATGGCACCCAATAGCCAAGTGTGGAACGGCATCTGTGCGGCCTTGGTGAGTGCGGCGAGCGACAGCAGGACGACCGGCATCACCAGCAGCGCGGATTGCGCGGTTCCGGCGCCGGAAAGCTCGATCATGCCCGAGATGGTCAGCGGCATGCCGTTAACGTGCAGGTACATGAGTCCGGCCAAAAACGCGATGCCGCCCAGCATGTTAAGGATGATCTGGGTAAAGGCGTTCTTGATGGCCTCGGGCGTGCGCGTGTAGCCAATCATGAGGAACGAGCACACGGTGGTGATTTCCCAGCCACAGAACAGCCACTCAAGGTTGTCGCTTGTCACGATGACGAACATGGCGGAGAGGAACAGGAACATAAGCGCCAGGAACTGCGGGCGTCGGTCGGGCGCCGCCTGCCCGCGCAGCGCTGCCTCGTGCTCGTCGTGGGCCTGGAAGTCCTTCATGTAGCCCAGGGCGTACACGCAGATTAGGCTGCCGACAATGCCGACGGCAAGCACCATGATCACACTCATGTAATCCAGGTAGAGCGGCGTGGCGGTGACAACCTCGGCCGCGGGCAGCGTCATGGCAGCGAAGGCAACCGAACCCACCAGCTGCACCACGCCGAGCACCGTGGTGAGCGTGCTCTTATATTTACGCGCGTTGTACAGAATGATGGCGCACAGGATGACATCGATGGCGGAGCTGATGATGGAGAGCACGTGCGAGGTGCCCGGTGCCACCTCGAAGCTCTGCGGTCCCGCGCCAAAAAACATGACGGCGACTACAACTGTCACCGCCATAATGATGCCGGAGCCTACAAGCCCTACCGCATCGCGGGCGCGGTCACCGCGCGCGAGCAGCATGCCCAGCGCCGGTACCAGCGGAAACAGGGTAAGGAAATACAGTAGCGTCATACCATCACTCCCCCAAGCAAAAACGCTGCAATTGTTTAACGTTATAGCTCAGTTGAGGAGTAGCGGCGGCGGGTTTTCGGTCAACTGGGGAGTTTTAGGCGTACGGGGTAAGGAGTCTGTCCGCTTTGGAGCAGAGAGGCAACGCTCCCCCTATCGCGACGGCGGGCGCACGGGCCACTGCGCGCGGTTTATTAACCACTTTGGAGGATGTTCCAGTAGGCTCACGACGGTCCAAAAAGTTGGCGCGGCAAGAAAAATGCGCCCCTGTGGGCGCACCATCCCGTTCGCTATTCCGCCTTTTTAACGCGCGGCTTGCGACCGCGCGGCTTATCAACCAGCGCGGACTCACCGCTCTCGCGATACTGGCGGCACCAAGCCTTGACCGAAGACTCGCTGGGAATCTTGTGCTTGATCATGGCCTCGCGAACCGTTAAGCCGTTTTCCAAGCGGTCCTTGACCACGGCGAGCTTAACTTCGTACGAATAGGTGTGATGATGCGAACCGGCGTTGAGAACGGCGTCGGCACCGCCCACGGCATACGCGCGGGCCCACTGACGAGCCGTGGCCTGGGGAATGCCAAGCTCCGCGGCGAGGGCGCGATGACCGACCCCCTCTTGGAGGATCTCGACGGCGCGCTGCCTAACCTCGGGCGCATGCGTGCGAGTCCTTGTTGCTTCCGACATACCTGCCACTTCTTAGCCTTAACCGTTAATCTGCTTTCTTACGTGCAAGTTAGATAGTAGCATTTTACTGTTTGCTCAAAGCGGTTAATTAAAATAGACGCGGTGTTATCTGGGCATTTGGCACCAATTTACGACATTTCTTTATCGATTATTTACGCTGGTAGCTGACTCGCAGCTAATCGTCATTCGCTTGTCAACAAAATTGGCATCTCTTTATGTCCTTTGGCATAGAGGATATAGTTATTAACCCCTCCCCCAATAATTTTGAGTAATCGGCAAGGCAGTAGACGTCCTTACTCCTCATGATTACCGCGCATTGCCATCCACCGGAGCAAAACAAAAAGGGCGGGGCCTGCTGCGCTTGCAGGCCCCGCACCGGTTGACACCCGATGGGACACAGCCGGGCGAGACGGATCCGTGCTACCGTCCCGCCTGGCCGCGATGTTCAACTACAGCTCGTTGGCCGCGTGATATGCCGTGCGAATGGCGCTCGCGATGTCGGCGGTGCGCTCGCCCGAGCAGTCGCCCACGCAAGTCACGGGCACCGTCACGCCGTCCAGGTCAAACGCGTTGGCCTTGGAGCCCACGGCCATCACCACGTAATCGCAGGCAATCTTCACCGGCTCCTCGGCGCCGTCCTCGGTAGTGCGCACGGCCTCCACGCCCTCGTCGGTAATGGCGGTCAGGCGGGTCTTCACGTGCTGCTCCACGTTGTGCTCGGCAAAGTCGCTCATGATCAGCGGCAGAATGGTCTCGGACTCGCCTGCGGCAATCTTGTCGAGCATTTCCACGATCGCCACCTCGCAGCCGTGCTGCAGCAGGTACCCGGCAGTCTCGGTGCCCACCAAGCCACCGCCAATGACGGCGACGCGGCCCGTAAGCTCCACCTTGCCGGCCAGCACGTCCCAGCTCGAGACGACCTTCTCCGAGTCGGCGCCCGGGACGGGGATGACCACGTCGTGCGCGCCCACGGCCACAATCGCGGCGTCGGCGGCGTTGAGGTCCTCGGCAGTAGCAACGTGGTTGAGCTCAACCTTCACGCCCAGGCCAGGCAGAATCTTCTCGTAATACTCGACCGAGCGCATGATCTCGTCCTTGCGCGGAGGCGCGGCCGCCAGCACAATCTGGCCGCCCAAGTGATCGCTCGCCTCGTAGACGGTCACGTCGTAGCCGCGCCTGGCCGCCACGCGCGCAGCCTCCAGGCCGGCAATACCGCCGCCCACCACGGCAATCTTCTTGTCGCCCTCGCCCGGCTTGATGGCGATGGTCGCCTCGTCGCCGTTCTCGGCATTGAGCACGCACGAGATGTACTTGCGGTTTTGAATCGCGTCGACGCAGCCCTTGTTGCAGTTGAGGCACTCGCGGATGGGCTCACCCGTGGCGGCCTTCAGCGCAATGTCGGGGTCGCACATGAGCGAACGGCCATAGGCGACGATGTCTGCCGAGCCGTCTTCCAGGATCTTCTCGCCGGCCTCGACCGAAACCACGCGGCCGACGGTTGCCACCGGCACGGAGACCAGGGCCTTGACGCGCTCGGCCACGGGCAGCGTCCAGTTGTAGGGCATGGCGCCCATGGGCGGAATGGTGTCGCCCATGTTGCCGGTGTGGTTTGCCTGCGCAACCTGGATCATGTCGATGCCGGCGCCCTCGAGCAGCTTGGCAAACTCACAGGCCTCGTCGGGCTGCAGGCCACCCTTGCCGCGCGGCGTGCCGTCGGGATTCTCCATGATCACGGGGAGCTTGTACTCCACCATCAGCTGCGGCGCGGCCTCCTTAATGGCGGCGACGACCTCCAGCGCGTAGCGGACGCGGTTTTCAAACGAGCCACCGTACTCGTCGGTGCGCTTGTTGAGGATCGCGGAGCACAGCGAACCCACCAGACGGTCGCCGTGGACCTCGATGGCGTCGATACCGGCCTGCTGCGCGCGGGCGGCCGAGGCGGCGATGGCTTCCTTGATCTGGGTGAGCTGCTCAACGCTGGCCTCGTTCACAAAGTGCTGCATGTCGTGGTGCAGCTTGGCGTAGGCCTGCTTGCGGATCTCGTTGGACTCGGCCATCTTGGCGGCGAAGGTTTCCTCGTCGCCGGCGGCCTTGGCCTCCTGCGCGGCCTTGGCGGCGGCCATGGAACCCATGACCATGCGGCCGACGCCGGGCACGTCGTACTCGGGGTGGAACAGCTGCAGCGCAACCTTGGCCCCGTGCTTGTGGACGGCGTCGGCCAGCGCCTTAAACGTGGGGATCTGGGCGTCGGCTGCCAGCTTGGGCGTGGGGCTTGCGGTCATGACGGGAGCGACGTCGCCGATGACGATGTAGCTCACGCCGCCACGGGCAAGGCGCTCGTAAAAAGCCAGGCTGCGCTCGCCGATGGAGCCGTCGCGCTCCTCGTAGCCGGTGGTCAGCGGCGGGAACATAATGCGGTTCTTGAGCTCGAGCGGGCCAACCGTAATGGGCTGAAGCAGCTTTGATGCAGGTGCGGTCATGGACATTCCTCTCTTATAGGCGCGGCGGCGATGATGCCACGTAGTTGTCTATAGGATACGGTCTGGGAGGTACGGAGCCGCAGCTGAAATCGGCGGATAGCAGGTAGCGGCTGGTGGATGGGGGCGGGGCCGACTCCCGGTTTGTCTCAATCTGTAACAACTACTCGGCAAAATAAGGTCTAACTGTTACAGATCGAGACATTCCCCTCGGCCCGTTCTCGACAATCTAAATCTGTAACATCTAGACCGACTTTTGACCCCCAACCGTTACAGATCGAGACAAACCAAACCGGACTGCCGGAAAATCTAAATCTGTAACAGTAACTCAGCAAAAACCGTCCCTCGTGTTACAGATTTAGACAAACGGATCCCGCCCTGCCCAAATGTCTAAATCTGTAACATCTACCGGCCAATACCGGGTCTTACTGTTACAAATCGAGACAAATCCCTCGGCCCATCCTCAACAATCTAGATCTGTAACAGTTAGCGGCCCAAATCGGGTCCACCTGTTACAGATCGAGATTTTCGACCGAAAAGTTGAGAATCGGGTCGACCCCACAGTCCCGGAATAACAAAAAGCTCGCCGGCTAGGCCGACGAGCTGCAAGTTCTTGGTCGCGGGGGCAGGATTTGAACCTACGACCTCCGGGTTATGAGCCGGGCGAGCCACCAGACTGCTCCACCCCGCAATGTCTGGACGCGCCTTTGCGCAAGAGAGTTATTACGCTCCCGCCTGCGCGATTGCAAGCCGGCTGCCCAAGGTTGTGAAGGTTGCTCCACATTCAGTCTTACCACGCGAACACTTTATCAAGTTTTCCAACCTCCACAGGCTCCCCGTACGAGCAGAGATGTATTGGCACCTCGCTGCGCTCCGCATCGGCCATGAGCAACCAATCCTCGCCTTCTCCCGCGCTCGGGGCACGCACAGTAGCGCACCCGTCGGCTACGATCTCCGGCACGGGACCACATATATCACCGGTGCGCGGGCTGTACCACCAGCACCATGCTGTCACCCAGCCCTCGGGCATCTGCAGGCACGCGGTGCCGCCGCTGGGCAAGTAAGCGAAAAGGCGCGCGCCATCTTCCGCACAACTCACTTGCACATGCGCAGCCAAATCATCCGTCCCAGGCGAAACCACGGCATGCGGACACGGAAGGGAGCCAACAACACCAGACTCATCGAGGAAGGCTCGCAGATAGCGCATCTGATTTGCCCCCTCGGCGTCGAGCGCTTCAAACCAATCCACGTGAAACATATCGTTTCGTTCCTTCTCGGCAATGGAGCTCCACACCGAGCAGTGTCCATAGGTAACTCCAAACGCCCCGGCGAGCACCGACCAGTACGCTCGGCGTCGCACCATCCATGTCCCATGACGTGGACCGGTCGGCGGCCAACTCGTGGGCATGTCCTCATACGCCGGCTCGCCATCCCAAACGGGACGCGCGGAACCAGGCTGTTCATGCTCCGCCTCGACAAGCTTCCAGCTGCACGCGCCTGGGCCATGACCCGACTGCAGCATGGTTAGCGCAAGCCATCGCTCGTCATCGCCCCAATAGGTAGAAGACGAGCAGTGATTTTGGTCTTCACAACTTGGATGATAGGCAAGGGGCAACCGGCGCCACGCCTCGCGGGGCGCATCAGCGGGCAGCGGGCTGCCGAGGACGCCCTCGGCAAGGCCCTCTGCCATACGCCGCCACACCGAACGGTAATCAACACCGCGGTGAACCGGCTGCCGGTCGCCGCCCAAACACCACACGATGTTCTTTCGTGAGGCATACCGCGCGCCAATCCACTTGCCAAAGTCGTAGGCGTTCTCGCCGGTCACCGTTATACCAAACGTGCCACCCATCCAGTTGTCGCCTGTCACCAACTGCCCCCACACAGGAAGCAGAAGCACGTGAAAGCCGTAGTGTTCAGCACGATCGAGCACCCAATCAAGATAGGAAAAATAGCGCTCATTGGGATGTTCGAGGTCACCGTTGATAAGTGCCGGCTCGCCCGCGGGTGAGCGCATGAGTACATCGCGCTCGGGGTCAAGGGCAACCATCTGCAGCACAGTAAAGCCCTGCTCTTTACGGCGACGCAGATAGTATTCCACGTCATCGGCTTTTATACGCTGCGGCAGCGTCCAAGCGGTGTCGGCTATCCACGTAAAGGGCGCGCCGTCCTCCGTCACAAGATACCTGCCGTTATCACTTACGCGTAGCGCCTGCATACGTCATCTCCCCTTGCCTTCGCAACACCGATATAGGCGCCGCGTGCCCATCTCCTTGCGCGAACGCATCTACATCCGCCCATTGAGCGTGCGAACCACATCCGCGTACACGCGCGCGCTTGGCTTTGCGATGCGGTCGTACGTACCGTCACGACGATCGACCTCATAAAGCCCCAGTCGACTGTCAAAAGCAGAAATCCACTCAAAGTTGTCCATAAGCGTCCAGTGGAAGTACCCCAGCACTGACAGCCCGCGCCGCACAAGCCCCGCAAGCGCGGGCAGCGATGCGCGGATGAAGTCGCAGCGCAGATGATCGTCCTCGGTAGAGATGCCATGCTCTGTAACGACGACTGGAAGGCCCGTGAGCTCGTGGATGTAGAGCACTGCACCCGCAAGCGAGCCGGGCTCCACCTGCGTGCCCATACCGTTGATGGGCTGGGTAGGATCGGGTGCGATGAGCCCTTCGTCGCCAAAGACCATGCGCTCGTAGTTTTGCACGCCGATGAAGTCATCCCCTTGAATGGCATCAACCCACTTGCCATAGCAGAGTTCGCGCTTACGCTCGCAAATGGCACGGCCGGCGGGTGTGGCCCAGTCGTCGTCCACTACTGAAAGCGAGAGTCCCACAGGGGTACCCGGCGCTACCTCACGCACCACCTCCACAGCACGGCGATGAGCGCGCGCCATAGCCTCGTCCATTGCGTCGAACTCGTCGATGTCCTGCACGTTGCCCGCACGGTAATGCGCAACGCCCGCCTTTGCCGCTGCGGCATGCAGCACCACCTGCTGGAAGGCAAACGCCTCGGGAGGCATCGCACCGTTGGCGAGGAGCTGGTTGAGGTTGGGCTCGTTAAGTGTCACCACCGCAGCGGCGCGGCCGCGGGCGAGCTCCATAACGCGCCGCACATGCGCCGCAAAGAGGTCGACAGCGTCGGGCGCGAGCCAACCACCCCGTTTGGCAAACCAATGAGGACAGGTAAAGTGGCAAAGCGTGAGCACCGGCTGGATACCGCGCTCCAGGCAACCATCCATCAGGCGGTCGTAGTGATCGAGGGCCGCCTGGTCGATGACGCCCTCCTCCTGCTCGATGCGACACCACTCAACGGAGAAGCGATACGCGTTGAGCCCCATCTCAGCAACACAGTTGAGGTCGTCCTCCCAACGCTCCCAGCTGCGGCAGGCGTCTCCCGCGGGCTCCTTAAAAACCGTCGGCTCCACATGCTCCAAGAAGGTGGTGTCGGCAGCCGCGTCGCCGCCGTCGGTCTGGTGGCCCGCCGTCGACACGCCCCAGAGGAAGTGTTCGGGTTTATTCATATTCGTCCTTTCTCTATGGTGCGCCACCGTTACAGCACGGGCGTCCGAAGCCAGATGGCGCCCCGTTCTTAGCTGCGACTTTCGCAACATCCTAGTCCTCGCAGTAGTTTTCAAAATTCACCAACTGCACGTGCTTCTGTTCGATCCACTGCTCAAGCTCCTCACTCACCAGAAACGCCGTTTCCATGGGACGAATCAAGGTAAAGGACGAGTGGTCGAGCACATATTGATCCAGGTACCCCGGGTGGAATACGAGCATGCTGCAGGCGTGACGCGCAATGTCGGCCTCGTCGTCAAACAAGTACTTGCGCGGATCGTACAGGCCTCGATCATCGAGGTGATAGGGTTTTGCACACACCACACCCCACTTCTCACTCCAGACCGGATCCATGGGGTTGATGTAGAAGAACCCATTGCGCTCCGCGACGTTCTGAAGTGCCTGAAAAAACGTCGGGGAGAACACGGCATGGCCCTCAAAGTACGCCGGGTCGCGCCCGGTCAGCGCACGAAACCGATCGAGCTGCGCCTGTATTTCGCGCTCCGCTTCCTCGAGCACGATGGTGTCCTCCGTGCGCGCCCTGATGGTTCTGCTAGAACAGAACTCCCCGTGTTCATCCACGAGTGAGGGAATGGACGCGGGGTCAGAAACCGGCTTACCAAGACAGATGTTTGTATGTTGCCCCACACTCACACCGCTTGCAGCAACGAGGTCGAAGCCGTGGGAGGCAGCTGGCATGTTGGGCATGAGCCCAACGCTCGTAATCGGTCCGCAAGAGATGACTTTGGCGATACCGTAGTTGATGCCCTCGCTCATGCCCAGGTCGTCTGCCCTAAAAATGACCTTCATCCCAAGCGCCTCCTTTACGCGCACAGCGAGAACAGACTCACTTTGCGCCATCGGTTGTACTCTGCCGTTTGCCACCCATGGTATAGGACGTCCCCGTCCGCTCAAGGACGGCTTTTTCCGCGCGCAATCCGGTAAATGAGGCAATTGAGCTGCTAGGCGTAGCGCTCGTATAGTATTTCTATCAACGATATCTAAATGCGGCGAAATGCCCCGATGCCCTAGGGGGCGACATGGATAGGGAGCTCCTCAATCTTCTTGAGCTCATCGAGCAGAGTGACTATGTAACGGCAGAACAACTTGCCCAATATATTCAAAAGAGCGAGAAGACGACGCGCACGCGCCTTAAGGCGCTCCGGCAGAACCTTGCAGAAAGCGGCGCCGAGCTTGTCTCCAAGCCACGCCACGGATACCGCCTCGAGATTAACGACGCTGAGCGCTACCATGCCTGGCGACAGCGTAGCCTACAACGCATTGCCCGCCACACGCCTGAAACCGCCGAAGAGCGTCTTATGTATCTCGTAGAGCGCTTCATAAGCGGATCGTTCTTCAAGCTCGCGGACGAGTCGGAAGCCTTGTTTGTCTCTACCAAGACACTCTCGCAGGAAATTCGCCATGCAGAGTCTATCCTCACCCGCTCCGGCCTCACGGTGGAGCGTGTCCCTGGATACGGGATGAGAGCCGTCGGAGACGAATTTGCCTTCCGCAAGGCAATCATGCACTGCTTGCGATTCCATACGGTCGGTTTTGATGATTACCACAGCGTACAAGATCAAGCCGCGGCAATCATCGGAGACCTTGTCGTGCAGACCTTTGCTGCCGAAAACGTCGTAATGTCCGAGGCCGCCCTCGAAACATTCATTCTCTATCTCGTGGTGTCAAGCGCACGCTGCCACCGTGGCCATATCATAGAGGACGTCTCCGGGCGAAACACCTGGGAGGGCGCGGAGCACGACCGACATTGCGCGCACGTCGTTATAGAACAGCTGGAAGAACGCGACATCCCGCTTGACGATACCGAAGGCGAGGTCCAGCTCATAGCCGCCTTCGTTGCCGGCGGTGTCGTGCGCCACGACACATTCGGACTCGATGGGAACCTCGTTATCTCGGAGGATATCCAGCATCTCATCGACCCTATGCTCGATGCCATCTACGATATGTACGGCGTCGACTTCAGCGATAATTTGCGTCTGCGCCTTATGCTGGGAAACCATCTCATTGCATTTGATATACGCATGCGCTATGGCATCGAAATCACAAACCCCCAGCTTGCAGAAACACGCCGCACCTACCCCTTCGCCCACGCACTGGCGCAGCAGGCGGCATTGCCACTCGCTGCTCACTACGGACGCCCCGTATCCGAGCACGAGATTGCCTACTTCACCATAATGTTTCAAATGGGACTCGTCATGCAGCGACGCATTCCTCATAAGAGCCGTGTGCTCCTGGTTTGTGCGACGGGTAAATCGAGCTCGCGCTTTTTTGCTTATCAGTTTGAAGAGGCATTCGGCGATTACATCAGCGAGCTCACCGTCTGCAGCGTCTTTGAGCTCAACCACATCGACCTCAATACATTCGACTACATCTTCTCGTCCGTCCCCATTGACCGAGCGGTTCCCAAGCCCATCATGCAGGTGAACAGCTTCCTTGAGGCGCGCGATATGAACCGCGTACGCCATAGACTTGAACTGGGGGATAGCTCATATCTACGCCGGTTCTACCGGCCAGAGTTCTTTTTCACGGGCCTCACGTCGCGGCGTCGAGACGACGCGCTCGCCGAACTCTGCGAACTCGTCCGACAAGTGCGACCCCTACCGGACAACTTCCTCGGCTCCGTGTTGGAGCGTGAGAAACATGGAAGCACCGATTTTGGTAACCTGGCAGCTCTGCCTCATCCCATAGAGGTGCTTCCCGACGAGAACCTCGTGGTCGTGGGTGTTCTCAAGCGCCCCATCCGTTGGAAAACCAATGACGTCCAACTCATCATCCTTACGTCGATCTGCGACTCAACCGCAGACGTGACTCAACGGTTCTATCAGACGACCGCACGGCTTCTTACCGACGAGAAGCGGGTACGCTGCATCGTAGAGGGTGGCAGCTACGAAACCCTCATGCGTGCCCTGTGCGGCTAGAAGAAAGGGGTGCGCATGGCGTTACCAGCTGATTTTCTATGGGGAGCCGCTTTGGCGGCAAATCAATGCGAGGGAGCCTATCAAGAAGACGGCAAGGGTCTCTCGGTTGCCGATGTGATGACCGCCGGCGCGGTCGATACGCCTCGACGTATAACGACCGACGTTGAGGCAGGGGTCTACTACCCGAGCCACGACGGCGTGGATTTCTATCATCGCTACAAGGAAGACATAGCGCTCTTTGCCCAAATGGGACTCAAGGTCCTGCGCCTCTCCATCGCATGGAGCCGCATCTTCCCCGAAGGCGACGAGATCGAGCCCAACGAGCGCGGCCTCGCTTTCTACCGTAGCGTATTTGCCGAGCTTAAGCGCTACAACATAGAACCTGTTGTTACGCTTTCGCATTACGAGATGCCACTTGGCCTCGTGAGAAAGTACGGGGGTTGGCGCGATAGGCGCCTCGTGGACTTCTTCGCGAGGTACTGTGATGTATGCTTCCGGGAGTTCGGCGACACTGTGCGCTATTGGCTCACGTTCAACGAGATCAACGTTGCCGAGTACAATCCGTGGTCGCCCACCGGCATCAATATGCGACCGGGAGACGAGGGCTATTGGCCCACCATCTATCAGGCGGCCTACCACCAATTTGTCGCAAGCGCTGAGGCGGTCATCCGAGCGCACGAGATCGATCCCGGCCTCAAGGTCGGTTGCATGACACTCGCGGGCATTGTGTATCCAAAAACCTGCCACCCGCTCGACGCGAAGGCGGCAGACGATTTCCAAAACGATATGCTCGCCTTTGCGGATGTGCAGGTGCGCGGCTATCTCCCCTCCTTCTTATGCAAGGCCATGGAGCGACGCGGGGTTACCCTTGTGCGCGAGGCGGGAGATGACGAGATTCTCCGCGCCGGTACGGTAGACTTCGTTGGCTTTAGCTACTACTCATCGATGGTGCAAAGCGGCACCGAAGCCGACGCCGAAAAGACAGGCGGCAACATGGTGAGCGGCGTGAAGAACCCCTACCTCGAAACGAGCGCTTGGGGTTGGCAGCTCGACCCCATGGGCCTGCGTCTGACACTCCGCCTGCTTTACAACCGCTACCAAAAGCCGCTCTTTGTGGTAGAAAATGGCCTCGGCGCAGTAGACGAGGTGGTAGATGGGCGCGTTGATGACGACTATCGCATCGCCTACCTTCGCGCGCACATAGCTGCCATGATCGACGCGGTCGATGAGGACAGTGTGGACCTGATGGGGTACACGCCCTGGAGCACGCTCGACCTCGTCTCCGCCGGCACGGGAGAGATGAAGAAGCGCTACGGCTTCATCTATGTCGACCGGGACAACGAGGGCGCTGGCACGCTTGAGCGCATTCCTAAAAAGTCATTCTTCTGGTATCGCGACGTCATCGCATCGAATGGTACGAACCTGTAATTCGCCAATCAGTCACACGGCTGTTTATGTCACATGGACAAGCGAGCGCAACGCTGCCTTGTTGCGCTCGCGCAACAACAGAAAGGATATTGCACTATGACTCCCGATGAAGAACTGCAAGTTTTTAAGCTCATCAGCACAGCAGGCACTGCAAAGAGCGCCTACATGGAGGCCATCAAGCACGCGAAAGATGGCCGAGCAGATGAGTCTCCCGCCCTCATTGCAGATGGCGATGCAAACTTTCTGGAAAGCCACGACGTTCATCTGGAAATGATCTCCTCCGCAGCTCAGGGAGTCAATGCCCCGGCATCGCTTATTCAAGTTCATGCAGAGGATCAGCTCATGGCGACCGAGATCACCAAGGCTTTTGCACGCGAGCTGGTTGACCTGTACCGCATGATCGACGCCATGCAGAACCGTATCGATGAACTGGAGAAGAAGGTCAACGCAGCGTAAATCTTGTGCGCTATAACCGGCTAGAGATAATCGGCAACTCCAAGTACAGGGCCCCGGGCGTTCAGCCCGGGGCCCTTCTTGTGGGGAGGCGTCGTCCTTGTGGTGGAGGTGTCGTCCGCACCATCCAATCCATACGGCGCTACGAATCGAGCCCGCGCAATACGCGGCGTCGGTATACAAAACGAGGTGGGCGGCGCTTCTGCAGCACCGCCCACCTCGCAATACAAACGCGGCAATATGAAGGGGACTTGTTACTATGCCGCCTGCGCTTCCTGCTCCGCCTTGAGCTTGGCGGCGTCCATCGCCTTGATAAACGGAATCCAAATCAAGATATCGATGATGAGAAACACGACCTCAGCGATGGCGATGCTGATACCACCGGAAAGCATGCCAGTGATGACCACCGGGATGTTGAACGGCAGGATGCCGATGCATTTTGCCACAATACCCAGGGACTGCAGCGCGTACATTCCAATGACATTGACAAGAGGCGTCACGATAAACGGAATAGCAGCCACGGGGTTCAGCACAATGGGGAGGCCGAAAATAATCGGCTCGTTGATGCCAAAGAAACCGGGCGCCAGCGCCACCTTGCCGACCGTACGCAGCTGGGCGGAACGGGCGACCAAAAGGATGGCAATGGGAACGGCGGGGTAGGCAATTGCGATGGTCGTAATGTAATTGAAGTTCATACCGATGATGTTGGGGAGAGCCTCTCCAGCAGCGTAGGCGGCCTGGTTGGCACCATCGAGCATCATGAAGAGCGGGCCGATGAGGCTCGTGATAAAACCGGGATGAATGCCGAAGCACCACAGCAGGCACATGATCACGCTAATGAGAACAACGGAAGCGATGTTGCCGCCAATCAGACCCTGGATGGGCATCTGGATGAGAGCGTAGAAACAGCTGAACGCGTCGCCCCAGGGAGTCAGCGCAAAGATCATGCGCACCACGATAGCGCACAGCGCAATGGCAAACGCGGGAATGAGCGAAACGAAACTGTTGGACACAAAGTCGGGCGTGCCAGCGGGCATCTTAATAACAATGTTCTTAGAAACAATAAGGTGGAAGATCTTCGTTGCAAGGAACGCAATAACGATGCCCAAGATCATGCCTTTAGTGCCCAGATAGTCAAAAGCAAGCGACGTCACACCATCTTCTGAAGTCAGCGTAGGCATCAGCGCAACATAGACAACAAGGGCGAGCACACCGGCGGCAGGAGCCTTAACCCCGATGTTCTCACCGTACGAGCGCGCAACACCGTAGGTGAAGAACAGGCCGAGCATGTTGGTGGTTGCGTTCACCACGGCAGAAAGCGCCACATTGACGCCGCTCGTTGTAAGGAACTCCTGATAAGCCGGAATGGGAATGCCCGAGAACAAGCTTGCGAACGATCCGACGATGATGATGGGGAACATCGACATGATGCCCGACGAAATCGCCTGGAGAATCGTATTTTTGCTGACAGCGTTACCCCAAGAAGAAATCTTGGCAATGATACCGTTCATGGATGCCATGTGCGACGCGCCTCCTAGTTCTCACCCATAAGGGATTTGGCCTGGGCAAGCGCAACGTTGCCATCCATCGTGCCGTACGCCACCATGTCAATGACGGCAACCGGCACGCCCGGGCATGCCGCGCGAACTTCATCGGCTTGGAACTGAATCTGAGGGCCCAGCAAAATGCAGTCGGCATCCGAGGCGACCTCTGCCGCCTTATCAGTGGAGTAAGCGGCAATGGCGCACTCGAGGCCCTCGGCGGCGGCGGCATCCTTCATCTTCTGAACCATGAGGCTCGTAGACATGCCGGAATTGCACAAGAGGATAATCTTCTTCATCGGCTTCCCTTTCTCGTTATCGTGGAACCGTTCGAAGTGCATGCGAAGCTTCGATGACACCACTATATGAGGGGAAGTACGGCCACTCCATAGCCGTTCTTGCCACGTTCGAATCCGGCAAGGGTGGGTAGGCCCCTTTAGCGCTCGAGCTTTTCCTCGCGGGCGACGAGGGCCTGCTTGAGCGCACCGAGGTCGCGCTCGGTGCGCTTGGCGCGGCGGGTAGAACGGTCGAGTAGACCTCGGCAAGAATGGGATCCATGGGTTAGACCTCCTGAGAGGGCGTGGCGGACTGATCGGAATCGCAGGTGGCATCCGCCTCGGGGGCGGAATTTGAACCTACGACCTCCGGGTTATGAGCCTGTCGAGCTTCCAAGCTGTTCCTATCGACGCAGGCGATAGCGTCGCTTGGGGCTATTGGCCGTCCCGATTCCCTCGACAATTCCTTCTTCCATAAGCGCAGACAGATATCGGCGCACCGTTTTCACTGACATCCCCGACGCTTTTGCAAGTTCCGACGTGCTTACGCTCTCACGATCAGCGATGTAACCCAGAATGGCAGTTTTCACGTTTTCCTTTGTATATGAGCGGTCTTCCTGATCCGTCATACGCCGATGCCTCATGATCAAGACGAACTCATCGAGAGTGCTCTTGGCAATCGGTGCGGGCATCAAGGCCTGCTCGAGCTCCCTGTTAATCGTTGGATAGCCTGAGCCTCGATTTTCGACGACACGACCGACCCTGCCATCTACATCGGAATACGGCACGTCCTCGAGAATTCGCGCTAGAAATTGGTTCCTCGAAGCCGTTGCGCCTCGTTGCCCCAAGCGCTCGACCGTCAGCGAACCGAACAGACCTCCGGGGTTGGACAGCTCTAGACGATCGGGATAGAGATCAATCATTACGGGAGTGCCCAGCGCATCGGGAGAATAATCCCTATGCATCAACGCGTTGGCAACGGCCTCACGGACTGCGGCCAACGGATAGTCCGGCACGTTTTCCCTCAACGCGCCTTTTACAATTGCGCCATGCCTCATGTTTCGTGATGCAGCCCGCACCGCATCAACCACCATGATGGGTATTGGCCCATCGATATCAACCGAATCAGAAAAACGTTCCCCGGCTCTCCCCACCTCGCCCTTTTTCGGTGTCGGATAGGCTGTGAACACAACATTAGCTCGAGGAAAAAACCGTTGTGGACTAAAACCCAACGCCATAATTCCTGCAACGGTTGGCCTCAAAATCCCTTCAGCGTCGGGGGAAACCACACGCCGATTTGCCATGAGCTCCTCGTCGCTTAAAGCCGCCGACCTGCCCAACGTTGTTGCCCTCACTCGCGAGAGCCATCCAGCAAGCAATTCTTGGTCAAAGTCATCCATCGTTGCGCCCTCAACGACAACAGCGTCATTGCGCGCGCTCCGGTATTGGTTCTCGATGTATCGGTCGATTTCGTAAGATGACATCTTGTGGTCGCCATCGCCCGTTCTTATGTATGAGCCAAGGCGTTGACCGAGCTTTTTGACATAACATGGCTTCTCTCGTGGCGAAGCCTCGGGGACATTGACCACAACGACAGGCTTCGACTCAAACTCCAAAACCATGATGTCGACCATCTGGGGAGGCTCAACAAGTTCCCTCGCCGCTTGGGCACTACGCGCCTGAATCGTCTTTACATCGATATCCACCGAATGAAAGCCGTCTTTTTCGCTGATACCAAAAACGATCGTTCCACCAGCTCCGTTGGCAAAAGCAGAGATAGAATCCGGCATCGTCTTGGGAAACCCACCTGCCGCAGTTTTGAGTTCGTATTCGGCAAGGTCCGTCCCTGCGGCCCTCATGTGCTCAACCGCAGCGACCAACTCGATATCATTCGTTATGAACATAGCTGTCCTTCGATTGAATCATTAGTCAGCCCCTACTATACCCCAGTCATTCCCCAGTTCCGCAGTAAAATTCCCTAGTTCCCTAGTAAAGTTCCCTAGTTCAGCAGTAATGTTCCCCAGTTTGCGCCCTGCTTGCTTGTGTCAGATTGGGTATGGAGGGCCCGTCCTGCCCAAATGTCTCAATCTGTAACATCTACCGACCAAAATTGGGTCTTGCTGTTACAGATCGAGACATTCCCCTCGGCCCATCCGTTTCAATCTAAATCTGCAACATCTAGCCGTCCAAATAAGGTCCAGGTGTTACAGATTGAGATTTTGTTTGAGAGGTTGAGACCCGGGTCAAAAACACAGTCCCGGAATAATAAAAAAGCTCGCCGGCTAAGCCGACGAGCTGCAAGTTCTTGGTCGCGGGGGCAGGATTTGAACCTACGACCTCCGGGTTATGAGCCCGGCGAGCTACCAGACTGCTCCACCCCGCAATGTCTGGGCGCCTCATGTGCGCAAGAAAGAATATTACGCGGGAGTTCGGTAAACGGCAAGGAAAATCTCGTAGAGCATAATTCCTTCATATTTATATCTTTCAGCCCATGTGTCCCCATAAACGACTCGCAGCCCAACGCCGGCGGCGCGTATACAATGGTGCGCGTCCTTTTACGCCAAACCGGGAGTAGACATGCTGCTCGCTATCGATATGGGAAATACGCAGACGGCCATGGGCCTGTTTGACGGAGACGAGCTGGTGCAGTCGTGGCGCATGCCCACCGACCGCTCCTTTACCGCCGACGAGATCCACGTGCGCCTGATGGGCTTCTTTAAGATGTACGACCTCTCGCTCGACGCGGTCGACGCAATCGCCTTTGCCGGCGTGGTGCCGCAGCTCTCGCGCGAGTGGCACGCCGTTGCCGATCGCATCGCAGCAGACGCTATCGTCATCGGCCCGCAGACGGCGGCCGTGACCAAGCTGCGCGCGGCGCGCCCCCAGGCCGTGGGTGCGGACCGCATCGCCAACGCCGTCGCGGCCGAGACCTTCTACGGCGCCCCGGCGATCGTGGTGGACTTTGGTACCGCGACCAATATCGACGTTATCGACGAGGACGGTTACTACATTGGCGGAGCAATCGCGCCGGGCATCCGCATCTCCATGGACGCGCTCGCCGCCCGCGCCGCCAAACTCGCCAGCGTTCCGCTTGAGGCACCCGAGCACGCCATCGGCCGCGATACCGAGGAGTGCATCAAGGTCGGCGCCGTAATGGGTGCCGCTGCCATGGCAGAGGGCCTGGTCACGCGCATGAAGCGCGAGCTGGGGCGCGAGGACGCCACCGTCATCGCCACGGGCGGCCTCGCCAGCATCGTCGCCGATTCGACCGACGCCTTCGACGTGGTCGACGGCCAGCTCACTATCAAGGGCATCTGCGAAATCTACCGCCGCATGCAGGAGCTGGGGTAGAACGAACGCCGAGTCTATTCCTCAAAATCAAAAATTATTCAGTTTTGAGGAATAGGCCTGAGAGGCGCTACGCCTCGCCGGCCAGCCATCTCGCCAGATCCACAACCTGCACCCCATCGCGATCTGTTGTCTCGTGATGCGTACGGGCGAGAATCATCTTGGGATACGCATCGCCAATGCTCAGGAGCGGCGAAATCTCCCTCTCGAACGTCTTATCCGAGCTGATATCGTCGCTCACCTGAATGTAGAGTTTCTCGCTTCGCCTGATTGCTACAAAATCAATTTCCTTTTTGTAGAGCACGCCGACGTACACCTCGTATCCGCGGCGCAGCAGCTCAATAGCCACCATGTTCTCGTACACACGACCCCAATCCATGTCGCGTGTTCCAAGCAGGGCGTATTTAAATGCATGGTCCGCCAGATAATACTTCTCACCGCTCTTAAGGTATTTCTTGCCGCGAATGTCATATCGGCGCACCTTATAGAAGGCGAACGCGTCGCACAGGTACCCCATGTACGTGCCGACCGTCTTGTTCGTAATCTTGAGCCCGTCCGCATTCAAAACGTCCGTAATGTTGCGAGCCGACGTGATGTTGGAGACGTTGTCCATCATGTAATCGGCAATGCGCAGCAAGGCCGATTCGTTTCTCACGTTATGCCGTTGAACGATATCTCTCACAATGAGTGTCTTAAAGACGTTGGAGAGATATTGATAACGCTGCTCCTGCAACGGATAAGGGTAGGAGCCGGACATGCCACCGGTCCTCGCGTACTCGTCGAAATCGCGGTCGACCTCGCCCCCATCGCCATAGCAGCGATACTCCTCAAACGAGAACGGGAATACCTCGATCTCGAACGTTCGTCCCGTAAAGAGCGTCGACAGATCGCTCGATAGCAGAAAGGCGTTCGATCCGGTAACGAAAACGTCGTATTGCTCGGACGCGTGGAGACTGTTAATCGCGCGCTCGAAGCCGTCGCACATCTGAACCTCGTCGATAAGCAGGAAGTTTTGCTTGCCGGGCGCCCGACGCTCTTTTACGTAGGCAAGTAGCGCATGGTATTCGAGCAGGCCCTCGAATTCATCGAGGTTGTAATTGATATGGATGATATTCGAATCGGGCAGGTTGGCCTCTACGTAGTCGCGAAGGGCCTCGAGCAATTTCGATTTTCCACTACGGCGAATGCCCGTGATGACCTTGATATCCGGCACGCCGATAAGGCTCGTCAACGTGTCCATATATGACGTTCTATTGATGAGTTTCATTGAGGCCTCCTCGCGGTCTTTTATCGCTATTCCTCAAAATCGAAAAATTTTCAGTTTTGAGGAATAGCCTCTGTAGCGAATATACCTCGCAAAAGGCCGAGCCGCGTTAATCCTATTCCTCAAAAACGAAAAATTTTCAGTTTTGAGGAATAAAGCCGACGCGGCCATTCTCTCGGGTCACACAGAAGCTCTCCCCGGCGCAAGCCGAGGAGAGCTTCTGTTGTCATCGTTGCCTTTGAGCGCTGGCGCCCTGCGTCACAGCCCGCGAATCCGTACGGCCTCGGGCGGAAACTCCTGCTCGCCGGCATCGGTCTTGATGGTCGCGCGGCCCCAGATGTCCAGGCCCGCAAACACACCGACCGCAAGCGGCAAACCGTTGGGCGACACCGCCGCAACTTGGCGGCCCAGCAGCGGCACCATGTCGAAGTACTCGCCCAGCACGGGGGCCAGCGGACCGGCAGCGCCCTGCGGCGTGTTGGCAACAGCCGCCCAGGCGTCCACGCGGGTCAGCACGGCGGCGGCCAACTCTTCGACCAGCGCTTCGTCTGCCACATCCACACAAAGCTCGCTCAACGCCGAACGCTCGATATCCACCGTCACGGCACCGAACATGCCCGCGGCACCGGCGCCGCCGTTGACGGCGACGCGCGCGAACGACGTCTCAAACGTGGGCGCGCCGCACACAATGTCGCTCGGCCATTGAATGCCCACCTTGCCGGCAAGGCCCAGCCCCGGTACCGCAGCCGTGCCCACGAGCGCATCCATCATACCCATCGCCGCCACAAACGGCAGGCCGTGGAAGGCATGCATGTTCACGTCCGGGCGCACGACCAGCGAAAACGTCAACGACGCCTCGCCCGCGCTCCAAGCGCACCAGCCCGCGGACATGCCCTCGCGACCCGCGTCGCGCGCGGCGTCGAGCTCAGTGCCAGCGGCTACAGTATTCATCTCAATCATCTACATACGCCCCAATTCGCCCACGATATGGCCCACGCGGTCCTCGGGCTCTTTGACCTCGACGCCGTTGTAGCGGAAGAACCGCGCCGGGTCGTGCATCAGATCCTCGAGCGGCACCAGCACAAAGTCGCGCTCGCCAATGAGCGGATGCGGCAGGCGCAGCTTTTTGCCGCCGTGGATTTCGCCGTCCATCCACAGCAGATCCAGGTCGATGGTGCGCGGGCCGTTGACCTTGGCCTTCTTGGAGCGGTCGCGCCCCAGCTCGGCCTCAATCTTCAAAAGCTCGTCGAGCAGCACCAACGGCGCCAGCTCGGTCTTAATCTCGATGACGGCGTTGGCAAATGCGTCCTGGCGCGTCTCGTAGGCCGGCTCGCTCTCGTAGATGCGCGAGCAGTTGGACACGCAGGTGAGCGGAATCTCGGCGATCATGTCGCGCGCGGCGCGGATGTTGTCGCAACGATGCCCCAGGTTGGAGCCCACGGCCACAAACGCACGGCGCGGCTGCGGCTTGGCGACAGCCCAGTAACCGTTCAGGAACTGCGCAAAGCCCGCGACGTCGTGCACGCGCACGATGTTGGCACCGGCCTGGATGGCGCCCAGGCACACACCAAACGTGGCGGCATCGCGCGCGGCGGCCTCGGTCACGCCCGAGACGGCGCCCACAAAACGCTTGCGCGACACGGCGCACATGAGCGGATAGCCCAGCGACGCCATCTTGGCGGTCTCGCGCTGGATGACGATGTCCTCGTTGGCCGTCTTGCCAAAGCCCGGGCCCGGATCGATGCAGATGCGGTCGCGCGACACGCCGGCGTGGATGAGCGCGCGGGCCTGATCGGACAGAAAGCCCATGACGCGGCGCATGATGGGCGCCGAATCGGGCAGGGTAAAGCGGCGGAGCTGAGAGGTGGGCACGTAGGCCTCCTCGCGGCGGGCGCTGCGGCGCATCATGGCCGCCAGGTGATCATTGGGCTCCGGCGCGGGCTCAGGGGTCGCGCCTGCCTCGGCGACAGGGGCGGCCTCTTCGGCGGCCGGTGTCTCTTGCTTCTGCTCGTCCGTGGGCTCCGGCGCAGGCTCCGGATCGCCAAACGGCAGCGAGGGCTGCACCACGCCTCCCGGCAGTTTAGCCTCCGTCTTGGGCTCGCCCAGCAACTTGCCGCGACGGCGGCGGGCAGGCTTCTCGGCCTCGCGCGCAGCCTCGGCGGCCGCCTCGCGCGCCTTCTCGGCAACAAACGCCGCGGCCGAGGTATCGAGCTGCACCGTTGCATGCGCGCGCGTGGGCGCCGCGACCTCGCCGGCGTGCATCACGATGACGCCGCAGGTGCTCGTCGCGACAAACTCGACCATCTTGGGATCGGTGAAGCCCGTCACGTCGTTGACGATCGAGGCGCCGCAGCGCACGGCCGCCTTGGCAACCGCCACGTGGCGCGTGTCGATCGAGACGACAGCGCCCTCTTTGGCCAGCGCGCGCACCACGGGCAGCACGCGGCGAGCCTCCTCGTCGGGGTTGACCGGGGTAAAGCCGGGGCGCGTGGACTCGCCGCCCACGTCGATGATGTCGGCGCCGGCGTCGAGCATCGCCAGGCCGTACTCGATGGCGGCATCCGGGTCGAAGTGCTCCCCGCCGTCGCTAAACGAATCGGGCGTCACGTTGAGGACGCCCATGATGCGCGGGCGGTCAAAGCTGAGCTCGTACTTTCCGCACCGCCATGTCTTGCTATCGTTCGCCATGAACATCCTCCTAAAATGCCCGCGCCGCCGCGCTCGGGCGCAGGTGGCGGGGTTGCTTTGCAATTAGTCTTTCTATTGTATCCGCGCACACGGGCTAGAACGCAAACGCGGCCGCGATGTCGCAAGAAATCAGCAGGTCGGCATTTGCATCCTGATCGGTGGGAGCAAGATTGCAAATGGCCAGCGTATCGCCGGTAAAGTAGCGCGTAAGGCCCGCCGCCGGATACACCACGAGCGAGGTCCCGCCCACAATGAGGGCATCGGCCGCAGCGATGGCGGCAACGGCACCGGTCAGCACGTGCTCGTCGAGCGGCTCCTCGTAGAGCACCACATCGGGCTTAATGCGCCCACCGCACGCAGGACACACAGGCACGCCCGCGGCGTCCTCGTGCTCGCGCGAGCAAATCCACTCGGCGTTATAGACCGCGCCGCACGACTGGCAAATGTTGCGATGGACCGAGCCGTGCAGCTCGAACACGCGCTGCGAACCTGCCATCTGATGCAGGCCGTCGATGTTTTGCGTCACCACGGCATTTAGTTTGCCAGCGCGCTCCAGCTCGGCCAGCTTGGTGTGGCAGCGGTTGGGCTTGGCGCCAAGTGAGATCATCTTGGTGCGGTAGAAGTCGAAGAACTCGGCCGGATGCGCCTCATAAAAGCTATGCGAGAGCATGGTCTCGGGCGGGTAGGCAAACTGCTGGTGGTACAGGCCGTCCACGCTGCGGAAATCGGGGATGCCACTCGCCGTGGAAACGCCCGCGCCGCCAAAGAAGACCACGCGCTTGTGGGTGCCGAACAGCTCCGCCAGCGCGGCGGAGGCCTGCTTGGGATCCGTTATTGCCTGCGTCATATGAGTTCTCCGTCCGTGTCTCCGGGACGGCGGCGTTCGCACTATCACTCGCGGACTACGCCCCGCCCCTGTTGCGCTAATCTTAAGCCTGCCAACCCCGTCGAAAGGACACCATGCCTCAGACTTACACTTTCGCCTCGTGGAACGTCAACGGCCTGCGCGCCGTTCTCAAAAAGGACCCGAGCTTTATCCAGATCGCGCAAGAACTCGACGTCGATATCTTGGCGCTGCAAGAGACCAAACTGCAAGAGGGCCAGGTCGATATTGACCTGCCCGGCTATCATCAAACCTGGAGCTACGCCGAGCGTAAAGGCTATTCGGGCACCGCGGTCTTTAGCCGCCAGGAACCGCTGCGCGTGCTGCACGCCGACGCGCTGCTGCCCTACGCCGGCGAGGGCGAGGCGGCCGAGCTCGTCGCCCAAGCCACAACCGAGGGCCGCGTCTGCGCGCTCGAGTTCGACAAGTTTTGGTTTGTGGATGTCTACACGCCTAACGCCCAAAATGAGCTCGCGCGCATTGATGTACGCATGGCCTGGGACGATGCCTATCGCGGCTTTTTGAGCGCGCTTGAGCGCGAAACCGGCAAGCCCGTCGTAACCTGTGGCGACTTTAACGTGGCGCACGAGGAGATCGACCTTAAGAACCCCAAGTCCAACCGCGGCAACGCCGGCTTTTCGGACGAGGAGCGCGGCAAGTTTACCGAGCTGCTCAACGCCGGGTTTACCGATACCTGGCGTGCGGCAAACCCCGACGTCGAAGGCGTCTACAGCTGGTGGAGCTACCGCTTTAATGCCCGCAAGAACAACGCAGGCTGGCGCATCGATTATTTCCTGGTGAGCGACGCAATCGCCGGCAATGTGCGCGACGCCGGCATCCGTGGCGATATCTTTGGCAGCGACCACTGCCCCGTCACCCTCGCCCTAGAGCTCTAGCCCCAACCGACCCCTCGGGGACGGAGGAAAAGGGATCGTTTTCACCTCGCGAGGGCATCCACGCGGCCCATCCGCCACGAAACTGGCCCATCTACTACGTTAAAGCCACTACCCCCCAACCACAGCGAACAGCGCAAAGAGAAAACCGCAGGTAGAAAGCCTGCGGTTTTTCATAAAGCACGGTCATGGTCAGGGGTAACAGGCTAAACGTAGTAGATGGGCCAGTTTCGTGGCGAGCGCCGTCAACTGATTCCCTGGGGGCGTCTGGGGACGGAAGAAAACGGATCAATTAGGCTCTTGAGGTCCACGATGCCCGTCATATCAGCCGGCCATTCCAAAACTATGCCGGTTTACGGGGCTGAATCGCGTACCCACCAACCACGCGCAATTCGAGCAAAGTAAAACCGCAGGTAGACGGCTCGTCTATTTTCGAAAAATGCCGGTATGGTCGGTCTGCGTCAATCCAGCCCCGTAAACCGGCATAGTTTTGATATGACACCAAGGCAGTATTGATTCTCGTCCCGGCGCAACCGCCACTACAGTCCGTACTTCACGACGACGCGGTTGATCCGTCGACACCAAGGTTTGTAGAGAGCAGCCAAGAACACGCAGGTCGCAAGGCCGTGTGTGATATCGAACGGCACTGCCGTGGCAAGACGCGCCACGGCTCCCGCCCACGTAAGCGGCTGCACAAAACCGATGATGTCGTAGGCGTTGATTACAACTCCATAGAGCAGGCCCGACGCAAAGCCGTACGCCATCAGCGCCGGCATGCGCACGGTTCCATCCGCACGGTCGAACGCGCCCGCATGCGCCAGCGCGCCACCGATATAGCCCACCAGGCCCCAGGCATACATCTGCCATGGCGTCCACATGCCCTGTCCAAAAAAGAAGTTGCTGGTCAGCGCCGCCAGCGCACCGACCATAAAGCCGTTACGACGACCGAGTGTCGCCCCGGCGATAATGGCGATGGCGCTCACGGGTTTAAAGTCGGGAATGGGGCCAAACAAGATGCGCCCCGCCGCGGCCAACGCCGCCAGAACCAGCGTTGGCATAATCTGGCGCAGGCCCGGTCGCGACGCCTCGTAGCCCGCAAAAAACAGCACGAGCACCAGCGCCACCACGACAAGCATGGCAAGCGCCGCCTGCTCAGCGCCTGCCAGCAACGCCGCAGCCATCACTGCGGGAACCGCCAGCAGCAGCGGTATCTCCAGTTTTGCGAGTAGGCGCGCGACGCGATAATCCGTCATCCCATCACGCCCTATAAAACACGTTGTCGGCAAAGAAATCGGCCGGCGGCTCCATGCAGGCAATCTCGCCATCGAACATCATGGCAATGTCATCGGCAACCTGCTCGGCAAAATCCAGATCGTGCGTAGCCATGATGACGGTGCCGCCAGCCTTCGCATGGTCACGCAGGGCGTGGGCGATAATGCGGCGGCTGGCCAGGTCTAGACCCTTGGTGGGCTCATCGAGCAATAGCAGCTCGGGGCCAATCAGCAGCAGCTTTGCCAACGCCAGTAGTTGACGCTGTCCGCCCGAAAGATCGTACGGGTGGCGCCCATCCAGGCCCGACAGCCCCAGGCTCGCCGCGTGCTCCCGCGCCACAGCCTCGTCATATCCGCAGGTCGAAGCCCATTCCATCAGCTCGTCGTGCACCGTCTCGGCAACCAGCAACGCCTTGGGATTCTGAGGCAGCAGCGCCGCCGAAGCCGTCCCACGCACCATGCGGCCACGCTGCAGCTTAGCCGTCTTGGCCAGCACCGAGAGCATCGTCGACTTGCCGCAGCCGTTTCCGCCCACAATCGCATGCACCGCACCGGCAGAAAACCTCACGTCGAGCCCGCGCAGCACCCAACCGCCCGCGCGATCGTAGCGAAACCAGCCCTCCGACAGGGTGGTGGCCGACCCACCGTGCATTTTTTGGAGTATTCTGCTTCCATCCGTGCGCAGGAAGGCTTCCGAGCCGTTCTCGAGCGACGTTTGTGCCACAAATTCGGACGATTTGTCCAATTCCAAACTTTTTTTCGCGCTCGATACGTCCCCGGACGGCTCCAGAGAGCCCAAATTGTCCTCACGCCTGCTGAATACTCCGTTTTTTGCACATCGGATGGCACCCCACCCCAACATGTCATCGGAAAACAGCGATTCTCGGCGTCCTAAAGAAGCCATATCCGCCACCTCGCGCACCCGACCGCCCTCAATCCGGTACGCGCACGTCGCATATTCGAGCATCGGCCGCGGCTGATGTGTGGCCACAACCACCGTGCAGCCCAACTCACGGTTCACGCGAAACAGCGCGTGCAGAAAATTCTTCTCGGCAACGGGATCCAGCTGAGACGTAGGCTCGTCGAGCAGCAGCACACGCGGGCGCAGTGCCAGAACGGCCGCCAGCGACAGTAGCTGTTTGCGACCTCCCGAAAGCGTGTCGGTATCGCGGTGAAGCCAATCCTCCAACCCAAAGAAATAGCTAGTCTCGGCAACACGACGGCGCATCTCATCACGCGCTAGCCCCAAGTTTTCCAGGCCAAACGCCATCTCGTGCCACACGGTTTCGCACACGATCTGGTTCTCGGGATCCTGGAACACATAGCCCACGCGCTCCGCCGATGCCCGCACGTCCATGTCGGCAACGTTCTCGCCCAGCACGCGCGCATCGCCAGTGCGCTCGCCCGCCGGAGCGATCTCGGGCTTGAGCAGCGACAGCAGCGTCGACTTACCCGATCCGGTACCGCCAACAAGCAGCGCAAATGCACCTTGGGGAACAGACCAGTCGAGCCCCTCGAGCACCGGTGTCTCGGCCCCGGGATAGGCAAAACTAAGGCCTCGCACCTCAATCGCCGGCGCGGCCGAGCCATATGCCACACCCGCCGCCGAGCTCCTATCAAACCGAGCCATCAGCCAAACCTCTTCTCGTCAATCGCGCGCAACACGCAAGGCAGCGCCATCCAGACAGCGTATACAACATAGCCCGGCCAGGGCGCCGGCACCGAGAGCTGCGGGTAAAACGAATACTGCGTCGTCGCGGTCCACGCCACCGCAACCGCGGCGGCACCAAACAACGCAAGCCCCACCAGCGCAGTAACATCGCTGCGCTTCAACCGATACCGAGCGTACGTCGTGCGACGAGACGTGGCACCCCATCCGCGCGAGCGCATGGCGTCCGCACGCTCAAGCGAATCTTCCATGCCCCAACCCATCAGCACGCTCGACGCCCGCAGGCGCGAGCGCACGGGATCGGCGGGCGCGCGTCCCGGCACATCAATTGCGTCCTGCACCGCCAGCACGGTGCGACCGCAGCGCAAAAACTGGGGGATCAGACGCATGCACATCGAGATCATGAGCGCGATCACCGGCGCGGCGTTGCCCAGCAGCGCCAGCACTTTGTCGTATTCGAGCATCGACGCCGCGGCCTCAAACCACAGCACGCTCGCCACAAACAGCCCGCCCATGCACAGACCGTACACCATGCTCTCCAAATACACCGCGTGCATGCCAATGCGGAACAGCTCCGTCGAGCCCGATGCGCTAAACAGCGGGTTGACCAGCGCGATAATCAAAATCACCGGCAGCTGCCAGCGCAGTGCGCTCAGCGTGCGGGCGGCCCCGCGCATCGCAAATCCATACGCCAGCCCGCCCGCAAGCGACAGCGCGATTAACACCGGTTGCATCGAGAACATGGTGAGTCCCAGCGTTAACACTATATAGAGTGCCGGCACCGCCGGATGCGACATCGAGAATGCCGCGACGGGCTCGGCGCCCAAACCCTCTCGCATGTTGTCCATAGGCATCCCCGCTCTCCCGCCAAATCACCGACGCCGAAGCACTGCCGGCACCGCCCACAACCAGCGCAAACGCCACACCGGCGGCGCAAGCCTCAACCGCCGCAAACCAATCGTTACGCGCTCATCATATACCTGCGGTATCATATTGCGCCGTGTATCGTTTCCAAACACACGTCTCTATAACGTAACAGGAGATCACATGGACGCAACCGCAATTATCCTCGCCGCCGGCGAGGGCACCCGCATGAAGTCGAACCACTGCAAGGTTTCGCACAAGATCCTGGGCAAGCCCATGGTTCAGTGGATCGTCGACGCCACCATCAAGGCCGGCTGCAGCCGCGTCGTGGTCGTCATCGGCAGCCACGCCGACGAGATGCGCGCCCTCATCGATGGCGTCTACGCCAACAGCGCCACCAAGGTCGAGTGCGTCGAGCAGACCGAGCGCCTGGGCACCGGCCATGCCGTCAAGGTCGCGCTCGAGGCCTGCGGCATCGCGCAAGGCCCCGTCGTCGTGCTCAACGGCGACCTGCCGCTCATCACCGCCGACACCGTCGCCAAGTTCGCGCAGACCGTCGCCACCGGCGAGCTCGCCTGCACCGTCATGACCATGACCCCGCCCGACCCCTTTGGCTACGGCCGTATCAAGCTGGGCGCCGACGGCCAGATCGAGCGCATCATCGAGCAGAAGGACTGCACGCCCGAGCAGGCCGCCACGCTGCTGGAGTGCAACGCCGGCTGCTACGCCTTCGACGGCGCGCAGCTCGCTGCACACATCAACGAGATCAGCAACGACAACGCGCAGTCCGAGTACTACCTGCCCGACATGCTCGAGATTCTCAAGGGCCACGGCCAGGCGGTCTCCATCTTCCACTGCGACGACTACCGCGACGGTCTGGGCGTCAACAGCCGCATCCAGCTCGCGCAGCTCACCGCCATCGCACGCGACCGCATCAACGAGCACTGGATGGCCGAGGGCGTCACGTTCATCGATCCTACGCAGGCTTGGATTGGCCCCGACGCCACCATCGGCCGCGACACTATTGTGTGGCCGCAGACGCATCTGATCGGCCATGTCACCGTAGGCGAGGAGTGCCAGCTCGGCCCCAACAGCCGCCTCACCGACACCACCGTCGGCAGCGGCTGCGTTATCGACGAGACCATCGCCATCGAGGCCGTCATCGAGAACGGCGTCGACTGCGGCCCGCGCGCCTACCTGCGCCCGGGAACCCACATGCTCGACGGCTCCAAGGCCGGCACGCACGTGGAGATCAAGAAGTCCACGATCGGCGAGGGCTCCAAGGTGCCGCACCTGTCCTACATCGGCGACACCACCATGGGCTCCGGCGTCAACGTGGGCGCGGGCTCCATCACCTGCAACTATGATGGCGTGCACAAGCACAAGACCGTCATCGGCAAGGACGCCTTCATTGGCTCCGACACCATGATGGTCGCGCCCGCCCAGATCGGCGACGGCGCACTCGTTGCCGCCGGCTCTGTCATCACCGAGCCGGTCCCGGCCGACGCGCTCGGTCTGGGCCGCGCCCGTCAGGTAAATATTGAGGGCTGGGCCGCCGATTATCGCCGCCGTCTGCACGAGGACGACGAGGTATAACGTTTTACCAAGCACAAAAGGAGCTGTTCCATGGGGACGGCTCCTTTTTCTATTGTGACCTGCGCGACCGGATGAGTGGTCGGTTCGTGTCCGTTGACGGTAAAGACGTTATCAAGACTCGATAAGCCCCGTCGCGCGGTTACAATGCAACAAGGCATCTATATGGCATTCGATATAAAGGAGAAGGGTAATGCCGATTAATGATCCCGAGAAGTCGGAGAATATGCGCAAGTCCATCCGCGTGTATTCCGGTTCCTCCAACCGTCCCCTCGCTCAGAAGATTGCTGAGTACCTTGGGGTCGAGCTTTCGGGCCTTACGCTAAAGCAGTTCGCCAATGGTGAGATTTACGCCCGCTACGACGAAACCGTCCGCGGCGCCGACGTCTTCCTGATTCAGTCCGTGGCCGGCGGCAACGTCAACGACATGCTCATGGAGCTGCTCATCGCCACCGACGCTGCCAAGCGCGCATCCGCCCGCTCCATCACCGCCGTTATCACCCACTACGGCTATGCCCGCCAGGACCGCAAGGCCGGCCCGCGCGAGCCCATCACCGCCCGCCTCGTCGCCAACCTGCTCGAGCGCGCCGGCGTCAACCGCATCATCACCCTCGACCTGCACCAGGGTCAGATCCAGGGCTTCTTCGATATCCCGGTTAACCACCTGTCCGCACTGCCGCTGTTTGGCCAGTACTACAACGACATGCACTTCGACACCGACAACCTGGTTGTCGTCTCCCCCGACGTGGGCCGTGCCAAGGCCGCCAAGAAGCTGTCCGACATGCTTGGCTGCGACCTGGCCATCGCCCACAAGGGCCGTCCGCGCCACAACGCCGCCGAGGTCATGGGCATCATCGGTGACATCAAGGGCAAGACCTGCATCATCAACGACGACATGATCGACACCGCTGGCACCCTGTGCGCCAACGTCAAGGAGCTCAAGGCCATGGGCGCCGGCGACATCTACGTCTGCGCCACCCACGGCATCTTCTCCGGTCCGGCCATCGAGCGTCTGAACGACGCCCCGATCGTCGAGTGCGTCGTCACCGACGCCATTCCCGTCGAGGTCGGCGGCAAGATCAAGACCATCTCGGTCGCCGAGGAGTTCGCTCAGGCCATCTCCGCCGTTTACCACGAGGAGCCCGTCTCCACGCTCGTCGGCGGCGACTTCGCGCTGTAGTCTACTGCGCATCGCATCATCTTCGATGTTTTTAAAGGGTCGGAAGCACGCTTCCGACCCTTTTTCTATTCCTCGTCAACCTGCCCTGGACAGTTAGTTCAGATACGTATTTATTTAAAGCCCCAAAGAGCCGTTCGGAGCTTTCTGAGCTCCCCGGCGGACGCTATGCCGCCCAAAACTCATCGTTTTCGAGCATTACCGCTGCACATTTACCCTCAAATCATCCTCGGAAGCCCTTAGAAACGCCTCGAACGCGCGATGCCTTATACGTATCTGAACTAACTGTCCAGTAGCTATCGTCAACCCTCGCGGTAGAGCTCGACTTCCCGCAATCCCCTCAACCAATTCCTCCGACTTCATAACACCCAGCCGTTCATGGCACGCAACACCCCACTGAGCGAAAAGAACGACGCGGCGACCGCGTTTCGCCAACGGCTTAGTACCTTGTAGTTATGACGACCGTGATTTCACATCTCTCCGCCCTCCGCGCGATTCGCCGCGCACGACGGGCTTACTCTGCGCTTCCGTGGGACTCCATCGACGTCGGACAGCAATCACAAGCTCTGGCTGGCTGCATCCCCAATAATGACGCCATAGACCTTGACGCGCTTTCGATGCTCGATGCCTGGAATGAAGACGATTCCGAACTGCTCGATCTTCTCGTTTCAAACGAAGACAACAGACGTCCCGACAAGCGACTTCTTCAGCATATTCTCTCTGCCCCGCTTCCCGAAGGGGCGATTATGCACATCGAGGCTGACATCTATGCCACATCCCCCGCCATGACGGCCCTGCTGTGTTCCAAAAATGAATCGGTTGCCAAAACCTTAATGCTTCTCATGGAGCTGCTCGGAACGTATTCTCTTCCGCCCGAGGCAACCTACCCCATCGCCTATGACGACATCTGGCCCAAGGCCGACACCTTCGAAGCGACGAACGATCTCGATTGCCGGAGCGACCAGTCGGTGACCGAGCAGCAAAATGAAACCCGCTACGAACAGGCGCACTACAAATGCGAGCCAGCCACGACCATCGAGGAGCTCGAGGCGATCGCACGGTTCGCAAAAAGCAGCTCATATACCTCGTTTCGCACAGCCGTCAAACTTGCCCGACCCGGATCTGCATCCCCAGCCGAATCCCTAATGTTTGCTGTTCTCGGAGCGCCCATGCGCTTTGGCGGATTCGGGTGTTGCAGCCTGCCCATGGGCGGTCTGCTACTCAACTATCGAGTCGACTTCGACACCCTTGCGGTCAACATGTCCTCGGGCATCCCCTACGCCATCTGCGACTTATATTGCCCGGCAGCCGGTGTCGACAACGAATACAACGGAATTGGGCATGAGCTTCAAAACGCTCGCATCCACGATGGCAATCGAAATAATGGCCTCAAGGCAATGGGCATCCACGTCCTGGTTATCAATCGCGACCAGATGAAAGACCTTGTTGCACTCGAAGCCTTCGCCCAAACGATGCATCGACTCGCGGGAGTCCGATTCCGTTACCGTATCAAGGGCTATCGCAAGCGTCAGGCCGCTTGGCTCAACGCTCTGCGGGCCGGAATCGGCCTTGCGCCGGTCTAAACGGCGAATCGCCCCTGCGCCGTCGAGCAAGGCTGGACAGTTAGTTCAGATACGTATAAATAGACGCATTGAATTAGGATATTTACAGTCATCTCTATACCATTCGCCCTATTTGAAGGCCAGGTGGACTTCAAAACAGCGTCATATGGACTAACTGGAGCACCAATACAGCGCCGCGGCATCGAATTAGGCAATCCGGTGGCCCAAGCTTTATACGTATCTGAACTAACTGTCCACCTCGGCTTTCGACGGCCGCCCAAACGCACCCAAATAACCTCAATTGCCCACCATTTGACAGCAGCAACAGGGTCGCTCACCATAGCAGGCGACAAATCGACGAAAGGACAAACATGGCAGCTGCGCAGCCGCTTAAGATTCGCATGGTTGCCGGGCTTGGCAACCCTGGCGAGGAATATGCCGAGACCCGCCACAACGCCGGCTTTAAGGCAATCGACGAGCTGGCCCGTCAGGCCGGCGTCACGTACTGGAAAAACCAGGCCGGTGCCGAGGTCGCGCTCATCAACATCAACGACCCCGAGGAAGAAGGCGGCAAGCGCCAGATCGTGCTGGTCAAGCCGCAGTCGTATATGAATACCTCGGGTGGCCCCATCTCCAAGCTCTGCCGCGAGTACAAGATCAAGGCCGAGGAGCTGCTCGTGATCCACGATGAGCTCGACATTCCCGCCGGCGACGTACGTGTTAAGGTGGGCGGCGGCCACGCTGGCCACAACGGCCTGCGCTCCATCATCGACAAGATGGGCAGTCGCGACTTCAGCCGCATCCGCACCGGCATCGGCAACCCTCCCGGCAAGATGGCCGTCGCCGACTACGTGCTCAAGCAGCTGCGCGCCCGCGAGGCCGAGGACTTCCGGGACACCTGCGCCCGCGCCGCAGATGCCGCCGGTTTGGCCATCGTCCACGGCGTGATCTATGCCCGCGACCACGTCAACGGCGCCGCCTCCGCCAACGGCAAGCACTAAAACCTACCGTTTAGGGACAGGTTTATTTTGGCAGGTTTTATCTGCGGAAACGCCCCGGTGGCCGCATCGCAATAAACCCCGCGCCGCCATACACGCATAACACCCCAAAGGGGGCCGGCCTCATCACAACCCGAGGCCGGTCCCCTTTGCCGTTTTGCCTGATAAAACCGACCAAAATAAACCTATCCCTATTTGGTAGGTCGAAGTGGATAAGCCCTTTTCCCAACCGCCGAAGACACACGTAAACAGCATGTCCATGAGGGTATAATTTGCACCGTATGTCTGCACAACGCCTGTGCGCGTACGGTTTTACTCGGGCTACCGTCCATTTCCGTGGAGGCACGGTTCGGCGGCCCTAACAAGAGAGGGGTTCTATGTATAAGATCCTGGAGAAGACGCAGTTCTCGGAGAAGGTGTTCAAGTTCCGCATCGAGGCGCCTGCGATCGCCAAGCATGCGCACGCTGGACAGTTCCTCATGGTTCGCGCCAACGAGACGGGCGAGCGCGTCCCGTTTACCCTAGCTGGTTGGAACGGTGACGAGGGCTGGGTCGAGTTCATCTTCATGGTGATCGGCAAGACCACCGAGATGCTTTCCACCTACGAGGCCGGCGAGTCGCTGCGCGACGTCGTGGGCCCGCTGGGCGTTCCCACCGAGATGGCCGAGGGCCCCTGCGCCGTCATTGGCGGCGGCGTCGGCCTGGCAATTGCCTTCCCGGTCGCCAAGCACCTGGTCGAGACCGGCCACGAGGTCCACGCCATCATGGGCGCCCGCACCAAGGACCTCCTGCTCATGGAGGACCAGTTCCGCGAGCTCCTCGACGAGGACCACATCCATATCACCACCGATGACGGCTCCTACGGCGAGCAGGGCGTTGTCACCGCTCCGCTGGAGCGCCTGCTGCAGGACAAGGCCGTGAGCCAGGTCTTCTGCGTCGGCCCCGTTCCGATGATGAAGTTCTCGACCCTCACCGCCCAGAAGTACGACACCCCCATCACCGCGTCCCTCAACCCCATCATGGTTGACGGCACCGGCATGTGCGGCTGCTGCCGCGTCGAGGTGGGCGGCGTGACCAAGTTCGCTTGCGTCGACGGCCCCGACTTCGATGCCACCCTGGTCGACTGGGATGACCTTCGTGCCCGCCAGGCCGCTTACCGTTCCGAAGAGGGCGAGTCCCTCAAGGCTTATGAGGAAAAGAGCTGCGCATGCCACTAGTTAACGGTCGTTTCGTTGCCGATATGAAGTCGCCCCGCACCCCCGATAACGAGGAGCCGGCTGCCGAGCGCGCCTGCGACTTCCGCCCCGTCGACAAGGGCTTCACCGAGGAGATGGCGCTGGCCGAGGCCGAGCGCTGCCTCAACTGCAAGAAGCCGTTCTGTGTTGAGGGCTGCCCCGTCAACATCAACATCCCCCGCTTTATCGAGCAGATCCGCGCGAAGGACTTCGGCGGCGCCCTCGATACCATCCGCGAGGACTCCATGCTTCCCGCTATCTGCGGCCGCGTCTGCCCGCAGGAGAACCAGTGCGAGGGCAAGTGCATCCGTGGTAAGAAGTCCGAGCCCGTGGCCATCGGCCAGCTCGAGCGCTTCCTGGGTGACCGCCCCGAGCTCGCTTCCACGCCCAAGATGGCTCCCAAGAACGGCAAGAAGGTCGCCGTCGTCGGCTCTGGCCCGTCCGGCATCACCTGCGCTGGCGAGCTCGCCCGCAACGGCTTTGACGTCACCGTCTTTGAGGCCTTCTTCACCGGCGGCGGCGTGCTGGTCTACGGCATCCCCGAGTTCCGTCTGCCCAAGGCAGTCGTCAAGCGCGAGATTGACGGCCTGGAGGACATGGGCGTCAAGTTTGAGTACAACTCCGTCGTGGGCAACATGGCCACGGCCGAGGAGCTGTTCGAGCAGGGCTTCGACGCCATCTACGTGGCGACCGGCGCTGGCCTGCCCAAGTTCCTCAACGTCCCCGGCGAGAACCTGCCCAACGTCTTCTTCGCTAACGAGTACCTCACCCGCGTGAACCTGATGAAGGCCAACAAGTTCCCCGAGTACGACACCCCCACCAAGCACGGCAAGAACGTCGTTGTCTTTGGTGGCGGCAACGTGGCTATGGACGCCGTCCGTACCGCCAAGCGTCTGGGCGCTGAGCACGCCATCATCGCCTACCGCCGTACCGAGGACGAGATGCCCTGCCGTCGTGCCGAGCTGCACCACGCCAAGGCCGAGGGCGTCGAGGTTCTGCCGCTCGTTTCCCCGCTCGAGTTTGTCGCTGGCGAGGACGGCTCCGTGTGCGCCGTCAAGGTCCAGAAGATGGAGCTCGGCGAGCCCGACGAGTCCGGTCGTCGTCGTCCGGTCGCCATCGAGGGCGCCATCGAGGAGATTCCTTGCGATGTCGCGATCTCGGCTATCGGCACCAACGCCAACCCCTTCGCTGCCAAGATCGGCGGCAAGATGGAGCTCAACAAGTGGGGCTACATTGTCGCCGACGAGGAGACCGGCCAGACCACCGATCCCCGCATCTGGGCCGGCGGCGACATCGTCACCGGTGCCGCTACGGTCATTCTGGCGATGGGCGCCGGCAAGAAGGCCGCCGCTTCCATCACCAAGAGCCTGCTGGGCGAGTAATCACCTGCAGCGCTAGCCATCAAACGGCAAAGTCCCCGTCGAGCACACGCCCGGCGGGGACTTTTTCTATGCCGGCCGTCCAAACCACCACGATGGGGACAGGTACCTTTGTGGTGGCTTGGGGCTTGCCTGGTCGTTTTGTCTCAATCTGTAACAGCTGGAGTCCGTTGAGCCCTGCGGTTGTTACAGATCGAGATATTGTGCCGGCCGCCCACGCCGCATCTCAATCTGTAACAGTTAGAGCCATTTTCGCTGGCTTGGTGTTACAGATCGAGACTATGCAAAAGCCGAGGATAGGCACTGCCGCCAAGGCCTTCCCCTCCGCCTAAAACAAAAACCACCACAAAGGTGCCTGTCCCCTTTGTGGTGGTTTTGGTCGGTTAGTCTTCGAGCTGCGCTACTTTGTAGCGGTAGGCCGCGGCGATGACGTCCTTGCAGCCTTCGCGGCCCAGCTTGGCGCGGTTGACGACGATGTCCTTACCGCTCGTCATCTTCCACTTGCCGGCGCTGTAGCGCTTGTAGAACGCCTCGCGCGCCTTCTGCTGCTGCTTGACCAGCTTGGCGCCCTTCTTTTTGTTAAGGCCGCGCTTTTTGCGCACGATCTCGACGCGGTCCTCAAAGGGGGCGGTCACCAGCACGGCAATATGGTTGGGATTATTGCGCAGCAGGTAATCGGACAGGCGGCCTTCGATAATGCAGCTCTCGGTCTCGCCCAGATCCAAAATCACCTGACTCATCTTTTGGAACAGCTTGTCCGAGTACGAACGCGCATCGTAGCGGTCGGGCAGAAACGCCATGTTCTCCACGGCCAGGCGCTCGTCATAGGCGGCCATCTTATCGAGCGATTCGCCCGCGCGCAGCGACGCACGCACCAGCAGCTCGTTATCGTACAGCGGAATCCCCAGCTCATCGGCGAGGATACGGCCAATCTCGTGACCCTCGGCGCCAAAGTCACGCGCGATGGTAATGACCACAGGACTCTTCTTGTTCACCAGATCGCTCATCGCGATTCCTTTCTAACAAATGAGAAAGAGGCAATCTCTGCTTCCCATTTTGTCACTTACGACCGTCCTGGTTTCCCAAGTGCGGCAGATTGCCCCGAAAGAGGAGCGCCGCGTACTAAATGTACGCAAGCGACGATTGAGAGGCAAGGTGCCGTGCTTGGGGAAGCAGGACTATGCGGCTACGATGCGGCGCTGATAGGCTCGGACCAGCAACGAGATACCAAAGTTGAGCACAAAGTACATCGCAAACACAAGGCCGTAGAGCATAAGCACCTGCGACAGGTCGATCGCGTGGGCCATCACGACGTTTGCCGTGTACATGAGTTCGGCCACGTTAATACCCGAAAGATACGAGCTGTCCTTGATGACGGTCGTGCACTGGCTAAACAGCGCCGGAATGATCGTCTTAAACGTCTGCGGCAGAATGATGTAGCGCATGGTGGCAAAGAAGCCAAAGCCCTGGCTCTGCGCTGCCTCAAACTGGCCGCGCGGAATCGAGTTGAGGCCGCCGCGCACAATCTCGGCCATAACAGCACTGGTAAACAACGTAAAGGCGATGGTCGAAATCACAATGTCCAAACCCTGCACCGTAAAGTAGATAAACAGGATCCACAGCAGGTTCGGCGTGCAGCGGAACAGCTCGATATAGGCGCTCACCAGAATACGGAACGGGCGGGGCGCATAGCTTTTAACGAGCGCCAGCACCGTACCAAAGATGAGCGAGAAAAAGATCGACAGCGCCGAGATCTCGATCGTCTTAACAAAGCCGCCCCAGATGTAGAGCAGGTTGGTCGCGTTGAAGATTTCCATGCGCTAGGCCTCCTCTACGTTGTCGAGCCCCAGCTCGGCCAGGCTCACGCCGCGCGGACGCTCCTTGGAGCGGCGCTCGAGCCACTGCACCAGCATGGCGAGCGGAAAGCAGATGATGAAGTACATAAGGCAGCAGACGATGTATCCCTGCAGGTAACCGTACAGACTCACAAAGTTGTCGGAACGGTACATAAGGTCACCGCCGGCCACAAGCGCCAGCACCGACGTGTTCTTGACCAAGTTGAGCGCCTGGTTACACAGCGGCGGCAAAATGATCTTGAACGTCTGGGGCAACACGATGTACCAGTACGCCTGCGCACGGGTGAAGCCCTGGCTCTGGGCCGCCTCCATCTGACCGCGCGGAACCGCCTCGATGCCAGTGCGGATGACCTCCGAAATGTAGGCCGCGTGATACAGGCCCACACCCAAGAAGCCCAGCACGAACGGCGCGATGCGCACCGGCTGGTCGGCACCGGTTATGGCCTGCAAAAACTGCGGACCGGCCATGTACATAAAGAGCACCTGCACGGGCAACGGGGTGTTCTGGTAAAACTCAACGTACACGCGGCTTATGGCGCGCAGCACGCGCGAGCGAGTGGTAGAGAACACGCCCAGCAGCGTGCCCAGCACCAGCGACAGCAGCAGACCGGCAACGACCACCTGCAGCGTCACGCCAAAGCCCTCCCAGAAGGGCCCCATGTTTTGAAATGTCGTCGACCAACGGTCGGCGTCAAATAATCCTTCGAGCATTTGATTCCTTCCTTGGACGATACGCCTATACAAGACCCCAGGTCTTGACCTCTTGGTCGAGCCAGCCATCAGCCAGGCGATCGCAAATCACCTGATCGACCACGGCCGAAAGGTCGCAGCCCTTCTTGGTCGCCACCCCGTAGCCCTGCTCGCCAAACTTGACCTCGGGCTGCAGCAGCTCAACGGTCTCGTTCATGTAGCCGGCCAGCGTGGAGCGGTCCATGGCAAAGACGTCGATATTGCCGGCGTCGAGCGAGCTCTTGATGATGGGGTAGCCGCTAAAGGCCCTAAACTCGGGCTTGCAGCTAAAGCCGTTGTCCTTGATCATCTGCTCGATCAGGCCCTGCGTGGTAGCACCCTGGCTCACGCCAATGACCTTGCCGTCCAGGTCCTCAATCGAGGTAAAGCCCGAACGCTTCTTGACCATGAGTCCCACGTAGTCGGTACGGTACGGCGTCGAGAAATCCCAGCTCTTCTTGCGCTCGTCGGTGATGGTGTAGGTCGCCGCGACCACATCGAGCTGGCCGTTATCGATCAGCGGGCCGCGTGTCTTGGGCGTTACGTCGGTAAACTCGACAAGCTCCTGGGCACGGGCGTCTTTGTAGCTCACGCCAAAGACGGCAGCGGCGATCTGGTAGCACAAATCGACTTCCATGCCCTCAAAGCGGCCCTTGGCGGTGTCGTAATAACCGTAGCCGGGAACGTCCTTCTTAACGCCGGCATTCAGATGTCCACGCGACTTGATGGCCGCAAGCTTGGACCCCTTGTCGGAGCCCTCGCCGCTGATGGAGTTGCCGCAACCGGCAAGTGCGGCCCCCGTCAGCGCAAGCATGCCGGCGCCCGCCAGCTGCAAAAAGTGACGGCGCGACACGGCCGCCCTCGTCATATCCGTCATGTCCATCACCGCGCCTAGTGCAGAATCTTGGACAGGAACTCGCGGCAGCGCGGGTTCTCGGGGTTATCGAAGAAGTGCTCGGGCGTACCCTCCTCCAGGATGCGGCCGTCCTCCATAAATATGACGCGGTCGGCCACCTGGCGCGCAAAGCCCATCTCGTGCGTCACGCAGATCATGGTGATGTCCTCCTGCGCAAGCTCGATCATGACGTCCAGAACTTCCTGGACCATCTCGGGGTCGAGTGCCGAGGTCGGCTCGTCAAACAGGATGATGGGCTGCTTGGTGCACAGGGCGCGGGCGATGGCGATACGCTGCTGCTGACCGCCCGAGAGGTTCTGCGGATACTCGCCGGCCTTATGCGCCATGCCGACGCGTTTGAGCGCGGCGATGGCGATCTCGGTCGCCTCCTCCTTGCTCTTCTTTTGCAGCTTGATGGGCGCGAGCGTCAGGTTGCCCAGCACCGTCATGTTGGGATACAGGTTGAACTGCTGAAACACCATGGAACTATACTTGCGAGCCATCTCCAGGTGATTCTTTTTGGTAAGCGGTGTGCCGTCGATGACGACCTCGCCCGACGTGGGCTCCTCCAGATAATCGACGCAACGGATGAGCGTCGACTTACCCGAGCCGGAAGGCCCGATCATTACGAGCTTCTCGCCGCGCTTGACGGTGAGATTGATATCTTTGAGCACATGCAGGTCGCCAAAGTACTTGTTGAGATGCTTGATCTCGATCATGTCCGCCATGAATGTCCCTTCCCTGCGTTTACACGAGTTGAACTATTGTACGGAAAGAACCACGTTTCCGCAGCCCACACTACATTCCCGTAAAGAACCCGCAACCTTCCGCCCACTCATTGGGGACAGACTTAAATGAGTACCCGGGGAGTGGGCACTCATTTAAGTCTGTCCCCAATGAGTGCCCAACCGCCCTTGTTGAGCATAAGTCAGCGAAAACCCGTACACGCGAGCAAGGTGACGTGAAATGAAAGGGCGCAGACCTTATGGTCGCGCCCTTGAAATTGAACGTCAGATTGCCGTGTGTACGGGTTTGCAGCGTCGAGCCGTTACGCGGTTTGGTAAAACCGCGTAACAAATTACGCGAGTTTTGAGCCGACGATCTTGGCTGCGGCGGGCTTATCGAAGTTGCCGCCCGTGGCCTTGCCGAGCGCCCCCATGACCTGACCCATCTGCTTCTTGGACGTGGCGCCCAGCTCGGCGATAACCTGCTCGATCAGGGCCTCGAGCTCCTCGCCCGAAACCTGCGCGGGCAGCAGGCTCTCCAGAATCTTGACCTGCTCGGTCAGGTTGTCGGTACGCTCCTGGTCGGTGCCGGCCTTAATGGACATCTCCAGCGTCTCGCTCGTCTGCTTAATCAGACGCTTGATCATGCTGTTGACGTCTTCCTCGGTCACATCGCGGCGCTCGTTGACCTCGATATTCTTCACCTCGGCCTTGACCTGGCGAATGATGGACAGGCGAACCTTGTCCTTAGCCTTCATGGCCGCGATCATTTCCTTCTGCAGCTCTTCGTTAGTCATCTGCAAATCCTCCTCAATAGCGTGGGCGGCACTCGCGCGAGCATCGCCCCATGATTACTCAGTTGTCGACGAATCGTCGGTCGAGCTCTTGGTGACGCCCTTCAGGCTGACGTTGTACGGCACGTCCTTGGGCATGGGGTTGACGGTGATGTCGGCATCCTTCTTGTACTGCTCTAGCCACTCGCTGTACGCGGTGCTGGCCGCCTGCGTCTTCACCACGTTGGAGACATACTTCTTGATGGCCTTGGGCACCTGCTTGATGTCATCGACCTGGTTATCAACGTGGAAGTAGTCGGTGCACTTGATGATGTGGTAACCATAGGTCGACTCGACGACTTCGCTCACGTCGCCCTTGTTGAGCCCCTCGAGCGCCGTCTGGTAGCTGTCGACGAAGGTGGTGAGCTTATCCCAGCCCACATCGCCCTTCTTCTCCTTGGAACCGGTGTCCTCGGAGTACTGCTCAACGGCGTCCTCAAAGCTCAGCTCACCGGAGTTGATCTTGTCCAGGCACTCCTGCGCCTTGGCCTTGGCGGCAGCCTTGTCCTCGTCGGAAGCGTCGGAATCAACCTTGATCAGGATGTTCGACGAGCGGCGGGCGTCGTTGTAGCTGGACAGGTTTTCGTTGATGTAATCGACAATCTCGCTGTCCTTGGGCTTGCTCGTGGGCGCGACGGCATCCTTGAGTTTCTGCTGCGCCAGACTCTCCTTGAGCGAATCCTTGTAGGTATCCTCGGTATAGCCGTAGGTCTTGAGCGTCTTCTTAAAGGCCTTGGCACCGCCCGCGCTCTTGCACGCGTCCTTCCAAGCCTTCTCGACCTCCTCGTCCGACACCGTCACGCCGTTCTCCTTCTGTGCCTGTTGAAGCAGAATCTGCTGCGTGTAGGAGTCGATGAGTTGCTTGCGGTACTTCTTGGGCGTGAGGTCGTTGTCGACCAGATACTGCGCCCAGTCCTTGTCCTTGGTGTAGCCGTAGGACGTACGCATGCTCATAATCTGCTTGGTCACGGTGTCCTCGGTGAGGTTGGTGCCGTTGATAGTAGCAGCAACACCGCCGGTCAGCTTGTAGCCCGAGGTGTCCTCGGCCTGCGACATAAGGCCGGAGCACGCCATGGCAGAGACGGAAAGCAGCATCGCCAGCACGCCAATAACCACCAGGACGATCTTGACGGTCTTGGACACGCGGGTCTTGCGCTGCTTCTTGCGAGAGCTGGAGGCGGCGCGAGCCTGCTGCTCGGGCGTCGGCTCGGGTGCGGGATTCTTTTTCTTATTTGCCATAGTTGGCCTTTCGCATAACGAATCGAACAAACGCCATTGTGTCACAACGCAGCCCCCGCGGCACGCTTGGTGCATTGGGGACAGGTTAATCTGCACCATTTTGGTGCAAAGGGGACAGGTCTGGCAGCTGGCAGTTAGGGACAGTCCTTTTCTGCCGGCAGTTAGGGACAGTTCAAAGTGCCGACTCAGCCCCACCTTAGAAGTGACGACGGATGGCGTCGACCATGCCCTGGGGCGTGGTCTGGCCGAGCACGTCGGCTGCGGCATCGGCGTCCATAAAGATGTTCATGAGCGCCTGCAGGGCCTCGACCTGACCGCCCGGCTCGGCAATACCCAAATTGATGACGATCTGCGCCGGCACCGGAGCGCCCATGCCAGCCATAGCGTTAAATGTCACGGGCGCGGCGGGCTTCACCACCGCGATATAGGGCTTGGCCACAAACCCCGGATCGGTATGCGGAATGGCAATGTTTGCCGCCGGCATGGCAAGACCCGTGGGATAGGCATCCTCGCGCGTGCGAACGGCGTCGAACCAACCGTCGGCAATGTAGCCGCGCGGAGCAAGCTCACTCTCGAGCTGCGCAAACACCTCACCCGGCGTCGCACACTCCCAATCAAAAAACACCAGCTCAGGCGTAAACAGCGCTTCGTTATCCGCCATGCGCTCACCTCTCTCACCTAGTCATTCAGGAACGTCCTCGATGACTACCCAAAACAAAAGGTGGCCACGCGCGCCTTGGCGCCAATGACCACCCTGACTACTCGGCTAAATTGTACTGTGCGCCGCTAGCCGCGAGGCGCGTCAATTGCGACCTTGCCGCTCTCCAGCACGTGGACGCGGCCGTCGGCGAGCATTTGCACGACCTCGGGATACAGCACGTGCTCAATCGCGTGGATGTGCTCCTCGAGCGTGTCGACATCCCAGCCCTCCTCAACAGCCAGCGCACGCTGGGCGATGATGGGACCGTTGTCGTAGACCTCGTTGGCAAAATGCACGGTCACGCCAGTTACCTTGACGCCGCGCGCAAAGGCATCGTCAATCGCATGCGCACCGGTAAAGCTCGGCAGCAGCGCCGGATGCAAGTTGACCACGCGGTTGGGAAACGCCGCCAGCAGCGGTGTGTGCACCATGCGCATGTAGCCGGCCATGACCACATACTCGCAACCGCACTCGAGCAGCTCGTGCGCGATGATCTCGTCGGCGGCAATAGGATCGGCGTAGACATCCTTGGACAGCGTGAGCGTCTGGATACCCGCGCGCTCAGCGCGCTGCAGGCCCTTGGCCGAAGGACGGCTCGACACCACAAGCTCAATCGAAGCGTTGAGCTTGCCGGCGGCGATCAGATCGATCAGCGCCTGCAGGTTGGTACCCGAACCGCTGATGAGCACACCGATCTTGAGCGGCTCGGCCGTATCGGTGCCGGTCGGACGGGTATAGGGCACAAAGTCCAGGCCCTCGGTGGCAGCCATCTGCTCGTTAGCGCTCATCGGAGTACACGACCTTACCGGAACCCTCGACGCACTCGCCCACGCGGAACGGTTTCTCGCCCAGTGCGACCAGGGCCTCGGTCACGGCGGCCTCGTCCTCGGGGGCGACGATCAGGCACAGGCCAACGCCCATGTTGAAGGTCTTGCATGCCTCGTTGGGCGCAAGCTCGGCCTGGCGCGACACGTAGGTGATGACGGGCGGAACGTCCCAACCCATCTCGGCACCGTTGCGGGTGACCATGGCGTCGACGTCGTCGGCAAGCGCGCGGTTGAGGTTCTCGGTAATACCGCCGCCAGTGATGTGGGCGATGGCGTGCACGTTGGCGCCGCCGCGCAGCAGCTCCAGGATCGGCTTGACGTAGATGCGCGTGGGGGCCAGCAGAGCGTCTGCCAGCGATGCACCGCCGAGCTCCTCGAGCGGACGGCTCAGCTCCTCGGCCTTAGCGGCGGCCTCGGGCGTGCCCGGCTTAATGCCGTCGACGCCGATGACCTTGCGCACGAGTGAGTATCCGTTGGAGTGCACGCCGGTGGAAGGCAGGCCCAGGATCACGTCGCCGGGGCGGACGTTTGCGGGGTCGAGCATCTTGGGACGATCGACGACGCCCACGGTAAAGCCGGCGAGGTCGTAGTCGGCCGGAGCCATAACGCCCGGGTGCTCGGCCATCTCGCCGCCCACGAGCGCGCAGCCCGCGAGCTTGCAGCCGTCGGCCACGCCCTTGATGATCTTTGCCATGTGCTCGGCCTCGATGTGACCGATGGCAACGTAGTCCAGGAAGAACAGCGGCTCGGCGCCCGAAGCCAAAATGTCGTTGACGCACATAGCGACCAGGTCCTGGCCCACCGTCTCGTGACGGTCCATGATCTGGGCGAGCACGAGCTTGGTGCCCACGCCGTCGGTACCGCTGATCAGGATCGGGTCTTCCATATCCTTAAGCGCGGCAGCCGAGAACAGGCCACCGAAGCCGCCGATGCCGCCGATAACTTCGGGACGATTGGTGTCCTTGACCATCTGCTTAATAGCGTCGACGGCGCGGCCGCCCTCGGCGGTATCGACGCCGGCGTCCTCGTACGTCACATGCTTGCTGTCGCTCATCTGAGCCTTCCTCTCCCACTACCGCGGCGCCGCGCGGGCGCCAAACGGTGCTCATAGTTGCGTTCATTTCGGCGCGCGCCATTACAGCGCGCGCCGTCATATCAACAAAACAGCAGATAAAACCTGCCAAAATAAACCTGTCCCTAAATGGCAGGTTTTAGGCCTCGCCGTGCTCCTCTTCCCAGCTGCGGTCGTCGTATTTCTCGACCACGGCGTCGTCGTCAAAGTACAGCGGCTTGTCCAGGTTGCGGGGCTTAAAGCCCTCCATAAACTTGTCGCGGCCAAAGCTCTCGGGAATCGCCACGGGATAGCGGCCGGTAAAGCACGCGTCGCAGTAGCCGCCCTTGGGCATGACCTTAAGCAGGCCCTCGACCGAAAGGAAGGCCAGCGAATCGGCGCCGATATACTCGCAAATCTCGTCGACCGTCTTGTTGGCGCTGATAAGCTGCGACTGCACGTCGGTATCGATGCCATAGAAGCACGGCCAGATGACCTCGGGCGAGTTGATGCGGATGTGAATCTCCTTGGCGCCGGCGTTGCGCAGCATCTTGACGAGCTGCACCATGGTGGTGCCGCGCACAATGGAGTCGTCGATGACGACCAGGCGCTTACCCTCGATGTTGTCGCGCAGCGGGTTGAGTTTCATACGCACGCCCATGGCACGCAGCTCCTGCGTAGGCTCGATAAACGTACGACCCACGTAGCGGTTCTTGATAAGGCCCTCGCCAAAGGGAATGCCACTCTCGTGCGAATAGCCCTCCGCGGGCGGCAGGCCGGAGTCGGGCACGCCGATGACCAGGTCGGCCTCGACGGGCTCCTCATGTGCCAGCTGACGACCCATGTCGTAACGGCAGGCATAGACGCTCTTGCCGTTCATGATGGAGTCGGGGCGGGCAAAGTAGACCTGCTCAAAGATGCAGTTGGCGGGCTCTTCGGCTGCAGGCACGCCCTGCTCGGATACCAGGCCCTCGGCGCTGATGCGCAGGATCTCGCCGGGACGGACGTCACGGACATACTCGGCACCCACGATGTCGAGTGCGCAGGTCTCGGAAGCAACGACCCAGCCGCCGGCGCGCGTGACACGGACGGCGGAGTCGACCGTCGCGGCGCCGTCCTGTGACGGCAGCTGCGAAACGGCTACGGCATCGGCCTGGTCCAGACCCTCGTCCACCAGCTTGCCCAACACGAGCGGGCGAATGCCGTGCGGATCGCGGAATGCGTAGAGCGCTTGCTCGTTGATGAGCGTCATGGCGTAGCCGCCGCGCACGAGCTCCATGGTCTTGCGAATGCCCTCGCGCAGATGGCCCGTACGCTGGGTAAAGTAGCCGATGAGTTTGGTCGCGACCTCGGAATCCGAATTGGAGAGGAATGGCACGCCCAGCTCGATCAGCTGGCGGCGCAGCTCGTCGGTGTTGACGAGGGTGCCGTTGTGAGCAAGCGCGATAATGACGCTGTTGATGGTAGAAAGATGCGGCTGAGAGGCTTCCCAGCTCTTGGCACCGGCGGTGCCATAGCGCACGTGGCCCACGGCCAGCTGGCCGGAGAGCGTCGACAGGTCGGCGTTGGAGAACACGCGATCGAGCAGCCCCAGGTCTTTGCGGACCATAACCGTGCCGCCGTCACCCACGGCGATTCCCGCCGATTCCTGGCCACGGTGCTGCAGTGCACGCAGGCCAAAGTACGTCAGTCGAGCCACGTCGCGATCGGGCGCCCATACGCCGAAAATGCCACATTCCTCATGCAGCTGGTCGGAGTCCGGATCATACGTCGACGTGGTGTTCACCTGTCCCGCGGCACGCTCGGCCGCGCGGATGGTTTCTTGAGACATGGTATCCCCTCAGAGCCTCGTATTTTTGGCGTTACCCGCCTTATTATACGCACGGCGCGACGTGCTCCCCAGCGCATGAGCAGCGCTTTTTAAAAGCCCACCGAGCTAATAATCAGTTTTGTTGCCAAACATTTTATCGGTCTGTCCAGCGTAAGTGCCCGCGCCCCCAGATGGCCGCCGCGTCCGCCGTTGGGGATTACAAAGTTGCAATTGGGGATTACAAAGTTGCAATTGGGACGTTCGTCCTGTCTTTTGGCAGGTCGGCGGCGTATCCTTATAACCTACAACAAAGCGAGAAAGGTTCTGTATGGATCGAAACGAACTCGACCCCAGCGTCCCCAGCGCCACGGAGGTCAAGAAGATCCCCCTCATCATTAAGGTGTACGCTGTCCTGTGCATCCTTTCCGGCGTGGGCACGCTCCCGTCGGTCGCTGCCTTTATGTGGCAGGTCATCACGGCACTTGTTAACGGCAACGCCACCGAAAAGCTCGGCGACAACACGCTCGTCGCAGTCGGCCTTATCGTCGCCGGCATCATGCTCTCTGCGGCAAGTGCCGTCATCCTAATCATCTTTGGCCTGGACCTTATCAAAAACCAGCGCCGCAACGCCGCCCGCCTGTCCTACATCCTTATTGCATTCACCGTCGTCGAGCTTTTGGTCGACGTGATGCTCCAGGGCATCGGGCCCTTCCTGCTGCGTCCCGCGATCCAGCTCGGCATCCTCGTTGCACTTTCGGCAACCGTCGACCCCACGCTGCGTCAGGAGCGCGAACTGCAGCGCCGCCTGCAGGAGATGCTCGACCGCGACGCCGCCGCCGAGGGCATGCTCGGCCGCGATGAAACCGGCGAGGGCTACATCAAGCTCAACTACTTCAACCTGTTCTGGGTGTTCTTTGTCTGCTGCATACTCGGCCTGATCGCCGAGGACATCTGGCACATGACGGTCGACGACCCGGGCGTCTATCAGAACCGCGCCGGCATGCTGTTTGGCCCCTTCAGCCCCATCTACGGATTTGGCGCCGTGCTCATGACCATGGTGCTTAACCGCTTCTACAAAAAGAACCCCATCATCATTTTCCTGGTGAGCGCCCTGCTCGGCGCCAGCTTTGAGGTGTTCGTGGGCTGGTTTATGCAGACCGCGTTTGGCGTGGTCTCGTGGAGCTACTCGCACATAACGCTGTTCGGTTTGCCCGATCCGCTCGTGGTCCTCACGGGCGGACGCACCTGCACGGGCTTCGCCTGCCTGTGGGGCCTGGGCGGCCTCATCTGGATCAAGCTGCTGCTGCCGAGGCTGCTTAAGCTTATCAACAAGATCCCCTGGAAGAGCCGCTACTCGGCCACCGTCATCTTTACCGTTATCATGCTGGTCGACGGCGTCATGACGCTGCAGTCGCTCGACTACTGGTACCAGCGCGTTAACGGCACGGAGCCGGACATTCCCGTCGCACAGTTCTACGGAGAGCACTTCGATAACGAGTACATGGAAAACCGCTTCCAGAGCATGACCATGAGCCCCAAGGATGCGACGCGCGTGTAGCGCTCACCGCGCCCAAAACGCAAAATGCCCGCCGGTATCACACGTACCGGTGGGCATTTTTATAAACGATACTTCTATCGACGCAAGCCTCTACGCCTCGCGCTCGACCTCACTCACGCATTCGTTCTTGATGGTGCCAACGAGCGCCTGCAGCGCATCGACCACGTGCGGGCGAATGTCCCCGCCGATAAGCACGAGCATGATGTCGTCACCTACGGCAAGCTCGCCGCTTGCCAGCCACACGCGCACATAGCCGATACCCGGCATCGCGCGGGTGGCCTCGATAGCAGACCGTACCTTTTCGGCGTCGTAGTCAAAGACCATGCCGCCCACCCTGTGGCCTGGCGCCACGCCATCGGTCTCGACTCCGCGCACCTCGGCCTTGGGCGTCGCGCGCACCACACCGTTATGCGTCAGATACATCCCACAGCCTGCCGCCGAAGCATCGGCCTTGGCCTCGCGCAGCCAAGCATCAATCGAAGGCATCGTTTTGCCACTCTCGAGCATCATTTCTCCCTTACCGTCGTCGAGTAGCCAATTTGGGACGGGGCCTTTTTAGCTACTCTCGAACAACTTATTCCTCGACCGGCGTGAGCACCATGACGGCGCGTGTGTTGCTCAGCGACAGCGAACGACAGGTCACAAGCGTTACAACCTTAGTTGCCGAAGCGGCACGATCGGTAGCATCACTCGCCACGGCAGAAGCGCCGTCGAGCATCTCGGACAGGTAGTTCTTGAGTCCGTCGTCGCCCTCAAAATTGGTCGTGCGCGCCTTGGCATACGTGTCCTCGACCACCTTGGTCGCCAGTGGTCGCAGCTTATACGTAGCATCCCGTGTGATGTAATACACAAACTCGATGCTATCGAACGTCGCCTGATCAGTGGTGTCCGAAATCACGTTGAACATCGACCCATCGTTCATATGGTGGCCGTAGATCGTGGTCTGCTGGTCGACCATTCCCGGCGCGGTGTCATCGCTATCCAGGAAAATGGCGCCGGACGCGTTGGACGTGCCATCAAACAACGTGTTGAGGTATTTGGAGTTGTTGTTGGTCTGCACCACGGGATAGTTGATGTTGGTTCCCGGCACGTAAATCCAACCCACAATCTCGGGGTTCGTCTGAGCAAGCGCATCAAAGTCGATAATCGGCACGCCGCTGGCGTCCTTATCGCTTACATATTGCTTCTCGATTTTCTGATACGAATCGCTCGCCTGCTTATAGCCAATCTGGGCATTAATAAAGATAGCGGCGGCGGCGACAATCAGGCCGATACCGATGATGATGAGCAGAATGGGAATAATGGAGCGGCGCTTTTTGCGCGGCGGCTCGGTGTAATCCGACGGCGCGGCATGCGATGAAGACCGGGGCGGCTTCTTAGCGGAGCTATAAGACGAAGGACGATATGCGGCCGGCGCGTCCTGTCGACGATGCGTCGCCGGTGTCACGGGACGCGGCGCGCGCGGCTGCTGAGGAGAGGATGTCCGACCCTGCTGCGCCGCATGGGCAGCACCCGGCTTCGACGGATCGGGAATCTGAGAAGCCTTGAATCGTTTTCCCTGATAATCGGACATGGCTCTCCTTATACTGCGGTGAAACGGCGGAACGCTTAGGCGTCAGCCATCTCCTGCTTCATCTTCTCGATAACCTTGCGGTACTCGGGGTCGCAAGCACCCAGAATCTGTGTGGCATAGATGGCGGCGTTCTTGGCACCGTTGATGGCAACGCAGGCCACGGGCACGCCCGAAGGCATCTGCACCATCGACAGCAGCGAATCCATACCGCCCAGGTCACTCGTCTTCATAGGCACGCCGATAACCGGCAGCGGCGTAAAGGCAGCCACGACACCACCCAAGTGGGCGGCCTTGCCGGCGGCGGCGATAATCACTTTGATACCGCGATCGGCGGCAGTCGAAGCCCACTCGTGGACCTTCGCCGGCGTGCGGTGCGCGCTCGCAATGACGAGCTCATAGGGCACACCCAGTGCCTCGAGCTCGGCGGTGCAGCCTTCCATAACGCCCAGATCGGACTTGGAACCCATGATGATCCCGACAACCGGCTTCTGATCTGCCATAAACATAGACCTCCTGTTGAGAGCGGTGACGCAGCGAATCCGCGACCCTTAACTACTGAGAGTAGTATAGCTGCTCCCGTCCCTGCGGTCTGTGGGTGCTCTGCGGCGGCCCGGTGTTTTCATCTTCACTCCGGTTGCTGCGCAAAGTCGTTCAGATGAAAACACCGGGCCGCCGCAGAGCACCTTCGACCTACCGGGGATTGCCATGACGTACGTTGGCTGATTTGGTTTGGAATGGGAGGTTTGCGGAGGGTGATGGGCTGTTTCGTTACTGGGTTTAGAAATCTTCGCTCGTTCGTTTCAGCCCGCGTCATCGCGTGCTAGACGGCCAGCTCGCCTGATTCACCCATAAGCCATCGTGCCAGGTCGACGACCTTAATGCCATCCCAATCAGTCGTTTCGTGCCCTGTTCGGGCGATGACGCACTTGGGATAGGCGTCTCGAATCCGTCGCAGCGGATCAAGCTCACGCTCAAGCGTCGCTTCTTGGGAAATGTCGTCGCTCACCTGGATATAGACACGGCGGTCACGCCTGATGGCAACAAAGTCTACTTCCTTTTGGTAGAGAACGCCCACGTAGACCTCCCATCCGCGGCGCATAAGCTCGATTGCCACCATATTCTCGTAAACATGGCCAAAATCGAGCTTTTTCGTGCCAAGCACGGCGTAGCGAAACGAATGGTCGGCCAGGTAGTATTTATCTCCCGTCGACAGGTATTTCTTTCCTGAGACGTCAAAGCGACGAAACCGGTAGAACGCAAACGCATTACACAGGTAGTCGATATACACAGCCAGCGTCTTGTCGCTTATCTTAAGGTTCGCTCGTGAAAGCTCGGCCGCCATCCCCTTGAGAGAAGAGATGTTTCCGACGTTATCCATCAGGAACTCGCAGGAACGTTTAAGCTGCTCTGCATTACGTATACGATATTTTTGTCTGATGTCGCGCAGGATAAGAGTTTCAAGCACATCCGAGATGTATGAGAAACGCATCCTTTCGTCCTGGTAGATATAGGAACCCGGCATTCCTCCCTCGCGGACATAGCGAGCAAGGGCCTCGGCTGGAGAAGTGATCTCGTGATACGCCGAGAACTCCGCAAGTGAAAACGGAAAGACCTCGATCTCCACCGTTCTTCCCGTGAACAACGTCGAGAGGTCGCTTGAGAGAAGAAAGGCATTCGACCCCGTGATGTAAATGTCATATTTCTCTGACGCATGAAGACTGTTGATAGCCCGCTCGAACCCTTCACACATCTGGACCTCGTCGATCATGACGATATTCCGGCAACCCTCGATATAGTGCTTTTCCACATATGTATGCAGCGCATGGTATTCCGCCAACGGCTCGAACTCAAGTAGATTGAAGTTGACGTGTATGACGTTGGCCGAGGGGTCGTTTGAACGAAGTTGGCTGGCAAACGCCTCAAGCAATTTCGATTTTCCGCATCGCCTGATTCCGGTGATCACCTTGATATCAGGCGTACCTGCCACCTTGGAAAGCTTGCTCATGTAGAACGGGCGATCTATAAGTTTCATGGCAACCTACTTCGCAAAATTCAAAACCATTAGGAAACGCGAAGTAAAATATATCATCTACTTCGCGTCTTTGAAACATCTTAGATTTTGCGTAATAATTCCTGTCAAGCTATCTCAAGCACGACGCGGGCGAGGTTGTCCCTCCCCCTAATCGACTCTGTGCGGAAGCCCGGGGTGACAGGTTTCCGCCTTGCTCGGCATCCTTGAGACCCTCGATCGCAAGCTTGAGCTGGCCATAGGCCGTCTGCACCTGCGCATCGGAGGAGTTCTCGTCCGCCAACACGTCCTCGGCGTAAGCGATGGCATCCGTCAGGGCCTTGACAGACTCGGCCGTCTTGCCCTTGGTATCGACTCCCTTTGCCTGCTTGACGAGCGCCTTGAGGTCCTTGCGGGCCGAGCTCTCAACCGGCGTCACCGGGGTCTTCTCGAGAGCGGCCCGAGCATCCTCGAGCTTTATCTGGTATTACTTTGGCAATACCAGCACATTGTTGTATCGATATTTCGAAGAGTGGGCTCGTTGCTCAATTCAATAAAGCACATAGCATCTAGCATCTAAAATTTGGACAGCGAAAACACAGGAAGCCAAACTGGATTCGTTGTTTCAACCACCAGACCAGTCTCACAGATTATCGAGATAGTCGTCGACATCGTAGGTGAGGCTATAGGCCTTGTTGAGGATTCGCACGAGCTCCTGTGCGTCGTGCTCGCCGAGCGAGGAAAGCTGGTTGGAAAGCAGCGCCACACTCTCGGCGTTCTTCTTAGCTGCATAATCGCGCCCGGACTCGGTGATGTTCACCAACACGCGACGACGGTCGGAAGGGTCGGTGCGACGCGTGACATAGCCCTTGGTCTCGAGCGCATCGAGGATATGCGACATGCGCGCACGGCTGAGCCCGAGCTTCTTTGCGATCTCGGACGGAATCACGTCTCCATCGGCAGCAGAAAGATACTGAAGAACCGGCGTCTCGCCCACATTGGCGCCGCCCGCCGCGCTCAAAGACCCCTTTGCCAGGGACCGCGAATATACAATCAGTTTTCTTGCTACCTCGTCGTAATCCACAGCCGGTCTAACCTCTAGCGCTTATATCGTCTTTAGTTGCCACTCGCAACAAAAATTAATGATACCACAGCGTCTCGGACCGATGGCTACGATTCCCTCTTACGCCCCATAAGCTCATCAACATCCACGCCTGCAGCCGCGAGCATACGCTCGACGTTCTTTTTGGCGTTGCTCGTGCCTGCCTTGAGGATGATCGACATGGGAACACCGATCACCAAACATGCGATGCCAAGCGGAACGCCCCAATCGGGACCGCCTTGCACACCCCACATCCCAACCAGAAAGCCCACGGCAACCAGCGAGTAACCCAGCCTCAACCACACGTTGAGACGCTGGATGGCATCGGTCTGGAGCTTAGCCTCCTTGACGAGCTGCTCGCGCGAAAGGTCGTGTCCGTGTTTCTCATGCATAGGTCCTCCTCTGGCAAAGCGCGCTCGGGGCGCGGTGATCGTCGTCTTTCAAGAGCAATATAACGGGTGTCGTGTAGGCGATGGAGGTCGCGGGTCATATTGCCCTTGAAGGACGGCGTGAACGAAAAGGCCGTGCGGCACACGGTCGCATGGCCTTTTAGGTGCTGTGAGCTGGCGATTAGTAGCTCAGCGCCGGGTCGAAGAAGCCGACGAGGACGCCCACGAAGGCGATGACGACCAGGATCAGCATCATGACGATGGGGTTGACCTTCTTCTTGGTCATCATGTACCAGCAGAAGACGGTGAACAGCAGCGGCAGGAGCTTGGGGTACACGCCGTCAAGCGTATCCTGGAACGCGCCACCACCGGGCAGGGTGAGGTTGGGGCTGCAGGTGATGGAAACCCAGGTTGCGGCAACGGCGCCGATAACCATGGTGCCGACCATGACGATGGACTCGCGCAGGGCCTTGGCCTTGGGGCCGACGAGGGCCTCGACCGCCTTGCCACCCAGCTCGTAGCCGGAGTTGTAGGCGAACTTCATGCCAAAGTACATGAGCGCGTTCCACACCACGATGTAGAAGATCGCGCCGAGCGGAGAGCCGCCGGTCGAAAGACCGAGGGCGATACCGAGCAGGATCGGGATCAGCGTGCCGACGATCAGGGAGTCGCCGAGACCGGCAAGCGGGCCCATCAGACCGGCGCGGATGCCGTTGATGGCGTCATCATCGACGGGCTCGCCGTTGGCGCGGGCCTCCTCGAGACCAGCGGTGATGCCGACGACCATGGTGCCGATCTGCGGCTCGGTGTTGAAGAAGGCGCTGTAGGTCTGGAGAGCCTCTTTCTGCTGCTCCTTGTCCTCGTACAGCTCCTCGACGATCGGGAGCATGGCGCACAGATAGCCGAACGTCTGCATGTGCTCCTGCGAGAAGCAGGTCAGGTTGCCATAGGCCCAGTTGCGGAACGATTTGCTCAGGGTCTTCTTGGAGAGTTTCTTCTCTGCCATTAGATGTCCTCCTCTTCCTCATCAGAACCCGAGGCGATAGCGGCCTTGGGGGCGTTCTCCATGTCGATCCTGAGAGAAGCGATCTCATAGTGGACCAGGGCGAAGAAGCAGCCGATGCCGGCGGCAGCGATCAGATTGCAGCCCATGACGGCGGACAGGGTGAAACCGAAGAAGAAGGTCAGGAAGTCCGTGGGCTTGGAGATAACCTGCTTGAGCAGGATGGCGATACCGACGGTGGGCAGCAGCGAGCCGACGGTGAACAGCGTCTTCATGGCGATGCCGTCCATGGGCATGTAGATCTTCATAAGGTCGACCATGTTGGCGCCGCCCATGGTGATGATGCACGTCGGGATAAAGGAGCACAGGATGTGACCGATCCAAGGCAGGACCATGTCGACGAGGTAGAGCTTGTGCAGGTCACCCTTCTCGAGCCACTTCCAGCCCATGCCCTGCCACACAAGGTTGATGGTCGAGGTGCCATAGAACAGGACGGTGCCGAGCGTACCCACGGCGGCGCCGAGGGAAGCAGCCATGCCGGCGGCCTCGGTCGAACCCGGGTCGATGCCCTGCGCCTTGATGGCCAGGATCGCCAGAGGGATACCGATGTAGGAAACGGCGCGGACGTCGGCGGAGACGGTTCCGCCCGGGGTCACGAGGGCGATGTAGACAACCTGGATGGCGGCGCCGACCAAGATGCCGGACTGGATGTCGCCCATGATGATGCCGACGACGAGACCTGCGACCAACGGACGGCCCAGGGTGTAGTTGCCGAACGTCGTGCCGCCCATGCCGGGCATCGAAGCCAGGCAGGCGAACAGGCCGAACAGCGCGGCTTGGAATGCATTGATAGTCATGCTTTCCCCTTTCCTTATTCCTCGGCCCCTCCTCGCGGGGCCGTTGGGACCAACTTTGCGGCGAGCGCTCGATTAAAAGCCGAACTGACCGCGGAACTTGGGCCACTCACCGATGGACTTCTCCTTGATGAGGGCGAACTCGACGGTGTAACCGGCGTTGGTGAGATCCTCGAGCGCCTGGGCCTCCTCCTGCGTGATCGACTGGTTGTTGCCCAGCTTGGTGGCTCCGGGACGGTCGTTGCAGGGGCCGACGACGATATGCTTCATGACCGGGTCGAACCCGAAGTCGACGAGCAGCTCCTTCATGTCCTGCGGGTTCTTGGTGATCAGGAAGTATTTGGTGTCGGACTTGATGACCTTCTCGGAGACCTCCTTGAAGTGCGCCTTGGTCCAGACGAAGGTCTTCTTCTGCGAAGCGCTCTTGTAGGCTTCCTTGAGCACCGGGTTGGAAGCGGCGGCGTCATTGACGGCGATGAGTCCGTCGCAGGGATACTCGAGCGACCAGCGGGTGACGGTCTGGCCATGGATCATACGGTCGTCGATGCGGATGAACGAAATCATGCGTTCTCCCCTTTCTTTCACGAGGTCTGCTTTTGCAGCCTCCCCTTCTTGCCTCTGCGTGCGATCGGGCGATTTTCGCTCGGACTAGATGTCGTCATCCTCGTCATCGGCCTCATCGGCAGGGATCACGAGCTCGGACATACCGTTCCTGCCCTCCTCGAGCATCATCTGTTTGAGGGCGTTGAGATCCATGGTGGCGAGACCCATCATGGCGGTCATCGCCATGGGGAGGTTCATGCCGCCGAAGGCGATGGTGTGGCCGAGCAGGCCCTTCTCGGCCAGCGTGTTCATAGCGTTGGTGAGCGGCGATCCGCCGAGGATGTCGCCGAGCAGGACGACCTCGTCATCGGCCGTGACGGGAGCCAGCAGGGCCTTGACGTTCTCGACGTACTCGTCGGCACCCATACCGTCGACGAGGCTCGTCGATAGGATATTGGGGGCATCGCTGCCGAGCATCTTGAGGACGCTGTGCAGACCAGGAGCGAGCGTTCCGTGGCTGACCATTACCAGATACCGCATGCGGTCTCCTCTCGACCATCCGTGCACCGCACGGCATTGCTTCGTTTCGAGACCATTATTGTTCCGGGGTATGTTCGGAACAAGAAAATAATTGCGAACGGCAACTATTCATTGGTTAACGGTAGCAACTATTCTTGAAATTAAATTATTTTTTTTTCAAGATTTTCTAAAACAGCAGGTAGATTGACTGGTAAATATTTTATGTTCCTCATGTACCATACATAGTACGTAAGAATTACGCCAAATGACACCGGTTGTGACCGCGCTTTATGCTACGTTTTGCAAACCCATGACATGGAGGTAGCCCATGGACATGATCTCATTTCTCGCCATCGAGCCCTTCGACCGCACGGGCGACACACCGCTTTACACTCAGCTCAAGCAGCGCATCATCCTGCTTATCGCGAGTCAGACGTTCGATACGAAGACACCGCTCCCCCGCGAGCTCGAGATCTGCGAACGGCTGGGCCTGTCGCGGGCGACTGTGCGCCGTTGCTTTCAAGATCTGGTCACCGAGGGGCGCGTGGTGCGCAAGCGCGGACAGGGCACGTTCATCAAGCCCCAGATCGCGGCGCCCGGCATCGACCTGGCCTTGAATTTCAGCGCGCGGATGCGCGAAGCGGGACGGGTTCCGAGCTCACAGATTCTCGCCTTTTCAAGCATACCGGCCGTCCGCGGCATCGCCTCTGGGCTCAAAGTGCCCGAAGGGACACCCGTCTGGGAGATTCGCCGCCTGCGTCTCGCCAACGACAAACCCATGGAGCTCAACTACGTCTATATCCCCGTGTCACTTTGCCCCGAGCTCACACGCAAAGACGTGGATGGCTCGCTCTACGCCTACATCGCGGAAAAGACCGGCATCCTGCCCGCAAGCGTCGATGCCGTCTACGAGGCGGTCAACCTCGACAAGCATGAGGCGCGCCTTTTGGGACAGAACACCGGTAAGGCGGCGATGCGCATCGTGCGTTCGACCTACGACAAGATGGGAACCCCGTTCGAGGTAGGCGTGCTCATCAGCTGCGACGGTCAGGCAAAGCTGCACGTGCACATCGCCGCCGACAAAACAACCTTCACCGTCACAGCCCAATAAATCCAAAACGTGGACGCCGTCGTTCAAACGAACGACGGCGTCCACACTCACTTTCTTTTTCAGCCCTAGTCATCGCGCAAGGCCCCTTCGGCAGCACACGGTGCAACCGAGTCACCGCAGGCCGGGGCGGGAGGCGGACCTTTCTCTCGGAAAACTTCGCGAAGCCCAGTTTCCGAGAGAAAGCGTCCGATCCCGCCCCGGGCGACGGGATGAGTCTTACACCGTGTACTGCGGCAGGTCCTGCAGGGCGATGACGTCCATGCCCATGTCGTTGGCGCTGCCGTGACCCTGCTGATCCTCGCGCACCGCCTCGATGGCGCTCACGTACGTGTTGGCCGCGGACATCGCGGTCACGCAGGTCACGCCGCGGCGCACAGCCTCGGTGCGCAGTAGGTAGCCATCGCCGCGCGAACCCGGACCGTACGGCGTGTTGACGATCACCGCGATCTTGCCGTCGGCGATCAGGTCTCCGATGTTGGGGCGCTCGCCGTCGTGCGGGCCGCTGATCTTCTCCACGACCTCGCAAGTCACGTTGCCACCGCGCAGCACGCGTGCCGTGCCCTCGGTGGAGCAGATATCAAAGCCCAGGTAGCGCAGGATACGCGCGACCGAAAGGATGTGGCGCTTGTCGCGGTCGCACACGCTGATGAACACCTTGCCGCTGCTAGGATCGGGCAGCTTGTAGTCAATCGCCAGCTGTGTCTTGGCGTATGCCTCGGGATAGCTCTTGGCAATGCCCATGACCTCGCCCGTCGACTTCATCTCGGGCCCAAGGATAACGTCGGCACCCGGGAAACGGCCCCAGGGCATAACGGCTTCCTTCATGCAGAACCAATCGAGCTGGCGCTCGTCGCTCGGCAGGCCCAGGCTCGCGATGGAGTCACCGGCCATGATGCGCGCCGCGCACTTGGCCAGCGGCACGCCGGTGGCCTTGGAGATAAACGGCACGGTACGGCTGGCACGCGGGTTGGCCTCGATCACGTAGACGGTCTCGCCCTTGATGGCGTACTGCACGTTGACCAGGCCGCGCACGCCCAGCGCCATCGCGATGCGGCGCGTGGTCTCGCGAAGCTTCGCCTGCAGGCTCTCGCTAAAGCTGAACGGCGGGATGCAGGTCGCAGAGTCGCCGGAGTGAATACCGGCCTCCTCGATATGCTCCAGGATACCGCCGATATAGACCTCTTCGCCATCGCACAGGGCGTCGACATCGGACTCGATCGCGCCCTCCAAGAAGCGGTCCAGATACACCGGGTAGTCGGGGCTAATGCGCGCAGCCTCGGCCATGTAATCGCGCAGGTGCTCGGCATCGTAGGCGATCATCATGCCGCGGCCGCCCAGCACGTAGCTCGGACGTACCAGCAGCGGGTAGCCAATGTGCGCGGCGACGGCCTCGGCCTCCTCAAACGAGGTGGCCTGACCCGCCGGCGGGTACATGATGCCCAGCTTGTCGAGCAGGGCGGCAAAGCGCTCGCGGTCCTCGGCAAAGTCGATGGCATCGGGCTTGGTGCCCATGATGTTGACGCCACTCTCCTCGAGCATGCGCGCCAGCTTAAGCGGGGTCTGGCCGCCAAGCGTCACCACGACGCCGTCGGGGCGCTCAACATCGATAACGTCCATGACGTCCTCGTAGGTAAGCGGCTCAAAGTAAAGGCGGTCGGACGTGTCGTAGTCGGTCGAGACGGTCTCGGGATTGCAGTTGACCATGATGGTCTCAAATCCGCGGGCCGCCAGCGCATAGCTCGCATGCACACAGCAGTAGTCGAACTCGATACCCTGGCCGATACGGTTGGGGCCGGCGCCCAGGATCATCGCCTTGGGCTTGTCCGCCGGCGTGGTCTCGTCGGGAGCCACGCACTTCTTGGCATCCGGACTCGTGCGGTAGATGTTCTCGTACGTCTTGTAGTGGTACTCCGTGGCGCTCGAGAACTCCGCAGCGCAGGTATCGACCGTCTTCATGCTGGGAACCACGCCAAGGCCCTTGCGATAGGCGCGCACAAAGCGCTCGTCCGAGCCGGTCAGCGCGGCGATCTCGGCGTCGCTCGTGCCGTACTGCTTGAGCAAGCGCATCGCGTCGGCGTCGATATCCTCCACACGCAGGCCGCGGATGCTTTCCTGGACCTGCACCATGTCGTTGATACGGTTGAGGTACCACGGATCGATGCCGCAGATGGCATGGATGCGGGTGATGTCCCAGCCACGGCGCAGGGCCTCGACCACAAAGAAGATGCGGTGCTCGGTCGGGGTGCCCACGGCCTGGGCGAGCTCGTCGTCGCTCAGCTTGTCGGCACCCTCCTTGCCACCGGCGCAGATACCCTGGTGACCGTCCTCCAGCGAGCGCATGGCTTTGCCGAAGGCCTCCTCAAAGGTGCGGCCAATCGCCATAATCTCGCCCACTGCCTTCATGCGCGTGGTGAGCGTGGGGTCGGTACCCTTGAACTTCTCGAAGGCAAAGCGCGGCACCTTGACAACGCAGTAGTCAATCGTGGGCTCAAAGCAGGCAGGCGTTGCCTTGGTAATGTCGTTGACGATCTCGTCGAGCGTGTAGCCCACAGCCAGGCGCGCGGCGGCCTTAGCGATGGGGAAACCCGTGGCCTTGGAGGCCAGCGCGGACGAACGGCTCACGCGCGGGTTCATCTCGATGACGATCAAGCGACCGGTCTGGGGGTTCACGGCAAACTGCACGTTGGAGCCGCCGGTCTCGACGCCAATCTTCTCCAAGATGGCGAGCGACGCGACACGCATGCGCTGATACTCAAGGTCGGAGAGCGTCTGCGCCGGCGCCACAGTGATGGAGTCGCCGGTGTGCACGCCCATGGGGTCGAGGTTCTCGATGGAGCACACGATGATGCCGTTGCCGGCGTGGTCACGCATAACCTCCATCTCGTACTCTTTCCAACCCTCGATGGACTCCTCGACCAGCACCTCGTGGGCGGGCGAGAGTTCCAGGCCCTGGCTCACGATGGAGACGAGCTCCTCGTGGGTGTGAGCGATGCCGCCGCCGGCGCCGCCGAGGGTAAAGCTCGGACGCAGTACGCAAGGATATCCCACGCGCTCGGCGATGGCCTCGGCGTCTGCCACGCTGTAGGCATAGCCCGAGCGCGCGACCTCCAGGCCGATCTCGGCCATGGCCTCGTTAAAGAGCTTGCGGTCCTCGCCGCGCTCGATAGCGGCCAGGTCGCAGCCGATCATCTCGACGCCGTACTTGTCGAGCGTGCCGTCCTTTGCCAGTTCGACGGCGGCGTTCAGACCGGTCTGGCCGCCCAGCGTGGGCAGCAGCGCGTCCGGGCGCTCTTTCTTGATTACGCGCTCGATAAATTCGGCAGTGATGGGCTCGACATAGGTGCGGTCGGCCAAGCCCGGGTCGGTCATGATGGTCGCCGGGTTGGAGTTGACCAGGATGACCTCAAAGCCATCCTCCTTGAGCACCTTGCAGGCCTGGGCGCCGGAGTAGTCGAACTCACAGGCCTGGCCGATGACGATGGGGCCCGAACCAATGACGAGGATACGCTTGATGTCAGTACGTTTCGGCATGTTAGTTCTCCTCGGTCTCAGCGGTCTCGGACTCAGCAAAGTTCCAGCCGGCAAGGCGGTCCTTCGCGGGATCGATGTCCAGGTAGTTCTCCTCGCCGTCCATGAGTCGCGTAAAGGCAGTAAAGAGATAGTGGGCATCGGTGGGGCCAGGCGAAGCCTCGGGGTGGTACTGGACCGAGAAGCACGGGGCGTCGAGCAGCTGGATGCCCTCGGCGGTGCCGTCGTTGAGGTTCACATGCGTCAGGCGAATGCGACCAAAGCGCTCGTTCATCACGACCGGCGCGATTCCGCGGCGCACCCAGGCGCGCAGATCTCCATCGGCCGCATGCTCGGTCTCGCCGCCCGAAAGCTCGGGGACAAGCTTGCCCAGACTGGGGAACAGCAGGCCAAAGCCGTGGTTTTGCGCGGTGATCTCCACGCGGCGGCTCACCAGGTTCATGACCGGCTGGTTGCCACCGCGGTGACCGAACTTAAGCTTTTCCATCTGGGCGCCGCAGGCCAGGCTGATCATCTGGTGACCAAGACAAATACCAAAGACCGGCACCTTGCCGATCAGCTGCTGCACCTGCTCGTAGGTCTCCACCACGGCGTCGGGGTCGCCGGGGCCATTGGACAAAAAGACACCGTCGGGATTCATGTCGAGCACCTGCTGGGCGGGCGTATCCCACGGCACGACGGTAAGGTCGCAGCCGGCGCGGACCAGCCCCTCCAGAATACCGCGCTTCACACCGCAGTCGTAGGCGACCACCTTGTGACGGGCAGGAGCGGCAGCCGCAAGTGCAAAGTCATGCGTGGCAGGCAGGTCGACGGCGGCAAAGGCGTGGGGCTCAGGGCAGCTCACGGTCTTGACCAGGTTCTCGCCTACCAGCGTGGGCGCTGCGGCCAGACGCTCGGCAAGCTCGTCGACGTCGAAGATCTCGGTCGAGATAATGCCCATCTTGGAACCATTATCGCGCAGATGGCGCACCAGGGCGCGGGTGTCGACACCCTCGATAGCGACGATGCCGTGAGCGCGCAGGTACTCCGGCACGCTGACGGCCGAGCGCCAGTTAGAAGGCGTGGCGCACATGTCGCGAACGATCATGCCGCGCATAGCCGGAGCGCTCGCAGGGCGCACGGCGTCGCCGGGGAAGGCCGACTGGACGTCGGTCTCGTCGATACCGTAATTGCCGATCTGCGGATAGGTCATGGTTACGATTTGGCCGGCATAACTCGGGTCGGTCATGACCTCAAAGTAGCCCTCGAGCGAGGTGTTGAAGCAGACTTCGCCGGTCGCGGTGCCCTCGGCGCCGCATGCACGTCCATAAAAAATGGTCCCATCCTCAAGATACAGGATGCAGGGACCACAGGTGCCCTTGCTGGTTTTGGCCAGCATACGCTGGCAAAGCTCGCTGGGCGCGAAGGTGCGGGCGGCAGCGCCCGCGGTATGGTTGTTCGCCATAGTTCTCCTTCCCGGTCTCACAGGACCGGCTTAAAGGTGTGTAGTTAGGCCTCGCGGTATTGTAACCGTAAGCATGCCTCATGGCGTTAATTTCATCGAAATGTTTACGAAATGATAATTATGACTTTCTATGCATAATGATTTTTCTAGGACGAGGATTAAAAATCATCCCGCGGGGCTTGTGGCTCACGCGGGATGATGACGTCTTACTTTTTCTTATCCTGCTCCAGCAGTTTGGACGGTGTGCGATCGGGCTTGCCGCCGCGGAAAATCTCGCGGCCATGCAGACGATGCTCCAGGTCACGTTCGGCCTTTTCCTCGTCAATCTTGGTCTGGCTCACCACCGGGTCCTCAATCAACGACGACACCGAGTTCACCTGCTTCTGAATGCGCTCGGCGATGGTGTCATCCATACTCACGATGCGCATCTTCCAGTCGATACTCGTGGCGTTGGATGAGCTCTTGGTCCACACGAACGTCAAAATGGCGCTCTGGTGGCCGCGCGCGGGGAACATGCCAAAGAAGGAATCGTGCTGAATGTTGCTATTCTCGTCGATATAGGCGTGAACGTTATACACCACGCGGTCGATCTTATCGTTGAGCAACGCGTTGGTCGCAAGCGCCGCGGCCTGAATCTGCCCGTTGGACAGCAGCTCGAGCTCGTTGGCAGACGATGTGTCCAACACCGTCACCTCGACCGTGCCCGTGCGTTCATCGGCTTCATCGACGGTAAAATCGAGCGGGAACTGCGTAAAGCCATTGCCCCACTCAAGGCCGCCCTTCAGCGCGGTCGAAACGGTATCGACCGAAACGCTCTCGGACAGGTTGGCGGTGTTCAGGCGACGCATCACGCCGTAGCCAATCTGCATGCCCACGATCAGCACCAAAATACCGATGACCACGGCCATCGCGGTCTTCGTAATGGTATGGCTCACCTGCGAGCCCGAAGGATCGTCCTCGGACAGCGGGTCGATATGTTTTGCCTGGCTCGCGCGGTCCTCGCTGCGCAGCTGCGCTAGCGCCGCTTTGTCACCGCGCTTGACGGCGGCCTCTTTCTCGCGCATGCGCTCGGTACGCTTTTTGGCGAGCGTAGGATCCAAGACGCCGGATGCATCGATTTCGGAGAATAACTCCGTCACTTCTTCCGGAGTCAAAGGGTTCTTGTCAGCCATAAACTTCCTGTCATATCAATCAGTCGAGCTCGTGCGCACGCGCACCTTCGAACTGCATTCGATAGTAACGGGCATAGGTGCCGCCACGGGCGAGAAGCTCCTCGTGCGTGCCACGCTCCACAACGCGACCATGCTCAACGGTCGCAATCTCATCGGCATGCTTAATGGTCGAAAGACGGTGGGCGATGATAATCGTGGTGCGGCCGCGTGCCAGCTCTTCGAGCGACTCCTGCACCGCCTCCTCGCTCTCGTTATCCAAAGCACTCGTCGCCTCGTCTAAAATCAGGATCTTGGGATTCTTGAGAAACACGCGCGCGATGGCAACACGCTGCTTCTGTCCGCCCGAAAGACGGCTGCCGCGCTCGCCCACGACCGTGTCATAGCCCTGTGGAAGCGACTCGATAAAGGCATCGATGTTGGCGCGACGGGCGGCCTCGGCGATCTCTTCCGCCGTAGCGCCCGGCTTGCCGTAGGCGATGTTCTCGCCAATCGTACCGTCAAACAGATAGACATCCTGCTGCACCAGGCCGATGGCGCGGCGCAGGCTCTGCTGCGTCACATCGCGCACGTCCTGACCGTCGATGCTAATGGATCCGGCAGCCACGTCATAAAAGCGCGGCAGCAGCGAACAGGTCGTGGACTTGCCGCCGCCCGAGGGTCCAACCAGCGCGATGGTCTGGCCGGGCTTGATGGACAGATTCATATGGTCGATAACAGGGCGTCCGTCGGCGCCGCCCTCGCCCAACTCAACATCCTCGTAGCTAAAGCACACGTCGTGATACTCCACGGCGCCGGCGGTCACCCGCAGATCCGTGGCGCCCGGCTTGTCCTGGATATCCGGGGCAGTCGAGAGTACCTCGTCCATACGCTTAAAGCCGGCGATGGCCTTCTGATACGTTTCGGCCGAATTGACGAGCGTCTCGAGCGGCGTGCAGAACAGCGAAATATAGAGTGCAAAGGTCGCCATATCGACCGCCTGCAGCTGTCCCTGGGCGACCAGCCAGCCGCCCAGCAGCACCACGATCACATAGAGCACACCCGAGAGCAGGCCATACGTCGCGGTATAGACGCCCATGGCGTGATACATGTTCTCCTTGGACGAAAGATAGCGATTGTTGGAGGCGCGGAACTTGAAGCGTTCGGTCTCCTCATTGGCAAAGCTCTTGACCACGCGCATGCCCGCCAGCGAATCCTGCAGCTGCGCATTGATGCCGCTGATCTTTTTGCGGTTGTCGCTAAAAACCTCGCGCATGCGCATGTTCTGCCAAAACATGACGACCGCAAACGCCGCCGTCACCACGGCCATGGCGAGCGCGAGCACCGGGGCGATGGTAAAGAGGATCACAAACGAGCCGATAATCTCGATGCCGCAGATGATGATCCACTCGGGTACGTGATGCGCCGCCTCGCAGATATCGAACAGGTCGTTGACCACGCGGCTCATCATGTCACCCGAGCTGTTGCGGTCGAAGTACGCAAAGCTAAAGCGCTCATACTGGTCGAACAGGTCCTCGCGCATTTTGGACTCCATGCGCGCGCCCATCACGTGGCCCCAATAGCTCACAAAGTAGCGGCAGGCGCAGCGGACGGCATACATCAGCACCAAGCCCACCGCGATCATGCCGAGCGCCTGCATAATGGCAGCCTGACCCTGAGTAAATAGCCCACCGGTCAAATTACGCAGAATAATAGGAAAAGCAAGGTCAATGGCGGCAAGCACCAGAGCACAAACAGTATCAGCAACAAAAAGCCCCATCTGGGGCTCGTAATACGAAAGAAACCTCTTCAGCATGTGATCCTCAAAGAAATATCAGCAACGTAAGGCCCTGGGACAAAGCAATCAGTAGTACTTGTCCCAGGGCTATCCCCACTCGTTAAAGCTCCGTGCCCCCAAGGCGGTGTGCGATGCTGTCGCAGGCCAAGGCGCCCACGACGGTCTTGGCGTCTTCGATCTTGCCGTCGAGTACGGCGTCGATCAGCTCATGCAGCGGCACCAGGTCCACGTTGACAAACTCGTCATCATCGGGGTTGGGCGCATCAAACTCGAGCTTGGTAGCCAAGTAGATGTGGATAATCTCATCGCAAAAACCACAGGACGTGACAATCGACGTCAAAAAGCGAATGCGACCAGCCCTAAAGCCCGTCTCCTCATGCAGCTCGCGCTTGGCGCAATCGAGCGGGTCCTCGCCTGGATCGAGCTTGCCGGCGGGAATCTCGACCGTCACGCGGTCGATGGCGGTGCGGTACTGACGCACCAGTACGATCTTGCCGCTCTCGGTCAGTGCCACAACAGCCGCCGCACCCGGATGGCGAACGATATCGCGGGCGCTGCGGCGACCGTTGGGCAGCTCAACCTCAAGACGGTGGACGTCGAGGATCTTGCCCTTCCAGGCGCACTCCTCCGAAAGAATCTTCTCGTGCAGCTCGGCATCGTGCGGGTCGTCATCGCCCAGCACCAGCGCCGGCTCGTCAGCGACCTCGCCACCAGGCTCGCCCTCGGCGTGCCCATACACGCGGCTGTCCTCTTCGACGATCTGCGCGTCCACGAGCTCTTCGTTCTTCTCGTCCATCCGTCTCATTCCTCTCGGATTTTAGGCATCCCAGGCGTCGCGGCCGCGCAGCGCGCGCAGGCCGATGTCGTGACGCAGGGTCTTGCCCTCAAAATCAATCTTCTCGCAGGCCTCGTAGGCAAGGTTGCGGGCGTTCTCAAACGTATCGCCCAGCGCGGTCACGGCAAGCACGCGGCCACCATTGGTCACGAGCTGGCCGTCCACCACGGCAGTGCCCGCGTGGTGGACGGTCACGTTCTCCATGGCCTCGGCATCGGCGATACCGGTAATGACCTTGCCTTTCTCGTAGCTGCCGGGATAACCCGCACTCGTCAGGACAACGGCCACGGCCCACTCGTCGCGCCAGTCGAGTTCAATCTGATCGAGCTCGCAGTTGGCGCAGGCCAGCATGACCTCGACCAGGTCGTTCTTAAGGCGCGGCAGAACGACCTGCGTCTCGGGGTCGCCAAAGCGGGCATTGAACTCCAGCACCTTGGGGCCGGCAGGCGTGAGCATAAAGCCGCCGTACAGGCAGCCGCGGTAGTCGATACCCTCGGCAGCGAGCTCGGCCACGGTCTGCTCCATGACCTTCACCATGGTGGCGTGCTCCTCGTCAGTCACGATGGGCACCGGGCTGTAGACGCCCATGCCGCCGGTGTTGGGACCAAGGTCGCCCTCAAGCGCGCGCTTGTGGTCCTGCGAGGTGGCCATGGGGCGCACGGTCTTGCCGTCGGTAAAGGCCAGCAGCGAGCACTCGGGACCAACGAGCATCTCCTCGATAACCACGGTGTTGCCGGCATCGCCAAAGGTGCCGCCAAAGCACTCGCGCACGGCCTCCTCGGCCTGCTCAAGTTCGGTCGCCACGATAACGCCCTTGCCTGCGGCAAGGCCGTCGGCCTTGACGACCAGCGGGGCGCCTTGCTCGCGTACGTAGGCGAGAGCCGAAGCCTCGTCGGTAAACGAGCCGTAGGCTGCCGTCGGAATGCCCGCACGCTCCATGAGCTGCTTGGAGAACAGCTTGGAGCCCTCCATCTGGGCGCCCTCGGCACCCGGGCCAAAGCAGGGAATACCCGCCGCGCGCACGGCGTCGGCCACGCCCGCCACGAGCGGAGCCTCGGGGCCAATTACCACGAGTCCGCATCCGTGGCTCTGCGCAAACGCCGCCACGGCCGCAGGATCGCAGTCGTCGAGAACAACGTTCTCGCCGCAGCTCGCGGTGCCGCCGTTGCCCGGCGCGATGTAGAGCTTGCCGGCGCGCGGTGATGCTGCGAGCTTGGCTGCCAAAGCATGCTCACGGCCGCCGCTGCCCAACAACAGGATGTCGATGGTTTGAGTGTCCGCCTTCAAGGGTGCCTCCTCTATGGATGAATGGCCCGCTCCGCGCGAGCCCCTTGCAAGCAAATATACCCCTCGGCCGCCCACCCGGGCTGCAAAGGGGTATATCGCAATAACCAAATAGTCCCGATTACTTCCAGAATCGGTTGATAATCTGCTCGCGACCAGCGCCAACGCCAATGAACGTCACGCGGGTGTGTGCCAGATCCTCGATAAACGCCACGTAGTCCTGAGCCTCCTGCGGCAGCTCGTCAAAGCTGCGACAACCGGTGATGTCGCACTTCCAGCCAGGGAGCTCCTCGTAGATGGGCTTGGCATGCTCAAAGCGCACCTGATGCTCGGGCACGCTGGTGTAGCGCTCGCCATCGACGTCGTAGGCCACGCACACCTTGATGGTGTCGAAGGCCGAAAGCACGTCGAGCTTGGTCACGGCGATGTCGGTGAGGCCGTTGACGCACGAGGCATAGTTGGCGATAGGGCCGTCAAACCAGCCGCAACGACGACGGCGACCGGTGGTCACGCCGTACTCATAGCCCTCCTCGGTCAGCGTGTGGCCAGCCTCGGACTCATAGGAAAGCTCGGTGGGCATGGGGCCCGAACCGACGCGGGTGATATAGGCCTTCATGACGCCCAGCACGCGATCGACGTTCTTCATGCCGACGCCGGAGCCGGTAATGGCGCCGCCGGCGGTGCAGTTGGAAGACGTCACGTACGGATAGGTGCCGTGGTCGATGTCGAGCAGCGTCGCCTGGGCGCCCTCAAACAGCAGGTCCTTGCCCTCGTCGATCATGTTGTTGAGCAGCAGGCTCGTCTCGGTGATGTAGGGGCGCAGGCGCTCGGCCATCGGCAGGTACTCGTCGCAAATCTGGTCCACGGTGTAGGTGGGCAGGTTGTAGATGAGCTCGAGCTCGGGGTTCACGCGGGCGAGAGCGGTCTCCAGCTTGTCGCGGAACAGCGCCTCATCCAGCATGTCCTGCATGCGCAGGCCAATGCGGGCCATCTTGTCCTGATAGCACGGACCGATGCCACGCTTGGTGGTACCGATGTTCTTCTTGCCGAGCTTCTGCTCAAAGGCGCCATCCAGATCAATGTGGTACGGCATGATGACATGCGCGTTGCCGCTAATCTTGAGGTTCTTGGTGGTGATGCCGTCGGCCTCGAACATGTCGATCTCCTCAAGGACAACCTTGGGGTTGACGACGCAGCCGTTACCGATCACCGACACGTGGTCGGAATACATGATGCCGGAGGGCACCTGGTGCAGGCCGTACTTCTTGCCGTTGACGACGATGGTGTGGCCGGCGTTGTTGCCTCCCGAGTAGCGCACGACGGCATCGAAGTCGCCGGCGACCAGGTCGCAAATCTTACCCTTGCCCTCATCGCCCCACTGGGCACCGACCAAAACGGTTGACGGCATGTTTACTCCTTACATTCATGGACTGTCTGCGCGCCACGCCGGCACGCAGAAGCACAAAACATTCCCAGTATACCCGTGCAACGGGCGCCTGTCCTACTCCTCGGCATGTGCCCCATCAAGCTCATAGAACTTGGTAGATGCCGGCAGGAACATCAGGTCGACGTCGCCGATCGGGCCCGAACGGTTCTTGGCCACGACGATACGCGTAACGCCCTCGTCGGGTCGATCGTCGCGCGAGGCTTCGGCCTCGTCGGCGGAGCGGTCCAAGAACATAACGATATCGGCGTCTTGCTCGATGGAGCCCGATTCACGAAGGTCGGAAAGCTGCGGGCGCTTGCCGGTACGGGATTCGACCTGACGCGAGAGCTGTGACAGCGCGATGAGCGGGATCTTGAGCTCCTTGGCCATGATCTTAAGACCACGCGACATCTCCGAAACCTCGACGGTACGGCTCTCGGAGCGGCGTCCCGGTGGGGGACTCACCAGCTGCAGGTAGTCCAGGATGATGATTGCCTTCTCCTTGTTATGGAGCATGCGGCGGCTCTTGGCGCGAATCTCGGTCACTGTGGTGCCGGGCGTATCGTCAATCAGAATATCGAGCTTGGACAAGGTCTGCGTGGCCTCGTTGATATTGGCCCACTGCTCGGGGCTAATGCGGCCCATGCGGAAATCACTGATCGAGATCATGGCATAGGCGCAAATCAGACGCTGGGCAATTTCCTTGCCCGACATCTCCAGCGAGAAGAAGCCGACGGTATAACCAGCAGCGGCAGCGTTAAGTGCCAGGTTCAGAGCGAACGACGTCTTACCTACAGCAGGACGGGCGCCGATGATGATGAGCTGGCCCTCGCGGAAGCCCATGAGCATGCGGTCGAGCGACGGGAAGCCCGTGGGCACGCCCGCAGCCTGGCCACCGGCCTGGCACACTTCCTCGGCCTCGTTATAGGCCTCGACCATAAACTCGGTCAGCGTCTTGTAGCTCGACTTGACCTCGCGCGCCGTAACCTTGAGCAGCTTGCTCTCGGCCAGCTCGACAACCTCTTTGGTGTCGGTGGGGGCGTTATATGCCAGCGCGTTGATCTCGTTGGTGGCGCCGATCAGCTCACGCAGCATCGAATCGCGGCGAACGATGGCGGCATGGTGCTGCCAGTTGACGAGCGACAGGGTCTGACCCATCAACTCCAAAATATACGCTTCGCCGCCCACGGCATCGAGCTTGTTGATGCTTCGCAGATAATCGATCAGCGAGATGGAGTCGATGGGAATGCGGCTGTTGTACATATCGACCATCGCGGTATAGATGGTCTTATGAATGGGCCGGTAGAAGTCATCGGGCTGCAGCTCGACCTGGGCCTCTTCGACCACCTCGGGCGATAGCAGCATAGCGGCCAGTACATTGGCCTCTGCATCTTGGTTTTGGGGAAGACCCAACTTTGAGCCGCGGTCCTCAACCGTCAGCCCGGTCTCCCTATCGTCATATGCCATGAGCATCCTCATTCATATCGCTTGCGAGCATCCATAGTATCAGCCACGGTCCCAAAACGCGCCGCGCGCCGCCAATCATCACCGAACCAAACGGATGAACGGTCCTGTATATAGGACTTCGACGCAACGTTCACCATGACACTCACTCAGCGCAAAAAAACAAAAGGGCGCCCTGGTTTCCCAGAGCGCCCTTCTTAGAACAAGATTGTTGCGTTGCAGCAAATGCTACTCGGCAGCAGCCTCAGTCTCGACCTCGGCGGTCTCGGCCTCGGCGACCTCAGCGGCCTCCTCGACCTCAGCCTCGGCAGCGAGCTCCTCGGCGGTAACGCCGACGAGAACGACAACCTCGGCCTTGATCTCGCGGTACAGCGAGATGGCAACGGTGTGGGCACCGGCAACCTTGATGGGCTTACCGAGCTCGACGCGCTTGCGGTCGATGTCCATACCGAGCTGAGCCTTGATGGCGTCAGCGATCATAGCGGCGGTAACGGAGCCAAAGAGGATGCCCTCGTCGCCGACCTTGACGTCAACGGTGACCGTCTTGCCCTCGAAGGCAGCCTTGGTCTCGTTGGCGGTAGCCAGACGGACGGCCTCGCGCTTGGCGATGTTGTTGCGACGCTCGTCAAGCTGCTTGAGGTTGCCCTTGGTGGCGGCAACAGCGAGCTTCTTGGGGAACAGGAAGTTCTCAGCGTAACCCTGAGCGACCTCTACGACGTCACCCTCGCCGCCCTTGCCCTTGATCTCATCGAGAAGAATAACCTTCATGATGCGTCTCCCTTCTTAGCCGCGGTCGCGGTTGCCACGAGAGGAAACCACGGGGACGGTGTACGGCAGGAGAGCCATCTCGCGGGCGCGCTTGATGGCGTTGGCGATGTCATGCTGATGCTGCGTGCAAGCGCCAGTGACGCGACGGGGCTTGATCTTGCCACGGTCGGTCATGTACTTACGGAGAAGCTGAGTGTCCTTATAGTCGATGAACTCAGTGTTCTCCTTGCAGAACTGGCAGTACTTACGACGCGGCTGACGTGCAGAAAAATCATTAGCCATGTCAAAATACCTTTCATTTGGCAACTTCGGCGAACCGAAGCCGCCTCTCACTCAAAAATAGGTGAACACCCTTAGAACGGGATGTCCTCATCGTAGACGTCGACCGCGGGAGGTGTGGCCACCGGTGCGGCAGGACGTGCTGCGGGCGCGGGAGCTGCGGGGGCGTAACCGCCCTGATCGTAGCCACCCTGGCCACCACGGGAGCTCATAAACTCGATCTCATCGACGATGACCTCAAGCTTGCTCCGGCGCTGGCCGTCGCGCTCCCAAGAGCTGTAGCGCAGCTTGCCCTCGATCGCGACCTTGTTTCCCTTTGCCAGGAAACGGCTCACGGCCTCGGCGCGGGTGCCGAACATAGTGCAGTCGACAAAGTTGGGATAGTCCTCCCACTCGCCAGTCTGCGCGTTACGGCGACGATCGTTGACGGCGACGCCAAAGGACAGAACCTGGGTTCCGCCGGCGGTGGCGCGCAGCTCGGGATCGCGGGTGAGGTTACCGGTGATGTTCACTCGATTGATGCTCATAACTCACTACTTCCTCTTGGGGCACAAGCCCAGTCCAAAACGACAGTCTTACTCCTGGTCGTCGCGACGGACGATCATGTGGCGGACCACAGCGTCGGTGATGCGCAGGACGCGATCAAGCTCGGCGATCTGGGTAGGATCTGCGTGGAAGTTGATGAGGGTGTAGTCACCATCGGTGAGGTCGTTGATCTCGTAGGCGAGCTTGCGCTTGCCCCACTCGTCAACGGAGTCGACCTTGCCAGCGCCCTCAGCGATCGTGGTATCGATACGCTTCATAACAGCGAGACGAGTCTCGGGGTCGAGCGACGGGTCAACAAAGAACAGCAGTTCATAAGCCTTCATATTGTCACCTCCTCTGGGCAAATGTGGCTTCAGGTCGTGAAGGTGCGCCTGAAGCAGGAAAAGACTTGGTAATAATATCTTTCAACCTCCTAGGCTGCAAGAATATGCAGCTACAACCTCATGACCTCCACATATGCCCATGCTTACACAGCACTTCATGCGCGTTCTAACCAAATGCCGACCAAGAACTTGACGGATTTGTGGACAAGATACGGTGCCACGGGGACAAACTGGGTTAAGTCGCAGGTCAGCGGGCGCATGGTTGTGGTCGCAAAATACATACCAGTGGCTCACAGCACCACCCAAAGATTTTTAAATTCATTGCCGAGTCACTTATGAATACCCCTTTTGAACAATTGAGTTAATCAACCACGCTGGTCGGAAGGCGTTTTTTGGTACCTCAAACCCCACTGCAACGCCAAGCGCGGTCAAGCGCTTTAAAAAATGCCAACTTTTCTGTTTGCACTTTGCGATTCCTCGTGTATACTGACTTTCGCATTTAACGGAGAGTTGTCCGAGTGGCCGAAGGAGCACGATTGGAAATCGTGTAGGCGTCAAAAGCGTCTCCAGGGTTCAAATCCCTGACTCTCCGCCAGTTAATTCCAAAGCAGGCCTTTGAGCCTGCTTTGTTTTTACCCCACGCGGAGGGGTGGCAGAGTGGTTGAATGCGGCGGTCTCGAAAACCGTTTGGCCTGTATAAGGTCACGAGGGTTCGAATCCCTCCTCCTCCGCCATTTTGGTTGAAAAAGCTCCCAACAACGGGAGCTTTTTTGTTTTGAGTCCCTAACAAGCAAATACGGCGGAGGAGGAGGGATTCGAACCCGCCAGGGCGCGGAGCGTAAAGAAAACGCGCCTGTGGCGCGTTTTTAGCGCAGCGCGGTCGGCGTAAGCCGACCGGATAAATTTTGAGCTTCGCTCAAAATTTGGACATCCCTCCTATTCAGCCACGCCCCCATCGCGGTCGATCCCAGCCCCAAATCTCAAACGCGTACATCACCCTCCAAAACCGACATTTTTGACATCTTTGGAGGCTGACGTACATGTTTGGCCCTACGCCCGCATCCAGTCCCGACCGTTTACCGAGCAATAGGGTCGCCAGACCCGTCAACCATGTACTATGTACGGGCATTATCTAAACCCGCAATCAGAAGGACCCTATCTTGCCCATCGTCGCCGCTATGACCGTTACCTCACATGCCTCGGATGCCATGGTCGCTATTCCGTTTTGGCTTGAGATGTTCGCTGTTGTCGCGGCATCGATCTCAGGAGTTCTGGTTGCGCGCGAGCACAAGCTCGACCTGGTGGGCGCCGTCGCGCTCGCCGTGGTCTGTGGCCTGGGCGGCGGTCTTTTGCGCGATATGACGCTGCAGGTGGGCAACGTCTACATCCTCAACCAACCGATGGCGCTCCCGCTTTCCATTGCCACGGCAGCCATCATCTACATTTTCCCGGCAATCGTCGACAAGCCCGAAAAACTCATCCCCCTGCTCGACATCATCTCGGTCGGCATCTATGCCGCCACTGGAGCAGACAAGGCGCTGGTCTACGGCTTTGCGCCGGCGGTGTGCATCATGATGGGCTTTTTCACCGCGGTGGGCGGCGGCATGCTGCGTGACAGCTTTATGGGCGTGGTGCCGGGCATTTTCCAGCGCACCAACTTCTATGCCATCGCAGCCATTGCCGGCTCTGCAAGCTATGTATGCCTTGTCATGAGCGGCGTCGTCAGCAACATCACCGCGTTAATCGTATGCGTTGCGATAACCATGGGACTGCGCTGGCTGTCGCTGCGCTTCGACATCAAAAGCCCCACCGAGGAAGACATCGCACGTTTTTTGCACCGCAAAAAGTAGATTGCGCGGCCTCATCCTTCGAAATACAACCGAGAGGTTCTTTTAGAGCGCCCACGCGTTGGGTACCCTGTTAGGTGCATGTCGAGCATCTGACGAAGGATTCACTATGCCCTGCAATCAATTCCCGTCGACCCAGCGCCATAAAGCGTGGGGCCGCATCACCATCCTATTCGCGCTCATCGTGCTGGCGCTCACCGCACTTCCCACGGCGTCGTTCGCCGGCACGGACACCGCAGGAAACATACTTGCGACCGACAATGACGCCAATCCGTCCGGCGTCGAGGGTGACCTGTACTGGGCAGGCCAGGCTCTCAACTTGGACGATGCGTCCATCGACCGCGATATCATCGCCGCGGGCGATACCCTCTCGATCCGCGACTGCACGGTGGGCGGCGCCGTCCGTCTGGCGGCACGCACTATCGATATCGCCAAAACCACGGTTAATGGCAGCGTCACGGTGGCCGGTCAGCACGTTGTGCTCAATTCCGACAGCGCCGCCAACTGTTTTTACGCGATGGGCGAGACGGTTGCCCTGCGAGGCTCCGCCAAGTCGGCAGCGCTTGCAGGCGATACGGTGACCATCGACGGCACCGTCGAGGGCGATGTCGAGGTTTGGGCCGATAAGCTCGTCTTGGGCAAGAATGCCCGTATTACCGGCACCGTGAACGCGCACGTCTCCGAGGACCCCGAGCGTGCCGCAGGAGCCGAGGTAGGCGCACTCAAGATCGACCGCACCGAGAACGAAGATACTTCCACCGCTAACGATGCCATCGGCGGCATCGTCGCCGCAGCGCTCTCGACCTGCTTTGTCGCTCTGCTGCTCGAGCTCGTCTTTCCGCGCGCGACCGCCAGCGCCGCCGGAATGCTCCACCAGTGCCCCACACCCCTGTGGGTGAGCGGTCTTCTGGGTACGATTGCCATCGTCCCCGCCGTCCTGCTGCTGATTATCTCAATCGCTGGCCTGCCGCTTGCCGGGGCCCTCATGTGTGGTGTCATCGGCATCGCGCTGGTGTCGAGTGCCTTTGCAGGGTGCGCGATCGCGCGCATGGTCGGACACAGTCAGAACCGCTACGCCATGGCAGCCGTGGGCGGCGTAATCGCAGGCGTGCTTACGGCAATCCCCCTCGTAGGCGGCTTCATCAGCGGCGTGGCCTTTGTCTTCACGCTCGGCTACGTTATCCAGATCATCTGGCGCAACGCCCACCTCAAGCCGCAGCAGGCGGCCAACACGCCGGGACTCCCCACCGCTTAGCCGCCAACCACCACAAAGGGGCCAGGCACCTTTGTGGTGGTGCAAAGGGGCCAGGTTACTTTGCACCAACAAACGAAGCGGGGCACCCGGCCACGTTCGACCGGGTGCCCCGCTTTTTCATGTCTCGTGTTGATATTCGAGGCGAACAGCTACTCCTCAGAACCGTCGTCGCGCTTACGACTACGAATAAGATGCGCCACACCAATGCACAGCACCGCGCCACCAGCAATCCAAGTAAACGTCACGCCGTTAAGGCCGGTGAGCGGGAGGTTGGAGCCCTTCTTGTCGACGATGGTGAAGCTGAGCTTGCCGGCCCCAGCCGTTGCGGTGCCGCCCATGACAACATCTTTGCCAGCATCAATGGTGGAAGTATCAAGCTTCACATTCTTACCTGTTTGATCGAACGTACTTTTGATAGTGAAAGTAACGCCATTTGCTGCAGAGTTATTGTAACCGGGCGCCGGGGTGACCTCTTTAAGGATGTAGGTACCCTCATCAAGGCCGACAACGTTAATCTTGCCGTTTGCGTCGGTCGTCAGCTCGGCCAGTTTACCATCCGTCGTCTTGGTGCCGTTTGCCATAATAAAGGTGTCGGCAGCATCACCCCGCTCTTGCAGCGTGAACACAACACCGGCAAGAGGCGGATTGTCAGTCTCTGAACCAACCTTGGTTACATCGATACCATAGGTGTAGTCGTAAGCAGGATGTTTAACCGTGGTACCAGTAGCACCGGTACCCTCGGCGTGAGGATTGTTGGAATAGGTCAACGTAACGGTATTCTCCTGGGGTTCACCCACCAAGCTTCCAAACTCCGGCTTAATCGCACCATCCTTGCCGTTTACAAAAATCTTTGCAGAATCAAGCTTGGCCTGATATTCAACGGTCACATGGGACGATTCGCTAACGGTAATGGGTTGATTATTCTCATCAAAGCATGCCTTAAGATTCGTAAAGCTAACGGTAAGCACGTTATCCCCTGAGAAGGCTTTGGTATAGTCACCGCTCCTAACGGTCTTACCATCAATCTTAACCGTCACAGCAGGGGTCGTGCTGCCGACCTCATCAGTAAACATGGGCGTCATGGATTTGGGCAGCTCATCCGTGAAAATGTACGTATAGGCGCTGTAGGTATTGATGTTGCTCGCAACCGTGCCGGTAAGCTGGTACTCGATAAACTGATCCATGCGGGAGTCGGCGGACTTATTGGGGCTATTAAACACGTCGGTACCAAACGTGCCGTCCTTGTCATCCTTGACGGCCTTAGTCACGTTGGGGACGTTCTTCTTGGGCTCCGCATTTACATCGGCGCCGCCAACAATGGTGAAAATCGGTGAGGTGAACGCGTCGTCATTACCGTTGGTCTTATTGGTATCCTTAGTCGAACCGGGCTGATCGGTCACAAAGAGCCAGTAACCAGCGGGCAGATTGTTGAATTTGCCATCGCTCGAGGTTTTCCAGCCGGTAGTGTCGTCAGTTGCGGTTACCCCTTCCAAGGCTTTGGCGATTTTGTCGAGTGTGCCACCGGCATCGACCTTTACTCCCTCGCCAACGTTATTGCCGGCTTTTTGCGCAATGTAATCCGCCCATTCCTGCGGAGTAGCAGTAGAACCGGGTGCATCGGACGCACCAGCAAACACGCCCTTCACGGCTTTCTCGGCATCAGTCGATGCCCACGCGATATCGGAAAGCGTCTTCTTCCCCGCAGAATCCCAAACATCAGCCCTTGCCTGATCCTGTGTAACCGTAGCGGAGAAGATCTTGATGCCCTTAAAGGTCGTACCCACGTAGCCGCCATTTTCGATCGTCACATTGCCGCTCGTCGTAGCCACAGGCGTACCCGCAGCGAACGCCATACTCGCCGGTGCCATAACTCCACCGAAGCTCAACGCCGCGGTAAGTCCGGCGGTTATTGCCAGGCGGGCGATGTTCTTGGTTGTCTTCATGTTTGGTCCTCTTTCTTGGAGGGTTCTCTAGTAGCTTTTTCAAAACCAATGATCATCAGGTCGGTAGGCCTGCGCGTCACTCGCTACGGAGGCAGTACGCCATTGAGCAAGGGGGGGGGACAATTATTTTTCACGGCGACCTCCTCCCCGCTTGATGACGAGCGCAACAACAATAGCCGCCACTCCGATGGCAGCCAAAACCGCCACCAGCACCAACGTTCTATCTCCCGTCGAGGGCATAAAGCCTCGACTTGCTTCTTTGCTTGGGGTGTTGAGCACCGACAGCTCAATCGAACCCGTCCCGGCATCGGCGGTATCAACCCGCAGGGGGCTTTCGACCGATACGGTCACCTTGGGCTTCGCGGCCGCCACCTGTTTAACGTCCAGGCCCTCGGCCGTAACCGTCACCGTACGTTTGCCCTCGAACGTCGCATATCCCTTGGGAGCCGCGACCTCTTCGACGGTGTAAACACCCGCGTCCGCACCGCTCAATTCCACATGGCCGTCCGCGCCCGTGGTGACGCACGCGTCGGCATCCATCGACCACGAGCCGTCAGTCGTTAGGATGCGCCCGCGGTCATCGATGATGCGCAGCTTGGCGCCCGCAAGCGGCTTGTCATCGGAGCTTGAGCGTTTGACAAGGCTGAGCCCCCAGGTGTAGGCCGTTGCGTCATCGCTCGGCGTGCGGGCGAAGCCGGCGGCGCCGGACTGGTCGGCAAAGGGGGAACGCGGGTAGCGCAGGTAGACCTCGTTGGGGTTGCCCTTGGTGGCGCCTCGATTGCAGTTGGCCCCCAGTGGCGCATTGTAGAAAGCAACCACGCGGGCGCCCGCGGTGAAGGCGTCGGCCCCGCCGAGCGCGGCGATCAGGTCGCCGGTACGCACGGTGAAGGAGCTCCCCTCGACCGAGACCCCGCACTGGGCCGTGATGTCGGTCCAGCCCTTCGCGGGCTCGGTGCCGGCGCGGCCGTCCTTACCAGTCGAGACGGCGTCGAAGCCGCCCTCGGCACCTACCGCCACGTACACGCGCATGCTCGCGGCGACCCCGGAGGGGTCGAGGCCCGCGCTCATGGTGTCGACGAACTGCACCGTGTAGGCGTCGTAGGCGGTGAGGCCCGCCGGGACCGTGGCAGAGAGGCGCCAGTACAGGTCGTCGGTGACCGTAGCGTCGGCGGCCTTCTGCCAGGCGGCGGTGCTGTCCTCCAGCACGTGCTTGGCGACCTTGGGGGTCGAGGCCTTGGGCTTGACGGTGACAGGGCTGCCGCCGACCAGCGCCATGATCGACGCGGTGCCGGCCTCGCCCTGGGCGATGGCGTCGTCGTCGGCGACGATGAGCCAGTAACCGCAGGGCAGCTCGGCCGCCGTGCCCGCGTTAAGGGTCACGGAAGGTGCACCGGCATTGCAAATCGCACGGGCAAGCTTTGCCGCTAGCGCAGTCGTCATGTGCCCGCCAGCATTCATCCATTCGGCAGCCTCTTGCGCCGTCGAGGCCGAGCTGTCGAGCCCCGCATCATGAAGCACGGGGAGAACGACCTGGCGAACGGCGTCATTCGCCCACGTTACGTCAGTTGCGACCTTTTGGTCGGCATCGGCGCCGTCAATAACGGTCGCCGAAAAGAGCTGATACGCGTCATACCGAGTCGCAACTGTACCGTCCACCGTAATGGCTCCAGTGTCGGCAGCACGTGCCGTTCCAGGAGCAATCGCGAAAGACAGAATAGCGACCATGATTATCGTTGCGGCAGCCAACAAGCGGCGGCTAAGCCTACTCACGACGCTCACCTCGATCCATATCGCGATGACGGCGAGCATGCATCCACGTCGCGGCAAAGCACAACATCGAAGCGCCAGCCAGATACGTCATAGTCAAGCCAGCCCCGCCCGCCTCAGGAAGCGTGGTCGAGTACTTGTTGGTAAAGGTCGGCGGATCCTGGGAGCCATTGTCATACGTGACGGCGGTGTCGAGCTGGTCCGTGCCATTAGTTACCTCAACCGTGACGTTGTGCGCGACCGTGTCATAGGTGATGTGGTCTTTAACATGGCCGACAGCACCCTCAGGCTCGACCTCGGAGATGGTGTAGGTATAGGCTCCCGTCTTGTTGAACTCAACGTTAAAGGAAACATTTCCGCCAGCATCGTTAGTCGCCGTCTGGAGTACCTTGCCTTCGGCATCCTTGAGTGCAAACGAGAACTGCCCCTTCTTGAAGGTGCCGCCTTCAAGCACCTTCTTTGCCTGAATGGTTGCGGATCCCGTCAGGCGATTGTCGTAGATCCAAATATCGTCTTTCTTGGCATCGCTGATAATCTCCGCGTTTTTAACGACGGCCTTTGCCTTATTGACCGCAGACTGGTACTCGACATCGGTCGCCTCGCCTTTGAGCATGATCCACGTGGGGCCTGTAACGGCGTACCCTTCAGGTGCCTTCGACTCCACAAGCTGGTAGAGCTTGCAATTGCTCATCCTGTTGTTTTCCGTGCCAAACGAGATTTTGCCGCTGGCATCGGTTGCGGCGGTGCCGAACAGCGTTCTGGCACTCTCCACGTCCTCCGGGGTTTTCGCCTGATCCGTGTCTACGCTATAGAGCGTAAATTCCGCACCCTCAAGCGTCGCGCCGACCTGCTGAGCATCGTACTTGGTCATCGTGATACTGTAGCCGTTGCCGCCCGCACTGGCGGCAGCGCTCTGGATGATCCAACTTTTGTCATCAGTTGCAGAGCCATCTTTCACGCCCGTAAGCTCAGCGGTATTGGAAAGAGGAACCTCATCGCCGGCGGCTCCGTCCGGGATGACTTCGTACTCGACCTTGAGGTATTTCTCGTCGGGCACGCTGAGCGTCAGCTTTGTGCGCGAACCAGTTCCATCGCTGATTTGCTCCATCTTTGATGAATAGTTCTTCTCTGCCAGCGCCGACCATCCATCGTCCACGCGCTCGTAGACCTTAAGTGTCGACGGCACCAGGGTACATTTGGCATCCATAGTATCGACGAGCTCAAGGAAGTCAGTACCGCTCTTAAGGGCAACAGCGGACTCGTTAACAAGAATGGTGTACTTGATGCGGTTGCTGTTGTCGATGTAATCACCGGTCTTTTTGATGACATTGTTCTTGATGGTGACAGTGCCACTACCGGATTCGAACTTTTTGCTCCCCGACTCGGCGCTGGCAGAATTGGTGAACTCCACCTTGTTCGTGGAGGTGTTGAGCTCGCCGCGCTTGACCGCTGTCTGATACGTGAGCTTAGCGTAGCCAGCATACTGGCCAAGCTCTGTTGTGGGGATGGAGAAGGTGACGGAGTTGCCGTCGGTCTTCACGTTGCCGGCATCGAGCTGCTTGCCCGAAACGATCGTCTCCGCCTCGTTTCCGTGTCCAAGCCCCGAATGCTGCTCGTAGGGATTCTGCACGAGCGTGTACTTAGCGGAGTCAGCAATATAGCTCATGCCATCCGGGAGGGCATCAACGATGTTCAGCGGTAAACCGCCCAGCTTTCCCGCGCCATAGTATTCGAACTCACCATTTGCGTCCTTGTTGCCCTTCTGGCGGTTCGCGTACACCGTCCAGTCAACGAGCCAGGCGCCCTTCTCTGCCGAGCCGTCGACGGCGCTCCAGTCGAAATTCTCGTCCCAAGACACCTTTGACTCCGCCTCCGGCTTCTCGACCGCAGGCGTCGTTTCTTTGTTGACAACGTACATGACGAGACCCGTGTACGGCCACGTAAGGCTCAGACCCGTCGCGCTGACCGATGCGAAGTTCGAATACCAGCCTGACAACGCTTCGGATGTCGTGGAATACGTGATGATGGCATAGTCCTCGTTCTCGAGGGCTGCCTTTACCTTGTCGTTGATGTAAATATCAAGGTTGAAGTTTCTCTTTGTTCCATTAGGCGACCAGTTGCCCGTAAGATTCCAGTCGGCATTCTGTCCCCGCACCAGCACGGTTTTACCAATTTTAATGGTAATAGAGTCTACGTCGACGCCGAGATTTTGCGACCACGCCGACTGGAATGTGTCCTTCACCGTCACGGTGCTCGGATTGACCGCATTGACGATAGCCTTCAGCGCGACGCGCGTCTCCCACGTAGCCCTTCCCGTAGTCGCAGCATCCTCGTCGCTCACGAGTCTTTTAGTGATTGGCGAGACCGTCAATTGCGGCGTAAACTCACCGTCGTCAGAACCTGAGACAAACCCATCGCGCTCGATGGTCGCATTGTTGTGCACGGTGTCGTATGAATTCACGTCTGTCATCTGCGTGTGATAAACGATGCAGTAGGTGGCGTACCTATCCTCAAGGTCATTCCGGAACGTGTAGGAAAAGGTGTCTTTCGATGAATCGAGGACGCCACCGTCGATCCTGGTTCCATCCGATTCCGAGGTACCTTTGTAAACCGTATAGCTCCCCGTATACGTTTGTTTATTGTCCAGCTTGTCGGTGAATTTGTAGCCACTCATGTCAGCCTTGAGCGCGCCTTGGTTGAGCTTAACTGTCCATGTGATGTCGGACGGAGTGCCCTTGCTCGTCTTCTGAATCATGTCATAGCGGAAGCTACTGGGTGCGACGCCCTCAATCTTGTCGCCAGGACGATCACCGACGCCCCACTCCCAGGCTGCCGTGTTTTTCGAGGCATCCTGGTCGCTGATGAACTCTCTGTTACTCGCGGAGATGCCACTCTTCAGCTTGGTTTCATACGTAATCGTATGGACACCCTGGGGAAGGCTGCCCAGGTTCTCGATGGTCGCGGTCTGATCTTCGATTTTTGGCTGCGATTCAATCGTCTTGTTATCAAGCTTAAAGCTGTCTTTTACAAATTCGAAGTTATCACCCAGCGTATCAGTGAACTTGACGTTCGTAGCATACGACTCGACGGTGAGTTTAACGGTCCAGGTGACCTTGGCCGTGCCGTCGGAACCCTGAGAGAAAACCCCCGACTTCTCTCCCGTAACTTTGCCGTCCTTGGTGGGGATATTGATCGTTCCCACACCGGGGAACACGACAGACGCGCTGCCACCAGAACCAACGTCCTTGTTTTTAAGCTGGAACGAGAAGTTTGCCGCGACATGAATGTTCGCAGGGTTCCGTTCAAGCCAGCCCTTGTCAAACATAAAGACAACCTTATTGTCTTCAATCTTCCATGTACCTGCTATTGCAGCGTCAGCACCAGGCCCATCCCTAAATTCGCCGCCATCATTGTTATCGACATCGATGGTGTTAGGGAACTTATAGACGGCGACATATTTCTCAGACGTAGGCGCCTCGTCAGTCAGAAAACTCGCCGAGAAGGTTCCATAAAGGGTAGAAACTGAAGTCACGGCGTCATTGTCCAAAGGCTCTGTCCGATTGACATCTTTGTACAGATTAACCGTAACGTTCGCCGTATTCTCATCAATCTCAATCGGCGTCGGTGTCGTCGTCGCATCCTCGGCGCGTACGGGGGCTGCGCCGTGAAAAACGGCGGCGGTAAGGCTAATTAAAATGAAGATCAGGGCCGCCATACCCAGCGACCGTGAGCGGTGTGCGTCCATAGTTGTCCCCTAATTCCTACAACACTGTGTGGAATACGGCGAATCGTCGGATCGAACACAAACCCCAACATCAACGAGAACCTACCTAGCGCATTGCAAGAACCCATTGGGGAGCAACTTCTAAGACGGTTCGTCTATGCCACAATGCATAAAATACAATATAGATACCAGTCATGTAAACCGCAGGTAAAGAGGTCTTTTAATTTAATACCAGTTGATATTTACCTGTTAACAGTTTTGTATCAAAACGGTCGCATTTCAATGATTCATGCATATGTTTAAACAACTTAACTTTGACTGGAAAGCCGCCGAGGGGACAACCATTTCAGTTGTGGTGCGAATGAACCCGACCCATTGCACCAAAAAGGGCGCCGACCATCGCGGTCGACGCCCTTTCTTATTGGCGGTTATAAACCTCAGCGCTTATTTGTTGACCTGGCCGGCGCGGACGGCAGCCTTCTTGCGGTCGGTGGCGTTGAGCAGACGCTTGCGCAGGCGGATGTTCTTGGGGGTGATCTCGACCAGCTCGTCGTCGGCGATGTACTCCAGCGCCTCCTCCAGCGAGAAGGTGCGAGGCGGCACCAGCTGGACGGAGATATCGGAGGTCGAGGAGCGCTGGTTACCCAGGTTCTTGGTACGGGCGATGTTGACGACCATGTCGCCGGCCTTGCTGCGCTCGCCCACGATCATGCCCTCGTAGCACTCGGTGCCCGGCTCAACGAACAGCTGGCCGCGCTCCTGCAGCGTACCCAGAGCGTAGGCAACGGCCTTCTCGGTGGTCATGGAGATCATGGCGCCGTTCTGGCGATTGCCAATCTCGCCGGCGTAGGGGCCATACTCCAGGAAGGTGTGGTAGAACACGCCCTCGCCATGGGTGACGTTCATGATGCGGTTCTTAAGACCCATGATGCCGCGCGTCGGGATCTTGAACTCAAGATGGGTCACGATGCCCGAGGTGTCCATGCTCGTCATGATGCCACCGGAGGTGCCGAAGACCTCAACGACCTTGCCCGAGTACTCGTCCGGGCACTCGACGACGGCCTGCTCGACGGGCTCCATCTTGTTGCCGTTCTCGTCCTTCTTAAACAGAACGCGGGGACGGCCGACCTGGAACTCAAAGCCCTCGCGGCGCATGGACTCCATCAGGACGGACAGGTGCAGGATGCCGCGGCCCGAGACCTCGACGCCGCTCTTGTCCTCGAGCTCCTCGATCTTCATGGTCACGTTGTTCTCGGCCTCGTTGAACAGGCGCTCCTTGAGCTGGCGGGCGCCCACGATGTCGCCGTCGCGGCCGACGAGCGGGGAGGTCGAAGCCTCAAAGACGATGGACAGGGTCGGCGGGTCGATCTCGATGGGCTCGAGCTCAACGGGGTTCTCGGGGTCGGTGTAAACATCGCCGATATCGGTGCGGTCGATGCCCACGACGGCGGCGATGTCGCCGGCGCCGACTTCCTGGCACTCGGTGCGGCCCAGGTAGTCGAAGGTAAAGAGCTGCTTGACGGTAGCAGTTGCGCTGGAGCCGTCGTTCTTGACAACCAGGATTTGGTCGCCCTGGTGAATGGCGCCGGAATACACGCGACCGATGCCGATGCGGCCGACAAAGTTGGAGTGGTCGATGGTCACGCACTGCATGGCCAGCGGGGCGTTCTCGTCAACCTCGGGCGCGGGCATGTCGTCGATGATCATGTCGAGCAGCGGGTACATGTCCATGTTGCCGTCGTTGGGGTCAAGACGGGCAAAGCCATTCATGGCGCTGGCGTAGACCACGTGCTCCATGGCGAACTCGAGCTGGTCGTCGGTGGCACCCAGGTCGGCCATAAGGTCCAGGCAGTCGTTGTAGGCCTTCTCGGGGTTGGCGCCCGGACGATCAATCTTGTTGATGACGATCATGATCTTAAGGCCGGTGTCGATAGCGTGACGCAGCACGAAGCGGGTCTGGGGCATGGGGCCCTCAAAAGCGTCGACCAGCAGCAGGGCGCCGTCGGCCATACGCAGCACGCGCTCGACCTCGCCGCCAAAGTCGGCGTGGCCCGGGGTGTCGATGACGTTGATCTTGACATCCTTGTACTCGATAGAGATGTTCTTGGCGAGAATCGTAATGCCGCGCTCGCGCTCCTGGTCGTTAGAGTCCAGGACGCGGTCCTCGACCTGTTGGTTGACACGGAAGGCGTCCGTGGCACGCAGGAGCTTGTCGACCATCGTCGTCTTGCCGTGGTCGACGTGGGCGATGATGGCGATGTTCCTCAGATTGTCTACGCGCATGTAGTTCCCCTATCTTCTATCCATATACAAACGGCACGCGTATGCGGCCCGCCCAGCGATACAACGCTCAGCGGGAATATTGAGCCTTTTACCGAAAACTCGTTTATTTTAGCGATTTTAGATAAGAGGGGTTTCCTCACCTGCAGGTTCAGGGTCGCTCCACATAAAACCATCGCCGGCTCCCATGCCCTCATACAGCACATATGCCGAAAAACCGCTCTCAAGCGTGGTCTCGAAGAAACTCACGAGCAGGGCGTCGTGATATCCGCCGTCAATCTCGACACAGCCGGTGTAGCCGATGGCATAGCGGGCGATACGGCCCAGACCCTCGTCCTTAAGGCCCATCTTATGCTCGGAGATAAAGTTGGTGGCAGCCTCGAGGCATGCCTCTTCGCCGTCCTCGTCGAGCGCCGCCAGGTAACGGTTGGAGGCAGCGTCCTCAATTGCCACGACCACACCCGGGTTCTCACCCGCGGCCAGGTCGTCCAAGAAGGCGCCAATCAGATCGCACACCATGGCGTCGAGCTCGGCGGAGACGTTACCGGCGTCCTGCATATCCTGTGCCATCTTTAGACCTTCCCATCGAGTCTGGCGTCGTTACAGTTCTTGCGCCTCGGCAGCGATCTTGGCGGCAGCGTCGCGGGCGCGCATCATATCTGCCGCGCGCTTGTCGAGCACCTTGATCTGGTTGGTCAGCATTACCGCATCGACCACACCCCAGATTACCAAGCCTGTTGAAATCGAAAACCCAAGCGCACCAACTGTACCACGAAGGCGCGAGCAGATTGCCGCGACAAGGGCGGAGACGACAACCATCTTGATAAACGAGCCGCGGCGCTCGCGAAGCGTGCGGGCCTGCGTCACATAGGCAATGCGAGCCGCCTCAGAAGCCTCCGAGCGCATCTGGGCCTCGCGCGCAATGGCCGCCGCCTCAGCCGATACGCGGGTACCCATCAGCGACCTCTCCGCTCGCGTGCCAGACATTTAGAAATCATCGGGGGAGAGCGTATGGACGAACTCGTCGAACTTCTCGAACTCCTGCTCGTCGTCGACATCCTCGGCGTGGGTGGAAACAGTGCCCAGGCGATTCATGATGTCGTCCTCCACAAACATGGGGGCATTGCTGCGCACGGCAAGGGCAATGGCATCACTGGGGCGGGCGTCGATCTTGCGCTCCTCGCCATCGGCCAGTACGACGATCGTCGCGTAGAACACCGGCGGCTCGGCGCGAACGATCTCGATGCGCTCGAGCTTGGCGCCCAGGGCGTCAACGGTATCGAGCAGCAGGTCATGGGTAATCGGGCGCTCGGCGCGGCCGCTATCGATGCCGCGGCTGATGGCAGCAGCTTCAAACGAACCAGTCTGAATGGAAAGGGAACGCAGCGGCGCGGGCGAGTCCGATTTGCTGCTGCGCTCACGAAGTACGATAAGCGATGGCACGGGACCGGCGGCCATGACGATGGTCTCTATGTCGACGCGAACCATGGAACACCTCCGGTACGTAGCGGTTAACACGCGGCAGCGCGCCGCATTGAATAGCTATACTACCCAATCTTTCGCACAGCACACAAAACCAAAATGAGATTTATCGCAGACAAGAAAAAAGCCCTGAGGCAACGCCCCAAGGCTCTTCACAGTTTTGATGGTGGACCTGACAAGATTCGAACTTGTGACCTCCCGGTTATCAGCCGGACGCTCTAACCAACTGAGCTACAGGTCCATCATGGTGGAGGTTAGGGGGATCGAACCCCTGACCTCAGGCTTGCAAAGCCCGCGCTCTCCCAGCTGAGCTAAACCCCCACGGAGACAGTAATAAACACCCCAGCGGCGACTCGGCTCTCGCTGGGGTGTTTATTGCGAAAGAAAGTGGTGGACCTGACAAGATTCGAACTTGTGACCTCCCGGTTATCAGCCGGACGCTCTAACCAACTGAGCTACAGGTCCATCGCGCAAGGGATATATTAGACGAGTCGTTACGCGCGCGTCAACAACTTTTTTGAAAATCTTTGAGGGGTGTGTCAGACGGCTGGGCGAGATGGGTTAGGTTTGCTGCTCGGGCAGTCCTGCGCAAGACGAAGGCCACATTAAGTGGCCTTCTTTGCGTGCGGAACTCGCGACAAACCTAACCCATCTCGCCCAGCCGTCTGACACGGGGCTCCAAGCTTGTCAAAAAAGCGGTCGGCGCGCAGTGCGCCGACCGCCGATATATGGGGTCTGATAATTTTTACCAGCTAGGGCCTCTTACTCGTCTAGGAGATCTTCTGGCATGTCGTTGCCGTCGCCTAGATCGACAGGGGTTTCTTCGGGGGCAGAGCCGTCTTCTGTGGCTTCGCCTTCGGGCTTCTCCTTGGCGGCTGTCATGCGGGCTACGGCGCAGATGCGGTCGTTGTCGTCGACGGTCATCATCTTGACGCCCTGGGTAGCGCGGCCAGTCTGGCTGATCTCGTCGGTCTTGACGCGAATGACCGTCGCGCCCTCCGTCACGATGAACAGCTCGTGCTGCGGGCCCACCGTCTTCATGGCCGCGAGGTTGCCCTTACGCTCGGTCATTTGGATGGTGTAGACGCCCTGGCCGCCGCGATTCTGCTCCGGGTAGTCCGCGACCGGCGTGCGCTTGCCGTAGCCGCGCTCGGTGATGACGAACAGATCGCCGTTGCCGTTAGTGACTTCCATGCCCAGAACGCTCACGCCGTCCTTCATACCGATACCGCGAACGCCGCTGGTATCGCGGCCGGTGGCGCGCACCTGTTCCTCGGAGAACATGATCGCCTTGCCCGCGGTGGTGGCCAGGATAATCTTGTCGCCCTCGCGCACGCGGCGCACGTTCAGCAGCGCGTCGTCGTCACGCAGGTTGATAGCGATCAGGCCGTCGCGACGGCTGCGGTCATACGCGCTCATCACGGTCTTCTTGACCATGCCGCTCTTGGTGGCAAACATCAGATACTCGTCGGCAGGGAACTCGCGGCAGCTGATGACGCTCGCGATCTTCTCGCCCTCCTCGAAGGGCAGCAGGTTGACGATCGCGGTACCGCGTGCCTGGCGCGTACCCACCGGCAGCTCGTGCACCTTCAGGCGATAGACCTTGCCCTTGCTCGAGAAGAACAGCACGTACTCGTGCGTGGACGCGATGAACATCTCGTCGATGACGTCGTCCTCTTTGAGGTTGACGCCCGAGACGCCCTTGCCGCCGCGCTTCTGGGCGCGGTAGGCGGCCACCGGGATGCGCTTGACATAGCCGGTGTGGGTGATGGTCACGACCATGTCCTCGTCGGCAATGAGGTCCTCGACGTCCAGGTCCTTCTCGACATGGCTGATCTCGGTGCGGCGCTTATCGCCGAACTTCTTGGAGATCTCGCGCATCTCTTCCTTAATGACGCCCAGGATCTTCCCCTCGTGCGCCAGCAGGTCCTCGTAGTAGGCGATGGCGCGGCGCAGGCCGTCCAGCTCTTCCTGAATCTTGTCGCGCTCCAGGCCGGTCAGGCGGCGCAGCTTCATCTCGAGGATGGCCGTGGTCTGCTCGGGCGTAAAGCCAAAGCGCTCGATCAGGCGGCTGCTGGCCTCGGAGTCGGTCTGCGAGGAACGGATGATGCTGATGACCTCGTCAATATGGTCGAGGGCCATCAGGTAGCCCTCAAGGATATGCGCGCGGGCCCGGGCCTTCTTAAGGTCGAAGCGGGTGCGGCGGGTGACGACGTCGACCTGGTGGTCGATGTAGTGCTGCAGCATCTCGCGCAGGCTCAGGCATTTGGGAACGCCGTTGACAAGCGCCAGGTTGTTGGCGCCAAAGGTCGTCTGCAGCGAGGTGTACTTGTACAGGTTGTTGAGCACGACCTGCGGGATGACGCCCTTCTTGAGTTCGATGACCAGACGGATACCCTTCTGGTTGGACTCATCGCGCATATCCGAGATGCCCTCGATGCGCTTGTCGTTGACGAGCTGGGCGATCTTCTCCTGCAGGGTGCCCTTGTTGACCATGTAGGGGATCTCGGTAAAGACCAGGCGGTTGCGGCCGGTCTTGGTGGATTCCACGTGGGCCTTGGCGCGCACGGTAATGGAGCCGCGGCCGGTCTCGTAGCTCTGCTTAATGCCGGCGCTGCCCATGATGATGGCGCCGGTGGGGAAGTCCGGACCGGGCATGATCTGCATGAGCTCGTCGACAGTGGCGTCGGGATTATCGATCAGGTAGCAGGTGGCCTCGATCGCCTCGGTGAGGTTATGCGGGGCGATGTTGGTGGCCATGCCGACGGCGATGCCCTGGCTGCCGTTGACCAGCAGGTTGGGGAAGCGCGCGGGCAGCGCCTGGGGCTCGGCGAGCGATTCGTCGTAGTTGGGCTGCCAGTCGACGGTATCCTTCTGCAAGTCACGCAGCAATTCCATGGCGGGCTTTGCCAGGCGGCTCTCGGTGTAACGCATGGCCGCCGCGCCGTCGCCGTCGATGTTACCGAAGTTGCCGTGACCGTCGATGAGCGGCGTGCGCATGGAGAACCACTGCGCCAGGCGGACCATGGCCTCGTAGACCGCGGAATCGCCGTGCGGGTGATACTTACCGATAACTTCGCCGACCGTCCAGGCCGACTTCTTGTGCGGGCGGTTGGGGTAGATGCCGCTCTCGTTCATCGCGTACAGGATGCGGCGGTGCACCGGCTTTAGGCCGTCGCGCACGTCCGGCAGGGCGCGCGCCGTGATGACCGACATCGAATACTCGATAAATGACTGCTTCATCTCGCGACCGAACTCCGAAATCTGGAGCTGGCCGCCATTGATATCCTCGCCGGCCGAGGCGCCACGGTCGACTTCGCCAAAGCTCTCCTCGAGCTCACCGTCGTCGTCCTCTTCCTCGTCATCATCGGCATCGGGGTTATAGGCGTCCGGATCGCCGTCCTCGCCCTGCTCAGCACGGGCAAGCAGGCGCTTCAGATCGTCGGGCATACCGGCGTCGCCGGCCTCGCCCATACCCTCGTTATTGTTGATATCGTCTGCCACGTTACCTCCTCATGGTTTGCGTGGTCCATTAGTTCCCTGCCACGGAGACGGCTTTTCCAGGTGCCGCAGATTCGCTCGAAAGAGGAGGGAAGCGTACTTGGGTACGCGACCGACGATTGAGGGCGAAGGTGCGGTGGCTGGGAAAGCCGAACAGGTTAGGCGTCTAAGAAGCGCGCGTCGTGCGCGTGTTTTTCAATGTACTCGCGGCGATAGCCGACCTCGGAACCCATCAGCTCGCGCACGGCGCGGTCTGCCACCACGGCATCCTCGATCGACACGCGCTGCAGGATGCGGGTCTTGGGATCCATCGTCGTCGAGGCGAGCTGCTTGGGGTCCATCTCGCCCAGACCCTTGTAGCGCTGGACGGTATAGCCCTTGCGCTTCTTGGTGATCTTGCCGTCCTTGGCCTTGCCGTCTTCGTCGTTATCGTCGGGGTTCAGGCCCAGACTCTGGATGGTGTCGCGCAGGATCTCGTCTTCGGGCTGGCGGCCGTTGGGATACACGTAGTGGATCTTGTTGCGCACCTTGATGCCAAAGATGGGCGGACAGGCAACATAGACGTAGCCGGCATCGATCAGCGGACGCATGTACTTGTAGAAGAACGTCAGCAGCAGGATGCGGATGTGCGCACCGTCGACGTCTGCATCGGTCATGATGATGATCTTGTGGTAGCGCGCCTTGGTGATATCGAAGTCGCCGCCGTCTCCGGCACTCGTCGTGACACCGCAGCCGATCGCGGTAATCAGCGACTGGATGGTGTCGCTCGAGAACGCGCGATGGTCACCAACGCGTTCGACGTTCAGAATCTTGCCGCGCAGGGGCAGAATCGCCTGAATGTCTCGGCGACGGCCGTCCTTGGCCGAACCGCCTGCCGAGTCGCCCTCTACGATGAAGAGCTCGGTCAGCTCGGCATCGCGCACCGAGCAGTCAGCGAGCTTGCCGGGCAGGGACGCCGTCTCGAGCAGGCTCTTGCGGCGGGTCGCCTCGCGCGCCTTGCGGGCGGCATTGCGCGCCTTGCAGGCCTGTTGCGCCTTCTTGACGATCTCGCGGGCGGGCTTGGGATGCTCCTCCAAGTAATCGGCAAGGCCGTCGGTCACGATCTTGAGCGTCAGCGCGCGCATATAAGAGCTGCCGAGCTTGGCCTTGGTCTGGCCCTCAAACTGCGGATCGGGCAGCTTGACCGAGATAACGGCCGAAAGGCCCTCGCGCACATCGTCGCCGGTCAGATTGGCGTCTTTTTCCTTGAGCAGGTTCTGCTTGCGCGCGTAGTCGTTGATCACGCGGGTGAGCGCGGTGCGGAAGCCCTCAAGGTGCATGCCGCCCTCGGGAGTGTAGATGTCGTTGGCAAACGACATGACGTTCTCGCCGTAGCCGCTATTCCACTGCAGGGAAACCTCGACCTCGCCCATCTTGGCCACGGGCGCATCCGGGTCCGATTTGCCCTCGATGTAGATGGGCTCCTTAAAGGCCTCGGGGACGTCCTTGCCCTCGTTGAGGAACTTGACGAAGTCGATGATGCCGCCCTCGTAGCAAAACTCCTCCACGTGGGGAGCCGTCTCGCGCTCGTCGGTCAGCACGATTTTGAGGTTCTTATTGAGGAACGCCGTCTCCTGCAGACGGTTGTGCAGCGTATCGAAATCGTAGATGCAGGTCTCGAAGATCTCGTCGTCGGGCCAGAAGGTGACGGTGGTGCCCGTCGAATCCGAGGTGCCCACGACCTCCATCTTCTTGACGGTCTTGCCGCGCGAGAACTCCATCTCGTAGGTGTTGCCATCGCGACGAACCTGAACGACCACGCGCTTGGACAGTGCGTTGACGACGGAGATGCCCACACCGTGCAGGCCGCCCGAGACCTTATAGGCCGAGTTATCGAACTTACCGCCGGCGTGCAAGATCGTCATAACGACCTCGAGCGTCGGGATCTTTTTAACAGGGTGCTCGTCGACGGGAATGCCGCGCCCGTTGTCGACGACCGTGATGGAGTTGTCGGCGTGGACCGTCACCTGGATCTCGGTGCAGAAACCGGCCATGGCCTCGTCGACGGAGTTGTCAACGATCTCCCACACCAGGTGATGCAGACCGCTGGCGCTCGTCGAGCCGATATACATGCCCGGGCGCTTACGAACGGCCTCGAGACCTTCGAGAATCTTAATCTCGCCGCCATCGTAATCGTTTTCGTTTGCCACACGTCCTCCTTCAGTCAAGAAAATGTGTACAGCCTTACTAGTTTATCGTAAAAAAATACCCTCGGGAACGAGGGTATTTGGCTCTACAAGGCCACCAGATGCGATTTAAGGCTCTTTTTTACTTTGCACGCCCTTGGCCCACTCGGCACTGGCTCTCATGGCATTCTCGAGGGCCTCGCGCAGTTTTTGGTCTTCGATGGGCGCCACTTGGCGCTCGATCTCGGTACGCTCGGCCTCACTTAGGTCGGCGTGCGGGGCCGGCGGTCGCTCGGTCGTCGCCGGGCGCAGGCGCTCCTTGGCGGCGGGCGGCGTGTGACCGGGCGCGGTGGTTTTGAACACCAGGCCGTCCACATGCGCACCGGCGCGCTCCATGCGCGCACGGATGATCTCGCGCAACAGCGTCATTTCCTGCGTCCACGAGGGCGAGTCGAGATATACCAGCAGCTCATTGGACTCGGGCAGGTAGCGCAATCCCGTCACATGCCGCCCCTCGCGCGTGCCCGAGCACACAGCGTTCCATGCGCGATAGACCGTGCGCGACTCCTCGGCGGCCTCCATCTGCGCACGGCGCTCGGGGGTCGCAGCCGCCAGGATGCGCTGGCGCTCTGCGTTCAAAAACCCGCTGAAGGCGACTGTCTCGCTCTCGCGCTCGTAATTAGCACGTCTCACCCATGCTCACCACCTTGGCTCGATCAAGCAGGTCATCGGTAAAGTACCCCAGGTTGGTCGTAGTTATGACCGTCTGGATATCATCGCCGATCAGCCGCAGGAAAGCGCCGCGACGCTCGCCGTCGAGCTCGCTCATCACGTCGTCCAGAAGCAGCAGTGGGGCGGTGCCCAGGACATCGCGAGCCACGGCGACCTCGGCCACCTTCCAGGACAGCACCAGCGTGCGCTGCTGTCCTTGGCTGGCAAATGAACGGGCGGAGCGACCCGCCACGGTGAACTCGATCTCGTCACGATGCGGTCCCACCAACGTCACGCCGCGGCGAATTTCCTCGTCGGCATGCTCGTCAAGGGCGGCCAGCATGCGCTCGTGCGCCCAGCCCTTCAGCTCTTCGCGATCCTCGACCTGGGGCAAATCCCCCAGCGTGGACGCATAGGTCACGTTGGCGGCCTCACCTGACGCCACTTGCCCGTAGGCGGTGTGCACATGGGCCGCCAGCCGGTCGAGCAGGGCCAACCGGTGCACGAGCAGGGCCGAGCCCGCGCGGGCAATCGAATCGTTCCACGCGCCGAGCATCTCGCGGCAGCACCAGGTCTCCTTGAGCAAGGCGTTACGCTGGGTCACGCAGCGCCCATAGGTGCTCGCAAGATCGGCATAGCGTGCGCTCAGTTGCATGCCAAAGTCATCGAGGGCGGCGCGGCGCACACTGGCGCCTCGCTTAACCATGTCCAGATGGTCGGGGCAAAACAGCACGCTCGGCAGAACCCCGCGCACACCGGCGGCAGAGCATCTCTTGCCGTTGCGGCTAAACGAGCGCTTACCGTCCTCCGCGCTCAATCCCATATCAAGCACGCGGCCGTCGCCATCGAGCCTCAGCTCGATCTTGCACGAGCCCACGCCGTCATGGACGAGCTCGGCTGCGGTCGGATGCCTAAACGAGGCGCCGCTCGTCAGCAGCTGCAGCGCCTCTATGAGATTGGTCTTTCCCGCCGCGTTGGGTCCCGCAAGTATCGTCACGCCCTCGTCCAGGGCAAGGCGATAACTATCGAAGCTGCGGTAGTGCGCGACGGAAAGATCGCGGGCGAACATGGTCATGGCGCAGCGCTAGATGCGGACCGGCATGACCAGGTACAGGTAGTTGATCTTGTCGTAGGACTTGAAGATGCCCGCCTGCGAGTAGCTCTTGAGCTCCAGCGTGATCTCCTTCTCCTTGGACAGGGCATTGAGGCAGCCGAAGATGTAATGGTAGTTGAAGGCGATGGTACCCGACTCGCCCTCGGCCTCGACATCGATCGTCTCCTGCGCAAGGTCCTGGTCATTGGAAATGGAGGACAGGCCCATCTGCCCGTTCTCGACATCGATCTCGAACTTGACGGCGGGGTTGGCGCTCGCGATAACGGCCACGCGCTTGAGGGCGGCGTTAAAGGCGGCGACGTCGATCTTGACGCTCGTCACGCACGAATCGGGGATGAGCTGCTTGTAGTTGGGGTACACGCCCTCGATGCGACGCGACACGTAGGTGGTGTTGCCGGCCTCGAAGACGACCTGGGTGTCGGTAGCCCCGATCATGATGGTCGCCTGGCTGGCCATGATGTTCAGCGCGTCGTTAAAGGCGTCAGCCGGAACGTTGAGCTCAAAGGAGCCCTCGAGGGTCGAGGTCTCGACCTGCGTATCGCACACGGCCAAGCGGAAGGAATCGGTCGCTACCAGGCGTACGGTGTTGTTCTCGACCTTCATGTGCACGCCGCCCAGGATGGGGCGGGCCTTGTCGGTCGAGGTGACGCGCCACACGCGGCCGACCATTTCGGACAAGACATCGGTCGGCAGCTCCACGGCGCTCTCGATGGCATAGGCCGGAAACTCGGGGAAGTCATTGGCATCGAGCGTGTTCAGCCTAAAAGAGCTCTTCTCGCAACCAATCAGCACCTGGCGCTCGGACAGCTCAAAGGTGACCGGGGCATCGGGGAGGGTCTTGGTGATATTGGAGAGCATCTTACAGGGGATAACCATCTCGCCCTCTTCTTCGACATGCGCCGCGATGCGATGACGGATCGAGATAGTGTAGTTAGAGGTCTGGAATTCCAAGATGCCGTCTTGGGCCTTAACGAGCACGCCCGACAGGATGGGAAGGGTGGTTGCCGAAGCTAAACCGTTCATATCGTCGCCGATGGATTGTGTAAGCGTGATCTGGATGACGGTGAACTTCATCT
>CATYZE010000002.1 GCA_958415525.1 uncultured Collinsella sp. | reverse complement strand
CGTAGCGGCGGTCGTGGCCGGGGCGGTCGGCGACCCAGTCGAAGTCCTCGGGGTCGCGCCCCATCGCCTCGAGGATCATGCGCAGGACCGTGATGTTGTTCTTCTCGCCGTCGGCTCCGATGAGGTAGGTCTCCCCCATGCGGCCCTTGGTGAGGATGTCCCAGACGGCACTGGAGTGGTCCTCGGTGTGGATCCAGTCGCGGACGTTCTCGCCGCGGCCGTAGAGCTTGGGGCGCACGCCGTCGATGATGTTCGTGATCTGCCTGGGGATGAACTTCTCCACGTGCTGGTAGGGGCCGTAGTTGTTGGAGCAGTTGGAGATCGTGGTGCGCAGGCCGTAGGTGCGGGTCCAGGCGCGCACGAGCATGTCGGAGCTGGCCTTGGTCGAGCTGTACGGGGAGCTGGGCTTGTAGGGCGTCTCCTCGGTGAACTTGGCCGGGTCGTCGAGCGCCAGGTCGCCGTAGACCTCGTCGGTGGAGACGTGGTGGTAGCGGATTCCGTATTTGCGGACGGCCTCCAGCAGGCGGAAGGTGCCCTCCACGTTCGTGCGAAGGAAGGGCTCCGGGTCGGCGATGGAGTTGTCGTTGTGGGACTCCGCGGCGTAGTGCACGATGGCGTCGTGGCCGGGGACCAGCCTGTCGAGCAGCTCGGCGTCGCAGATGTCGCCGACGACCAGCTCCACGCGGTCGGCGGGCAGCCCGGCGATGTTCTCGGGGTTGCCGGCGTAGGTCAGCTTGTCCAGGACGGTCACGTGGACGCCCGGGTGGTTGTTCACGACGTAGTGCACGAAGTTGCTGCCGATGAAGCCGCAGCCGCCCGTGACGATGATGTTCTTGGGTTCGAAAATCTCAGACATAGGGGGGTTCTCCTAGTACTCGCGCGGGCTGTTGACGATCTCGCCGGCGGCGACCTTCTTCAGGTGCCGGCCGTAGACCGACTTGCCGTAGGCCTCGGCGGCCTCCTCGAGCTCGGCGGTCGTGATCCAGCCGTTCTCCCAGGCGATCTCCTCGGGGACCGAGACCGGCAGGTCCTGGGAGTGCTCCACGGCGCGCACGAACTCCGCGGCCTCGTGCAGGCTCTCCATGGTGCCTGTGTCGAGCCACGCGTAGCCGCGGCCGAGGGTGACCACGGACAGCGTCCCCTCCTCCAGGTACATCTGGTTGAGCGTGGTGATCTCGAGCTCGCCGCGCGCGGAGGGCTCCACCCTATGCGCCTTGGCGGCCACGTCGCCCGGGTAGAAGTACAGGCCGGTGACGGCGTAGGAGCTCTTGGGGCACTCGGGCTTCTCCTCGATGGAGACGGCCCTGCCCTCGCGGTCGAACTCCACGACGCCGAAGCGCTCGGGGTCGTCCACGTGGTAGCCGAAGACCGTGGCCCTGCCGGACTCTGCGTTCTGCACGGCGCGAGTCAGGTGGCGGGACAGGCCGTTGCCGTAGAAGATGTTGTCGCCGAGCACCAGGGCGCACGGCTCGCCGTCGATGAACTCCTCGCCGATGGTGAAGGCCTGGGCCAGGCCGTCCGGCGAAGGTTGCTCGGCGTAGGAGAGGTTCACGCCGTAGCGCGAGCCGTCCCCGAGCAGGCGCTCGAAGTTGGGCAGGTCCGTCGGCGTGGAGATGACCAGGATGTCCCGGATGCCCGCCAGCATGAGGGTGGACAGCGGGTAGTAGATCATCGGCTTGTCGTAGACCGGCAGCAGCTGCTTGGAGGTCACGAGCGTGAGCGGGTACAGGCGTGTGCCGGACCCGCCGGCGAGGATGATGCCTTTCATTAGCTATAACCTTTCATTTCTTGCCGCCCTGCGGCCAGCACGATTTCCAAGAAGGCGGGCGCAGCAGTCAACTCCGAAAGCAACGAACTCGCCAAAACTTCCCTCTCGTAGGAGTTGCGACGAAACCGTCTTGACGAGCCGGCCACCTTCACCAATCTCACTTGCATGCATGAGGTCGTCCGTATGCGTTTCGAGAAAGAAGCCGACGGCGCGGTTGCGGGCAAACTGTTGGGATGGCGTCAAGTTATGCGAGTGATAGACCTCTGCACGCGGCTCGTAAGCTACCTTCAATCCCGAGGCGATAAACCTGGCCGCCATGAGCATGTCCTCGTTGGTATTAACATGCTCGAACCCGCCGCATTCGAGATATGCAGTTCGTCGATAGGCGGAACAGGCATCAGATGCAAAGAACGTCTTAATACCGAGTTTCTCGAGATCGCATTTGGAACGAACGGATGGCCAGTCGGGATAGTTGAAACCACGCACCAGCTGTTCAAAACGTCGGGCATCCGCCTTAGGCAGTTGCCTGCCGCTTACGAGAGCGATGTCGGAATCATCAACCATGGGAGCAACAAGCCGCTTCAGGTAATCATCAGAAACAGGCACAGCATCTTGGGTGAGGAAACATATAAAGTCGCCCCTCGACTCCCTTAGCGCCATATCTCTTGTGGTGCCATGGTTGAAATCCTGGCGATCAATCTCCAACAGGCGGACTCTTTTGTGTTGCCGCACCAGCTCGATAGTTTTATCTTCCGAAGCGGAATCAACGATCACAATCTCAACCGGCTGAATAGACTGATGTTCGAGGGCAATTAAAAGCCCATCGATTTCATGCTCAGCATTAAGAGTCGGAATGATGACGGAGATTTCCATCTATCTGCCCGTCCTCTCCTTGCCAAACATGGCGCCGAAAGTGCCAGCAAAACAGTTCCAGTCCATTCGAAAACAACGGTTCCGTACGTAATGCAATTCGATTTTTTGGCGCAGACCGCTTTCAAATGACGCATCGTTGCGATCGTTGCCTGCCATAACCCGGTAATTCCAGGTTGAACCGAAAGAAATACATCCTTCTCCTCATCGGAAAAATGCATTTCGAGTTCATCGCGCGTAATGGGACGAGGACCGATAACAGACAGGTCACCGTTCAACACATTGAGAAACTGCGGCATCTCATCGATAGAGCATTTACGAATAAACTGCCCGACCTTAGTGATACGCGGATCGTTATCGACCTTGCGCTCTATTTCCCACTGACGCAGCTGCTCAGAGCTTAAATACTTCTGAACATTACCCGCATCGGAAACCATGCTGCGCAGCTTAAAGATCTTGATAACCTTGCCATTTTTGCCAACTCGCTCCTGGGTGTACAAGGGATTACCCGGAGACTCTAGACAAATCAGAACGCACACAAGGCCCACTGGAATGAATAAAAGAGCAATCGCCATAAGACTAAAAACAAGGTCAAACAGCCTCTTAACAAAGCGATAGCTCAATGTTCCACTAGGCTTTATTTGATTAACAACAAGTGCACCTCTCGTTGGCGCACACTTCTCTGTTACTTGTTTAGCAGCCAAAATCAAACATACGGCCCTGTCCTCCAGGACCCCCCCCCAATCGGTAAATTCAAAAATGCAAACAAATAGCTGTTGAAACGTCTCCCTTACGTTTTGCTGGGAACGTCGAGTGGTAGCAGCTCCCTAAATGCGGAGTCGCCTTCGCCCACGTCTACCAGGCACCAGCGTTTATGACGGTCGATCTTTTTAACGCGGGCCTCTTGCCCCACCAAGGGACCCTGTTCTATGTGCAACACGCCGTCTTCTATGCGTGCGACGCTGTTGCGCACCACGCCGTCGTCGTCCAGCACGCTGCGGTACCAATCCTGCGCATCGTCCGGCATGGGCTTATACGCCCGCTCCCTACTGCCGGCGATGCGGCAGCCAAAGCTCAACTGGGCCAAAGCCCTATCGAGCGCGGCGGCATCGTGCGTGGCGACGAAGAAATATTCCTTGTACATGGGTTTGGTTTGGAGCGACCAGGCGCCGTCCCGCTTAAACCAGAACTCCTTTTGCATCACAAAAGCGTTCTGCATTAGCTCGTGCGGGATAATGTGGCGGACCTTTTCGCAGGTCTCACGCTCTTTACCATTGGGGGTGTGGACCAGATACCAGCGGACGCGGCCGTGCTGGCTGTTGGTGGTGGCGCCGTTAAATGCGCCCGGCAGTTGCTCTTGGCGCCGTGCCGTCTGCTCCATGTTCTCGCCCCCCTTCTTGCTTTGCGGCACACGCAAATGCAGGGGCGTTTAGAACAGGCTTCTCGCTCGCAGCTAGGCGCAGTCGCAAAAGTACAGGTTTTTGTAGAGGGGTATGGAGATGTACCTACTAGCAGTACATTTTGCGTAATCTGGGCAAACGCTGATTAATTGCTCGTATAATGTCGTCTGTCGAAAGATACAAAAACCTGTACCTTTTTGTGCAACAAAAAAAGCCGCTCAACCAGCGGCTTTTCTTATTTTGGTAAGAAAAAGGCGACCGCCCTTTGTGGACGGCCGCCTTTGTAAATTGTTATATGACTTGTCTTACGCGCGGGTCTTGATCTCCTCGAGCACCTTGGCAACAAACTCATCGACGCTCATCTGAACGGTCTCGTTAGAGCGATCGCGGACGGAAATGTTGCCGGCCTCGACCTCCTTCTCGCCCAGGATGAGCATGTAGGGCACGCGGTCGATGCTGCGGGCCTCGCGGATCTTGTAGCCGATCTTCTCGTCGCGGTCGTCGCAGACCACGCGAATGCCGGCCTCCTCCAGCTTGGCACACACCTCATGGGCGTAGTCGCGGCTCTTCTCAGAAACCGGAAGCGCCTTGACCTGCACGGGAGCCAGCCAGGTGGGGAACTTGCCCGCAAAGTGCTCAATCAAAATACCAATGAAGCGTTCAATGGAGCCAAAGCACACGCGGTGCAGCATGATGGGGCGCTTCTTGGTGCCGTCGGCGTCCACGTACTCCAGGTCAAAGTTGAGCGGCATCTGGAAGTCGAGCTGGACGGTACCGCACTGCCAGGTACGGCCGAGCGAGTCCTCCAGGTGGAAGTCGATCTTGGGGCCGTAGAAGGCGCCGTCGCCCTCGTTGACCTCGTAGTCCATGTGCAGCTGCTCCAGAGCAGTGCGCAGGCCCTCCTCGGCGCGAGCCCAGTCCTCGTCGGAGCCCATGGAGTCCTCGGGGCGGGTGGAAAGCTCAACGTGGTACTTAAAGCCAAACTTTTGGTACACAGAGTCGATCAGGTTGACCACGCCCACGATCTCGTCGGTCAGCTGGTCCGGACGCACAAACAGGTGGGCGTCATCCTGGTTAAAGCAGCGCACGCGGAACAGGCCGTGCAGGGCGCCGCGCAGCTCGTGGCGGTGCACCAGGCCAATCTCGCCGGCGCGAATGGGCAGCTCGCGGTAGGAGTGCGGCTTGGAGGCGTACACCAGCACGCCGCCCGGGCAGTTCATGGGCTTAATGCAGTACTCTTCGTCGTCGATGACGGTGGAGTACATGTTGTCCTTGTAGTGATCCCAGTGGCCCGAGGTCTTCCACAGCTGCTTGTTCATGATGAGCGGCGTGGAGATCTCCACGTAGCCGGCCTTGTGGTGGATCTCGCGCCAGTAGTCCAGCAACGTATTCTTAAGGATCATGCCGTTGGGCAGGAAGAACGGGAAGCCGGGGGCCTCGTCGCGCATCATAAAGAGGTCCATCTCGCGGCCGATCTTGCGGTGGTCGCGCTTCTTGGCCTCCTCCAGCATGTGCATGTGCTCGTCGAGCTCTTCTTTGGTGGCAAAGGCGACGCCGTTGATGCGGGTGAGCATCTTGTTGTCCTTGTCGCCCTTCCAGTAGGCGCCCGAGACGCCGGTGAGCTTAAAGGCCTTAAGGGCCTTGGTGTAGCAGATGTGGGGGCCGACGCACATGTCGATGTAGTCGCCCTGCTGGTAGAAGGTGATGCGGGCGTCGTCGTCCAGGTCGCCGATGTGCTCGACCTTGTACTTCTCGCCGCGCTCCTCCATAAGGGCGATGGCCTCGGCGCGGGGCTTCTCATACACGGTGAACTTGAGGTTCTCCTTGACGATCTTTTTCATCTCGGCTTCGATCGCGGGGAAATCGTCCTCGCTGATCTTGACGCCCTCGGGCAGGTCGACGTCGTAGTAGAAGCCGTTGTCGGTCGCGGGGCCGTAGGCAAAGTCGGCCTCGGGGTACAGGCGCTTGATGGCCTGCGCCATGATGTGCGCGGCGGAGTGGCGGATGACGTGCGTGACCTCGTCCTGCGGGAGCTCGGCCACCGAACCGTCATTGTAGAGTGCCTTCATGGGTATGTTTTCTCCTCTCGGATGCCTGGTGCAAGTGCGTGCGCCTGGCGCTGGTGCGGCGCTTGCAGGCGCGGCGTTTTTGACTTGCATCATTATAGGCAGGTTGCCTTGGTATACAAGCGCCCGCCGCACCTTAATGGCACGGCGGGCGATTTTCTACGCATGCTTCATCGTGTGGGCGCGGGGTGCGAGGCGTGCGTGGCTTGCGGCGTGCCCGTGGCTTGCGGCCGGCCCGGCGATGGATGCGTTACTGGATGCGAGTTCGGCAGTAGGGGCAGACCTTCCAGTGCGCATCGAGCGGGCGATGACAGCTGGGGCAGACGTTGCGAACCTGGGTATCGCACACCGGGCAGACCACAAAGTCCTTCTCGATGGGCGCGCCGCACTGCGGGCAGGTGCCGTACTGGGCAAGCTGGCGCTCGCGCAGGGCCATGTCCAGCTCCTGCTCCTCGCGGTCAGACGCGTAGGAGTGCGGGCGCAAGACCAGGTAGGCGATGAGGCCTACAAACGGGATAAGGGCGATGATGCCCCATGCCACGTAGGCACTGGCGCCGCGGCGGCGAGCGTCGATGAACACATAGACGACCGACAGCACATACAGGGCAATGATAAAGCCAACGAAGGCATAGACGACGCCCATAAGCTGCGGCGACATGAGCTCGGAGATGTACTTGGACATTACGGGTACCTTTCGGGATATTAACAGTCCGGTCAAGTTTACCACGGGGTTTGTTTATATGGGACCACGGCTAGGGGCGGGGCTGGCGCGGACACAAACATCTCAATCTGTAACAGATACTCGGAAAATACGGGTCAAGGTGTTATAGATCGAGGCACAGGGGCCCTCCCCGACTTCAGTCTCGATCTGTAACATCTTGGGCTCCAAAACCCCTCTTACTGTTACAGATCAAGACATTCAAAATCCGCCGGAAGGTTTGTCTCGATCTGTAACATCTAGAACCCAAATCCTCGTCTAACTGTTACAGATCGAGACAAACGGTTGCCGTAGCTATCGGCAGACGAGGTTGTCAACGTTGCAGTGTCTCCCCTCGCCTGCCGTTGGCGGGTGTTGCAGGGCTGTTCGCCGCATTGCCGCCGCGCTGGGGACGCACAGACCGTAGGATAGTCTTATTGACAGCCTGTCAACTCGTCTGGGAGGCACTGTGACAGAAACGTTTGATATCGCGATTGTCGGCGCGGGCATCACCGGATGCGCCATCGCGCGGCAGCTCGCGCGATTTGAACTGTCCATTTGCGTGGTCGAGGCGGCCAACGACATCGCGCTGGGCGCGTCGAAAGCCAACGGCGGCCTGGTGCACGCCGGCTACGATCCGACACCGGGCACGGTTAAGGCGCAGGTCAACGCCCGTGGCTGCGAGTTGTACGGAACGTGGGCGCAGGAGCTGGGCTTTCTATTCTGCCGCACCGGGTCGATGTTGCTGGGCTTTAACGACGAGGACCGCGCGCACCTGGAGCAGCTGCGGTGCAACGGCCATGTCAACGGTGTTCCCGAGCTGTCGATCGTCGGACCCGACCGCATCCACGAATTAGAGCCGCGCGCCAGTGCCGATGCAGCGTGCGCGTTGTGGTGCCCTTCGACCGGTTTTGTCGATCCGTTTGAGGTTGCCATCGCCGCGCTGGAGAACGCCGTGGCCAACGGGGTGACGTTTATGCGCTCCGCACCCGTGGAGGCGATTGAAGTTGCGGGCTCGGGCGACGACGCGCGCTTTACGCTGGCGACGCCCGCCGGAGACGTGCGCTGCCGCTATCTGATCAACGCCGCGGGCAACGGCGCCGCCGACATCTCGCATATGGCGGGCGCCGAGGAGTTTCAGATGGTCTGGCGTCAGGGCAACATCGTGGTGCTGGACAAGGAACCGCGCACGCTCATGCCGCTCTACCCGGTGCCGACGCCGATATCGAAGGGCGTCATCGTGACGGGCACCGTGCACGGCAACACCGTGATCACCGCCACGGCTGCCATGCGCGAGCCGGGCGACACTCAGACCTATGCGAGCGATGTGAACGCGCTGCTGACCGGCGCGCGCAAGCTGGTGCCCGACCTGGACACGCGCCGCGTGGTGCGCGCATTTGCCGGCGGGCGTCCGGTCATTCAGGGAACGAACGACTTCTTTATTGGACAGTCGGCCGTGGTGCCGGGACTTTTCCAGGCGGCGGGCATTCAGTCGCCGGGTGTTGCAAGCGCGCCGGCCATTGCCGAGCGTATGGAGCTTGTGATGCGTGAGGCGGGCGCGGAGCTGCACGAGCGGGCGGACTGGAACCCAATTCGCCACGCGCCGGACGACTTTGATCGCGCACCGCTCGCGCGTAAGGAAGAGCTCATTGAGTCCGACCCCGCGTGGGGGCAGATCGTCTGCCGCTGCGAGACGGTGCCCGAGGCCGAGATTGTGGCCGCGATTCGGCGCCGCCCGGGTGCGGTTTCGGTCGAAGGCGTCAAGCGCCGCTGCCGTGCCGGCATGGGTCGGTGCCAGAGTGGCTTTTGCCAGAGCCGTGTGGTGGCGATTCTTGCCCGAGAGCTGGGCTGCGACCCCAGCGAGGTATTACTGGAGGACGCCGGCTCCTGGCTGGTCGAGGGACCTTTGAAGGGGGTGCGCTAGGATGGCGGAATTCGGATCGAGCGCGATTGATTGCGGCGCCGTAGAAGCCGTACAAACGCGAGCCTTCGACGTGGTCGCTATCGGCGGCGGACCCGCCGGCATGGCGGCCGCACTGGCCGCGCATAAGGCAGGCGCACGCGTGGCCATCGTGGAGCGCGAGCAGCACCTGGGCGGCATCCTCCGCCAGTGCATCCACCCCGGCTTTGGCCTGTCGCACTTTAAGCAGGAGCTCACCGGCCCCGAGTATGCGCAGCGCTTTATCGACCAGGTGCACGCAACCGACATTGCGCTGTTCCTGAACAGCATGGTGCTTGGGATTGATTCAGGCGAGCCTACGGAAGACACCGCGGTCCATACCGTCACGCTCATGAGCCCCGCCGGAATGCTGCAGCTCACCGGACGGGCGGTCGTCCTTGCCATGGGGTGCCGCGAGCGCACCCGCAGCGAGATCAAGATCCCCGGCAGTCGTCCCGCCGGCGTGTTTACGGCGGGCCTGGCGCAGCGATACATCAATATCGAAAACCTCAAACCCGGCTCGCGCGCCGTCATTTTGGGCTCCGGCGACATCGGGCTCATCATGGCGCGCCGCTGCACGCTGGAGGGCATTTCGGTCGAGGGTGTGTACGAGCTCATGCCGTACGCCAACGGCCTGCGTCGCAACGTCAAGAATTGTCTGGACGACTTTGACATTCCGCTGCACCTGTCCACCACCGTCACGCGCGTGATCGGGCACGACCGCGTGGAGGCCGTCGAGGTGAGCCAGGTCGACGAGCACCTGGCGCCCATTCCGGGGACCGAGCGCATCGTTCCGTGCGATACGCTGCTGCTTTCGGTAGGATTGATTCCCGAGAACGAGCTTTCGGCGGGCGCGGGCGTGGAACTGGACCCGCGCACGCGCGGCGCCGTGGTGGACCAGAGCCTGCAGACGGGCGTGCCGGGCATCTTTGCCTGCGGCAACGTGCTGCACGTGCACGACCTGGCCGACAACGTAACGACCGAGTCCGAGAGAGCTGGCGCAGCTGCGGCGGCGTACGCGCTGGGAACCGGCGCGGGCGCCGTTCCGGACTGCGAGCTCACCGTCTCCCCTGCCGGCATTGCGGGATACGCACTGCCGGGACGCATTACGGCTGTGGCGCTCACCAAACTCAACTTCCGTGTGCGCCGACCAGTCGATGCCGCCCGCGTGCGCATTCTTGCTGGCGGCGTGGAGCTGTTTGCAGGCAAGGTCCGCCCGTTTAAACCGAGTGTAATGGAAAGCTTCCCACTGCCGGCAAAGGTCATCAAGCAGGCGCTCGACCTGGGTGCCAGCAAGATTGTCTTGTCCGTCGATCCCATTGAGGAGGCATAGCTCATGAGCACGAATGCGACCGAAACGCTGCAGTTCAACTGTACGACCTGCCCATCCGAATGCCTTCTGACCGTAGAGGTGGAGCGCGACGCCAATGGCACCGTGGTGGAAGTGCGCTCCGTAACCGGTAACAACTGCCCGCGCGGCGATAAGTTCGCACATCAGGAGCTCACCTGCCCCATGCGCGTGCTCACGACGACCGTGGCCGTCTCCGGCGGCGACGAAGCCCTGCTCCCCGTGCGTACATCCGAAGCCATCCCGCTGGCACACCACGCCCAAGCCATGACCCTCATCCGCGGCACGGTCGTCGAGGCCCCCATCCGCATGGGCGACATCGTGCTGGAGAACCTCCTAGACACCAACATCAACCTCATCGCCAGCATGAACATCGACCCAGCCTAAGCAGCTAATTTAGGACGGGGCTCTTTTAGCTGCTTTTGCAAGGAGTGTCCCCAGGTGCCGGCATAAAAGGAACGTCCCTAACTGTCGGGCTTGGGATACCATGGTGGCACCCTAGTGAAAGGATGTTTCATGGCACATGTCGATGACCAGCGTGTGGCTCGCGTGCTCGATGCGCTCGAGGCTCAGCACCCCGGTGCACAGCTGCTTGTAAATGACCCGTGGTCGATCTATTACCTGACCGGCTTTTATGCTGACATGTTCGAGCGTTTTTGCGGCGTGCTGCTCGCGCGCGATGCCGAGCCCGTGATCTTGGTCAACGCGCTGCATCAGCTGCCCGAGTACGACAATGCCCGCGTCGCCTATCACGCCGACACCGACGTCGTGGCCGAAGCCATTGTTCGCGAGGTCGATCCGACCAAACCGCTCGGTATCGATACCGTCATGCGTTCTGGCTTTTTGATGCCGCTCATGGAGCGCCACGCCGCGAGCAAGTTCTTCCTGGGCGACTTTACTGTCACCGCCGCACGCACCCATAAGGATGCCGCCGAGCAGGAGCTCATGCGCGTGTCCTCGGCCGCCAACGACGCCGTGATGGCCGACGCCATCAAGCTCGTTCACGAGGGCGTGACGGAGCGCGAAATAGCCGACCAGATGCTCGACCTGTATCGCAAGCACGACTGCGAGGGCTTTAGCTTTCCGCCGATCGTGAGCTTTGGCACCAACGCCGGCGACCCGCACCACGAGCCCGACGATACGGTGCTCAAGCGCGGTGACGTTGTGCTGTTTGACATTGGCGGGCGCTATCACAACTACTGCTCGGACATGACACGCACGTTCTTTTGGGGCGAGCCGGACGAGGAAACCGCGAGTATCTACGACATCGTGCGCCGCGCAAACGAAGCCGCCGAAGCACTCATCGCACCGGGCGTCCGCATGTGCGATCTGGACCGCGCCGCGCGCGACGTGATCGAGGACGCGGGCTACGGCAAATACTTCACGCACCGCCTGGGTCACTCGATCGGCCTGCAGGACCATGAGCCGGGCGATATCTCGCTCGTCAACGAGCAGGTTGTCGAGCCGGGCATGACCTTCTCCATCGAGCCGGGCATCTACCTCCCCGGGCGCACCGGAGTCCGCATCGAGGACCTGGCCCTAGTGACCGAGAACGGCGTCGAGATCCTCAACGCCTACCCCCACGACCCAGTCCGACTAGACTAGCCCGTCCCAATAACCCCTCAATAAGTTGCGGTGGAATGGTTCCTGGACGGGCTGCTAGAACCCAAAAACAGGAACTATTTCACCGCAACTGATGAGGGGGATGGGTTAACGGAGCAAGCCCGCCACTTCGCCGGCTAGGGTGATGGTGCCGGCTGCTACGAAGGGTTCACCCGCGGCTTCGAAGGCAGCGAGGGCCTCGGACACGCTCGGGTATACGCCCGCGAGCTTATCGGCACCCACCAGGGCAGCGAGCTCCTCTGCCGGCAGGGCGCGATCGGAATCGGTCTGCGTCACGACCACGCGGGGGAACGCCGGAACCAGAACGTCAACGATACCCGCCACGTCCTTATCGGCCAGCGCGGCACACAACAGCGTGGGGCGATTCTCCACGCACGGATCGATCTCGTCCAGCGCGCTCACAAAGTTCTCGCAGCTCTGAGGGTTATGGCAGGCGTCAATCAGCTTGAGCGGATTGGTTCCCAGCACGTCAAAACGGCCAGGCGTGGGACAGCCCATAAGCGAAGCATCGAGCGTCTCATGGTCGAGCTCGCGGCCCAGATAGCCCTCGCAGAGCATAATCGCGCACGCGGCATTCTGCGGCTGATACGCCGGCTTGACCATACTCGACGTATAAATCGCGCGCGGTGTAGTGCAGCTAAACTCCACCGTATCGCCCACATGCGCCGGTACCTTGGTCGTGGCGTGACTCACCACGAGCGGCACGACGCCGCACTCACGGCAACGGGCATCCATCACGCGCTGAACGCTCGGCTCATGCGTGCCCTCGCCCAGCACAACCAGACGCCCGGGCTTAATAACCGCGGCCTTCTCCCCCGCAATGGCCTCGAGCGTGTTGCCCAAAATGCGTGTGTGATCGAGCCCAATGCCCGTAATGGCAACGGCAACGGGATCGGTCGCACTCGTGGCGTCCCAACGCCCGCCCATGCCAACCTCGAGCACGGCAGCATCCACCGCAGCCTCGGCAAACACTACAAGTGCGGCAGCCGTCAGCAGGTCAAACGGTGTGATGGAATAGGCACGCTCCCCCGCCGCCACACGACGGGCATTCACGCGATGTCCCGCCTCAACAGCAGCAGAAACACAACGGGCAAAGGCCTCGTCGCTCACAACGCGCCCGTCAACCTCCATGCGCTCGGGATAGCGCACCAGCTGCGGCGACGTATACAGCGCGGTCTTGAGTCCCTCACCACGAAGGATGGCAGCCGAAAAACGCGTAGTCGAAGTCTTGCCATTGGTACCGGCAACCTGAATACAATCAAAGTACTCGTCCGGTCGTCCAAGCTCATCGAGCATATCGACAACCGTCTCAAGCAGAGGCCCAGCATCCCCAGAAATCCGCCCCGTATCAGCAGCCAGCCCAACAGCCTCACCAAACGAAAGCAACTCAAACTCAAAAGGAACCGAATACAAGCCAGAACGCTTAGGCATATCCAAAGTCTCCAATAACAGAAAAAGAGGCCCATCAAAAACAACGAGCCCCTCCCATTCAAAATATCAGTCAAACACCGCTTTGAAGCGAGATCAAGGCCACAACCCAGTGGCCCTACCAGGCAGCGGACGCCCCCGTAACCGCTGTGGGAGCGGTTTGGGGCTTTACTCGATACAAGTTCCGCACGAGCCGAAGGCCACTTAATGTGGCCTTCGTGCGAGCAGGACTGTCCGCAGTAGCGAGCAAAGCCCCAAACCGCGTCCCCCAGTTAACGCTTACGAGAAGTCAGCAACCTGAGCAGTCAGCGCCGCCAGGATCTCCTTGAGCTCAGCTGCACGGTCCCTCTTCTTCTGCACCACCGCAGGCGCAGCCTTAGCCACAAAGCCCTCGTTGGCAAGCGTCTTCTCGCAGCCGGCGAGCTCCTTCTGCGCGGCGGCAATCTCCTTCTCTAGGCGCGCCTTCTCGGCCGAAAGATCAACCTTGCCCTCGAGCACCACAAAGACCTCGACGCCGCTGTCGACCACGGCGATGCTCGCGGCCGGCTTCTCAACGTCGGTACCCATGACCAGCGAGGCGGTATTGGCCAACGGCTCGATGGTCGAGCGCAGGCTCTCGAGCTTCTCGATGTCCTCGGCACCGGCACGCACAACCACGTCGAGCTCGGCCTTGGGGCTCAAGCGATAACGCGAACGCGTAGCGCGCGCGGCAGACACGACGGTGCGGCACAGCTCAAACGCGCGCTCGGCATCCTCGTCGACGTACTTGGCGTAGTCGGCGGGCTCGGGCCACTTGGCGATCATGAGCGCCTCGGCGCGGTCAACGTTGCCCTCGGCGTCCAGGTCGAGCACGCTCGCCGGCATGTTGTCCCAGATCTCCTCAGTGACAAACGGCATAAGCGGGTGCATCAGGCGAATGGAGGTGTCAAGCACAAAGATCAGGTTGCGCTGGGCCTGCAGACGGCCCTCGCCCTTCAGGCGGGCCTTGGTGACCTCGACGTACCAGTCGCAGACCTCGTTCCAGAAGAACTGCTGCACGCCGCGGGCCATGTCGCCAAAGGTGTAGTTCTCGATACCCTCGGTGACCATCTTGACGGCCTTGGCCAGGCGGCTAAACATCCAGGCATCGGCCGGCGTCTCAACGACGGGCTCGCCGGGCGTGTAGCCCTCCATATTCATAAGCAGGAAGCGGCTGGCGTTCCAGATCTTGGTCACAAACGACTTGGCCTGGTCGGTACGCGGGCTGTCGATGAGCTTCTTGGTCTTCTTGTCGATGTTCGCATCGAACTTGACGTCCTGGTTGTTGGTGCACAGCGTGAGCAGGTTATAACGCATGGCATCGGCACCGTACATGCCAATGAGGTCCATGGGGTCAACACCGTTTCCCTTGGACTTGGACATGCGGCTGCCGTCCTTGGCAAGGATCGTCGGATAGATAACGACGTCCTTAAACGGCACCTCGTCCAGGAAGTACAGCGAGCTCATGACCATGCGGGCGACCCACAGCGCGATGATGTCGCGCGCGGTGACCAGCGCCGTCGTGGGATGATGGCCCTCGAGCAGCCCCGGCTTTTGCGGCCAGCCCTGCGTGGCGAAGGTCCACAGCTGCGAGCTGAACCAGGTGTCCAGCACGTTCTCGTCCTGATGCACGTGATGGCCGCCGCACTTGGGGCACACGTCGGTGTCCTCGGTAAGGGCGTCCTCCCAGCCGCAGTCCTCGCAGTAGAACACGGGGATGCGGTGGCCCCACCACAGCTGGCGCGAGATGCACCAGTCCTTGAGGTTCTCCATCCAGGTGGTGTAGGTCTGCGTCCAGCGCGCGGGGTGGAAGGTGACCTTGCCGGAGTTGACGGCGTCGAGCGCCGGCCCCTTGAGCTTGTCGACGGCCACAAACCACTGCTCGGACAGCCACGGCTCCAGCGCGGAGTCGCAACGGTAGCAGTGCATGACGGAGTGATCGAGGTCCTCGACGTGATCGAGCAGGTCGTGCTCCTCGAACCACTTGATGACGGCCTCACGGCACTCGTCGCGGTTCATGCCGGTAAACTCGCCATAGCCCTCGACGACCACCGCGTGCTCATCGAAAATGTTGATCTGCGGCAGGTCGTGGGCCTGACCCATAGCGTAATCGTTGGGGTCGTGGGCCGGGGTGACCTTGACAAAGCCGGAACCGAAGTTGGCGTCGACATGCCAATCCTCAAAGATGGGGATCTCGCGGTTGACGATCGGCAGCATGACGGTCTTACCCACAAAGGCGGCCTTCTCGGGGTCCTTCGGGGAGACGGCAACGCCCGTGTCGCCGAGCATGGTCTCGGGGCGCGTGGTGGCGACGACGATGTAGTCCTGGCCGTTGACCGGCTCGGTCAGCGGATAGCGCAGGTGCCACAGGTGGCCCTTCTCGTCCTTGTACTCGGCCTCGTCGTCCGAGATAGCGGTAGTGCAGTTGGGGCACCAGTTGACGATGCGCTTGCCGCGATAGATCAGGCCGTCGTGGTACCAGTCGCAGAAGACCTTGCGCACGGCCTGAGCGTAGTCCTCGTCCATGGTGAAGCGCTCGTTGTCGAAGTCGACGGAGCAGCCCATACGCTTAATCTGCTCGACGATGATGCCGCCGTACTCGTGGGTCCAGTCCCAGCAGGCGTCGACAAACTTGTCGCGACCAATCTCCAGGCGGCTAATGCCCTCGCTCTTGAGCTTCTTGTCGACCTTGGTCTGCGTGGCGATACCGGCGTGGTCGGTGCCCAGCACCCAGCGCGTGGACTTGCCGCGCATGCGGGCCATACGGACGATGGCGTCCTGGATGGAGTCGTCGGTGGCGTGGCCCATGTGGAGCTTGCCGGTCACGTTGGGAGGCGGAATGGTGACGGTGCAATCGCCCACGCCCTCGCGGCGCTTGTAGTAGCCGCCGTCAAGCCACTTCTGCAGGATCGCCGGCTCATTAGTCGACGGATCATAGTTCTTGGGCATTTCTTCCATATATCTCTCCCTTGCCCACCGGGGAGGAATGTAGGCCCGATTTTCGCTCGGTCAAGTCCTGGCTCGCACGAAGACCACATTAAGTGGTCTTCGGCTCGTGCGGAATCTACGAAAATCGGGCCTACATTCCTCCCCTTAGGTATCGATTACTTCAGTCTGATATGACTTCGCTGAGGCTTAAACAAACACACAGAATAACACAGGTAGTTGGGGTTATTGCGTATATATAAAATAGCCTCCGACCGCGGATGGTCGGAGGCTATCGACAAAGACGTTTTGACAGGTTTTACCCGTAGATGCGTTGGGGCTGCTCTTCGCCCTTTACGGAGGCTTCGGTCACAACGACCTTGGAAACGCCCTCCTCGCTGGGGAGGTCGAACATCGTCTGCTGCAGCACGTCCTCGCAGATGGAGCGCAGGCCGCGGGCGCCGGTCTTGCGGGCAAGCGCCATACGGGCGATCTCGTGCAGAGCAGCGTCCTCAAACACAAGCTCAACGTCCTCGAGCTGGAACATCTTGCGATACTGGCGCACCACGGCGTTCTTGGGCTCGGTCAGAATCGACACCAGGTCGTCCTCGTCGAGCGCCTGCGTCTGGGTGACGACGGGCGTACGGCCCACGAACTCGGGAATCATGCCAAAGGCGTTGAGGTCCTGCGGGAGCACCTGACGCAGCAGGTCGTTCTCGTCCACCGAGGTGGGGCCGGCGATCTCGGAGTTAAAGCCCACGCCCTTGTTGCCCACGCGGTCAGCGATGATCTTGTCCAAGCCCACAAAGGCACCGCCGCAGATGAACAGGATGTTCGTCGTGTCGATCTGCAGCAGCTCCTGCTGGGGATGCTTGCGGCCGCCGGTGGGCGGAACGCTGGCCACCGTGCCCTCAAGGATCTTCAGCAGCGCCTGCTGAACGCCCTCGCCCGAGACATCACGGGTAATGGAGAGGTTCTCGGCCTTGCGGGCGATCTTGTCGATCTCGTCAACATAGATGATGCCTACCTGAGCGCGCTCAATGTCGCCATCGGCAGCGTTGATGAGCTTGAGCAGGATGTTCTCCACGTCCTCGCCCACATAGCCGGCCTCGGTGAGCGCGGTGGCATCGGCGATGGCAAACGGCACCTCTAGGATGCGCGCGAGCGTCTGGGCCAGCAGCGTCTTGCCGGTACCGGTAGGACCGAGCAGCAGGATGTTGGACTTGGCAAGCTCTACCTCGTCCATATCGTCGTTGAACTGCGAGCCCATGCCGTCGTCAAAGGCAGACACCGCGGCGCCGCCCTCGATCACGCGGCGGTAGTGGTTGTACACGGCCACCGACATAGCGCGCTTGGCGTCTTCCTGGCCCATGACATAGGCAGAAAGCTCGTCATAAATCTCGTGCGGCGTCGGCACGTGCGTAATGACCTGACGGTCGTCCTCGAGCTCAAAGCCCTCGGCCTCGGGGTCTACGGCGGGCTGGGACGCAGCCTGGCCGTGGTCGTTGAGGAAACCCGGCAGCTTGCCGTTGCGGGCGGCGTCCATAAAGTCCGAAGCCAGCGACTCCTCCAGGATCTCGGAGCAGGCGGCGACGCACTCGTCGCAGATAAAGATGTTGGTCGGGCCCTTTACGAGGCGACGGACCTGGCCCTGCTCTTTTCCGCAGAAGGAGCAGCGGATGGGGTTGCCGTTCTCGTCAAAGTTGTCCTGCATGTTACCTGCCATCCTAGGCGTCCTTCGCGGCGAAGTCGCGCGAGGTGACGATACGGTCGATCAGGCCGTAGTCGAGGGCCTCGGCAGCGGTCAGGTAGTTGTCGCGCTCGGTGTCGGCCTGGACCTTCTCGATCGGCTGGCCCGAGGCATCGGACAGGATCTGGTTGAGCTCGCGGCGGGTCTTCTTGATCTCCTCGGCCACGATCTCGATCTCGGTCTGCTGGCCCTGGGCACCGCCGCTGGGCTGGTGGATCATGACCTTGGAGTGTGGCAGGCAGAAGCGCTTGCCCTTGGCGCCGGCCGAAAGCAGCACGGCGGCCATGGACGCGGCCATACCGACGCAGATGGTGGAGACCTGCGGCTTGATAAAGTTCATGGTGTCCAGAATCGCCAGGCCGGAGTAGACCTCGCCGCCGGGCGAATTGATGTAGAGCGAGATGTCCTTCTCGGCATCCTGGCTCTCAAGATGCAGCAGCTGGGCAACGACCAGGTTGGCGCTGACGGAGTTGATCTCCTCGCCCAAGAAGATGATGCGGTCGTTGAGCAGGCGCGAATAGATATCGTAGCTGCGCTCGCCGCGCGGCGTCTGCTCGATTACGTATGGCACGAGGGCGGAATCGAACTTAGCGATCATACGCATCTCCATTTCTCTTACGGACCAATAATGGTTCTAGATAAACGTACGGTGCCCGCATGCTATGCATTGGCTGGCACCGTACGAAGCAACCGGATAACCGGTGTATAACTTTACCCCATCACGGGCGCATGCATGCGCTCGTGGGCAAGGTGGCGAGAATTACTCGGCGTCCTTGGCGGTCTCGTCGACCTCGGTCACCTTGGCGTTCTCGACCAGGTGGTCGACGGCCTTGGAGCGACGGATGGACTCGCGAACGGCAGGCATGCGGCCATCGGCGATGAACTCGGCCTTGGAAGCCTCGACGTCCTTGACGCCGGCCTTCTCGAACTCGGCGTTGATGTCGTCCTCGGTGACCTCAATCTTGAGCTCACGGGCGAGGGCGTCGAGCGCCAGGGACTCACGGGCAACGTCGTTGGCCTGCTTGTGCAGGTCGCCGATGAACTGCTCCATGGTCAGGCCGGAAGCGGGCAGCCAGGTGTCCAGCGTCATGCCGCGGGCAGCGAGGTTAGACAGGAAGTTCTGGCCAAGCTCCTCAAAGACGGACTGCTCGTAGTCGGCGTCCATCTCCTCGAGCTGCAGGCGCTCGGCGAGAGCGGAGACGCAACGGTTCTCCTTCTCGGCCGGGAGGCGGGAAGCCTTGTCCTGCTCGATCTCGATCTTGATGGCGTCGCGCATGGCGTCGATGCTGTCGAAGCCAAAGTCGGACTTGACGAGCTCGTCGGTGAGCTCGGGGGTGTTGCGGACCTTAATGCCCTTGACGGTAACCTCGACGGTGTGGGTCTCGGCCTCCTCGCCCTCCTCGGCCTCGTCGGTCCAGGTGACGGACTTGACATCGTCAACGTTGGCACCGATCAGAGCCTCGTTGAACTCGGCGGGGTTGCTGTCGCTACCGGCGATGAGCATGCGGCCCTCGGCGGCGAAGTTGTCGGCGTTCTCGACGGCCTTGAGGTCGACGGTGACGTAGTCCTCGGCCTCGACGGCGCGACCCTCGACGTCCTCGAAGGTGGCACGGTAGTTGAGGAGCATCTCGACCTGGTTGTTGATCTCGGACTCGGTGACCTCCGCGGGGGGCATCTCGATCTCGACGGCGTCGAAGGAGGAGAGCTCAGCGGCGGGACGCAGGGAGAACTCGACGGTGTAGGTGTAGTCCTCGTGATCCTTGGCGAGGTCGAGCTCCTTGTAGTCACCGCTCTTGGTGGGGACGATGTCCAGCTCGTTGAGGACGGCGGGCTCGTTGGCGGCGATCAGGTCGTTGGTGGCCTGAGCGAGGGTAGCCTCGGCGCCCAGGGCGGAGTCGATGACCGGACGGGGAGCCTTGCCGGCGCGGAAGCCCGGGAAGCGGTACTTCTTGGCGGTCTCCTTGTAGGCCTTCTTGATCGCGGCGTCGACGTCGACGGCCGGGATGGTGACCGTAGCGGTGAGCTTGGCGTCCTTGACGTCAGAAGCGGTGATGTTCAACACGTTCCTCCTCATACTGCCCAGCTTATCTGAGGTGCTGGTACCTTTATGCAACAAAGAGTCGCGACGGCCGAAGCCGACGCAGGTGCGTTGGTGCGGGCGAAAGGACTCGAACCTTCACGGGAATCCCACCAGAACCTAAATCTGGCGCGTCTACCAATTCCGCCACGCCCGCATGAGCGCACAGACTAGGAATGATAGCAGATACGAACGGCAAGCGCACGCACACGTTTTTGGGCTCACGACCTCACCACGAGTGCAAAAGGCGGGACGAGTTGCCCCGCCCCGCCAGCTACGACTTGTTCGTTAGCCCGCTACTCCCCTAGCAGCGCTTTCTCGGGCGTGATGGGCAGCGAGCGGACCTGGTGGCCGGTGGCGTGTGCGACGGCCGAGGCAACGGCGGCGAGCGGCGTGTTGATGACGACCTCGCCGATCGACTTGGCGCCAAACGGGCCCGTCGGCTCATAGCTCGGCTCAAAGGCCACGCGGATGCTGCCGATATCCAAGCGCGTAGGCAGCTTGTAGCTCATAAAGTTGCCGGTGCGCAGGCGGCCGCGGTCGTCATGCTCGACAATCTCGTAGAGCGCGTGACCGATACCCTGGGCAATGCCGCCCTCGGCCTGGACGCGCGCGAGCGCCTCGTTGATCACGGTGCCGCAATCGACGGCCGCGACGTAGTCCACCACGGTCACCTTACCGGTGGCCTTGTCGACCTCGACCTCGGCAATGCCGGCCATAAACGGCGGGGGCGAAACGGGCAGGCAGGCAGAGGCATGCGAGGTGAGCGCGTCGCCGCCTGCGATGTTCTTGACGCACAGGTTGGCAAAGTCGCGCAGGGAGAGGTAACGGCCGAGCTCACGCGCGGCACGCTCATCGGACAGGCGCACGTACTGGCCATCGAAGACCACGTCGGCGGCGTCCACGTCCCACATCTGGGCGGCCTTGGCGCAGATCTTCTCGCGCAGCTCGGTCGCGGCGTTCTTGGCGGCTAGACCCGTCACATACGTACCGGAGCTCGCGTACGAGCCAGCGTCGAACGGCGACACGTCGGTGTCCACGCCGCGCACAACGATCAGCGAGCTCTCCACGCCCAGCTCCTCGGCGGCAATCTGCGCCAGGATGGTGTCGACACCCATGCCGTTGTCGGTGGCGCCGGTCGAAATCGTAATGAAGCCGTCCTCTTCCAGGCGTATGTCGATACCGGCGATATCCACGTTGGAGATGCCCGAGCCCTGCATGGTGAGCGCGCAGCCCAGGGCGCGCACGCGGTCGCCAAGGTCGACGGCCAGCGGCTTGTCGCGCCAACCGATCATGTCCATCGCGCGCAGCAGGCAGCGGTCGAGCGCGCAGGCGTTGAGTTTCTCGTTGTAGTACTGCGGCATGATCTCGCCCTCGCGCACCATGTTCTTGAGGCGCAGGTCGGCGGGGTCCATGTGCAGCATGTCGGCGAGCTCGTTGACGGCGCTCTCCACGGCAAACTGGCCCTGGGTGGCACCGTAGCCGCGGTATGCGCCGCCGCGGTTGGTGTTGGTGTAGACGGCGTCCCACCTAAAGCGGCTCGCCTTCACATGGTTGTAGATCGGCAGGCTCTTGTGACCCGAAAGGCCGATCGTCGTGGTGGTGTGCTCGCCGTACGCTCCGGCGTTGGACAGCGTATGCAGGTCGATGGCTGTGATGGTGCCGTCGTTCATGGCACCCATCTTAACGGTCATCTGCATCTGGTGGCGCGAGTTGCCCGCGGTGATGGTCTCCTCGCGGGTGTAACAGCAGTAGCTCGGACGGCCGGTCTGCTGGGTGACGAACGCCACGAAGATCTCGCAGCAGCCCGACTGCTTGGAGCCAAAGCCGCCGCCGATGCGCGGCTTGATGACCTGCACCTGCGACTGCGGAATGTCGAGCGACTGCGCGATCATGCGACGCACGTGGAAGGGAACCTGCGTGGAGGTGGTCACCGAGATGCGGCCGAACGCGTCGGTCGTCGCGAAGGCGCGGAAGGTCTCCATGGGCGCGGTCTGCGTGGCCTGGCTGGTGTAGGTGCGCTCAAAGACGATGTCGCTCTGGGCGAAGGCCTCGTCCAGATCGCCAAAATCGCTGGTACCGCTGCACACCAGGTTGCGCGGGACGTCGCCGCCCTGCGGGAACATAAAGGTCACGTCGCCCTCGGGGTGAACAACAATGTCGTTATCGAGCGCCTGCGTAAAGTCGAGCAACGGCTCGAGCACCTCATAGTCGACCTTGATGAGCTTGAGCGCCTTGTCGGCAGCCTCCTCGGTCTCGGCAGCGACGATCGCCACCTCCTCGTTTTGGTAGCGCACAAGGTTCTCGAGAATCAGGCGGTCGTAGGGACTCGGCTGCGGATAGCTCTGACCGGCGATAGTAAAGCGGCGCTTGGGCACGTCCTCATAGGTGTAAACGCCCACCACGCCGGGCACCTTCAGGGCGCGCGACGTATCAATGGAGCGGATCTTGGCGCGGGCATAGGGGCTGCGCTTGAGTTTGACGATGAGCGCGCCGGCGGGCACCATATCGCCCGTGTAGACGGGACGACCCTCGAGCAGCGCCTTCGAGTCCTTCTTGGGCTGCTTGTGCGTGATCTGCTTGTACGAGACCCCATCGCAGCTGGTGTCGTTGACCGGCAGCTCGGACATCTCAAAGCCCACCTGCACGCCAGATTCGTTGAGGAAGCGCACGATGGCGCGCAGCTGGCTCTCGTAGCCGCTGCAGCGGCAGAGGTTGCCGACCAGCTGGCGCGAGAGCTCCTCGCGCGTGGCGACGAGGCTCGGGTCCTCCTTGGCGGCGCGGGCGAGCGCCAGCACGTTCATGATGAGGCCGGGGGCGCAAAAACCGCACTGCTCGGCGCCTTCGGCAGCCATAGCGCGGGCAAGCGCCTCGGACTCGGCCTTGAGGCCCTCGAGCGTGGTGACGGAGCGGCCCTCGACGCGCGCGGCGGGAACCGAGCAGCTCAGCACCGGGTCGCCGTCGAGCCACACCGTGCACAGACCGCAGTTGGTGGTTTCGCAGGCGCAGCGCACCGACGCGCAACCCTGCTCACGCAAAAGCGAAAAGAGCATGGTGTCGGGGGCAATCTGAACCTTGACCTTGCGGCCGTTGAGCGTAAAGAAAAGATCGATGAGTTTGGCAGCCATTAGCGCACCTCGCTAGAATCGACGCCGGGCACGCGGCGGCAGGAATACTCGTCCGTGGCAAACTTAGGCACTTGCACGGTCTCGAGCTCGCGGGCAAGCGCGGCCGAAAACTCGATGCCGGCGGCACGGCGCACGGCCTGGACAGCGAGCGGAGCCGAGATGCGGCGGCGGTAGTCGGCCGAGCCCCACAGGTTGGTGCCGTAGCTCAGCGCGCGCACTGATGCGGCCAGGGCGCGCAGCTCGTCCTCGGAAGGCTGCTCGCTGGTAAGGCCGCACGCCTCGCCCTGCAGCAAGGTCGCGCGCAGCGGGCGGGCGCCCACGGTGACGTGCCAGGTGTTGTCCCACCAGGCGGCGGTGACGTTGAGCGAGGGGAAGTCGGTCGCGGCCTTACGCACGGCCTCGTAGCTCGCGCGGTAGTCGTGCTTGACGACCACGACATGCTCGATCACGTCGCGCACATAGCCAATGTCCACGAACTCGGCGAGCGGCACGCGGCCGGCGCCCGTCAGCTCAACATAGGAATCGAGCGCCAGGAAAGCCGAGAGCACGTCCGAGAAGCCAAAGCGGCCGTAGATGCTGCCGCCCACCGTGGCGGTATTGCGCAGCTGCACGCCCACGATATCGTGAACGGCGAACTCAAAGACATTGTTGACAAGCGCGTTGAGCTCGGCATGGCGCTCGAGCTGGCGCAGGGTGCACATGGCACCGATGCGAAACTCGGTCTCGGTCTCCTCGATCTGATCGAGTCCGCAGGCCGAAAGGTCAATCGCCGTCGCCACACGACGCGAACCCAGGCGCATCCAGATGCCGCCGCCCACAATCTTGTTGTTGCGGTTCTTCTGCAAGAGCTCATAGGCTTCGGCCGCGTTTCCAACACGGACGTAGGTACCGAACTTGAGCACGTTCTCCCCCATCTCTTCACTTGTCCAGTACTTTTAAGTGTACCAAACGAGGGGCCGCAACCTTCCACAGCACAAAAACCTCCCTCCCATCCATAACTTGCGGTGAAATACGGACTGTTTGTCGGGCTTAGGGCGCCCAACAGTCCGTATTTCACCGCAACTTAAGGGGCGGCCGGCAGAGGGCAGAGGGAAATGAACCGTTTTCCTCCGTCGCATGCGGATCAAAAAGGCTCCCAGCCAAGATGACTGGGAGCCTTCTGCGATGCCATATCGAGCGAAGATTTAGCAGACGCCCTGGGCGAGCATGGCGTCGGCGACCTTCAGGAAGCCGGCGATGTTGGCGCCCATGACAAAGTTGCCCTCCTCGCCGTACTCCTTGGCGGTGTCGTCCACGTTGTGGAACATACCGCGCATGAGCTGCTCGAGCTTGCCGTCGACCTCCTCGAAGGTCCAGGACAGGTGCTCGGCGTTCTGGCTCATCTCCAGGCCGGACACGAGCACGCCGCCGGCGTTAGCAGCCTTACCAGGCATAAAGGCGACGCCATTCTCCTGGAAGTAGGTCGTGGCCTCGATGGTCGTGGGCATGTTCGCGCCCTCGCCGACCACCTTGCAGCCGTTGGCGACGAGCGCCTGGGCGTCCTCGAGCAGCAGCGTGTTCTCGCGAGCGCAGGGCAGCGCGATGTCGCAGGGCAGCTGCCACACGCCACGGCCGTCACCCTCGTGCCACACGGCGTTGGGCTTCTCGTCGACGTACATAGCGAGCGTGACGCCCTTGTCGTGGCCGGAGCGCTTCTTGTTGTAGACATGCTCGAGCACGGTGTAGTCGATGCCGTCGGGATCCTCGACCCAGCCGTGGGTGTCGGAGCAGGCCAGGACTTTGCCGCCGAGCTGGGCGACCTTCTGGACCGCGTAGATAGCGACGTTACCGGAGCCGTGAACGACGACGTTCTTGCCCTCGAAGGAGTCGCCGCGGCTCTTGAGGTACTCGTCCACAAAGTAGACCAGGCCGTAACCGGTGGCCTCGGTACGGGCGAGCGAGCCGCCAAAGGAGAGGCCCTTGCCGGTAAGGACGCCGGTCCACTCGTTGGTCAGGCGCTTGTACTGACCGAACATGTAGGCAACCTCGCGGCCGCCAACGCCCAGGTCGCCGGCGGGAACGTCGGTGTTGGGGCCAATGTGGCGATAGAGCTCGGTCATGAAGGACTGGCAGAAGTGCATGATCTCGTTGTTGGACTTGCCCTTGGGGTCAAAGTCGGAGCCGCCCTTGCCGCCGCCCATGGGAAGGGTGGTCAGGCTGTTCTTGAGGATCTGCTCCAAGCCCAGGAACTTGAGCATACCCAGGGTGACCGTCGGGTTAAAGCGCAGGCCGCCCTTGTAGGGTCCAATGGCAGAGTTGAACTCGACGCGGTAACCGCGGTTGACCTGAACCTTGCCCTGGTCATCGACCCAGGGGACACGGAACATAACGATGCGCTCGGGCTCGACGAGGCGCTCAAGCAGGGCGGCCTCCTCGTACTCGGGGTGGGCGTCGAGCGCCGGCTGGATGGTGCCGAGGATCTCGGTCGCGGCCTGGATGAACTCAGGCTGCTCGGGATAGCGGGCCTTGAGCTCGTCGAGAACTTTCTGCGTGTAGCTCATGCTTCCTCCAATGATGGGAAACGAAAAGTGTCGGTCGCGGCACCCTGTGCGCCGCGAACTTTATCGTGTATGGATAATATCGCACTGTTGCGGGAAAGTTTCGCATAAGCAGACGAGCAGATGTTTCGTTTTGATTACGATGCAGGTAGAGGCGTTTTTGAGTGCCTGACGTGCAAAACCCGTGTTTCGAAGCTGTTTCGTCCACATGGACTAAAACCACCACAAAGGTGTCCCCATTGTGGTGGTTTTGGTGGTTAGAGGACGAGCTGGTGGTAGTCGGCGGGGGTTATGTGGGCTTCGGTGGCGGCGCGGAAGGCGGCGAGGGCGTCACCCGAGAACGGCATGGCCCAGCACAGGCCGCAGCCGGCGGTGATGGAACCGGGCAGCGGCATAATGCGCCCGGGCACGCCGGCGGCAAGACACAGCTGCTCGCACTCCATCACATCAAAGGTACTATCGAACGATACGATGATTTTGCGTTCGTGGTCGAGGGCATCACCTGATGGGGCCTCGCGATGCAACTCGCGATACGCGGCCGCAGCGGCCTCTTCCTCGGCCGTATGCCCGCAACCGCCGCAGCCACAGGTGCAGGGCTCAGAGCCGTCGCAAGTACAAGGTTCCCCGGTGTCGGGACAGATATCGTGAGACATGGCAACTCCCATCGTCTAGGCGAGCAGCTCGGCAGCCGCAAACTCCTCGGGCGTATTGACGTTTTCGAAGCAGAGCAGCGACCTGGCCGCCTCGATAATCTGCGGCTCGTCTAGATAGCCGGCATGCACTCGGTCGATCAGGCAGCGGATGCGCTGGCGATCGCTGACGAGGAGCTCGCGAGCCGCCGGCGCACAGGCATCACGACGCCAGACAGCACAGAGCGGCTCAATCCCCCGCTCTTCGCGCGGCACGCACACGTCGAGCGGGCCCTCCTTAACCCGATCGGCAAGCGTACCAATCAGTTCTGGTGAGACGAACGGCATATCGCAGGCGACGATCGCCGCGAGGGACAACCGAGCGGCGGCAAGCGAGCTCGCAATGCCGCGCATGGCACCGGCGGGGCCGTCGATGTCCATCACCACGCGGGGACGCAGTCCGTCAAACTCGCACTCCTCAAGATAGGCGAGCTCGTCAGGGCGCGAAGTCGTCACAACAAGCTCGCTGCCGACCAGAGCGAGCCGCTCCAGCACGCGCTCGATCAAGGGCTTGCCGCAAAACGGCATGCGCGCCTTGTCGCAGCCCATGCGCGACGACAGCCCACCCGCCTGGACGACGCAAGAAAGATCGGCCCGTCTTACGATAGTCATACGGCAAAACACCCCCATCGGCATGCTCGAAACCCGAAGCACGAAGCCACATGCCATTGCCCATAAAGCAGGCGACATGATGACTCCGCATCAAAACAAAACAGCGCCTTTGCGGCACGCAGCAGGACCGCGAGCACAAAAGCGCTGGTAGCGTATGGCGGGAACGTATGTGAATCGAACACATCCAAGACGTTTTGCACGCCTCGCAACGGTTTTGAGGACCGCGGAGCCCACCGGAGCCCATCCGTTCCCAAGTGCGGCGGTATTTTACCAAACCGAGCAGCCGATCTAGCGCAGGGACCTCAGGCCGCCGGCCTCCTTGTCGAGCACCGTAAAACGCACGGCATCCAGGTGCTCCAAGATGCTGATGGCGCGTTTGCGCGACACGCCCAGGGCCTCGCGCAGGACGCTTGTGGTGGCAGCGCCGCCGGCGTCGGCAATGGCCGCGGCGACGAGCTCGCGCGCGTGGGCCTCGGCGGCAGCAGACAGGGCAACGTCGCGCTCGACCTTCACGATTGAGCGGTTGAGCGAAAGCTCGCGCAGGGCACGCGTCATGGTGTCGCGATCGAGCTGCAGCTGCTCGCCCACCTCAGGCAACGTCGGCGCATCGAGGCCGGCCTCGTCCAGCAAGGCAACGATACGCTCGCAGGCCTCGTGAACCACACGCGCCGCGGCGGCAGCGGAATGCGGGTCGAACACCTCGGCACCCTCGGCAGCGCACACGCCACGCGTGCAGCCCTCAGCAATGAGCGCCGCGGCGACATCTTCACCAGCGCCGGGCCAGGCGGCATGTGCGACGGCACCGGGCGTAAAGCCCGTCTCCTTGGGAGCGGCCGTGTGCATGGCAGACAAGGTGGATGCCAACGCGTCCATCGCGCCATCGAGCACGGCGGCATTCACGTACAGCGAGCCGTCCGAGCCGCTAAGCTCGCGCACGGCACCTTGCGCTACCAGTTCGCCCAAGGCGGCGGCAACATAGCACGCGGCAATATCCAACGCCGCAACAACATCGGCAGCCGCAACCGGCAGCACCTGCAGCGCCAGCCACGCGTCCACCGCACCGGCAACATCTCCAACCTCGAGTGCCGCATACAGTGCACGCTCCCCGTCGGAAAGCTCGCGCGAGCGACGGCAGCGCGACAACAGCACGCGCCCGCCGCCAATGAGCATCACCGGCGAATACGACAGCACCACGGCATGATCACCGGAGCGCAGCGGCAGCGGGTCCTCCAAGCGCACCTGAACGGTACGCGTCTCGCCCACCGCCATGGGCGCCTCGCCCTCCATGAGCATGATGCGGCCGACAACCTCGGCCGTGCCCGCCATCACGTGCACGCGCGCGCCCGACTCGAGCACACGCGGCTTGGCGCCCTCGCGGCCCAAATACGTAAACGTCATCATAAAACGCAGCGTCTGGCCAAAGCGGCCCTCCACACCGAGCATCTCGCCACGATCGAGCGAAGCGACGCCATCGCCCACCAGGTTGAGTGCCACACGCTGACCGGGCAATGCCCGCTGCGTATCGCCATGCACCTGAATTCCGCGCACGCGGCAGGCCGTACGCGACGGCAGCGCGACGAGCTCGTCGCCCACCGCAATCGGCGCATCGTGCAATGTTCCCGTCACGACGGTGCCAGCGCCCCTGATCGTAAAGCAGCGGTCGATCGGCAGACGCGGCGCGGCGTCGGTTCGCTCGGCGCGATCGCGACAGGCGCCCCAACAGGTATCCACGCACTCGTCGAGCGCGGACAGAAGCGCATCAATCCCCGCGCCCGTCTTAGACGACACGGAGGCAATCGGAGAACCGGCAAACACCGTGCCCGACAAAAAGTCATCGACGTCGAGCTCGGCAAGCTCGGTCATCTCGGCATCGGCCAGGTCGCACATCGTCAGCGCGACCACCATGTGCGTGACGCCCAACAGCTCCAGCACGTGAACGTGCTCGCGCGTCTGCGGCATCACGCCCTCGACGGCCGAGACCACCAGCACGGCCACATCGATGCCCGTAGCGCCCTGCACCATGGCGCGCAGGTAGTGCGCATGGCCCGGCACATCGACCAAGCCCACGATCTTGCCGCTCGGCAGCGCCAGCTCGCCAAAGCCGAGCTCCACGGTCATGCCGCGGCGACGCTCGACCTCCAAGCGGTCGGGATTCTTGCCCGTCAGCGCCTCGATAAGTGCCGACTTACCATGGTCGACGTGGCCCGCCGTACCCACGATGACGGGACATTCCACCAACGCTCCAGCCTCACTCATCGGCGCGCCGCCTTGGCAACGCACGCGGCAAGCGTCGAGGCGGCGGTCTCGATATCGCGGTCGCCCACAAGCGTGCGAACGTCAAACAGAATGCGATCGTGCGAGGTGCGCGTGACGACCGGCGTGTCGAAGTCCTGGACGAGCGAGCGCTTGAGTGCGTCGACCGTCAGGCGCTCGTCGACAAGGCGTACGGCAACACACATCGTCGGCAGCTCGACGGTAGGCAGCGAACCGCCACCAGGCGTCGACGACTCCTCGACGATTTCAAGCTCAACGGCACACGGACAACCGGCTTTATCGAGCCCCGCCGCCATAAGGTCGCGCAGCTTGCGCGCGCGACGCTCCAGATGAGCCTGCGGAAGCGTGAGCATGCTGAGCACCGGAATGTCGCGATGGGCCACATCGGCGCCGTCCATGTAGATGCGCAGCGTGGCCTCGAGCGCCGTCAGCGCGAGTTTGCCCGGGCGCAGGGCGCGCATGAGCGGATGTGAGCCGCAGGCCTGGATCAGGTCGCGACGGCCCATGATGATGCCCGCCTGCGCGGCACCGAGCAGCTTATCGCCCGAGCACGACACCAGATCGAGCCCCGCCGAAACCGAAGCCGGCGTGGTTTCCTCGCCGCCGCGCGCCAAGATGTCGTCGGGTAACAGCGCCCCCGAGCCCTGGTCCTCGTAGAACAGCAGACCATGCTTATGGGCCAGCGCGGCAAGCTCCTTGGAGCTCACTTCCTCATGAAAGCCCTCGATGCGATAGTTCGAAGGGTGGACCTTCAGAATCATGGCCGTGTCAGGCGTGATGGCGCGCTCGTAATCGGCGAGATGCGTGCGGTTGGTGGCTCCGACCTCGACGAGCTTGGCGCCCGAAGCCTCCATTACATCGGGGATGCGGAAGCTGCCACCGATCTCGACGAGCTCGCCACGGCTCACGATGACCTCTTTGCCCGCGGCATGGGTGGCAAGCACCAGCAGCACCGCGGCGGCATTGTTGTTGACGACCAGCGCATCCTCGGCACCGGTGAGCGAGCGGATCAGCTGCGCAGCGTGCTCCTTGCGCGACCCGCGCGAGCAGGTGTCCACGCTGTACTCGAGCGTGCTGTAGCCGCGCGCGACCTCGGCCACGGCCTTTGCCGCCGACTCCGCGAGCGGGGCGCGGCCCAGATTGGTATGGATGACCACACCCGTGGCGTTGACGGCGGGGCGCAGGCTCGGCAGTGCGGAGCGATGCGCACGCCACTCGATGGCCGAGGCCAGCTCGCGCTTGGAACGCGGGGCGGCACCGGCGCGAATGGCGGCGCGCTCCTCATCGAGTTCGGCCGTCACGGCAGCATGGACCACCGCGTCGCAGGTCTCCCCCGCCGCCTTCACCACCGGCCACTCGGCAAGCAGCTCGTTGACGGAAGGAATGGCGCGCAGGCGGGCGCGTACCTCATCGGACATGTTCTGGCTATCGCTCATGTGCGACCTTTCAAAACCAAAGGTGAATCAATCGTTCGAACGTCAAACTATCAGCCAATTCGATCGGCTGAGTCAATCAATCGCTATTATCCTCGCGTGCCGCGATCTTTTCCACGCGAACGGCGTTTTCCTGGGTGAGCGCAGCGCCCGTCAACGGGTCCCAACGCAACGGCGTATGGTCGAGCGGACCCACGCCCAAGGCTTGAGCGCCACCGGCATCGGCGCCAAACGAACGCCCGCCGGGAGCGGCCGAGGTGAAGATGCACGCCGGATGCAGAAACGGCGTCGTCTCCACGCGCACGCGGTCGCGGCCCATATCGCTCACAAGCTCGACGATCTCGCCGTCAGCGATGCCCATGTGCGCAGCAGCATCGGCATTCATCTGCACGGCATCCAGATCCAATCCAACCTCGGCGGCACCTTGGGCCGCAAGCCTTCGCGAGGTATGCGACTCAAAGGGACGGTTGCCGCTAATGAGGCGAAACGTTCCCGGGCTTGGCTCAACCATGGGCGCGATCCAGTTGGGCACACGACCCAGACCGGCGCGTTCCCATACGTCGCTTGCCAGCGCGATCCTGCCGCCGTTCAAGGGGATCACAGGCTCGCCCGTACGCGACGGCAGCGCAACACCCGTGTCGACCCAGCCGCGCTCCTTGAGCTCGTCCAGATTGATCCCAAACGGCGCCACCTGGGCAGCCGCCAGATCGTCGGACGTAAACCGAAAGTACTCACCCACGCCGCAGGCCTGCGCCAGACCGGCAAAAATCTCCCGACCGGGACGTGTGTCGTCATGCTGCACAGGCAGCACGGCGTTGCGGTAGAACACGCGCGCATCGTTGGCGCCTGTCACCGTTCCCACGCCGCGGTCGGCTTCCTGATACGTCACATCGGGCAGCACGAAGTCAGAAGCGCGCGCCGTCTCGGACCAGCGAATATCAATCGTCACGAGTAGATCAAGCTGTTCCAGAATCGATAGCCACGCACCAGCATTGCCATAGCCCGCACCGGGATTGCTGGCGTAAACGATCAGCCCGTGCAGGTCTCCGGCAAGAATCGACTGACCGATAGTCGTGCACAGGCCGCGCACCGGATCGACCAGCGGATAGCGCTCGGACCCCAGCTTGGGCCCGCGCGGCACCGGCGGCGTCGCAAAGCGTGCGGGATCGAGGTCGCCCAGCGCAAGCGGTGTGGGTGGATTGAGTGCTCCGCCCGCATGTCCAATACAGCCCAGCAGCACATCGACCATGCAGATAGCTCGCGCCGTCTGGGTACTGTTCGCATACGCGATACCGATGCCACCATGAAAGCCAGCATCCACCACCGCAGCAGGCGCCGCGGCAGCTAGATCGCGCGCCGTGGCGACAATCTCTGCGGCCGGCACGTCGCACATGGACTCGGCCCACTCGGGCGTCCAAGCACGGGCCGCCTGCGCCAGCTCGTCAAAGCCCGTGGTATAGCGGGTCACGAACTCGTGATCGTACAGGTCCTCGGCAATCAGCACGTGGACAATACCCAACAGCAGCGCCAAGTCGCAGCCCGGACGCACGCGCAGCCAGCGGTCGGCAAGCGCAGCAGAGCCACTGCGCCGGGGGTCAACCACAATAATCTTCGCCCCGCGCCGGCGCGCATCATTGAGCGCATCAACGGCCCCCATCGTCGACGAATCGACAATGGAACGACCCAGGTACATGATGCAGTCGGTATGCGCAAGGTCGGAGGTGGGACTATAACCCAGGCTGTGCTCCCAACCGGTAAGTCGGCTTACCTCGCAGGCACCGTCTGCACCGTATACGTTGGGCGAGCCCAGCGCATGCATAAAACGACACGCCCAGTAGCGGTCGAACGAGGGCACGCCGAGCGTCATGCCCAGCGCGCGCGGACCATGCCCGTCAACAATCCCCCCAAGGCGCGCCGCGATCTCCGAAAACGCCTCGTCCCACGAAATCGCATCAAACCCCGAGCCATCGGCGCGGCGGCGCATGGGATGCAAAATGCGGTCGCGCTCGTCAAACGGCATTGCCAGGCGATGCCGTCCGCGGGCGCACAGGGCACGCGCCGCGCACGGATGCCCCGGCACCGGCAACTCGGCCACCACGCGACCGTCCTCAACGCGTGCCGCAAAGGCGCAATCGGCATAGCATCCCCCGCATGTGGTCACCACGGCGCGACCGTCACGCTTCACAGCAGATGCCATCTCGATTACCCCTTTCATCAGCCAAACACAACAGGCCAAGAGCCCGGCAACGAGCCCCAGACCCAAAAAGCCTCCCGCACGGCAACGCCCCGCGGGAGGCCCAACGTCAAACAGACGGTACCTTACGCCTCGGACTTCTTGGCGTAGATAAACCAGTAGCCGAGCGCGACCAGAACCGCGCCGCCCACGATGTTGCCCAGCGTGGCGGCGGACAGGTTAAACGCAATGCCCGCGGCGTCGAGCGCATCGGCACCGGCGACGTCGGCACCATAGCCGCACGCGTGCATCACGGCACCCATGGGCAAAAAGTACATGTTGGCAACGCAGTGCTCAAAACCGCAGGCCACAAAGGCGGCGATGGGCAGCAGAATGCCCACGACCTTGTCGACCACGGTCTTGCCGGCGGTGCCGATCCACACGGCCAGGCACACAAAAATGTTGCACAGGATGCCGCGGAAGAAGATCGTCACCCAGTCGATCGTCACCTTGCCGGCGGCGACGCTCACCATGGAATTGGCGACCGCCTCGCCGTTGAGCTTATAGATGCCGGCCATGTACACCAAAAAGACGATGAACAGGGCACCGACAAAGTTACCGACCCACACGACCAGCCAGGCTTTGAGCATCTGGGGCAGCGTGATCTTTTTGCTCTTGAGCGCGCAGACCATAAGTGAGTTGCCCGTAAAGAGCTCGGCGCCGCACACCAGCACGAGCACCAGGCCCAAGCAAAAGCACAGGCCACCCACAACGCGCTGGGCACCCCAGCCCAAGGTGCTATCACTCAAAAACACGGTAAAGAACAGGCCACCGAAGGCGATGAACGCACCGGCGAACATCGCCAAGACAAAGGCCTTCGCGACCGGCAGGTTTGCCTTGGTCACGCCGGCGGCCTCGGTCTTTGCCTCGATCGCGGCGGGCGCCAGGCAATCGGGAGCGGGATACTCCACCTTGGTATCTGCCATGTCAATCACTACTTTCCTAATCAGCAGGGACAAGCGCTCCTACAGCTCCTGCCCCAAGCGAACAAAGTGGGAAAAGTCGTTGGCGGCCACGGCGTCGTACACGGCGTCGACGGCGTCAAAGACCTCCGGGGACATGGGGTTGTAGAACTCCGTGTCGCCCGGCTGAATCCCTACGAAGACGATATCATCGCATGATTGCTCGATCTCTTCGATCAAAATCGAGAGCGGAAGCGAATGCGTGGTGAACATCGACTTGCGAGCCACATCACGTTTGTCGAGCAGACGGATCGAACCGACGGGCAACGCCATATCGGCGGCATCCACAAGCACCAAGCGCGGCGGACGCTCGCGCTTGACCTCGATGATGTCGTCCTCGGGCGTCTGCCCGCCGTCGATGGTGTACCAACCGGCAAGGGGCGCGTCCTCCATCTTTTTGGAGAGCACGGGGCCGGCGGCATCGTCGGCGCGCAAAACGCTTCCGGCCGTGAGCACGATGCCCACAAAGGGGGCGCCGTTCACGCGGCCATCGATAACGCGGCCCATTACTGCAACCTTCCCGTCAAGTACACACCCGACACGTCGCGCACGCGCTCCACCAGGTCGCGAAACTTCATCAGAAACGCGACCTGCTGGGCATGCAGGCCAAAGTCGTCATCGAACACCGAGATACCCGCCTTGGCCGAGCCGCGAAAGCCGCGCTCGTCGAGCAAGGCATCGCAGGCCTCGAGCAGCGACGGCACGGCCGCCTTGTCGAGCTGGCACTCGCCAAAGGAGCGGATGGCCTCAAACTTAGTCCGGGCCTCCCCTTCCGGCAGCGCATCGACCAGCGAATAGAACACGTCCACCGGCACGGACAGGCGCGGCTCAAAGCAATCGAGCACGCCGGTATGGTGGCCCACGGCGAGCGTGTAGTACAGCACGTCGCAGGCCTCCTGGGGAACGTCTTCCTCGGTCTCGACAAACTTGCGCGTGAGCTCGTAGAAGACCACCTGATCGGGTGCATGGGTCAGGCAGGGATCGGCGACGCCCTCGGCAGCCTCGCCACTTGCGCGCGAGGCATCACCGAAGGAACCGCCGAGCATGCCGGGGCCCGCAAAGTAACCAGAGCGGTCCACAAGCTCCATCTAGCGACCTCCGGCCAGCACCAGATCCTGCAGCGCCGAGTACACCTCGACGCGACGGGGATCATCCTGCTTGTCGATCAGTAGCGCCATGGCGCCGCGGATATCACCCTTGGGCGCACCCTCGAGCGTATCCATAAACTCGTTGGCCAGGTCGCGGCCATAGCGGTAGCCGCTCATGGCACGAGCCTCGCGCTCGATGGCAACGCGCAGCTTGTACGGCACGCCGGGGTGCAGGATATCGGCCTGCTCGCCATCGGCCTCCACCGTGGTCTCGGCATGGAGCTTTTGGTCGAGCAGACCGAGCGCCATGGCAAAGCCGTAGATGGTCTGCGCGGGGCTGGGCGGGCAGCCGGGGATGTAGACATCGACCGGCAAAATCTTGTCCGTGCCGCCCCACACGCAGTAGTTGTCGTAGAAAATGCCGCCGGTGCAGCCACACGCGCCGTAGGACACCACGATCTTGGGATCGGGTGCGGCCTCAAAGGCACGCAGGGCCGGCATGCGCATGGCACGCGTCACGGCGCCGGTGTACAGCAGCACATCGGCGTGGCGCGGCGACGGCACGACCTTAATACCAAAACGCTCAACGTCAAAGACGGGCGTGATGGAGCCGAAGATCTCGATCTCGCAGCCGTTGCAGCCACCGCAGTCAACGCGGTAGACGTACACCGAGCGCTTGATCTTCTTAAGAAGGGTCGCCTTGGCCTTCTCGATGCTCTCGTCGAGCTCGATCTTGGTCGGGCGGTACTGAAGCCGCTCGGGCAAAAGCGTGGGTTCGGCCATGGTTACTCCTCCTTCTTATCGAGATCCATGATGATGCCCTCGACCGGCGCCGGACCGGCGGGAATCTCGGGCGCATCGGGGTTAAGCTCGCGGTCGATATATTCCGGGTTCACACCGTGGCCGCCCAGATACTCCATACCGGGACCCTGGGGCTCGCCAGACGTGGGCGTCTCGTTAGCAACCATGCCGGCGGCGTTACCGGTCTTTACGGCCGAGGCGGCGCGCAGGGCGTCGAGCTCGCGCTTGCACTCCTGGCACATACCGACGGTGCGGGCGGCCTGCTCGGCCTCCATGCCACCGGCCTTCTGCAGCAGGCGCTTGGCGTAGTCGATCTCCTTGTGCGGAGCGAACGGCTTGCCGCAGCGCGAGCAGTGCTCGAGCGTGTAGACGCTCTTGCTGGTGAGGTCGTCCTTACTCATGACGGCCAGCTCAAACTCCTCGGTGAGCTTGATGGCCTCCATGGGGCAGGCTTCCTCGCAGCGGCCGCAGAAGATGCAGCGGCCGTAGTCGATCGACCAGGTGATGGTATCGGCCGCAAGGTCGGTATCCATGCGGATGGCATCGGCCGGGCACGCGACGCCGCAGGCACCGCAGGCGATGCAGAGTTCGGCGTTGTGCTCGGGCTTGCCGCGCATGTCCTTGTTGGTGGGGAACGGCGCAAACGGGTACTTGACCGTCGCGTCGCCGGCCTTGGCGTTAACCTTCCAAAGCTTCAGCATATTAGAGCGCCTCCTCATCGAGCGGAGCGGCCATGGTGCCCTCGCCCGCAAGCGGCGACTTGTCGCGCCAGACGTTCTCGAACTGCTCCTTATCCAGCACGTGGTCGCGCTTGGCGGCCACGTCGGTCACCGTCACGCGGTCGGTGCAGGAGTAGCACGGGTCGAGCGAGCCGACGATGAGCGCCGCATCACCCACGGTGTTGCCGCGGAACATGTAGCGCAGGACCGGCCAGTTGCTGTACGTAGCAGCCTTGGCGCGCCAACGGTAGCACTTCTGGTTGTTGCCGAGCATGGCCCAGTGCACGTCCTCGCCGCGCGGCGCCTCGGTAGCACCGATGGCGTACTTGTGCGGCGTGTACTCCCAATCCGTGGTGAGGATGGGGCCCGACGGGCAGTTCTCGAGCATGGTCTCGATCATGTCGATCGAATCGTAGACCTCCTGGATACGCACGGCGGTACGGCCGAAGGCATCGCAGGTGTCGGCCGTGGCCGCATGCATCTTTTGGATGTCGGGATCGGCATAGCCGTCGAAGGGATGGTCAAAACGCACGTCGCGGGCATAACCCGAGCCGCGCATGAGCGGACCGACCGGCGAGAAGTCGCGGGCGATCTTGCGGTCGAGGATGCCGATGCCGCTCGTACGCTCAATAAAGTTGGGCGTGGAGAGCAGGACGTCGACGAGCTCGGTGACCTCGGAGCGCAGCTGGTGGATGGTCGTGAGCGTGGAGAGCTTCTGCTCGGCCAGGATGTCGCGACGCACGCCGCCGATCACGTTGAGGCCATAGGTCTTGCGGTGACCGGAGAGCTTCTCGGCCAGGTCCATGGACTTCTCGCGGACGCGGAAGAACTGCTGGAAGCCGGAATCGAAGCCGGTGTAGTGCGACGCCAAGCCAATGTTGAGCAGGTGCGAGTGCAGGCGCTCGACCTCGAGCATGATGGCGCGGATGTACTGGGCGCGCGGCGGGACGTGGACGCCCTGGGCGCGCTCGACAGCCTCAGCATAGGCCACCGAGTGGGCGCAGCCGCAGATACCGCAGATACGGTCGGCCAAAAACGTCACGGCGTCATAGTTCAGGCGCGTCTCGGCGACCTTCTCCATGCCGCGGTGCACATAGAACAGGCGGTAGTCGGCGTCGACGATCGTCTCGCCCTCCACGAACAGGCGGAAGTGGCCGGGCTCGTCGGAGGTAATGTGCAAAGGTCCCATGGGGACAAGAGTCGTCTCCTTGCCCTTGGTGTCGGCCAAGAACTCGTAGTTTTCCATGTCGCTTACGGGAGCGGGACGGAAACGGTAGTCCATGGAGTCCTTGCGCAGCGGGTACAGACCGCTCGGCCAGTCGTCGGGTAGCACCAGGCGACGGCGATCGGGCAGGCCCTCGGGAATCAGGCCGAACATATCGCGCAGCTCGCGCTCGCCCCACACGCAGGCGGGGACGAACGGCGTCACGGACGGGAACGTCATCTTGGCGGGATCGACCTCGGCGCGCACGGTCACCCAGCCGGGGTCCTCCCCCTCCATGGAGATGAGGTAGTACACGGCGTAGCGGCCACACAGGCTGCGCTCGTCGTTGCCGACGATCACGGGAATCCAGCCGTAGCGCTCGTAGTACAGGTAGTGGACGGCCTCGGGCAGACGGTCCAGCTTGACGGTGATCGTCAGCTGGTCCTCGCACTGCCACTCGACCTTCTCGATGCAGCCCGGAACGGCGCGGCGCAGGGCCTCGACATGGCTCTCGCAGCGGCGGGCATACACCTTGTTCTCAGTATCAGTCATTGGTTACTCCACCTCGCTCTGAGCGGTCTGGGTACCGAACACAGCGCGGTACATCGGCGCCGCATGAAGCTCTTCGGTGCTCTGCTCGAGCACGATACCGGTTGCGGCCTCGACACCGCTCACGAGCGGCGTGGGCGTGGCGATACCAAACCAAAGGATCATGACGGCCAGGATGATCTCGGGGATCAGCATGAGCGCCGGGGCCTCGTGCTTACCCATGCCCTCGGGAGCATGACCGAACACCGACTTTAGCGCGATGCGGGTGAGCGCGGAGATGGCGACGGTAAGGCCGAGGGCCACCACGACGACAAGCCACATCGGGCCAGCGGTAACGCCGGCGACAAAGGTCAAAAACTCCGAGATGAACATGCCAAAGGGCGGGAAGGCGGCAAGGCCCAGCAGCGCCAGGATGGCGAGCGCGGCGGTGGCGGGAGCAACCTCCACGACGCCCTGGATCTTGGCCAGGCTGCGCGTACCGTAGGCATGCTGGATGTTACCGGACACGCAGAAGGCAAGCGTCTTGGTAAAGCCGTGGAACACGCAGTGCAGCAGGGCCGCGGCGATACCCAGCGGGCCGCCGACACCCAGGCACAGCGCGATGACGCCCACGTTCTCCACGGAGGAGTAGGCGAAGCGGCGCTTGAGGTCGTCCTGGCGGAACATAGAAAGCGCCGCCACCAGGATGGACAGCGTACCGACGATCAGCAGCAGAAGCTGGGGGTAGTCGGCGCCTACGGCCTGGATGGTAAAGCCGTAGAAGCGCATGATCACGAGCATGGCGCACTTAAGCAGCACGCCCGAGAGCAGGGCCGAGACAGGGCTCGGGGCCTGGGAGTGGGCGTCGGGCAGCCAGGTGTGCATGGGGAACAGGCCGGCCTTGGTGCCAAACCCGATCACAATAAACGCGAAGGCGAGGCGCATGAGCGTCGGGTCGTACTGGTCGGCATAGGGCAGGACAGACGACAGGAACGCAGCCTCGTGGGCGTTGGGAATCACGTCGGCGGCGTTGGCATAGATCAGCAGCGTGCCAAAGAGGCCAAAGGCCACGCCGGCGGTGCAGACCATGGCGTACTTCCAAGAGGCCTCGAGGGCGGTCTTGTTCTTGTAGATACCGACGAGAAACACGGTGGACAGCGTAGTTGCCTCCACGGCGGCCCAGGTGAGGATCATGTTGTTGGACAGGCATGCGAGCAGCATGGTGAACACAAACAGGCTAAACAGCGCGTAGTACTGCTTAGCACGCTCGGCGGGCATGGCGCCCTCCTCGATGTCGGCCTTGACGTAGGGCAGCGAGAACAGTCCCGTGAGAAAACCGATAAAGCCGATGAGCAACACAAAGATGGAGCCCAGCGAATCGAGGTGGAACCACAGGCCAAGGGCGTTGGCGGTGTTGCCGCTCACAAGGACGTCGCCGGCGGTCATAAGCGACAGAACCAGGACGGCCGCGACAGAGACCAGGTTGAGTCCCGCAAACACGCTATAGGACGTGTTCTTGGGCAAAAATGCCATGACGAGCGAGAACACCAAAGGGGTCGCGAGCAGGGCAAGAATCAACGTTTCCATGAACTACCCCCTCAGCTCGGACAGGTCGCGCGAATCGAGCGAATGGGAGTCTTCCCAAATGCGACGCACGACGATGGACATGATGATGACGGCAAAGATGGCGTCGGTGGCGATACCGATCTCGATGATCTCGGGAGCGGTGGGCGCAAGGAGCGCCAGCGTCACGTGGCTGCCGTTTTCCATGAGGCAGTAGCCAAAGATCTGCTTCATGATGTTGCGCTGCGAGATGATGCAGGTCAGGCCAACAAAGAAGTGGGCAAAGCTGATGGCGAGCGCGGGCGTTGCGACCTCGGCCGTGGGCAGGCTGATCTGCGTCACGACGGCAAAGCAGATGGCGACCTCGACGGCGATGATGCAGATGGCCCATGCGGGCTTAATGCCGGCAGCCAGCGAAGCGTCGCTCGGCTCGCCCATCTTCTTGTACGCGCGGTTGAGAATGTACGGGACCAGGACGACCTTGGTGATAAAGGCCGAACCCGCCCACATAAGGAGCTCCTGCGCGCCGGTGGTGACACCGAGCGTGGCGAGCAGGCCCACGAGCACCAGCGACTGCACCGCATACCAGCGGATGGAGTGCTTAATGTTCTTGGAAATGACCACCATGGTGGACGTGACGATCAGAAGGCCGCCAAGGATGTTGACGATCGAATAACCCATGTCGTTCTACCTCCTAACCGATCCAGCTGGCCGAAAGCGGGCCGCTGACGATGACCATGATGATGAGCACGATGAACACGAATGCCATCGCCTTGGGGAGCGGGGCTCCCGCGGCGACCTCTTCGCTGGGCTCACCGGGCAGGCAATAGCCCATCCACTTGAGGAACCAGGCGAAGGTGGCGACGGTCTCGGCGACCATGATGCACACGAGTACCAAGATCGCGACGTTGCCGGCACCGACGGAGAAGCCGCCGGCGATGATCTGGAACTTCGAGAAGAACGTGTTCATAGGCGGCACGCCGGCAATGGCGAGCGCCGCGACACCAAAGCCCACACCCGAGATCGGGTACTTCTTTACGATGCCGCGCAGCTTGGGCAGCATACGCGTACCGAGCGTAAAAGAGAACGAGCCGGCGATCAGGAAGAACAGGGTCTTGGCAAACGCGTGGTTAAAGATATGGCAGACCGCGCCGTCAAAGGCGAGCTGGCTGCCAAAGACCGAAAGGCCCAGGCCAAAGAACACGTAGGAGAGCTGGGCGATCGTGGAGAACGCCAGCAGGCGCTTCATGTCCTTTTGCGGCAGGTACATGAGGAAGCCAAAGAGCATGGTGACCATGGCGTCGATGACGGCGACCCAGCCCACAATCTCGGGCACGTCGCCGGCAGAGACGAGGGCGCGGGCGAACACGCACACACCGACCTTAACCATCGAGGCGCCGTGCAGGTAAGCCGAGACGGGCGTGGGGGCCTCCATGGCCGAAGGCAGCCACATGTACATAGGCACCTGCGCGGACTTTGCCCAGGCCGCAAACAGCACGAGCAAAAGGACGATGGCCTTAAGGTTAGAGTCCAGACCGGCAATCGCGGTGATGGCGAAGGTACCGGTATGGGCGAACACGATAGCGGCACCCAGGTACAGGCCGAGCGCGCCGATATGCGTGATAATGAGGGCCTTCATGCCGGCCTTCTTGGCGGTGGGGCTCATGTAGTAGCTGATAAGGCCCCAAGAGCACGCGCCCGTGATCTCAAAGAACACGAGCTGGCCCAGCAGGGTCGAGCTGTACACAAGACCGGCCATGGCACCGATAAAGGTCGCGAGGTACGCATAGAAGCGACGGCGCGGCGCATCGGGGTGCTCACGGTTGTTCTCGCTCATATAGGGAATCGAGTAGATCACGACGAGCAGGCCGATGCCCACGAAGGCGGGCGCGAGCAGCGTGCTCATGCGATCGAAGGTGAAGCCCATGACGAGGGTCTGCCCAAACGAGATCAGGGGGACCTGCGTATCGGGCATGCCGGCGCCGGCGAAGTTCGCGGCGAGGGCGATGGTGCACACCGTCGAGACGGCAGCACCCAAGACGCTGAACCACTTGGCGTACGGACGGGGGAACAGGGCGACAAGCACCGAGGCCACCATCGGGGCCGCGATAGCGACCAAGCCGAGAAGGGACAGACTGACTGCGAATGACATTGTTTCTCCCTTCTCCTACACGCCGACGACCACGAAGACAAACGCCAGGACGGCGATGCCCACGACGATCCAGGTCTGGTTGCCAAGCACCTTAAAGCGCGAGCGCGAGCAGGAGTTCTCGATCACGCCGCAGATCACAAAGTCGATGAGGCACTTCACGAGGAACACGACGGCTCCCAGTACGGCCGCGGCGCCGATGGTAGCAGGCTCGCCCCAGGGGACGAAGATCGCGCAGAACCAGGCGACGACAAGGACCTGCTTCATGGACATGGCGAGCTTGGCCATGGCAAGCGACGGACCGGAAAGCTCGGCAAGCGGGCCCTCCTGAAGCTCCTGCTCGGCCTCGGCCTGGTCAAACGGCAGCTTGCCCAGCTCCATATAGCAGGCAACGGCAAAGGCGATGCCGGCAAGGATCACGGCGACCGGCGCGTCGACGGCGCCCGTCATGATGTGCTGGCCCATAGTGGCGATGTCGGTGGAGCCGCACACAAGGGCGGCGGCGAACAGTGCCAGCAGCATGGAGGGCTCGATGAGCACGCTCATGAGCAGCTCGCGGACGCCACCGATGCCGGCGTAGGCATTGGAGGAATCGACGCCGCAGAGGGCGAAGAAGAAGCGGGCGAGCGCCAGGCTATACATGATGGTGATGGCGTCACCAAAGACCGGAATGGGGCTTTGTGCCGTAAAGAGCGGCAGGCCCATCGCGAGCATAAAGGCGACGGCAAAGAACAGCGGCGGCATGATGCGAAGCGCGAAGCTCGCATCTTCGCTTTGGGACTCGGGGCGCGCAAAGAGCTTTGCGATGTCGCGGTAGTCCTGCATGATGCTCGGTCCGCGACGGTTATGCATCTTGGCGCGGATCACGCGGCCGAGGCCGGAGAAGAACGGCGCAACGGCCATGACGACCACGCCCTGCAGAACGGCAAGTACGATGTTGTTCATGCTCTCCCCTCCTTAACCCATTTTGACGGCGAGCACGAGGAACACCACGAGCGCCGCGACGATGTAGCAGATATAGATGCTGTAGTTGCCACCCTCGAGCTTGGTCGCGAGGTCGGCGAGCTTCTCGACACCCTTATGCGGGGCATCGACGAGAACCTTGTCGGGCACGGGCTCCACGGCCTCGGCCACGCCGGTGAGCTTCTGGAAGAAGTGGGCGATGGACCAGCAGATGGCCGTGCAGCGGTCGCGCAGCGTGTAGAGGGGCTGCATAAACCAAGAGACCTCGGAAGCGAAGGTCGTGGCGACGACGGGCATATGCTCGTTGGGAGCATAGCCGCATGCCCACGGCTGGGACTTCTGCACCTTGCCGACCGTCTTGAGCTTACGGAAACCGCAGGCAAGGCCGACGAGCACCACGAGCGCAATGGCGATCGCGGGCGTGGAGGTGGCAGCGCCGGAGTACTGGTTCATGAGCTCCATACCCTCGGCGGCAAACACGCCACCGTACGGATGCAGCACGGACGCGGCGACATCGACCAGCACGGGAGCGATCACGGGAGCGCCAATGCCCAGCACGACGCAGATGGCCGCGAGCAGGCCCTGCGCAAACACCATGGGGGCGGGAACCTCCTTGGCATTGGCCGCGGCCTCGGAGCGGGGCGCGGAGGCAAAGGAGACGCCATAGGCCTTGACGAAGCACGTGACGGCCAGCGCGCCGGTAATGGCAAGCGCGACGGCAGCGAACACGGCCACGATCATGACGGCCTTGTCGCCCTGCATAGCGGCGTTAAACAACGACTGGTAGGTAAACCACTCGGACACAAAGCCGTTGAAGGGCGGGATGGCCGAGATGGCAAGCGCGCCAACGAGGAAGCAGATGGCCGTTGCCGGCATACGACGGAACAGGCCGCCCATCTTCTCCATATTGCGCGTACCCGTGGAGTACAGCAGCGCACCGGCGCCCAAGAACAGCTCGCCCTTAAACATCGCGTGGTTAAACGTGTGGTAGAGGGCGGCCATCAGAGCCAGGACGGCGATGCCGACCGAGTCGAGCGCCATGGCGGCCATGGAGGCGCCGACGCCGAGCAGAATGATGCCGATGTTCTCGACGGAGTGATAGGCCAGCAGGCGCTTGATGTCATGCTCCTGCAGGGCGAAGGCCACGCCGAGGACCGACGAGATCGCACCGAAGACCATGACCATAAGGCCCCACCAGACCTGAACGCCCGAGGCGGAGAGCAGGTCGAGGCCCACCTTGAGGATGCCGAAGATACCGATCTTGATCATGCCACCGGACATGAGGGCACTCACGTTGGACGGCGCCTCGGGATGTGCCTTGGGCAGCCAGCCGTGCAGCGGGATGATACCGGCCTTGGCGCCAAAGCCAAAGAAGGCGAGCACGAAGCATACGGATGCGACCGCGGGGCTAAACTGCGTAGCACGGAAATCCGCAAAGGCAAACGAGCCACCGGCGAAGTTGGTCATGGTGAGGAAGCTCGCCATGATGAGCACAAAGCCCACGTGCGCGATCACAAAGTAGAGCCAACCGCCATGGATGGAGTTCTCGTTCTCCTCGATCACGACCAGGAAGTACGAGGTCAGCGACATGAGCTCAAAGGCGACCAAGAACCAAAACACGTTGTCGGCGGTGATGACGAGCATCATGGACGCCACGAAGGTGTTAAAGAAGAAGCCGGCGCGGCCCTTTTTGCCCGGGTACTCATCAAAGTAGTTGAGACCGTAGATCGAACCGGCAAACGCGAGCACCGAGATGAGCGCCACGAACAGGCCGGACAGCTGATTGAGCAGCAGCTGGAAATGGGCAAACGGGAAGAACACGATGGTGTCGACCGACGTGACATCGCCCAGCACGGCCTGGATACCGGCCACAAACGAAAGCACCGCGGCGACGGCGCCGATAAGGCAGCCGGCGGTCTTGGCGGCGTTATCGGCCTTGATCAGCAGAACCGAGGCGAGCGCACCGATGCACGAGACGGCAAGCGATGCGATAAACAGCGTCATGCTATCCATTGTTTACGCTCCCTTCTGCTTTCTCGGACAGGCCCTGGGCCACAGCGGTAGCGTCGACGGCCGGACCGTTTTCGATCGAGCGCAGGCGCTTGGCCTCGTCGAGCTCGCGATCGGCCGCGCCGCCCATGACGGTCAGCGCCTTGGTGGGGCACGCCGCCACACAATGCGGGCCGTCCGGATCGAAGGCGCACAGGTCGCACTTGACAGCGCAGGTGTACTGGCCGGGAGCCCACGTAAGCAGGCTGCTCAGGGACTTGGGATACGAAGGCGTCGGGTCGCACATGCCTGCGACACCGGCGATAGACGTGCCATCGGGATGGATGGCTCCGAAGGGGCACGCGATGGCGCACAGCCTGCACCCGATGCACTCCTGCTCCTTGACGTGGATGCGGTCGCCATCGTGCTCGATGGCATTCACCGGGCAAACCTCGGCGCAGGGGGCACCCTCGCAATGGTGGCAGGCAAGGGCGGCCGAAATACCGCCGGTCTTCACGAGCGCCAGGCGCGGCGTATCCTGAAGACCCTGCATCCGGTGGGCGTCGGCACAGGCGGACTGACATGTTCCGCAGCCGATGCACCTCTCCGGGTTGATGTCGATGAAGCGGTTCATCCCCACTTCCTTTCAAAATAACGGGCCGGGCTCCCGAACGTACGGGACGCCCGGCCCAAAAAGCCAACGAGAACGGGACTACACGATTTGATTCACGTGCGTCTCGTCGTCGAACTTGGCGGCGCCGGGCTCAACATCCTGGGGAGCGGCGGCGTCCACCAGAGCCTGCTTGAGCTCGGTGTACTGACGCTCGACTTCGCCCTCGGCCCAGACCTGGTCGGCGATTGGATCGACCTGGCAGGCGGAGAACTTGTCCTCGGGCGTGTGCGAGACCGGGTCGACCTTGTGCATGGTCAGCTCGTTGCACTTACCGATCCACCACTGGTAGGTCATATAGACCGTGCCCTTGTTGATACGGTCGCTCACGTCGGCGCGGCTGTATACCTGGCCGCGGCGGCTGTGAATCGAGACGATGTCGCCGTTCTTGATACCGCGCGCCTGGGCGTCCGCGGGATTCATGCGGACAAAGCCGGGCTCGTCGGCAAGCAGCGCCAGCGTCTTGCAGTTGCCAGTCATCGAACGGCAGCTGTAGTGGCCAACCTCACGGACGGTGCACAGGATGAGCGGGTACTCATCGTCGGGAAGCTCGGAGGGCGCCTCCCAGTCATGCGCCATCAGGTTGGCGCGGCCGTCCTTGGTGGTGAACTTGCCACCGGCGAACATGTCGGCCGTGCCATGGTCGTTCACATCGGTGCTCTTGACCGGCCACTGGGCGTAACCGCCCTCGGGAGCCATCTTCTCGTAGGTCGCGCCCACAAAGTTGGGGCACAGGCTAATGCACTCGTTCCAGATCTGCTCGGTGTTGTCGTAGTGCATGGGGTAGCCCATGCGCGTGGACAGGTCCGCGAAGATCTCCCAGTCGTGGCGGCACTCGCCCTTGGGCGGCACCGCGGCGTCGAAGTGCTGGAAGCTACGGTCAGAGGCGGTAAAGACACCCTCGTGCTCGCCCCAAGAGGTAGCGGGCAGGATGACGTCGGCGAGCATGGTCGTCTGCGTCATAAAGATGTCCTGGCAAATGAACAGATCCAGCTCGGAGAGCGTCTTGCGCATACCGGCCGAATCGGGCTCGGTCTGCACCGGGTCCTCGCCGTAGTTGTAGAAGCAGTGCACCTTACCCTCGTCGACCAGGTGGCCCAGGTCGGTGAGCTTATAGCCCTCCTCGAGCGGGAGCTTTTCCTCGGGCACGCCCCAAGCCTTGGCAAACTTGGCACGCGCGGCGGGGTCGGTGACTTTTTGGTAGCCAGGGTACAGGTTGGGCAGCATGCCCATATCGCAGGAGCCCTGGACGTTGTTCTGACCACGCACGGGCGCGAGGCCGGAGTTGGGTTTGCCGATCTGGCCGGCAACGCAGGCAATGGAGGCGATGGTGTGCACCGTCTTCAGGTTCTGCTTCTGCTGGCACACGCCCATGCCCCAGCCAATGATGGCAGAGGGCTTCGCCGTGGCGTACATCTCGGCAGCTTGGTGGATCAGCGCGGGCTCGACACCCGTGATGTCCTGTACGGATTCGGGAGTGTAGTTCTTGATGGTCTCCCACCACTCGTCAAAGCCGTTCGTATGCTCGGCGACGAATTCCTTGTCGTAGAGGCCATCGTTGACCAAGCAGTTGGCAAAGGCGTTGAGGAACGCGACATTGCAACCGTTCTTGATCGGAAGGTAGATGTCGGCGATACGCGCAGTTTCTATATGGCGCGGGTCGGCGACGATGATCTTGCAACCCTTTTCTTTGGCTCGCACGATACGCCTTGCGACGATGGGGTGCGAATCGGCAGGGTTATAGCCGAAGAGGAAAATGCAGCCCGCATCCTCCATACCGGGGATGGAGCATGACATGCAACCTGAACCAACCGTGTCCATCAGACCGAGGACAGTAGGGCCGTGTCAAGTACGGGCGCAGTTGTCTACGCTGTGGGTGCCGATGCACGCACGCGTAAACTTCTGCATGACGTAGTTCGCCTCATTGCCGCCGCCTCGCGAAGAGCCGGTGGTCATGACAGCGTTAGGACCATATTCGTCAATTATGGCCTGCATCTTAGATGCGGTGAAATCCAGTGCCTCGTCCCAGCTTACGCGCTCAAGATCCGCGCCCTTAGTGCGGCGGATCATCGGGTGCAGTACGCGAGGAGTCAAGATCTTGGTGTCGTTGATGAAGTCGTAGCCGCTCATGCCCTTAAGGCACAGCTCGCCTTGGTTGGTGATGCCGTTGAGCGGTTCGGTACCCACGACCTGGCCGTTTTGAACCAGGAGGTTAAACTGGCAACCGGCGCCGCAATACGGGCAGATCACTTTATGCTTCTCCATGACACCCTCCTTCCTTTCTCTGCTACCGATTAATCGGTACGTATTTGACAATCGTTGGGCCTGTATGGCCGCCCGTCTACGCCTCGTTTTCGATGGTGGCGCGGGCACGCTCGGCGGTCAGCTCCGCCAGGCGCTCCTCGTCTACCAGGGTGAGGCCCTTAGTCGGACACGCCTCGGCACACGCCGGACCGCCGGGACGGTCCACACACAGGTCGCACTTGAGCACGAAGCTCTTAGTCTGCGAACCCACGCGCACGTCGCCCATCAAGACGGGGACCTGCGTGGTCGCCACGCTCACGGCGCCAAAGGGGCAGGCCATGACGCAGCTCTTGCAGCCGATGCAGTTGTCCTCGTTGACGCCGATGCGATGGTTCTTTGGATCAAAGAACAAGGCGCCCGTGGGGCAGGCCTTAGCGCACGGGGCATCCTCGCAGTGATGGCAAGCCACCGGTGCGGAGATCTCGTACGTACGCGTCACGCGCAGACGCGGCGCGGCAATGTTGCCGGGGATGTCGTGTGCCTCGATACACGCTGCCATGCAGGTTTGGCACCCAATGCAGCGCGATGAATCGGCTACGACTCGTTTATTGCCCATGTTGTTCACTCCCTCCTGAATCCCTTGCTGGAGAGGTTCTGCCGACGTTGCCCCAGGCCGCCCGTGGCCTGGCATCGGTAAATCGAGTGCCCGCGGCGAAACAGGCAATCGACGGAATTTCTCCAACGGTATACAGGTTGAATATACGCAGTTGCCACGGGCGAACTTGGGCATAAGCCCTGCAATACGGGTGTATTGCAGTGGTTTTGGCAGGTCGGGATTATTCTCGGTGGACTATAAAGTCGAGTGTATTACACGCGTAGGCATATGAGATTTTCACGCCCTCCTTCTGCGGATGTATTACGCTTGTAGTTATGTTTACACTCATTAACTTGAGTGAAATAAAGTGATGGATATAAGATACTCAAATGAAAGCACAGGGCGAATTTGACCATCCGCGTTGCACTAGATAAGGGGGCTAGCGATGTCATCGACTCAAAAACGAGCCATCCTACAGGTGCGCATTCGCGAAGAGGACAAGCAGCATGCCGAGCGTCTCTACGACGCCATGGGTACATCGCTTGCCGAGGCCGTTCGCCTTTTTGTTTCGCAGAGCATCCTCATGCGCAAACTGCCTTTTCAGCCGATCGCCGTGCGCTCAAAAGATGGCACGGCTGCCTACGGAGTGCTTAAGGCTTACGGGGACCCCAATCGCCGGTCCGAGGAACGCAACGCCTGGATTGAATATCTCGCCGCAGAAAGCGACGATTCGATCTTGGGTCCCGAGGAAGTAGACATCCATGAGTAGCACCATCATCGACGAGACCGTTATCCTACGCTACCTGCTTAACGACGACGAGGTCCTGTCGCCGCGCGCCGCCAAGGTCATCGCCACGCGCACCGCTCGCGTCTACCCCGAAATCATCACGCGCGTCGTGGTCACGCTGCGCGACGTCTATAAGGTTCCCCGCGTTGAGATTGCTGCGGCCATGAAAAGGCTGCTCGATGACGTCATGGTTGATGAGCCCACCGTTGTCGCCCTTGCCATCAAACTTTTTGGCAAGACCCATATGGACTTTACCGACTGTCTGCTTGCCGCCCGTACCGCCATCTATAACGACGACGTCGTGAGCTTTGGCAAGCCCATCATCCAAGGCATGATCGATTACCGTCGCAAGCGCCAAACCGCAGTCGAAGCCCGCAGCAGCCGCAACCGTAGCACCGACGCCACCATCGACAAGCTCCGCCACCAATCCTGCCACTAACCCTCATCCCCACTCATAAGTTGCTGGAAAACAGTTCCTGGATTTAGGCTTATTCGGGCTTTTCTGAAACTACGTCACCGCAACTTCCAGGTTGGCAGCCCGAAACCGGCAGCCCTGGACCGCGAATCCTACTGTTCGTCACGAAATGGGCCTATCTACTACGTTTAACCGATTACCCTCGACCATACCAAAACCCGAAGTATCAAAACAGCTGGTAGACGGCTTGCCGATTTTCCGAAACTGCTGCTATGGTCGACCCCTGCGGGCCAAACGTAGTAGATGGGCCGCTTTCGTGGCTCAGCACCAGACCGGTCATTTTGTGACAGGGCTTTTTTGGCCAGATTTGCCGACCGATCGCTAGAGCAGTCAAAAAGCTCGCTCCAAATTAGCTACCCCGGCCTTTAATGGGCTCGCAAAAGCCAGAAAACAGTCCGTATTTCACCGCAACTTAGGAGGGGATGTGGGGTCCCGGCATGTATATGAAAATAGCTCTGGTCCCAAAAGGAACTAGAGCCATTCGTCTATCTTATGGAGCGGGCGACGGGAAGTCCAAGGATTTGCTTCGCAAATCCTTGTTTTGCTGCGGGCCTTCGGCCCTTGCGTGCTGCGCTGGAAAATGCTCACGCATTTTCTCAGCTCCGCACCCTGGCGGGTTCGATTCCCGTCGCCCGGCGCGTAAACGAAAACAGCTCTGGTCCCCAAAGGAAACCAAAGCCGTTAAAACAATTCTTATGGAGCGGGCGACGGGAATCGAACCCGCGTCATCAGCTTGGAAGGCTGGGGTTCTACCATTGAACTACGCCCGCAAGATATGGTCGGGACGACAGGATTTGAACCTGCGACATCCTGCTCCCAAAGCAGGCGCGCTACCAAACTGCGCCACGTCCCGAAGGTGTTGAGCAGCTAAGGTCTAAACCTTGCGTGTCCCAAAGCGAAGGAAATTATAGGGGAGACTCCCCGCCTGTGCAAGCGACGATACCCTAGCTCCTCGAATGTGCGACAAACTGGCTATGGAGCAGGCCAATCGCAAACGCCACCACGGCGACCGGCGCCCACGCGGCACCGATATCCGCCAGCGGCAGCACATCAAACGGTAGCCACGCGCCCGCAAAGAACGCATCGCGGACCGAGGTAATCACGCTCTGCACCGCGACAACGCCGCCGACCCAAACCCACACCTGCGGATGCGCATCACAAAAACCGTGCATCAAGCCCAAAAGCACCAGCACGATGGCAACGGGATACAAGGCGTTGAGCATGGGCACCGAGAACATGAGGATCATGTCGAGGCCCACGTTGGAGAGCACGCACGAAAACGCCGCGAACACAAAGGCGAGAACCGCAAAGGGACGGCGCATGGCCTCCTCGGAGGCCTCCGCTCCCCCTTTAACCACATACGTCTCGCAGAAGTAACGCGAGCAGCAGCTGATGAGGCCGATGCACACGTTCATGCAGGCGAGGAAAAAGATCGCAAAGACCACGACCGTGCCGGCAAGACCAAAGTGCATAGAGGCCGAACGGGCGAGGATGGCGGCGCCATTGGTGGCATCGGGCATCACGGTGCCGAGTTGCATGCCGGCAAGCGCCAGGCCGCAGTAGATGATGGCCATGAGCACGCCGGCGATCACACCCGAACGCGAAATCTCGAAGGCCACACGCTTGTCATCGGTAACACCCAACTCGTGGATGGTCTCGGCGATGATGATGCCAAAGGCGAGCGACGCAAGCAGGTCCATGGTCTGGTAGCCAGTCAGAAAGCCCTGCACGGCGGCGCCTGCATCGTAGGGAGCCTGAGGCGCGGCAGCGGGACCCAGCGGCGAAACCACGGCGGCACCCACGACCAGCACGATGAGCGCAATAAGCGCGGGACCCGTAATGCGACCGAGCACGCGCGTGATGACGCCCGGACGCAGCGTGAGCGCAAACGCGACGACAAAGAAGCCAACGGCAAACACCAGGCGAGCCGTGCCGAGCGAGACGCCCTCGGGCAGCAGCGGTACCAGCATCTCGAAGGCCGTGGAGCTCGTGCGCGGAATAGCCAGGCACGGGCCGATGGCCAGGTAGACCGCCGCAACGAAGAATTCGCCAAACTTAGGATGCACGCGCCCGGCAAGCTCGCGTGCCGTTCCGGCGAGCGCCACGGCGATAAAACCCATGACGGGCAGGCCGATGGCGGCGATGAGAAAGCCAAGCATGGCGACCGGCGTGGCAGAACCTGCCTGCAGCGCCAGCAGTGGCGGAATAATGAGGTTGCCGGCGCCAAAGAGCATCGAGAACAGGGCGATGCCGACGGTGACGACATGGTCGGAGCGCAGACCGCGCGGTGCGGATGAGGCCATAGGCACACCTTTCGGGTCGAAACAAAAACGGGACGGGCAAAATACCCGTCCCGCAAGTATAAACGCTTGAGCAGGCCAGATGGTGCAAAGTATCAATCTGATTGCCCCTTTAGAGCTGCTACGCGTCAGAGCGACGGCGAAGCAGCAGCTCGAGTCCCAGCGCGACAAGCGCAACGGCGCCCGCAGCGACGGCGACGGCCAATGGTGCACGATCGCCCGTGTCAGCGAGCTGCTGAGCGCTCGACTTGGAAGACTCCTTCTTGCCGGAGTTTTCCGCGCCCGATGCCTTTGCCTTATCGACTGCGGAGTCATCCGAACTACCGGGTTTTGTCGGATCCTTTGAATCCGGCTGGTCGGAATCGGGCGTTCCGGGCTTTTCCGGCTCCGGCTTACTCGGGTTGCCGGGCTCGGGCCTGCCCGGGTCAGGCTGGTCGGGCTCGGGCTTGTCCGGCTGGTCCGGGTCAGGCCGGTCCGGGTCCGGCTTGTCCGGATCGGGTCCATAGGGCTTGTCCGGATCGGGAACCACCGGGTCCGGGTCGACAGGCTCCTGCATCTTCTTCACCGTCAGCGTACCGGGCTCAACCGTGACATCGAAGTTCGGGTCGGTGACCGTCGCCCCGATCTGGTACTCGCCCGCCGGCGAGCTTTCGTCGGCGTCGCAGGAGTACTCGACCTTCACGCCCGAGGTATCGACCGAGCTCTTTAGGCTTGAGGTAAAGGTGGGATTCATCTCTCCCTCGAAGCGTTCAACATCGTCGACCTTTACCTTGAGCTTCGCCGGCGCAATCTTGAACTTGCGCGAGGCGGCGCCGACATACCCGTTGCTTCGCAGCGTGGCAACAGCGCGATACGTGCCGGCATCGGTCGGGGCCTCACTCGACGAATAGTGTGTGCCGCCCGTCCCGTAATATCTGGCCCTCAGGTCACCCTCGCAGGCCTTGGGAACCCCCGTGACCTTGGGCGCTTGAGCATCACCGCTATAGACGAAGTTGCCGCCCTCAAATGCAAGCTCGACCCGCTTCGCCTGAACGACCAGAACGAAGTGCGCGGTCACGGTCTTACCCTGAGCGTCCTTGCACGTGATGTCAAAGGTAGACACTCCGGCCTTGGACGGGGTGCCCGAGAGCGTCAGACCGCCCGCTGTGTGGGTAAGTTTAAACCCGTCGGGGAGCTTAGCGTCGTCCCACGTGTACTTATACGGAGCTTCGCCACCTGCGGCACCCGAAATCGTCGCGCGATACGTGCTATGCGCACGTGCGACCGGCAGCAGACCGCCGTTGAACACAAGGGCATCCCGGGGCACAACGGAAACGACGGCACGATCGCTTTCCACCTGCGTCTCGGTACCAAGGTAGCGCTGGGTGACGCGGCAGAAATACTCGCCGGCGCAATCGTCATCGAGGCCCTCGATGAGGAACGTCTCCCCCGTCTCGCCCTCGAGCGCCACGGCCTCGCCGCCCACCATGTGGAACCACTGATAGGAAAGTTCGACATCGGCGGCGGAACCCGTGGACGAGGACGCGTGGTCGAGGACGCCCTTGCCCGCCTCGGCAGCAACCGAGAGCACAACAGCATCGCCCTCGTGGGCACTCGCGTCCTGTGGCTGCACGATCACCTTCGGAGCGTCCGCTTTCGCGAACTCGAACGTAATCTCGTGCGACGCGGTGACGTCACTCACCGTGACCTCGTACGCTCCGCCCTCATAGTCGGAGATATCGAGATCGATGGCCTTGTCCGAGCCGGCTTCTGTGACCGTCACCCGCTCGAGGAAGCAGCCCTCGTCGGGCATCGCCGAGAGCGTCACGTCGCCGCCGGCATCAACGGTAACGGAAACGTTGTCGACCGAACCGTTGACCGCCTTTGCCGTCACCTCAAAGCGCTCGGGCTTGTCCGGGTTATCGGGCTTGGGATCCGGATCGGGATTATCGGGATCCGGATTATCCGGGTCGGGGTTGGGACTAGGATCAGGCTGATCGGGATCCGGGTTGTCCGGATCAGGGCTATCCGGATTGTCCGGGTCCGGAACCACCGGGCCGGGATCGACGGGATCCTGCTTCTTTTTCACCGTCAGCGTTCCGGGCACGACCTCGACATCGAAGTTCGGGTCGGAGACCGTCGCGCCAATCTGGTACTTGCCAGCAGGAGAGCTCTCATCGGCATCGCAGGAGTACTCGACCTTCACACCCGAAGTGTCAACCGCACTCTCCAGGCTCGAGGTAAACGCTGGGTTCGCCTCCCCCTCGAAGCGCTCGGCGTCGTCAACCTTCACCTTGAGCTTTGCCGGAGCGATCTCGAACTCGCAGGCAGCGGCACCGATGTAGCCGTGGCTGCGCAGCATGGCGACAGCGCGGTATGTGCCGGCATCGGTCGGGGCCTCCGTCGAGGAATATTGCGTGCTTCCGGTACCGAGGTACCAGACCCTAAGGTCGCCCTTGCAGACCTTGGGAGCACCGGAAACTTCGGGCGCCTGCGACGCGCCATTAAAGGTAAAGTCGCCATCCGTAAACGATAGCTTTACGTGCTTTGCCTGGACAACGAGCGCAAAGCGGGCGGTCATGGCCTCGCCACGAGCATCCGTGCACGTGATATCGAAGGCGGAAACGCCCGTCTTGGACGGAACGCCCGAGAGCGTCAGGCCGCCCGAAGTACGGGAGAGCTTGAGCCCGTCGGGGAGTTTCGTCTCATCCCATGCGTACTCGTACGGAGCCTTGCCGCCCGCGGCCCCGGCAATCGTCGCGAAGTACGTGCTGTGGGCGCTCGCTGCCGGCAGCAGGTCGCCGTTAAACACAAGGGTGTTCCACGGCACGATGGAGACGGAAGCACAATCACTGTCCGCCTGCTTCTCAGTGCCAAGGTAGCGTTGAGTGATGCGGCAGAAATACTCGCCGGCCTGCTCGTCATCGAGGTCCGCGAGCGAGAGCGTCTCCCCCGTCTCGCCATCGAGCACCACGGCCTTGCCATTCACCATGCGGAACCACTGGTATGAAAGCTCAATCTTGGCAGCAGAACCCATGGACGAGGCCACATGGTCGGCGACGTTCTTGCCTGCCTCGGCCGCAACCGAGAGCGCGACGGTATCGCCCTCATGGACGCTCACGTCCAGCGGCTGCGCGATCACACGCGGAGCGTCCGCCTTCGCAAACTCGAACGTGACCTCCTGCGATGCGGTGACATCGTTCAGCGTGACATCGTACGCCCCGCCCTTGTAATCAGAAATGTCGAGGTCAACGGTCGCACCCGAGCCGGCCTGCGCGACCGTCACGCGCTCGAGGTAGCAGCCCTCGTCGGGTGCCGCCGAGAGGATCGCGTCCCCGCCCTCAACAACCGAAACCAAAGCATTGTCGACCGAACCGTTGACTGCCTTCGCCGTCACCTTGTAATGCTCGGGCTTCTTCTTGACCGTCAGCGTGCCGGGGTCGACCGCGACATCAAAGTTCGGATTGGCGACCGCCGCGTCGATCTGGTACTCACCCGCCGGCGATTTCTTATTCGCCGAGCAGAAGTACGTAACCTTAACGTCCGAGGTGTCGCAACGGCACACCAAGCTGGAAGTAAACTCGGGATTTTCTTGGCCCTCAAAGCGCTCGGCATCGTCGACCTCCACCAGCAACTGGGCAGGCGCAACGGAAACCGTCAACTCGACGTCCTCGGCGGCAAGATAGTTTCGAGACGCCTTGGCATGGGCGACAACACGTGCCGCACCGGCGGCCTTCACCGTCGCGCAGCGTCCCTTAATCGAAACCGGGCTCGCATCGTCATCGGAATCAACCAGCTCAAAGCTCACGGGAGTCTGGGCAACGTTGTTAAACACAATGGGGTCTCCACCGTACACACCCGAATAGCTCGTCGTTCCCGTAATGACCTGGCTTGCCTTTGTAATCGAGAACTCGGCGGACTTTTTACCCTGATAGTTGGGGTCAGTCGCCTTAACCGTAACGCGATAGTTGCCACTGTCGCACGGCTCCAGCGCCGTCGGACCATAGGACGTTCCATCTATACCGCGATAGGCAACGGAATAGGCAGACGTATCAAGACCGGCAACCGCAACCGCCGCACCGTGTCGTGCGCCATCGTATGTCACATCAGCCGTCTCGATCGAAATATCGACCGGGGCCTTCTCGATCGTGAAGTCACAGGAGGCATTACCGACATATCCCTTGGCGTCGAGCGTCACCACCGCACGATACGTGCCGGCATCCACCGGCGCCTGATCCGACGAGTAATGCGTATCGCCCGCGCCGGCATACGTTAGTTCGACATCGTCCTCGCAACCCTCGGGCACGCCCGAAAGCTCCGGGGCCTGCGCCGTCGCATTGTAGGTAAAGGTCTGGCCCTCAAATGCAAGCGGGGCTTTCTTCGCCTTCACGAGCAGCACAAAATGCGCTACGCGCTTATTACCCAGGTCATCGGTACACCTAATCTTGAAGCTATGCACACCCGTAGCCGCAGGCACGCCCGAGAGCACCAAGGCGCCCGATCCGTCATCTGCCAGCGTTAGCTGCATGCCCTCAGGAACCTCAACATCATCCAAGTTGTACGCATACGGTGCCTTGCCGCCCGTAGCGCCCGCAATCACGACGCGGTACTCATCGTGAGTGGTCGCCACCGGCAGCACGCGCCCGTTAAACACAAGTGCTTCTCGCGGCACGATGGATACCTTCGCATGTTCGGTATCCGTCTTTGTCACCGTGCCCAGGTAGTTCTGCGTAATGCGGCAGAAGTGCTCGCCTTCGCCGTCGCTGTCGAGCTGGGTGATCGAAAGAGTCTCCCCCGTCTGGCCCTTAAGCGGCTCTGCCTTGCCGCCATCGGCGGGCACGCGATACCACTGGTAGCTCAGCTTGACGTCTGCAGCGGATCCAGAAGACACGGCCGCATGGACGCGAACGTTGCGCCCCGCCTCGGCGGCAACCGAAAGTTCAACCGGATCGCCCTCGTAAGCACTCGCATCCTGCGGCTGAGCAAGCACCTCCGGAGTCGCAGCCTTTGCGAATTCAAACGTGACCTGCTGCGGAGCACTCACGCCACTCAGTGTGACCTCGTACGCCCCACCCTTGTAGCCAGAAATATCAAGGTCATAGGCATTGCCGGCCGAACCGTCATCACCGGCCTCTTCGGCAACGGTCACGCGCGTCAGATAGCAGCCCTCATCGGGCGTCGCCGAAAGCGTCACCTTGCCATCCGTAGCGACCAAAGCAGACTCCAGATCAACCGATCCGTTGACCGCTCGGGCCGTCACCTTGTACTTAGGCGCCTCCGCAAAGCGCGCCTCGACGGTCATATTGTCCTCGGGGACAAACGTCCAAACTGCATCCGTGCTCAGCGGCTCATCGCCCAACGACCCGTCGTCATTGCGCGCATACCACCCATCGAACACATACCCCGCATCGGGAACGGCAGTCAGGGTCGTGGACTCACCGTTCTCGACTTCGTTGGTCACGGCATAGCCCAGAGATTCGTCCTCGGAGGAACCCTCGACGTGTCCGCCCTGACGCGGATCAACCGCCGTCACCGACATCGTCGCCCGTTCATAAACGGCCGTAAAGGTTCGGTTGCCAAACACCACGCGGTTAATGACCGGCGTAAAGCCAACGGGCATGCCGTTCTCATCGACCCAGTATTTAAACTTCCAACCCTTATGCGGCACGGTAAACATAATCGCCGCGGAGTGGTAGGAGCCACCCGTACCGAGCGCTACCATCGAAAAGCCAGCATCCTTAGGATACGTAGCGACCTGAACATCGCAGCCCGTCTCGTAGAACACGGCCGTAAGCTGCCTATTCTCCTTTGCGGTACCGATATAGAACGCGCTGTAGCTCACCGTGACACCCGCATCGTCGACCCAATGCGAGAAGTGGTACTTCTTCCACGGAATCGCGATGGCCATAAACATGTCGCCCCTGTCGTAGGACCTGCTGCCGGCAGGAATGCCGTCGATCAGAAGGGCCGTACCGCGGAAGATGGACGAGCCAGTGACGGTAATGGTCACCTGTCCATCGGATTCGAACTGCGCGTAGTACGTTATGTCTTGCGTGGCGGTCACATCGAGGGTCGTCGCGGTCTCGACAATCGAGGTGCCCTCCTTATCGGTGCTCCAGCCCACAAAGCGATAGCCCATACCGGCAACAGCGGACAGTTCCACCTGGTCGCCCACGGCAAAGCCACCGCTGCCCGTAACACGGCAGCCCCTGTTCGAAGCCTTGTCCTTCACCACGACCTCGCCCGTAACGGTCACCTCGTACGGATCGGCAAACACGGCCTGGAGCTCCAACGTATCGTCCTCGAGCCCCTCGACCATATCCTTGTCGAGCTTAACCCAGCAATGGGCGTCGCAGCTCAGCAGCAACTTGTTGCCCTCGGCATCCAGGACATACCAACCGGCAAATCGCTTGGTACCCATAGGCGTAGCGTTGAGTTCGACCGTATCACCGAATTGATAGGAGCCCTCGCCGCTCAGGGTGCTAACGCTATCGTCACTCGCGCTCAAAACGACCTGATAGGACTTAGGCGTAAAGGTCGCCGTATAGGTGGCGTCACCCGCGACCTTAACGGTATAGTCGGCGTTCTCGCTGACTGTCTCGCCCTTGTCGTCCGTCCAACCCGCAAACGAATACCCGGTGTTGGCGATCGCACGAAGCGTTGCGCGGTCGCCAGCCTCATAGCCACCAAAGCCGCTCACGGCTCCGCCCTCGGCAGGCGAAGCAACGGTATGCACGACATACGAACCCGACGCAAAGACGGCATAGAGCGACGTATCCTCACGCACGGTAAATCGATAGGTTTTCTTGGAGCTCACGCATGTGCCGTTACGGAACCAGCCCACAAAAGCCGTATCCTCGGCGGCGACCGCACGCACGGTTGCGACCTGTCCAGCGGCATACGCCCCCGCGCCCTCGACCGTGCCCATGCTCTCTTCACACGAGACGTCCACCGTATATTGTTTTGCCGAGAACACGGCCTGAAGCGTCGTGTCAGACGTCGGCACCACGTGATAGGTGGTGTCGCGGCTTACCACGGCGCCCGAGGCATCGGCCCAATACTCAAACGCATAGCCCGAAAGCGCATGCGCCGTCAGCGTGGCGGCATGCCCCGCCTCGACGGTACCTGTGCCCTCGACCCAGCCGGCGACGCTCGATTCGACCAGCGAACCGGTGCCGGAATCGACTACCGTCGTGGCGTCGACTTCATAGCTTTTCGCCATAAAGCGAGCGACGTGCACATGGCTGCGCTCCTGGTGGCAGGTGAACTCCGCATCGGCAGACTCAAACGAGCCGTCGGCCGTATACCAACCAGTAAAGACATAACCGGGATTGGGCGTCGCCTTCAGGGCAACCTCCGCGCCGCGGTCGGCAAGAATTCGGCTCGCCTTGACGGTGCCACCCTCCGCAGGATCGGCGAGGGGCACGCAGACGGTATCGATCGGCACAAAGGCTGCGGTAATAACGCAGTGCCCGGTTTTGCCACGAGCTTTGGCAACCAACGAGGTCTCGTGCTTAAGGCTCTTCAGGTGCCCATTGACGTACCAACCCCAGAACAAGAAACCAGGATGGGCCTTAGCCGTCAGATGAAGGGTCTCCCCTAATTTGAACGTATCGGTCGTAGGCTTCACCACGGTCCCATTACACGTCACGGTACCGCCGAGCCACGAATCGGCCGTGACCATGACCTCGGGTTTTGAGTCGGTAAAGATCGCGGTATAGGTATCGCTCTTGGTGACCTTAACGACCAGCTCGGCAGAGTCGTACTCCTTACCGGAGCTGTCCTTCCAATGGTCAAAGCGGTAGCCGTCGTTGGCCTTCGCCTTGAGTAACACCGTATCGCCGTATCCGCAGGTAACAGAAGACGCCCCCGGATGCCCCTCGATCTCAACCGTACCGCGCTCCACAAAGGTCTTTTTTGCCTTCGCGGTCACGGTATACGTGTTTTCCTCAAACACCGCACGCACGGTGCATTCCACGTCCTCGGGATAGAACTCGAGGTAGCTGGGGTCGGTGCCCAAAAGCAGGTCCGTCTTGGCGTCGTACCAGCCCTTAAAGGTAAATTGTTTGCTCGCCTCGGCCGTGAGCTCTATGCTCAGCGTGGCAGGCTCGCCCTTCATGCAGTAGCCCTCGCCGTGCACCATATATTTGCCCGCCATGGCCGCGGCCGGCTCAACGACCACGTCTACCTTGCAGGCGCGCGTAAACTTCGCTTGGATCACGCAGTCGGTAATTGGTTCAAAGGTATACAAACGCTCGCTCGAAACCAGCGTCGACGTAGCATCCGAGCCGCCGTTGCTCAGATACCAGCCGTCAAAGATGTAGCCCTCGGATGGCGTGGCCTCGGCGGTCACGCGCTCGCCCTCAGGAACCTCGAGGACCATGCCGGCAGTCTCTCCGCGCTTGAGCGTTACGGTGCCACCCTCGAGCGGGTCGGCCTCGGCTCGCACGGTATGCGTATCCCTGCCGTCCATTACGGCCTCGATCCGCGCGTTGCCGTTCACGCGGTATTCGCAAACCTCCTGCTTGTTGGCAATCGTGACGCCCTGAGCATCGGTTTCGCGCCATTCCACAAACCGATAGGTCTTCTCCGGATTGTCGGGGCGCACCTTGGGCCGCACCGTAAACGTGAGGATATCCCCATCCTTCGCACGGATCTTGCCGTCCACGACCGGCACGCCATCGCACAGCACCTCGGCGCTGTCGTATGGATCGGTATTCACCAGAATGGTCTTATCCGCCTTGCGGAAGCGCGCGACCAGATGCCGATCGACTTCGGCCTTGAAGATATACATACGCTCGGGCGAGACCTCGATGCCGTCCTCAAACCATCCCACAAAGGCATAGTCGGGCCCCTCGCTCGCGGTGACCATCGCCTCATCGCCACGCGTAATGCTCTGCGTCACGGGGCTTGCGGTGCAGCCTGTCGAAAAATCGGCTTGAATGCCATCGGCCTCGGCGACTGCCGTGACCTCGACTTTTTTCTCGAAAACGGCCGTCATCTTTACGACCTCGGGCGTCAGGTCCGTGATGGTCATCGTCTTGAGAGGAGATGTCGAGACCTCGACGCCGTTCTCTTTCCAACATACGAAGCGATAGCCGGGATTTGCGACAGCCTCGAGCGTGGCGACCGTCCCCTCATAGTGGATACCGCCGCCGGTAACGACACCGCCCACCTCGGGCTGCGCGGTGGCAATAATTTCGATCTTATGGTCGCCATGAGGCTTGGGCTTCTTGTGGTCGTCGATGATGTCCTTAATCTCCTTGAGCACCTTGGTGCCGACCGCGGCCACATCCTCGATGTTATCCGCCATGCCGATCTCGATCACCGCGTCGGCCGCGATGGGGTCGACGATCTCGCCCAAGCCATACATGGTTGCGAGGACGGCCGCAGCCGTGATCGCGGCGATGAGCGCGGCCTTCAGAGCAGCAAGCGACTCGGCCGGGTCCGTCGCCTCACGGAAGTGTGCGGTGTACTGCACATCCCCTTCGAGCACAAACGTATAGGAAGGGCCATCGTCGCCGGTAAAGACAACATTGCCGAGGGCGTCGGTCGCATAGTCAAACACATAGCCGGGCGTCGGGACCGCCACGACCGTTACGCGCGACCCGATGCCATACAGACCGGTGGAAAGGAACTGTCCGAGCGGCTGACCGTTCTCATCGACTCCGTCCACGCTCAGCACAACGCTCGCCTGCGGAGCGCAGTATCGCGGCGTGATCTCGATCTTGGAGTCGCTCTTATCCTCGGACACAGTCGCGTCCGCCTCGTTCACCGTATAGGTAAAGTCGAGCTGATCGCTCACGGCGTAGGCATCATCGCCCTCACCCAGATACCAGCCCAGGAACAGGGCGTTATCCGTGGCGGCGGAAACCTCAACCGTCTCGTCGGCATTGCGATAGCAGTTTTGAGCGGTAACGCTCAGGTGCGCATAGTCCTGTGACGAATCGGTCGCCTGTGCATCGTTGACATGCACCGCATAGTCCTTGAGCTTAAAGCGCGCCTCCAGGAACAGGTCCTTATCTGGCGTAAACGTGCAAACCGCTTCCTTGGAGATGTACTTGCCGGACTCGGTGTCATACCAGCCCTTAAAGGTAAGGTTGTCGTTGAACATCCCCAAAGCACCAGCATCGAGCGTGACCTCGGCGCCCGCATCGATCGTCGTCGCGCCGGAAACATCGGGCAGCTCAACGCCGTCCATCAGTTTGCGTTCGCCTTTATCGATCGTTTGGGCATAGGAGATCTGGAACGACGTCGGCTCAGGATTCTTAAGCTGTAGCGTGCCCTTGGTCTGGGTTTCAAAATGTGAATAGCCGTCGTCATACACGAGCTTTACGGGTTGTCCGTCCATCGACTCGTCGAAGACGTCGCCGTCACAGGGAGTTGCCGTTAGGTACTCACCCAGTTCTTCCTTTATGAGGGCTTCGTAGTTCCAAATCGATACCGAATGCGGGTAATCGAGCTCGACGCTCATGCCCTCGAGCGAAATGGTGTCCCCCGGCTCATAGGTCATGTTGTTGGGGTCGCATGAGATCTCAACGTTCTCGAGCACCTTGCCCACCGGGACTGGCAGGCAGCCGTTGCACCTCTCCCAAACAGCCTTGGGCTCTCCCTTGCTGTACTTTGGAATCATCTTTGCGGGGACCATGACGGTCATGTTGCGCTTGGGGAACGTGTCGGTATTAATGAGCACCGCATGGTTGCACCCAAAGAACACGGTCTCGAGGTTGGTGCTATAAAACGCCTTTTCCGGCAACTCCTCGATCTTGGAGTTATATGGCAGCGTCAGCCCGCCGTTCAAGTCGGTGCCGTAGAAGCAGGTGTGGCCAAGCGTTTCGACCGTTATGTTGCTCTCGAGCCCGGTGGTAGCAAGGTTCGAGCAGAACCTGAACGCGCAAACGCCAATCGATGTAATGGAGGTATTCTTGTCCAGGCCGGTATCGGTCAGAGCCTTGCAGCCTTCGTAGGCGCTGTCGGGAATCGATGTGAGGCCGACAACCTTGTCGAGCCCCGTGGACACCAGCCCACTGTCGGCAAACGCGGCATAGCCCATCGAGCCAATGGTAGTAGTCTCGCTAATGTTCAGGCTCGCAAGCGACTCGCAGCCATAGAACGCCTCTTTTCCGATGGTGCCGATGGTCATACCGGAAAGGCTGATATCGGTGAGATTCGGGCAGTTATAGAAGGCGTGCAATCCGATTTTGGAAATGGAGCTATTCTCAAAGCGCACTGAGCGCAGATTGGTAGAGTCGGCGCAGAGCTGTGCGTCGACTTCATCAACCCCGTAATCGACAATCAAATTCGTTACCATTCGACCATCGACAGAGTTCTCGCGCGGGTTGTTTCCATCGATTTCTACCGTAAGATTTCCGTTTGCGTCGCACGGATACAGATAGTAGTTGGGCATGAGCTTGGCATACTCGTAGGCTGCCTGCTGCAGGTTGCCCTTGCTGTACGCGACAAGGCGCGTGTAGCCATCGTCGTACACGAGCTGTATAGGTTCTCCGTCCATCGACTCGTCGAAGACATCACCATCGCAGGGGGTCGCCGTAAGGTATTCGCCGAGTTCTTCCTTTATGAGCGCTTCGTAGTCGCTATCCATCGTCGAATGAGGATATTGAAATGTGACGCTCATGCCCTCGAGCGAAATGGTGTCACCCTGCCGATAGGCCATCTTGTCGGGATCACGCGAGACCGTAATCTTTTGAAGCATCTTGCCCACGGGGACGGGCAGGCTGCCATTGCAACTCTCCCAAACCTCTTTGGGGCGACCGCTTGCGTATTGCGAAACCATCTTGGCAGGGACCATGACAGTCATGTTTTGCTTGGGGAACGTGGTGGAATTAATGAGCACCACATGGTCGCATCCAAGGTACACGGTTTCGAGCTTAGAGCCATAGAACGCACGACTCGGCAGTTCCTCGATCTTGGAATAAAGGGGCAGCGTCAGCCCGCCGCTCATATTGGTCCCGGAGAAACAACCTTCGCGGAGCGTCTTGATCGTCGTATTGTTCTCGAGTCCCGTCGTCGCAAGGCGAGAGCAGTTTTTGAACGCATTAACGCCGATTGATGTGATGGATGTGTTCCCGCCCAGACCGGTATCGGTCAGAGCGCTGCAGGCATTATAAGCGTTCTCAGGAATCGAACTGAGACCAACGACCTTGTCGAGACCCGTAGACCGCAGCCCGCTCCAGGCAAACGCGGCATCGCCCATAGAGCCGATGGTAGCAACGTCATTAATGTTCAGGCTCGTAAGCGATCCGCACCCAGAAAACGCCTCTGTTCCGATGCCCCCAATGGTCATACCGGAAAAGCTGATATCGGCGAGATTGGAGCACCCAGAAAAGGCGTGTAGTCCAATTGAAGAAATAGAGCTGTTCTCAAAACGCACCGAACGCAAATTGGAGGAATACTCACAAATATATCCGGGGACCCCATCCACTCCGTAATCAACGATCAGATTGGTTACCAATTTACCGTCGACAGAGCTCCCATACGGGTCGTTTCCATCGATCTCTACCGTAACGCTTCCGCTTGCATCGCACGGATACACATAGCCGTTCGGCATAAGCTTGGCATACTCGTAGACCGTTGGGTCCTCATACACGAGGGGATCGACTTCGCTGTCATCGGACGAGGGTTCCGCCGTGGCAACCAAGCTCTTTGCTGCATCAGAATCGGTCGCGGAGCTCGAAAGGTCTTGGGCCAGGCTCGACGCGGGAGTACTGGTATCAGAGCTGGACGATTTGTCCTGAGCGTTATTCGTTTGGCCGGAAGTTGTGGATGAGTTGCCCTCGCCCAAAGACGACGCGTTATCGACCGCATCGACATCAGCGTCAGAGCTCGAGTCGGTCTCTTGGGCCTCGCTCTCGACGGCGACCGCCCCGGCATCATCGGCATAGGCTGTGCTGGGAGCAAGGGGTATCGAGGTCACGACCATCGCGACCGAAAGATAGACGACTAAAAACCTATAGAGGGCAGCAGTGATCCTGTTCATAGGAACCTTCCCGCAATTCGCAAAGATACAGAGTCCCAGTGTGGGCCATCATTTCACATTACCCTGTATAAGCGACAATGCGGGAAGGTAGCGCAAACGGTTTATCTAAGGGCGCAAAAGGTTGGTCTAATCGCAGCTCAAATCGCGCAGAGCCTCAATCGCCATGTCGACTTCCTCGGCCGTGTTGAAGTAACCAAACGAGAACCGAACCACGCCCTGGCGCTCGGTTCCCAGCGCACAGTGCATGAGCGGGGCACAATGGGCACCGGGGCGCGTAGCAATCCCCCACCCCTGCATGAGCGCGTCCGAAATCTCGGCCGAATCGATATTGCCCACGTTGAGCGAGACGATCGCCGAGCGTGCTGACTGGTCGAAGGCACCGTAGAGTTTGATTTCCGGAATCTCACGAACACCGGCGAGAAAGCGATCGGCCAGGGCGCGTTCGTGAGTCGCAATCGCTTCAACTCCACCCTGTGCCTCGATAAAATCAAGGCCTGCGGAAAGGCCCGCTATGCCGTGACCGTTGAGCGTGCCCGCCTCGAGCCGCGTGGGCCACTCCATTGGCTGCAACGCATCGAAGCTGTGCACGCCCGTGCCGCCCATGGCCCAGGGCGCCACGTCAACGCCCTCCGCCACGGCCAGGCCGCCGGTGCCCTGCGGGCCCATGAGCCCCTTGTGGCCGGTAAAGCACACCACGTCGAGCCCCATGGCCTGCATATCGATATGCGCCGTACCGGCAGACTGCGAGGCATCGACGATCACAAGCGCACCCGCGGCATGTGCCAAGGCCGCCACGCGCGCAATGTCGACCGCGTTGCCGGTCACATTAGAGGCATGCGTCACCACCACGGCACGCGTACCGGGCGTGACCAGCCGCTCGAGCTCGTCATAGTCGAGCACGCCGTTCGCGTCGCAGCCGGCATGCTCAACGGTCACGCCCCGCTCAGCCGCCAGGCGGTTGAGCGGACGCAGCACGGAGTTGTGCTCGAGCACCGTCGTGACCACGCGGTCGCCGGGGCGCACCACGCCGTTAATGGCCGTGTTGAGCGCCGCCGTCGAGTTGGGCGTAAAGCACACATGGTCCGCCCTCGGGCAACCCAAGAGGCGCGCGAGCTTGGCACGGCAACCGTGAATCGTACGAGCGGCATCGAGGGCACCCGACGTGGCGCCGCGCCCGGCATTGCCGAGCGAGCACATCGCCTGCGTCACGGCATCAATCACCGTCTGTGGCTTGTGCATGGTCGTCGCCGCGTTATCCAAGTAGATCATCGCACGACCTCCCACATATCGATCACGGTATAGCCCTCGGCGGGAATGCCTGCCGCGGCAAGCTCGCCGCGCAGCAGATCCTCATCTGCGGGCAAAGCCTTCCATGCCAGGCCGCAGCCAGCAGCAACCTCCCCGGGTACGGGAATCGTTCGCCCGGGAAGGCCGCGCTCGATGCACAGGGTCTCGCAGCCCATGGCGGCCGCCGTGGTGGGAAACGTGATGACAAGCGCCGGGCGCTTCTCCCTCATGGCAACTCCAACCAATACGCTACGGGCGCACAACGCGCACGGCTTGCTCCATCTTCTCCACGATCACGTACATGTTGGTGACCTCGCCCACGGCAAGCTGGTCCTTAATGCCATAGTGGTCCAGGCAGGTGCCACAGGTAAGGATCTCGACACCCTGCTCCGCCAGGCTCTTCAGGTCATCGAGCACCGGCGAGCCCTCGACGGTGAGTTTGGCGCCGCCGTTGTAGAACAGCATGGTCGCGGGCAGCTCCTCCTGCTGCGTCACGGCAAAGATAAACGCCTTCATGAGCTTGTGGCCCAGCTCGTCGTCGCCACGGCCCATGCAGTCGGTGTAGACGGAAATGACGAGTTTGCCCCTACCGGCGCCGGCGTCGCAGAAAGCGGCACCGTCCTGCTCGGGGTCCGCAACGGCCACGGCACCGGCGATCGCGACGGTCACGTGCCACTCGGCATCTGCGACCTTCTCGACCGAGGCCGTGCAGCCCTTTTCCTGTGCCATCTTGGAGATGTTCTTGACGGCGGTCTCGTTGTCGACCGAGGTCACAACAGCGCCCTTGCCATCGAGCTGTTTCAGGGCCTTGAGCGTCTTGACGACGGGCAGCGGGCAGGCATCGCCCATGGCATTGACTTCAATCTTGGTAGACATAGTAAATTCCTTTCGAAAGGGGCCGCCCAGAACAACGGACGGTCACATAAACGGTTTTCCTTAACGCACAACACGAACGGCAGGACCGCCCGGCACCGCCTCGCACACGCGCCCGACAACGGCGGTAACGCGCCCCTCGGCATGTAAACGACGCGCAAGCTCATCCACATCAGCAGCAGGCGCTGCGATGAGCAGGCCGCCCGAGGTCTGCGGATCGTACAGCGCATCCAGCATTCCCGGCTCCAAGTCATCGTCGGCCGCCACGCGCGGGCCAAAGAAGTCCTGGTTGCGGTAGGCGCCGGCAGGGATAATGCCCAGACGCGCCATATCGAGCACCTGGTCAAAGAGCGGCACCGCCCCCGACGCAAGTTCAATCTGCGCGCCCGAGCCTTCGGCCATCTCGCACGCATGCCCGATCAGGCCAAAGCCCGTGATGTCGGTGCAGCCGTGAAGCTCGAGTCCCTCGGCCAGACGAATCGGCGCCTCGTTGAGGGCGCGCATAGAATCAAACATCCGGCTGGCCTCGTCCTGCTCGATGAGCTCGCCCTTAATGGCCGTGGTGATGATGCCCGAGCCGATCGCCTTAGTCAGCAGCAGAACATCGCCCACGCGTGCGCCGCTGTTGGCGAGCATGCGGTCGAGCGCGACAAAACCGCTCACGGACAGGCCGTACTTGGGCTCGTCGTCGTTGATGGTGTGACCGCCCGCGATGGAGCAGCCCGCCTCGACGCACTTGTCGGCACCGCCCGCCAGAATCTGGCCGGCAACCTCAACGCCCAGACAACTGGGTATGCAGAGCAGGTTCATGGCGTGGCTCGGCCGCCCGCCCATGGCGTAGATGTCCGACAGCGAGTTGGCCGCGGCGATTTGGCCAAACAGGAACGGGTCGTCGACCATCGGCGGGAAGAAGTCGATGGACTGCACGAGGCCCAAGTTATCGTCAACGCGAAAGACGCTCGCATCGTCGGAGGTATCGAACCCCACGAGCAGGTTGTCGTTGGGCATATTTGGTAAGTCACCCAGGACCTGGGCGAGGGCTCCAGGAGCCAACTTAGCGGCTCAACCGCTCGCAGCGGTCATAGACGTGAGCCTAATCTGATCGTCGAGCATCGATACCTCCTCTCAAACACAAACAATGCTTCTCAGTATACGCATGAACGCGCATCTACGGCCGGCTCATCAGCCGAGCGCCTGGGCACGAATGGCCGCACCGATGGCGCCGGCAAAACGGGCTTCGGGCGAGGTGGTCACCGGCGAGCCCAGCAGCGCTCCCAGCCGCTCCACAACATAGGCGTTCTCGCACAGGCCGCCGGTCAGGTAATACGGGGCACCCGCTGCCTGCCCGGCCATAGTCGCCACGCGCGAGACAACGCTTTCGATCACACCGCGCGCGATGTTCTCGCGCGGCTCACCGCGACCGATCAGGCTAATGACCTCGCTTTCGGCAAACACCGTACACATGCTGCTGATCTTGGTTGGCTCACCGGAGCGGGCGAGGTCTGCCATCTGCTGCTGAGAAATGCCCAGACGATCGGCCATGATCTCCAAAAAGCGCCCCGTACCGGCAGCGCACTTGTCGTTCATGGCAAACTTGGCCACGCGGCCGCCTTTAAGTTGGATGACCTTGGTGTCCTGGCCGCCCACGTCGATCACGGTGCCGTGGTCGCCAAAGAGCGCCACAGCGCCGGTGCCATGGCAGGTGATCTCGGTCACGACCTTGTGCGCATAGGGCACGGCAACACGACCATATCCGGTCGCGATCACGCGAACATCGTCACCCGTCACGTCATAGCCGGCTGCAGCGAGCTCACAGCGCAGACGCTCCGCCGCATCAACCGACGAATACCCGGTTGGCCGCACGCACGTCCACGCCACCGAACCCTCTCCATCGACCACAGCGGCCTTAGCCGCCGTAGACCCGATATCGATCCCGATCCCTATCATGGCCCTCTCCTAATCAGCAAGAAAATCAAACGATCAGACACTGCTGCAACAACGGCCCTCTGGCGTCTGAGATGCCCGAGATTCCGAGCGACAAGCCCGACGAAGCGTACTTCTGGTACGCAAGCGACGGTTTGAACGGCAAGATCGGGTGCCTGGGGAAGCCGCGCGGTCTAGATCGTCTCCAAGAAGGCCTCAATGCGCGTCTGCAGCTGGCCTGCGTCCTCGCCGGCATAGTCGGTCGTGATGTGCATAAAGGGAATACCGGCCTCCTCGGCGGCCTTCTCCACGGCGAAGGACTCCATCTCGTAGAGCGTGCAGAACTGCAGGGCCACGTCGACGATGCCGTCGGCATGCAAGTCCTTGGCCATCTGAACGATGTCCTTTATACGCTGGTCGTTGGGGGTAAAGACGGCGCAGTTGATCTTAAAGTAGCGCTCGGCGATAGCGTCGAGCATCTCGTCGACCGTCTCGCCGGACTCGTCGACCAGGTCCTTGTAGTAGCGCGAGCCCGTGCAGGACTCCTCGCCCACCACGATGCCGCCAGCCTTCTCGATCAGGCTGAACAGTTTCCAGTTGGGCACGGCCATGGGCGTACCGGTATACAGGATGCGCTTGGTGCCCTTGGGCGCCACGCCCTCACCGTTGGCGACGCGTTCCTCGCACTCGGCAGCCATGTCGTTGATGGCGCCGGTCAGGCGCGGCGTGTCGTCCATAAAGGCAGCCTGCACGGTCAGCAGGCTGTCGAGACCGCTGATAGGCGCCGGGTCGGCGGCACGGGTCGCAGCCAGACGCTGCAGGGCGCGGCGTTTCTCGTTGACGGCGTGAATGGCGGCCTTCAGACGCTCAGGCGTAATCTTGACGCCACACTCATCCTCGATCTTGGCAGCGAGCTTTTTGACCTCGGCCTTCCAGGTCACGAGCGTCGACTCGTCGTGCACGTTGGGGATATCCATGACGTACATGTTCTTTTGCGTGGCAAAGAACTCATAGGCCTTCTTCTTGCCGTCGCAAGTGTTCTCGCCGACTACCAGGTCGCTCGACTCGATGTAGGGGCAGACCTCGCCCAGCTTAAAGCCAGCAAAGCTCTTGATGAGCGGACAGGTGTTGCGCGGCAGATGCTCCTCGACCTTGTCCGTTGCCCAGTCGGCACCAGAGCACAGGCCCACGGGAATACCATCGCACGCAAGCACGATTTCCTCGGGCACATAGACGCAGAACGAGCCGACGATCTTGGTGGCCTCGCCGGCCTCCTTCTTGTCAAGCATCTCCTTAATACGGCCGCTATGAATGTTGGTGGCAACAAAATCCAGGTAGGAAGTGGACTTGGGGCGATTGTTCTGCGTCAGGAACATATCCCCGTACATCTGGCCCACGGCACCCAGCAGCATGTCGTGGTCGGCAAGATTCATGCCGAGGCTCTCCCACATCGGATGGAAATCGAATTCTTCAGCCATGGCGGTTCCCCTCTCGAACCAAAAATGAATAGCTACGGTATTGCTGCACGGTGGGTGGCGAAAACCCAGCCGTGCTTAAACCCGGAATTTTGGGGAACCTGCTTTGCGGTTGATGATTTAGTTGTGCGTCGTCTCTCCCGGAGCCGTGAACATACCTGCTCATATGCGACTCCGAGCCATATACAGGGCGCGCGCGGCAACGCGGCGAATATATGTCGTCTGCGGCATGTGCGCACCCTCCTTTACAAGTTGAGGTCAACTATATCAACGGTCATCGACCATGCGAACACCGTTGACATTCGTACGACAGCGTCGTGTGCCGTCGTTTAATAAATAATTATCTTGATTGATAAGAGTTTGTCATTCCTCATTCGGCGAACGGCAAAAACAAAGCCGCCGAGGCTTATATTCCCCGACGGCATTACCCGGCACTATCGACAAACCAGATGGATTCTGCTCGCATCAAAATGCATGCGCAGGGTCTCCCCCGCCTGCGGCAACTCCTCGACAGGCACACTCACCTTGTTGACCTTCCACTGCAGGCGCGTAGGTGCGTCGGCACGTGGCACATCCAGCAGCACCAAGCGCTCAAAACGCGAATCGCTCACGCGGGCCACGTGCAGGTCGTAGCTGTTGCGACCACGCTCGGCACGGTTGTCCACATGGAAGTAGCTCGCGCGGATGCCCAGGTACGCCACGTTATCGGGCACCTCGCGGCCCACATTGAAGGTCATGCCCCAGTCCAGGGCTTCAACTTCCTGAGGCCCGATCTTGCGCGCACGGCTCGTGTTTTTGCAGCCCGTCAGGCGCAGCGCGGCTAAGGTCTGCGGCCGGCGGACCACGTCCTCGACGGAACCGATCTCCTCCACATGCCCGTTGTGCATCACACAGATGCGCTCGCACAGGCGACATGCCTCATCGATATCGTGGCTCACGTAGAGCACGGTGCGGTTGCAAACGTCAAAGAGGTCGAGCATATTTTGCTCAAGCGCGCTCTTGAGATACGCATCGAGTGCGCTCATGGGCTCGTCGAACATGAAGATGCCCGGGTGCGCCGCCACCATGCGGGCAAGCGCCACACGCTGCTGCTGGCCGCCCGAAAGTCGCGCGGGATAGCGGTCGGCAAAGTCGGCCAGGCCAAAGATACCCAGATAGCGTTCGGCAAGCTTTTTGCGCGCTGCGGCGTCGCCGGCATCCTCAACGCCGGCGCACACGTTATCGGCCACCGTCATATTGGGAAACAGCTGATAGTTTTGGAATAGCAGGGCGCACTTGCGTTCCTGGGGCGACAGGTTGATACCCGCGGCGGAGTCGAAGAAGGTCACGCCATTGACGACGATCTTGCCCTCATCGGGCGTCTCCACGCCGGCGATGCAGCGCAAGGTACAGCTCTTACCGCATCCGGAGGCGCCAAGCAGCGCCACCCGCTCCTCGCCGGCTTCCAGCTGAATGTCGAGGGTAAAGCCGGGATAACGCTTTTTGATATCCAGAACGAGCGACATGGCCTATCGACCTCCCTTCGCGACCGCGTCGTCACGCATAAGCTCGGCCAACGCCTCGCGATCGATACGCAGGGCATCGCCACCGACGGGGTCGAGCGAATCGCCCTGCCCAGCGAGCTCTTTGGCTTGCTTGCGCTCTGCACGGGAAAGGCCGCGCTCGCGATACTTTTGCGAATGCGCCGTATACATATTGATGAACAGGATGACCAAGAAGCTGAAGACGATCACGACGAAGACCCAAAAGAGCGCCACCGACGTATTGCCGCCCATCCACTCAAAGTAGATGGCGATGGGAATGGTCTGCGTAATGCCGGCATAGTTGCCCGCGAAGAACAGCGTGCAACCAAACTCGCCCATGGCGCGGGCAAAGGCGAGCACCGTGCCGGCGGCAATAGAGGGCCAGCCGAGAGGCATCATGAGCTTGGTAAAGATGCGTCGCTCGGACCAGCCCAGCGTGCGCGCTGCATCGAGCATCTGCGTGTCGAGGCTCTCGAAGGCGCCGAGTGCCGTACGATAGACGAGCGGGAACGACACCACCACGGCAGAGATCACCGCCGCGGGCCACGTAAAGACAATCGAGATGCCGTGCGCAATCAGCCACTGGCCCACCCCGGTAGAGCGACCGAACAGCATGAGGAGCAAAAAGCCGCAGACCGTGGGCGGCAGCACCATAGGGATGGTAAAGACCGAATCGAGCAGGCCCTTCACGCGGCTCGTGGTGCCCATGGTCTTCCATGCGGCAAACAGGCCCAGCGCGAACGCGATCACCAAGGCGAGACCGCTCGTCTTGATGGACACCCAAAACGGGCGGTAGTCAATACTGCCAAAGAAGGTCGCGGCACGCTCCGCTAGCGAGGGCGGCTCCGTCGTCGAGACACTCGCATACGGCACCAAGGCGGCGTTATCGCTCCACAGGGCTCCGTCACCCAGATTGAGCCCGGGGTTTGCGGCGTCCGTGGCATTCACGACGGTGTAGTAGTCGCCGTCGTCTCCCTTCACCTTAAACAGATAACGGTAATCGCCCTGTACCAGCTCATTGTCCGAGGTAAACACCCACTCGAGCTTGGAGTCCTCCAGCAGCGCGCCTCCCATGGAGTGAGACTTATCGAGCCCCGCGAGCATCTTCTTGAGCGCCTTTTGGTCGGAGGCATTTGCGATATCGAGGCCCGCTTCCTTGGCGGCATGCGCATCGACCCACACCACGATGCTCGTAGGCGTGATCACCGTTACGAGCGACGTCTTTCTGTAGATGGGAAAACGATAACCCTCGGGCTGGTCGGCAAACGAGCGGGCCGTGCCCTTGGCGTTGCGCTCAAAGGCGTTGAGGCCAAAATCGACGCCATCGATAAGCGCAGAGTCCTCTGTCGCTTGGCGTCCGTCGGCAGTGGCAAAAAGCGCCTCGGCACAAGCAACTCCGGGCAGTGAGGTAAACGCAAAGAGAACCGCCGCCAGCGCAGCGAGCAGGCGAATCGTTTTCCTTGACACGGGCGACTCCTCAAATAAAGGGTAACGACGCGCGGGCACGCCGCTTCAATCTAAAAAGGGCGGGCGATCGCAAGAACGCCCGCCCTCAAGCATATCGTTATGCAGCGCTCTTTCGCACTACTCGGAAAGCTCAAAGCCGTACTTAGCCCAAATCTTCTGAGCCTTCTTGTTGGTCAGACAGAAGTCGATGAACGCCTTGGCCTCGTCGGCGTGCTCGGAGCTCTCGGCAACGGCACCCGGGTACACGATGGGTTTGTGCGAATCCTCGGGGCACACGAAGGCTTCCTCGATGCCGTCGTAGCGGAAGATATCGGAGCTGTAGACAAAACCGGTCACGCAGTCGCCTGTAGAGACGTAAGACGCAGCGGTGCCGACCTTGTCGGCCAGGGCCACCTTGTCGGCGATCTCGGGCACATACTCACCGTCGTCGCCCTCGGTACCGGTGTAGAGGCCCACGGAGGCCAGGGCCTGGTTGGCGTACTTGCCGGCGGGGACGGTCTTGGCGTCGCCGATGGCGATCTTGCCGTCCAGATTCGCGACGTCGGCGATGGCCTCAACCTTGGTGTCGGAGCCCTCGGCGCGGATGATCACGAGGTCGTTGACGAACATGTCCTCACGGGTGCCGGCGTCGACGAGCTCGGCGGTCTCAGCGTCATCCATGGTGCCCTTGGAAGCGGTGATGAGCACGTCGACCGTGGCACCGGCGCGCATCTGCTCGACGAGGTCGCCAGACGCCTTAAACTGCGTGTCGGCAAACGTGGTGCCGGTCTGCTCGGTGTAGAACTCCTGAACCTCGGGCAGGGCCTTCTCGAGCGAGTTGGCGGCAAAGACCTGCAGCTCGACAGCCTTCTTCTTAGAGGAAGACTTGACGGAGCCGGCATCGGAACCAGCAGACTCGGACTCCTTGTTACCCGAGCAGCCAGCAAGGCCAAGGCCGGCGGCAGCAGCGGCAAAAAGCGAAACGAAACCGCGGCGAGAAACCATATCGAACATATTGAACCCTTTCGGACCTTGTGCCTGGGCACCCCACCGCAGGCTTTATTCTGTAATAAGATTATACTTCAGCGCGAATAATGGCAGTGAGAAATTATTCTCCCATGAGAATATATTTTCAGATTACGACACGCATCGACTTCACCTCGGCATCAAGCAAAAAGGCGGAGCAACCGTTCGGGTCACTCCGCCGCAGGTGAAACACTTATTTGGCGTGTCCGCCGCCCGCCGTCATCTGTGCCGCGTGCTCCAGCTGGTCGGCAATCGCCTCCCAGCTTTCGCGGGCTGCCTTGGTGGATCCGGGAAAGTTTACGACAAGTGTATGACCGCGTTGCATGCACACGGCGCGCGACAGCATCGCGCGGCGCGTCTTGGTCATCGAGTACGCGCGAATCGCCTCGGCAATGCCCGGCACATCGCGGTCGCAGACGGCACGCGTCGCCTCGGGCGTCACGTCGCGCATCGAAAGTCCCGTGCCGCCGCAGGTAAGCACAACATGGGCATGGCGCTCATCGGCAGCATCCACGATAGCGGCGCCAATCTCGCCGACGTCGTCGCGCACAACCACGTGCGAGGCTACCGTCCAGCCCTGAGCCGCAATGAGTTCCTCGAGCGCGGCTCCGGCCTCATCCTGGGCAAGATCGCGCGTATCCGAACACGTCACGATCGAAATCTTCAACTCCATAGCGCTCCTCCTAAAGCACGGTGCCCTCGGGCAAGTCGACGCGGACGACATCCACGACATCGCCCGGCTCGAGCTCGCACGGGCCCTCGTTAATGCGCAGCAGACAATTCGCGCGCTGCATCGTGCCAAGCAGCGCCGAATTCTGGCTCTTGGCCTCAGTCACCATAAGCTCGCCGGTCTGGGCATCGCGCGCAACCGTGGCGCGGTCATAGAATCGACGGTCCTGGCGCTTCTTCACTCCGTGTGTCAGCATTGCCTGTTGCACAGGACGCGCCCCCTCGGCAAAGCCGCGCATCTTGCGAATTGCCGGGCGCGCGAGCACCTCAAAGCCCACGTAGGCCGCCGCCGGATTACCCGAAAGCCCCAGGTACGGTTTGCCGCCGAGCAGTCCAAACGTGATGGCCTTGCCGGGACGCATCGAGATGCGATCGAACAGGACCTCGCCCTCGCGCTGGACCAGCGCCGTCACGTAGTCGTAGTCGCCCGCCGAGGCCCCGCCGCTCGTAATGACAAAGTCGCACTCCCGTACGGCACGATGCACGAGTTCGGATATCGCCTGCTCGTCGTCGGGCGCAATGCCATAGAAGACAGGCTCGGCACCGGCATCGAGTGCCTCGGCCATCAACGCCGAGGAGTTGGAATCGCGAATCTGGCCACGCGCCGGAAGCTCACTTGGAGCAACCAGCTCCGTGCCCAGCGAGATGATGCCCACGCGCGGTGCGGCGTGCACCTTCACGCTCGCGTATCCGGCGCTTGCCAGCAGGCCCGCACCAGCCGGCGCCACAACCTCACCGGCACGCATCACGACGTCGCCGGCATGGGCTTCTTCGGCAGCAGAGCGAACGTTCTCCCCCACCTTAGCCGGCGCCGAGAAGCGGACGTGCGAACCCTCATTGCCGTCGCCGTCGAGCACGTCGACGATCTCGTACTTCACCACGGCATCGGCGCCCTCTGGCACCGGCGCGCCCGTCATAATGCGGACCGTCTCGCCCGCGCCGATCGTACCCTCAAACACATGACCCGCCGCCTCGTGGCCAACAACGGAAAGCGTCACCGGAGTATCGCCGGTGGCCGCACCAAGGTCGACGGTGCGCACGGCATAACCGTCCATGGCGCTGTTGGCAAATGGCGAGATGTCGATATCGGCCACGGCTTCCTCGGCCAAGGGAAGGCCGGCCGCCTGCCATACGGGAATCTCGACAACCCCGGTCGGACTCACATGTGACAAGACAATTGCCTGCGCGTCCTCCAACGGAATGAGCTTCTCTGCCATATGCACCTCTTACAGATCGCGGCGCGTAACAAGGGCGCCGATTCTTTATGTTTTATTCAGTATAATCCCCCGTCGCTCGACCGCGAGACGGTCTGCACTCGCGAATACACCTGTCGGTTACAGGGCACGAAACAGAACCGAAACCAACCCACCGGCTTGACGCGTTTGTCACGCTCTATAATGCTTGCGTTGTAACCAAAGAAGAGGACACCATGGCTTTTACCGACACATCAGACAGCGAAAGCGAAGAGCAAGACAATTCCCTGCCGCTCGATGAGGGAGGCTTCTTCTCCCTGAATGACGTCATCATGGCCGGCAGGCATCAGCTCACCCGCTCTGAGCATCTCTTGGCCGCCGACACGCGCCGTAACGCCCGCAATCTGCTCGCGAGCGCCAAGCTGCTCGTGCTCGTCGTGATCGTCTCGCTCGCCATGGGTGTTGCCGCCTGGGCATTTTTAGCCTCGCTGAACATCGCGACCGACTATCGCGAGCACCATGCGTGGGTCTACGCCCTGCTCCCCGCCGTGGGTGTCGCCACCGCATGGGTGTACAAAAACCACGGCCTTGCCGCCAAACGCGGTAACAACCTGGTCATCGACTCCGCTCTGGGAACCCGCCTCATCCATGCCCGCATGGCCGTCCTCACCTTTGTCTGCTCCACGCTTACGCACCTGACAGGCGGCTCGGCAGGACGCGAGGGCGCTGCGGTGCAGATCGGCGGCACCATCGCCAGCAACATCTCAAACCTCGCCCATCTCAAAAAGCACGACCACCACGACCTCATGCTCGCCGGCATCTCGTCGGCCTTTGGCGCCGTGTTCGGCTCGCCCCTCGCCGGTGCCTTCTTTGGCATGGAAATGTGCTTTATCGGCAAGATCGACTACACCGCCGGCATCTACTGCCTCGTCGCCTCGTTTACCGGCTACTTTACGTCGCTTGCCCTGGGCACCGAGTATGAGGCGAACGTCATCGCCAGCGTCCCCGATATGACACCCCGAACGGTCGCCATCGTCGTTGCCAGTGCCATTATCTTTGGCCTGACGGCACGCCTCTTTGCCTGGTCGGTTCGCACCGTCAAAACCCTGTACGGTCGCTTTATCACCAACTATCTTGTTCGCGCCCTCGTGGGTGCACTCGTAGTGCTCGCTGTCTACGCCCTCCTCAACGCCTGGGACTACGCCGGTCTTGCCACCTGGCTCTCGGGCGCCGGATTTGCCGGTAACACGACCCTCGCCGATGCCGCGATCAAGCTCGTCGTGACGGCGCTCACTCTGGGCGCCGGCTTCCAAGGCGGCGAGGTCACGCCCCTGTTTGGCATTGGAGCGGCACTCGGCGGCTGGATCGGCTGCCTCGCCGGCATCGACCCTAGCTTTCTGGCGGCCCTCGGCATGCTCGGCGTGTTCTGTGCCGGCCTTAACGTGCCCATCACCACCTGCATGATGGCCATCGACCTGTTCCACGGCACAGCAGCCGGGTTCTTTGTCATCGTTGCGTTTATCAGCTATCTTGCCGGCGGCCACCGCGGCGTTTATCCCGCGCAGCGCATTATCTCGCCCAAACGCCGTTCGCTCATTGTGGACGAGGGCGGTACGGTGGCAGAGGCTATCGAGCGCCACAACGACCTGATAGAGTAGACGTAAGTATTCGCCGTGCAGCCACAATCGGGGCAACGTAGCCCGAGCGCGACCGCACCGTCATACCATACGCCGGGAGTCGCCCCATGCACGCAACTGATTTTGGCCGTACGCTGATCATCGCCAACCCCGCCGCCCAGTCGGGCGCGGCACGCGAAGTGGCCGAGCGCCTGCAGCGCTTTTTGGACATGACCGCGCGCTCATCCCAATTTGACCTGGTGCTGACCGAGCGTATGGGCCATGCAAAGGAGCTCGCCGCCCAAGCTCAAAGCTACCGCACCGTTATTGCCCTCGGCGGCGACGGCGTGATTCACGAGGTCGTCAATGGCTTGATGGCGCAAGAAGAGGCGGTCCGACCGGCGCTTGCCGTCCTGCCCGTGGGCTCCGGCAACGATTTTGCCCAGACCCTCGGTATCGACGATTTCTCCGGCAAGGATTTTGGTACGCTGCTTACCTGCGAGCTGCGGCGTCAGGACATCGGGCGCATTCTCTCGTGGAACCCCGCAAGCGGCAGTGGTGAGGCGGCAGTCGAGTATTACGACCAAACGCTTTCGGTCGGCATTGATGCCGCCATCGGCCTAGGCACCACCGACCTGCGCAAAAAGACGGGACTCGCCGGCGCTCCGCTCTACACCCTCTCGGGACTTGAGCAGTTTGGCCTGCGCTATCGAAACTTCCCCATGACGGCGAGCTTTGATGGCGCGCCAGCCGAGCGCGTGCGGGCAATCATCATGGCCATCCAGCTGGGCCCCACCTATGGCTCGGGCTATCGTATCTGCCCCGATGCCGACCCCTGCGACGGCGTGCTCAACGTTTGCTACGCCTGCGGCCCCGTACCACGTGCAGTTGCGCTGCCCATGTTCCTTTCGGCCAAGGATGGCCACCACACCAAGCTTCCGCCAGTGCGCATGCGCCGCTGCCGCCATGCCGAACTCACCTTCGAGGAGCCCAACTACCCCATCCAAGCCGACGGCGAAGCCATCGTCGCCTCCCGCATCGAGGTCGACATCCTCGCCAGCGCCCTCGAGGTCTGGCGCCCCACCCGCTAGCCCCTTCTAAGTTGCGGTGAAATAGGGACTGTTTTGCGGCTTTGACAGCCCAAACAGTCCCTATTTCACCGCAACTTAGAAGGGGATCAATCTTCGCTGCCCGGCTTGCGGCGGTTGGCCTTTTTGATGGCGTTGAAGTGCTTGTCGTTGAGTCTGCGCTGGCGCGAGCGTTGGGGCACCTTGGTCTTGACGCGACGGCGCGGCGGACGGCCGCGACGCTCGAGCTCGGCCTTCAGCTTGCGCAGGCAGCTCGCACGATTCTGAAACTGGCTACGGCTCTCTCGCGCCGTCACGACTATCCCCGTAGGCACATGCTTCATGCGCACGGCAGAGTCCGTCGTATTCACGCCCTGACCGCCCGGACCCGTCGCGCGAAACACCTGCACCTCGCAGTCGCGCGCCAGCTCCTCGGCCGACATCTCGGCATAGCGCGCATACTCGCGCCATCCCATCTTGTTCTCTTCCATACCAACACCTCCTCTCAAACAAAAAATGTGACAAAGGGACCGTCCCTTTGTCACATCGCATGCAAATCGTATGTGCCGCGCGCCTAGGCGAAGGTGATCTCGCCGTTCTCGCAGTCCATATCGGCGATACGGGCCAGACTCTCAACGCGGAAACCGCGCTCGCGGAGCTTGTCGCCGCCGCCCTGGAAGCCCTTCTCCACGGCAATACCAATACCGGAAACCTCGGCGCCCGCAGCCTCGCAGATCTTGATAAGACCCTCGAGCGCGCAACCGTTGGCCAGGAAGTCGTCGATGATCAGGACCTTGTCGCCCTCGGACAGGAAGCGCTTACCCACGATAACCGGATACTCCTTTTGCTTGGTAAAGGAGTAGATAGTCGTGGCATACTGCTCGCCGTCAAGGTTGATGGACTGGGCCTTCTTGGCAAAGACAACCGGCACGCCGCCAAAATGCTGAGCCGCGATACAGGCCATACCAATGCCCGAAGCCTCAATCGTCAGGATCTTGTTGATCTCGACGCCCTCGAACAGACGGGCCCACTCGGCGCCCATGTGGTCGAACAGCTCAACATCGCACTGGTGGTTGAGGAAGGCATCAACCTTAAGGACGTTACCGGCCTTTACGATGCCGTCACGGCGAATACGATCCTCAAGCTCCTGCATAGCGCAACCCTTTCTCGCGGCAATGATTCCGCGCGATGAACAAACGTTGCACGATAGTCTACCACGGACCGACCCCCGCCCGCCCCACAAGCCCTATCGCACCATAAAGCCGCAAGACCAGTCAATTTGGGACGGGGCTCTTTTGACTACCTTTATGAGCCCTTTTCCTTCGTTCCCCACGGATTTGCGGAGGATGCTCGCCACGAAATAGGCCCATTTACTACGTTTAACCTGACACCCCTGTCCATACCCCTGATTCTCAAAAACCGGCAGGGTCTCTACCTGCGCTTTTGTTTTTAGCGAATGCGTCATGGTTTGAGGTGCACAGTTAAACGTAGTAGATGGGCGTGATTCTTGGCAGGCGACTCGCGAACACGCTAATGCCGGATGCGCGTCCTCACCAAACGTACCAATGTGAGCGCAAAGCCCACGGTAGCAACGGCCATCAGCACGTAGAATACCAAACGGAAGCCAAAGAGGAACACGTCCGGACGACCCGCCACATAGCTCGTGACCGTCTTGCCCATCGCCGCGCTCGTCTGTCCATACAGGATGCGCGACGCCGCCGTAATACCCAGCGCTATGCCCGCATAGCGCGCCAAGCTGCTCAAGCTGCCCGCAAAGCCAAGCGCCTCACGCGGAGCCGAACCCATATACAGCGAATTATTGGGACTCTGGAAGATCGACGTGCCGCACGACATAAACGCGACGCAGCACACAATCATCAAGATGGAAGAGTGCTCGTCAAGCGTGCTCACCGCAAAGAGACCGCACACGTACACGCCCAGGCCAACGGCCGTGGGCGCTTCACAACCAACACGGTCGGACACCGAGCCCGAAAGCGGGCCCACAAAGGCATTCACGACCGGCATCGCCAAAAACAACAGGCCGGAGATATCGGAGCTAAAGCCGTGGGCATCCTGAAAGTAGAACGGCAGCACAAACTCGGAGGCACCGATACCCACGAACACGATAAGCATGCAAGCCAGGTTAATCGTGAAAGCCGAGCTCGCAAAGCAGCGACGCGCCGCCTCTGTCAACGGCATAGGGCGTTCGCCAGCCTCCGGCTTCACATGCGGCAGCGTATAGAGTCCCACGATAAACGAGATTACGCCAATGGGCAGATTGATAAGGAAGATGCTCTCCCAGGGAAAGCTCGCCACCAGCACGCCGCCGAGCACGGGGCCGCACATCATGCCAAGAGCCACAAAGGTCGCCAGAATGCCCATGGCACGGCCGCGCTCACGCGCCGGAAACGACTCGGTGATGATGCCCATATTGTTGGCCATCGCGGCGGCACAGCCAATGCCCTGCACGAAACGCGCCAAGATAAGCACCTCGAGCGAAGCCGAAAGCCCGCAAAGCAACGAGCCACCCGTAAAGACGATTACACCAAGCTGGAACACATTCACCTTGCCGCGCACATCGCCCAAGCGGCCAAACGGCAGCATGGCGACGCACGTCGCGAGCAGATACACCGAGCTCACGAGCTGAATGCGGTCGAGACCCACCCCCAGCTCCTTTTGCATCACTGGGAGCGCCACCGTCACGATACTCGCATCCAGACACGCCATAAAGGTCATGACGAGCACGGTGAACAGAATCGCCCATTTATTCTTACCGTGGGTGTCGCCCTCCAGGGCAAGGTGTTCGCGGCGCAGCTGCTCGGCAGTTTTCTCCATGTATATCCTTTCTATCGTGCAACGCAAAACGGGACCCCAATCGCCTACAAACGGACACGATCGGGGTCCCGCCTACGGAATCGGAACTATGAGGACGTCGTCAGCCGAAAAGCCGTCCCACGCCTCGCACGCACGCTAGCCTAGCACTGCTCGAGCGCCTGCTCAAGGTCGGCAATCAGATCGGCCGTGTCCTCAAGGCCGCACGACAGGCGCACCATGTCGGCGGAAATGCCACAGGCAATGAGCTCCTCATCGTTCATCTGACGATGCGTGGCATTAGCGGGATGCAGGCAGCACGTGCGGGCGTCGGCAACGTGCGTGGCGATCTGGGCAAGCTTGAGGCTCTTCATAAAGGTCTCGGCCGCCGCGCGACCACCGTTAAAGCCAAAGCTCACAACGCCGCAGGTACCGTTGGGCATGTACTTCTGAGCCATGTCATAGTACTTATCGCCCTCCAGACCCGGATAGCTCACGAAGCGCACCTTGGGATGGCTCTGCAGGAACTTGGCAACGGCCAGGCCGTTCTCACAATGACGCGGCATGCGCACGTGCAGGCTCTCGAGCGAGCTGTTCAGGAAGAATGCCGCCTGCGGGTTCTGCATGGGACCAAGATCGCGCATGAGCTGAGCGGTTGCCTTGGTAATGAAGGCACCCTCGCGACCGAACTTCTCGGCATAGGTCACGCCGTGGTAGCTCTCATCGGGCGTGGTGAGACCCGGGAACTTGTCTGCATGGGCCATCCAGTCAAACTGGCCGTGGTCGACGATTACGCCACCCAGGTAGGCCGCATGGCCATCCATGTACTTAGTGGTGGAGTGCGTGACGATGTCGGCGCCCCACTCAAAGGGACGGCACATCACGGGCGTCGGGAAGGTGTTGTCGACCATCAGCGGTACGCCGTGGTCGTGCGCGGCCTTGGCAAAGCGCTCAATATCGAGCACGGCAAGGGCGGGGTTGGCGATCGTCTCGCCAAAGACGAGCTTGGTGTTGGGCTGGAAGGCTGCCTCGAGCTCCTCGTCGGAGCAGTCGGGAGCAACGAACGTGCAGGTCAGACCCATGCGCTCCATAGTATGGGCGAGCAGGTTGTAGGTACCGCCGTAGATGGCAGAGCTCGCGACCACGTGATCGCCAGCACTGGCAACGTTAAAGATCGCGAGGAAGTTCGCAGCCATGCCCGAGCTCGTGAGCATCGCGGCAGTGCCGCCCTCCATCTCGCAGATCTTGGCGGCAACCAGATCGCACGTGGGATTCTGCAGACGGCTGTAGAAGTAGCCCGACTCCTCTAGGTCAAACAGCTTGCCCATGTGCTCCGACGTGTCGTACTTCCACGTGGTGGACTGATAGATGGGCACCTGGCGCGGCTCGGCATCTCCCGGGTGATAGCCGCCCTGAACACATGTAGTACCGATGGTCTGCTCGCTCATATCTTGCTCCCTTGCCTGGGTTTTAGTTTTATTCGGTTCACGATACCGCTACCCTGCACCCCTCTCAACCCATCCCCGAGGTAGGTTATGGGACAAATGAATCAGGGGCATTCGTCTCAGCCTTAGGCATTTGCTCGATAGATAAAAATGAAGCATCCATGAAGCTCTCGATGATTACATGCACCGTCACGGGTACCATAGGCGGGTACACCGTGACCAAGGAGACAACGATGAAGCAAATCGATACGGCCCAGCTCGACATCACCGCCTGTCAGGCTCAAGCTGCCGAATACCACGCCCGCGGCTTTAACTGCGCCCAGGCCGTCGCCTGCACGCTAGCGCCCGCCGTCGGACTCGACCCCCAGGTCGCCTTTACCCTCACCGAGGGCTTTGGTGCCGGCATGGGCGGCATGACCGAAACCTGCGGCGCCATCTCGGGCGCCGTGGCCATCATGGGCTTCGTGATGAGCGACGGCATGGAAAATCCCAAGACCAAGGGCCAGTCCTACAAGCTGTCGCGCGAAATCGCCAAGCGTTTTGGCGAGAAGAACACGACGACCGTCTGCGGCACGCTCAAGGGCATTGGCTCGGACCAGGGTCCGCTCCGCAGCTGCCCCGGCTGCATCGACGATGCCATCGAGATTGCCTGCGATATGCTAAAGCAACTCGCCGAGTAAACGGCAGCAACAGAAAACGACGGCCGGCGCGCTTGGGGTCCATCCAAAAGCACGCCGGCCGTCGCCGTTAGAACTCGGCAAATTCGGGAGCGCCGACCTCGATCTCCTCGCGCCCCGCCATAAGCTCGCGCATCTTGGCGCAAAATGACTCCTGCTCCCCCACCTTAAACACCAAGTGAAGTGTCACGGCATCCGCGTAATCGGTATCCGAAACCTTTGCACCCGAATCCTGCGCCAAACGAAGCACCTGCTCATACTGCGGATAGGCCACATGCACGTCAACAGGCACGACGCTCGTCATCTCGACGATCTGCCCTGCCTCCTGAGCCGCGGTCACCGCCGCCTGCGTCGCCGCGGTATAGGCGCGCACCAAACCACCGGGCCCCAACAGCGTACCGCCGAAATAGCGCGTCACTACGCAGCAAACATTTTTGAGCCCCGCGCAGCGCAGCACCTCGAGCGTCGGCATACCGCTCGTGCGGCTCGGCTCACCGTCATCGCTTTGGCGCTCACGTCCATCGACCAAAATCCACGCGGGAACATTGTGTCGAGCGTCGTAATGACGCTTGCGAACCATCTCGATAAAGACGTTTGCCTCATCCTCGGACTCAATATGGACCAGCTGGGCAATAAACCGGCTCTTGCGGTCCACAAACTCGCCCGTAGCCTCAATATTCGATTGCAGAGTAAAATAGCTGTCCAACAAAGCCCCTCAACAGAATAAAGCGCGACAACAAACAGCCTCAATAATACGATAACCCTAGTAAAAAGAATGGCAACGCCGATGATTCCGTCAACGAAAGCGAGAAACCGCTAGCGCGAGCAATGTGCCTTGAAAGACGAGATCGCAACAAAAATGAGGCTGCCGATGACCAGGTAAAGACAGCGAGACGGCGTCAGCTGAGTCGATTTGGCCCGAAAGAGGAGGGAGCACGCCTTATGGCGGCGACCGACGAATGAGCGCCAAATCGGCCAGCTGACGTCGTCGCAGCGTCAACAAGAAAGCTGAGTGGGCCTATAAGCCGGGTTCTGTCGTGAACGGTCATTTATCTTGTCTGCACGTTACCGTGCGGCTCCACGCACGCTACCCGAACGCGGACCGGGCCGGCCCATAGCGTTCCTATTCGCGCTTGCTCCGGATGGGGCTTGCCAAGCCGCCGTGTTGCCACGACGCTGGTGGTCTCTTACACCACCGTTTCAGCTTTTCCCTTTACGCCTTACGGCGCAGGTGGGAGTCTTCTTTTCTGCGGCGCTTTCCGTCGGATCACTCCGCCCGGCCGTTAGCCGGCATCCCGCCCTCTGGAGCCCGGACTTTCCTCACGCGTGCTGCAAGCAGCACATCGCGCGACCGTCTGGCCCACTCAGCAGTGCAAGAGTGTAGCACACCGCCAGCACACACAATGGCACAACGCAAGCGCTCGCACGATAAACCAAGAACCACCCATGCGTTACAATAATCGCGTCGATGGGCAACGTCGTCAGTCGAGACGCGACCGCGCTCCGCACCCCTCCGTCTACTCGGTGCGTTCCCGCCTCCTCCCCGAGGCGGGATGTCGGCGTTTTTTCATGCCGCGACAACTCAATAGCAAACCGGCGAATTGGGCGGCAATCCGCCATCTTGCCAGCAAACAGAAAAGGGACCCGCCCTTTCAGGCGGATCCCTTAAAACAAGTGATCGTCAAACCGATTTACTCGGCGTCGGTCTCCTCGTCCTTCTTCTCGGAAGGCAGCGGGGTAACCTCGATCTCGACGCCCAGAGTCTCAGCAGCGGACTTCATGGACAGGGAGATGCGACGACGGTCGAGGTCGATCTCCATGACCTTGACCTGAACCTTGTCGCCCACGTGGGTGACCTGAGAAGGCTGATCGACGTGCTTGTTGGCCATCTCGGAGATGTGCACCAGGCCCTCGATGCCCTCGCCCAGGTCGACGAAAGCGCCGAACGGGACAAGCTTGGTCACAGTGCCCTCGACGATAGCGCCGACGGGGTACTTCTTGACCAGTGCGCGCCACGGATCCTCGGTGGTCTGCTTGAGACCCAGGGAGATGCGCTCGCGGTTGAGATCGACGTCGAGAACCTCGACCTCGACTTCCTGGCCGACCTTGACAACCTCGGAAGGATGGTTGACGTGGTTCCAGGAGAGCTCGGAGATGTGGATGAGGCCGTCGATACCGCCGAGGTCGACGAAGGCGCCGAAGTCGACGATGGAGGAAACGGTACCCTGGAGACGCATGCCAGACTTGAGCTTGGACAGGATCTCGGAGCGCTCGGCCTTACGGGACTCTTCGAGCACGACGCGACGGGAGAGGACGACGTTGTTGCGGTTGCGGTCCATCTCGATGACGCGGGCCTCGATGCGGGTGCCCATGTAGGAGGTGAGGTCCTTGACACGACGGAGGTCGACGAGGGAAGCGGGCAGGAAGCCACGCAGGCCGATGTCGAGGATCAGGCCGCCCTTGACAACCTCGATAACCTCGCCCTCGACGTTCTCGCCGGAGTTGAACTTCTCCTCGATGCGGTTCCAAGCACGCTCGTACTCGGCACGCTTCTTGGACAGGACCAGACGACCGTCCTTGTCCTCCTTCTGGAGAACCAGAGCCTCGATGGGATCACCGAGTGCAACGATGTCTGCAGGGTTAGCGTCCTTGCGGATGGACAGCTCGCGGACCGGGATAACGCCCTCGGACTTGAATCCGATGTCAACGAGCACCTCGTCATGCTCGATCTTAACGACAGTGCCGTTAACGAGATCGCCCTCATCAAAGTCGGTAATCGTACCGTCGATGAGGTTGTTCATCTCCTCCTCGTTGACATCGTCAAGAGAGAAAATGGACGAGTTCTGAATCTCACTCAAAGGTGGACCCCTTTCGAACTACGGGGCCCCGATTGCTAGGACCTACAGAAGGGTGCGACAAGCACACAACGTTTAGGAACACTCGGGAGCCGACAGATACTAATGTGATGCTTATGCAATCACGTTCGTATAGGTTACGGGGAAACGACTTCGATTTCAAGCGTGAACTGCGATTTTTTACTCGTGTGGAGACTTTTTCGTAATCTTATGAACTGCTGTCTCCACAACTTGACGATAAGCAGTGCGCAGGATGGCTTTGGGGTAAAGTATCCGGAACCAACGATTCTAGATCGAATTTACGAGAAAGGTGCTCGCGTGCTCAAAGCTGTCGTTTTCGATATGGACGAAACGCTTCTTAGCATCAACCTCAATGCGTTTATCCTTCGCTATTTTAAGGATGTCTCGTCGATGCTCGCAGATATCGGCCGTCGTAGCCGTGGCGGCACGATGGCGCGCCTCGGCACCATTCTGGTCGACCTCAACGCCAACCGCCGCAGTGGTACGGACAATCGCACCAACCTTACGTTTTATCAGGAAGAGGTCGAGCGCCGGTGTGGCATCTGCCTCTCGGACCCCACCATCTACGAGGCATTTACCTACTACGAGCGCGAGGTGCTGCCGCACAAGAACGACGGCGCGATCAACGCGAAGGCCATGCCCGGCGCGCATGCCGCACTTCAGGCCGTGCAGGACGCGGGCTTGCGCTGCGCACTCTTTACCAATCCCAGTTTTCCCCAGGGCGCCATTGAGTGCCGCATGGGATGGGGCGAGCTAACCGACGCGCCCTTCGAGCTCGTGACACACATGGGCAACGCCACCCGCTGCAAGCCTGATGCCACCTACTATCTAGAGCAGCTTCAGGTGATGGGGCTCGAACCGCACGAGGTCCTTATGGTGGGCAACGATCCCAAACGCGACTTCCCTAGCCCCACCTGCGGCATTCAGACTGCCTATGTAGGCCAGGGCAAGCCCAACCGAGTCACCTGGCGCGGAACCATGGAAGGCTTCGCCCGCGACTTTAACGCCGTAGTAGAAGCCTTCTACGAACACCAAGTAGCGGAAGAGTTGTCCTAACAGACTCGAGTCTTGCCGATCATGATGTTGAGGATCTCGACGTCGGTGTCCTTCATGCCCACGCGGCCCACGTAGCCCATGCTAGCAATCGTCTGCTCGACGGTATCCTGGATCAAACCCTCGCCGGCACGGAAGCCACGCCCCTGCATGGCCATATCATGTCCCAGAATCGCCGCATCGACGGCAGCCGAAATCTTGGCGGCACAGCTCGCCTTGGCGCCATCGCACACGATGCCGCCAACGTTACCGAGCGTGTTCGAAACCGTCGCGCCAATCTGCTCGCGCGTGCCACCGCACAGCCAGGTAATCGCAGCACCGGCACCGCACGCAGCGCAAATAGCACCGCAAAACGCCGAGAGCGCACCAATATAGCTCTTGATATGCACGGCGATAAGATCGGACAGCATCACGGCGCGCACCAGGCGCTCGTGGTCGCAGCGCAGGTACTCGGCATACTCCATGACGGGCAGTGCGCAGGTAATGCCCTGATTGCCCGAGCCGCACACAATGGCGACCGGCAGCGCGCAACCGTTCATGCGGGCGTCGGACCCGGCGGCCGCACGGGCACGGGCACGGCAGGCGACGTCATCGGCACGAGCACCCAGCAGCGTACGACCCACCTCGGCGCCCCAAGCGTGCGCAAGGCCCTCGGCACTGATTGCGCCATTCAGCTCAATCTGACGCTCAACGGCAGCGCGGGCGCCCTCAATGTCACCGTCCTCGATAAAGTCGATGATGGAATCAATGGACATGGGCGTATCGGCGTTATCTGCTGCCCGCTCGGCCACCACGCGCTCGGCGCAGGCGGCACACTCCCCCGCCGACTTGCCGCACACCGGAATACCGTCGAGCGTATGGCACGTGACATTAGTGTGGTGATCGGTAATCTCGACGACCGCGGTATGGCCCCCGGCCGTCGCAGTCACCTTGATGTAGAGGTTGGGCACACCCTCGACAAGCGACACATCGCAGTAGCCAGCGTCGGTGAGGAGCTCGGCCACGCGAGCGCGGTCTTCATCGTTAACGCTCTCGAGCACCTCGAGCGCGCTCTTAGCGTCGCCGCCCACGGCACCCAGCACGGCCGCAGCTTCAATACCGTGCATACCGCCCGAGTTGGGCACGGTCACGCTCTTAACGTTCTTGATGATATTGCCCGAACAGGCAACGTCCATATGCTCGGGCTCGCAGCCGAGTGTCTGGCTCGCAAGCGCCGCCGCGTAAGCAACGGCGATAGGCTCAGTGCAGCCAAGCGCGCAAACAAGCTCGCGGTTCAAAACGTCACAGAACGCAGCATCGCGAATGGAATCGGTGGGCATTGGTGCCTCCTGTATACACAACAACTTATTTCTTATACATAGTCAACTTCTTTATTTGATACCAAGGGCCCAAAAACCGCAACCCGGGTTCCGGCAGACGGTTGCGAGCGTCAAACTGGCGGCAGATTTCGTGATGAACTGGTGTACTTACTTGATAAAGCGTTTGACCAAAAAACGCTCGATCGTTTACGCAAAAGACGCGCTATCATGCAGTCGAACGCGGTAAAACCTTTAGCAATTCCGCCGCACGGACCAGAGAGGAACCATCCATGAAGATCGGTATCGGTAACGACCACGCCGCCGTCGAGCTCAAGAACATCATTTCCGAGCACCTGAAGGAGCGCGGCTGCGAGGTCGTCAACTTTGGCACCGACACCTCCGAGAGCTTCGATTACCCCATCGCCGGCTACAAGGTGGGCAAGGCCGTAGCCAACGGTGACGTCGACCTGGGTATCCTGATCTGCGGTACCGGCGTCGGCATTAGCCTTGCCGCCAACAAGGTCGAGGGCGTTCGCGCCGTCGTGTGCTCCGAGCCCTTCAGCGCCAAGCTCTCGCGCATGCACAACAACACCAACGTGCTCGCCTTTGGCGCTCGCGTCGTGGGTTCCGAGCTCGCCAAGATGATCGTCGACGAGTGGCTCGACGCCGAGTTTGAGGGTGGCCGCCACGAGCGTCGCGTCAACCTCCTCAACGAGATCGACCAGACCCGCGGTCTCAAGGTCGTCGACGAGGCCTAAAGACTTACAACGCCATACGCTAACGACAGCCCCCGCCTGGAATGCACGCACATTCCAGGCGGGGGCTCTTTAGTAGATTTGTGAGCGTTTACCAAAAACCTGTTGGTATAAAAAAGGGCGCCGCGGATGGAGTTCCGCGGCGCCCAAGCCACACGCTAACAGCTTTAAGGAGTCAAAGCTGGTTTAGCCAAAGAAGCGCTTGATCTCGATCTCGGCGTTCTCCAGGCAGTCGGAGCCGTGAATCACGTTGGCGTTGACATCGACGGCGAAGTCACCGCGGATGGTGCCAGGAGCAGCATCAAGCGGGTTGGTGGCGCCCATAAGGGTGCGCATCTTGGAGACGGCGGAAAGACCGGAAACAACCATCTTGACGACCGGACCGCTCGTCATAAAGTCGCACAGACCGCCAAAGAAGGGTTTGTCGGCCAGATGGGCGTAGTGCTCCTCGACGGTAGCGCGCTCGAGCGTGGTCATCTCCATGCGCTCGATGACAAGGCCGCTGCGCTCAATGCGAGCAACGATCTCGCCGATCTTGCGATCGCGCACAGCGTCGGGCTTAATCATGATGAAGGTCTTCTCGATAGCCATAAGGTAGCCTTTCAAGTAGGTTCGCGCGTGCCCAAGTCCCATTCCGGCACCCGCCTGGACTGCATCGTAACAGAGTTCTAGCTGCAGTTAAACAAAAAGCCGTTTATTGAAGCGTTATTATTAATTGAAGCGCTCCATATGTGTCACTTCTGTTCCGAAGCCCGACTAGAGTACCATCCGACCGCCCATCAACCGCATCGAACAGATCAGACGGTCGGTTGCCACCCGCAAACGTATCCCCTTCACAACCTGCCCAAAGGTCCTACAAAAGTTCTCGACAAGCTCCTTCCTTCCCTATAACAAAACGGGCGCCCACCGTAGCGAGCACCCGCAAAGGCAAGATATGATGAACGCACCAGACAGACGCATCCTATAAGCTAATTAGCTCCGTGGCCCATCTCGACGACCTTGGTCAACGAGCCAAACACACCTTCGTCGGCAACGAGTTGTGCCTCGGCACGCTGCAGCTGCACGGCAACAGCGGCAGGGGCGGTACCGCCCTCGGTCGTGCGCGCGGCGACAATCGACGGGATGTCGAGCGCCTCGGTAATATCGCGCTCAAAGAGCGGGCTTGCCTCCTGGAACACCTCAAACGGCAGGTCCTCAAGATTGCAGCCGCGCTTCTCACACATCAGGACCAGATGCCCCACCACGGCATGCGCCTCACGGAACGGCAGGCCACGCTTGGCCAGGTAATCGGCAACATCGGTAGCGGCAAGGTGCCCCACGCCGCACTCGCGCGCCATGGCATCCTCGTTGACGGTCCAAGTCGAAATCATACCGGCCATAACCGACAGGCACTGCATGAGCGTGTGGGCGGTATCGAGCGCGCCCTCCTTGTCCTCCTGCAAGTCCTTGTTATAGGCCAGCGGCAGGCCCTTCATGGTCACAAGCAGCTGCACCAGGTTGCCATAGACACGGCCGCTCTTGCCGCGAATAAGCTCGGCAAAGTCGGGGTTCTTCTTCTGCGGCATGATGGACGAGCCGGTGGAGTAGGAGTCGGAAAGCGTGATAAAGCCAAATTCGGAGCTCGACCACAGCACGATCTCCTCGGAAAAACGCGACAGGTGCATGGCCATGACGGAGCCGGCGTAATGCAGATCGAGCAGGAAATCACGGTCGGAAACCGCATCGAGCGAGTTGGGAATCACACCCGCAAAGCCAAGCTCGGCAGCCGTCATCTGACGATCGAGTGGATAGCTCGTACCGGCAAGCGCGGCAGCACCCAGCGGGCAGTTGTCGGCGGCATCAAAGGCGGCCTTCAGGCGTGTAAAGTCGCGCGCGAACATCCAGGAATACGCCAGCAGATGATGTGACAGCAGCACGGGCTGAGCATGCTGCATGTGCGTGTAGCCCGGCAGAATCACCTTGTCGTACTTCTTGGCCGCATCCACCAGCACATGACGCAACTCAAGATTGGCCTCCATGAGCTCCTTGGCCAACGCCTTGACGCCCAGGCGCGTATCGGTCGCCACCTGGTCGTTGCGCGAACGCCCGGTATGCAAGCGCTTACCGGCCTCGCCGATGCGACGCGTCAGCTCGCTCTCGATGGACATATGGATGTCCTCGTCGTTGATATCGAAGGTGAAGTTGCCGGCATCGATATCCTGTTCGATTCCGGTCAGGCCCTCGGCAATCGCCTGCTCATCCTCGGCACTGATGATGCCCTGGGCCGCCAGCATCTTGGCATGCGCCTTAGAACCGGCGATATCCTGCTTATAGAGATGTTTGTCGACCGGCAGCGACGCGCCAAACTCCTGCGTGACCTCGGCCACTCCCGCCTCAAAACGACCGCCCCAAAGAGCCATGGAACCGTCCCCTTTCTCCAAATACCAAAACAAGCGCCCAAAGCAATGCGCCATGTCGCTAAAGCGATTTTTCAACCGCTAGTTTTACACATTCCCCACTGTGCGCGGGGCCATGTAGCTAATTTGCAAAGAAGTGACGCACCAGGCACTTGGCGCCCAACGTCTCCCTCCGGATGTTGCCTTGCGAACCATCGATCCAGGCCTTCAGGCTCATAGGGACGTCCTCGACCTTCGCAGCATCGAGCTCGGGCGCGAGGGAAAGTAAAGCATGCGCGATAGCATTGAACATAATGGATACTCCTCATATATATAGGCGCAAGGCCGACAAATTGATAGAAAGAGCCCCGCCGGACAACCCCGGCGGGGCTCGGACTCAGCCGCAGACGCGGCATCATATATGCGGGCGGAACGTAGGGGCCACCGATGTTAAGAAGTGTCAGCAAGCATAACGAAAGGTAGGGACCCCGTGCGCCCGTTATGTATCACGCGGATGGGCCGCGCGGATACCAAGGGAGGGAGGCGCTAGGCCTGGGCGGCAGCAGAGCTGGGGCCCTGGACCTTTGCCCACGTCTTGAGCGACAGCGTATCGATCTCGATAAAGCCGGCGCTGGCCTTCTCGTCAAACGTGGTGTCGCGATCGTAGGTAGCCAGACCGTAGTCGTAGAGGCTGAAGGGGCTCTTGCGGCCAACGACATGGCAGTTACCCTTAAAGAACTTCAGGCGGACGGTACCGGTCACGAACTTCTGGGTATCAGCCATAAAGGCGTCGAGCGCGTTTTTGAGCGGGCTGTACCACTGGCCATTGTACACGGCGGTGGCCCAATCCTGCTCGAGCTTAATCTTGGTCTTGAGCAGGTCGCCCTCGACACAGATGTCCTCAAGCGCCTTATGGGCGGTGATGAGCGTCAGGGCGCCGGGAACCTCGTAGCACTCGCGGCTCTTGAGGCCCACCAGACGGTCCTCAACCAGGTCGAGACGGCCAAAGCCGTTGTCGCCCGAAATCTTGTTGAGGGCGATGACGATCTCGGAGAGTTTCATCTTCTTGCCGTCGACGGCGACGGGCTTGCCGGCCTCAAACTCAATCTCGGTATACGTCGGGGTGTCGGGCGTGTCCTCGGGATTCTTGGTCATAACCCAGGCGTCGTCGAGCGGCTCGTTCCAGGGATCCTCCAGGTGACCGCACTCGATGGCGCGACCCCACAGGTTGTCGTCGATGGAATAGGGGTTGTCGTTGGCACCCTCGGGAACCGGCACGTTGTGGGCGTGGGCGTAGGCGACCTCGTCGGGACGGCACTTCAGATCCCACTCGCGAACCGGGGCGATAACCTTAAGCTCAGGGTCGAGGGCCTTGACGGCAGCCTCAAAACGAACCTGGTCGTTGCCCTTGCCGGTGCAGCCGTGGGCGACATACGTGGCGCCAAACTCGTGAGCGACCTCGACGAGCTTCTTGGCAAGCAGCGGACGGGACAGAGCAGAGAGCAGCGGATACTTGTTCTCGTACATGGAGTTGGCAGCGATGGCCTTGGTCAGGAACTCATCGGAGAACTCGTCGCGCAGGTCGAGCACCTGACAATCCAGAACGCCCAGGTCGAGGGCCTTCTGCTTCTTGGCGTCCAGGCCGGTCTCCTCCTGGCCCACGTTGCCGCAGACGCAAACGACATCGAGATTCTTTTCGTCCTGGAGCCACTTGACACATACGGATGTATCAAGACCACCGGAATATGCGAGAACGACTTTTTCCTTGCTCATGGCTGTTTCCTTTCGCCCTTGGTAGCTAGTTAGAACATCGGTCAGTTGCAAGTCATTTCAAGGTCAAAAACCGTGCAATATCAGGTTAAATAGCAAAAATCAGCACATACATGCCCTAGAAACATGCAGCAATGTCGTGCTAAAACCCAACGACCTCAAAATGACTCTGTTGGGGCATTTCACCCCATACGAACAGAGACGATTGTTATCGTCGTCGGGAAATTGCGCGCTGGCGTCGGATGGCATTGTCTGCAGTGGTGATGATCTTTACGAACTGCATCTGCCTCTCCTTTCACGTATCGCCGGGCGCAATTCAAATATCGCAAACGGTACCTTTTCCTCGGTAAGCGGTTGTTCTTCCGTCTCCGTTTTCGATGTTCGCTATATTACGCTAAAGTGCCAGCAGCACAAGCGACAAATTCAAATTTCTGAAAAGTTTTTTCATTACTTTGTGAATTGCAGTGCAAATACGCTCCGTTCCTGCGACAATACGCTCGGTTACTGGTTGATGGTTATAACGTCTGAAACAATTTTGAAACGAAAGGCGCGCTTTTATGCAAACTTACGAATCGGACACCAATATCGGCAGCATTAAGATTCTCGCCGTTGATATGGACAAGACGCTTCTCACCGACGAGCGTGTACTACCCCAGGGCCTCGACGAGCGCCTGGACAAGCTCGCCGAGGCTGGCATCGTGTTCTGCCCCGCCAGCGGACGCCCTGCCCCCAAGCTCGAGGAGATGTTCGAGGGTATTAAGAACCGCCTTGCTTTTTGTCCCGACAACGGAGCCTGCGTCATCTATCGCGGCAGCTATATCTATAAGAGCAACATCGATGTGGCGCTGTATCAGCAGGTGCTCGCTCGTGCCTCGGAGGACCCGCGCGCCGTTCCCGTCCTGTGCTGCTACGACGAGTTCTATGTGCTCGCCCGCGACCATCAGTACCACGACGAGATCAGCGTGTACTACAACACGATCAACTATGTCGACACCTTTGAGGGCCTTGATATCGAGTCCAATAAGATCTCGGTCTTTTTCCCTGCCTACGATGCCGAGCCCGCATTCCGCGAGACCTATAGCCCCGCGTTCTCGGATCAGCTCTACGTCACCAATGCGGGCCGCGAGTGGATCGACTTTATGAACCTGGGCGTCGACAAGGGTTCGGGCGTGGCGCATTTGTGCGAGCACCTGGGCATCGATATCGCCGACGCTGCCGCCGTGGGCGACACCTACAACGATATTCCCATGCTCGAGCGCGTCGGGCATAGCTTTATCGTGGACAATGCCGAGGAGCATATGAACGCGCACGCCAAGTGGCGCATTCCGAGCAACAACGACGGGGGCGTACTGACGCTCATCGACGCCATCTTGGCGGCTCGGTAGCCGTCCCATCGGGCCTGGCCGGGCGGCACGGGATAACTTTTCGCTCGGTCAGGTCCTGCGCAAGACGAAAGCCACATTAAGTGGCTTTCTTTGCGTGCGGAATCTACGAAAAGTTAACCCGTGCCGCCCGGCCAGGCCCTAGGTTTACTTTCCTGCCGCCAAGATGGCGTCTTGAGTGTCTGGATACTTAGCTGAAATGATTTGAGCAGAGGGGAGCTCCTTGTTGGAAGGGGCTCCCCTCTGTTTTGGTTACTGTGGGACAAATTAATCAGTAGTGTTTGTCCCAAATCTTAAGTATGTGAGGGCTTGCGTCTTGGGCGAGCTTGCCTTACGGAGTGCTTCCCTATTTGGCGTCTGCCCAGGTCACGCCGGTGCTGGCCTCGGCGATCAATGGCACGCGGAGGTCTACTACGTGTTCCATGACGTCGCGGACCATGGCGGTGAGGCGTTCGACTTCGTCGACGGGGCACTCAAAGTCCAGTTCGTCGTGCACCTGTAAGATCATGTGGGCGGCAAAGCCCTCTTCTTCCAGGCGGCGGCTTACACGGGCCATGGCGATCTTGATGATGTCAGCCGCGGTGCCCTGCATGGGATGGTTCATGGCCGTGCGCTCACCAAAGCCGCGGAGCTGTGGGTTTTTGGCTTTGAGCTCCGGAATATGGCGACGGCGGCCGTACATGGTCTCGGCGTAGCCCGTCTGCTTGGCACGCGCCACCACGTTGTCGAGGAACGTGCGCACGCCCGGGTAGGCCTCGTAGTAGCGATCGATCATGTCGCGCGCCTCGGCCATCGAGATGTGCAGCGACTGCGACAGACCGTAGGCCTGCTGGCCATACACAATGCCAAAGTTCACGGCCTTGGCGCGGCTGCGCAGGTCGGGCGTTACCTCGGATACCTGGACGCCAAATACGCGCGCGGCCGTCTCGGCATGGAAGTCCTCGCCCTCGTTGAAGGCGCGCACCAGATGCTCGTCGCCCGAAAGATGCGCGAGCAGGCGCAGCTCGATCTGTGAGTAGTCCACCGCCAAAAAGACGCTTCCCTCGCCCGCCGAGAACGCCGTCTTGACGGTACGCCCCAGCTCCGAGCGCGTCGGAATGTTTTGCAGATTGGGGTCGCTCGAAGACAGGCGCCCCGTCGCGGTGATGGTCTGGTTGTACGTGGTGTGCACACGCCCGTCACCACGGCGCAGCGGACCTAGCGTGTCCAGATAGGTCGACTTAATCTTGGACTTCTCACGCCAGTCCAAAATCAGGCGCACGATCTCGTGGTCGCGGGCAAGGTCGCTCAGCACCTTGGCGTTGGTCGAATAGTAGCCGCGCTTGGTCTTTTTGAGGCCCTTGGTCGGAAGCCCCATAACATCAAACAGCACGTGCGAGAGCTGCATGGGGCTGCCGATGTTAAAGGTCTCGTCGCCTGCCAGGTCACGAATGCTGCGCTCGACCTCGGTGATCTGGGTCGCCAGACCCTCGGACAGGCTGCGCAGCCGATCGGGATCCACGAGCATGCCCGCGCGCTCCATCTTGGCAAGTACCGGAACGAGCGGCATCTCGATGCCATCGAACACATTGGCGGCATTCTCGCGGGCCATGCACTCGCGCAGCGGTGCGACCAGCGCCAGTGTCAGGGCCGCAGTACGGGCGGCTGGCACCGGAGCGTTCTCACCAGCACCCTCTGCGCCGCGCGCCGCAGGCAACGCCATCTGCAAATAGGTATCGGCAAGATATGCCTCATCGAACTCGGAACGATCGGAATCCAGCAGATAGGCAGCCACCACGGTATCGAAGATGCGCGTAGAATCGACTGACAACGGGTCCATGAGCTCGGGCTCAGAAGAATCGATGGGCGAAAGCTCGTGCAGCAGCGCCTTCGTATCCGGGCTCGCCACACGGCCCTCCATAAACAGGCGCGCAAGTACGCCGGCGATCACGCCGTGGACGAAGTTGAAGCCCTCGACAGCGGCAGGCGTGCCGTCATCGGCTTCCTCGAGCGCGAACAGGCCCTTGGACGTCGCCAGCCACAGCGTGCGCGTCAGGCCGAAAAGTGCGCCCTCTTCCTTATCATCGTCGACCACGGCGGCAATCCACTCGCCGGCCTCGATCGCACGGGCGACCTCGGCAGCGGTGGCAGCAAGCGCTTCGGCGTCACCGGCAGCGGCACGCACAACTGCTGGCATCTCAAACGTGCTGGCAGCAGCTGCAGCGCCACCCTCGCCGCCAATCAGCGCCAAAAAGCGGTTCTGCATGGCGGTAATGCCGAGCGTGCCCAGCGCGGCGGACACCTCGTCGGCAGAAAACGCCGGGAAGGACGTCGCATCAAAATCGAGCCCGACGGGTGCATCGGTGCGAATGGTCGCGACCTTGCGGCTCAGCAGTGCGTCGTCAATGTGAGCACGCAGGTTCTCACCCATCTTGCCCTTGACCTCGTCGGCATGCGCGATGACCTCGTCCAGGCTGCCATATTGCGCGATAAGCGCGCTCGCCTTTTTGGGACCGATGCCCGGCACGCCGGGGATGTTATCGGACGTGTCGCCCTTCAGACCATAAAAATCGGGCACGAGCGCCGACGTGATGCCGTGATACAGATCGTCCACGCTCTCGGGCGTCATGATCGCCACATCGGACAGGCCCTTGCGGGTCGACACAACGTTGACGTGCTCGGTAACGAGCTGGTACATATCGCGGTCGCCGGTCACCAGCAGCATGTCGCAGCCGGCTTCCTCACCCAAGCGCGCCATAGTGCCCAGGATATCGTCGCCCTCCCAGCCCTCGGACTGCAGAATCGGCACGTTCAGGGCCTCGAGCAGCTCCTTAATCATGGGAAACTGCGCATGCAGATCGGGGTCCATCGGTGGGCGCTGCGCCTTATACTGCGGCAGCATCTCCATGCGCACGCGCGGCTTGCCCTTGTCAAAGGCCACGACCACGCCGTCGGGATTAAAGGCGTCGATCATCTTGAGGAACATGTTCAAGAAGCCAAAAATCGCGTTGGTGGGGCGACCGTCCGGCGCATTCATGGTGGGCGGCACGGCGTGGAAGGCGCGGTGCATGAGCGAGTTGCCGTCGATAACGGCAAAGGTACGGCGCTTGTCAGACATATTGAATACCTCGCTTTGGGCTGGGCACGGTTTGCTCACACCAGTTTACACGCTCCCCGCCCCGCGGCCACCGCACATCAAGCTCCCCCGCCGCCGCACGCCCGCGCGTGATACGATGACTCACGGTACATCAACCAGCACGATCGATCCGAAAGGAGCCTGCGTCATGGAGCGTCCCTGCGCATGGAAAAAGTACACACCGCAGCAGATCGAGGAGCTCGAGGAGCTTTGCCGCGGCTATAAGCAGTTTTTGAGCGAGAACAAGACCGAGCGCCTGTGCGTCAAGGCCGGCATCAAGATGGCCGAGGAGGCGGGCTACGTCAATCTGGAGACCGTGATCGCCGAGGGCCGCGCGCTCAAGGCCGGCGACAAGGTCTACGCCGCCAACCACGGCAAGGACCTCATGCTCGTCAACCTGGGCTGCGCCCCGCTCGAGCAGGGCTTTAACATCCTGGGCGCCCACGTGGACTCGCCGCGCCTGGACCTTAAGCAGAACCCCGCCTTCGAGGCCGGCGACATGGCCTACCTCGACACGCACTACTATGGCGGTGTCAAGAGCTATCACTGGGTCGCCTCCCCGCTCGCACTCGTGGGCGTCATCTGCAAAAAGGACGGCACCACCGTCGACATCAACATTGGTGACAAGGCAGACGACCCGGTCTTTACCATCTCCGACCTGCTGATCCATCTTTCGAGCGAGCAGATGGCCAAGCCCGCCAAGGACGCCGTCGACGCCGAGATCCTCGACGTGATCGTGGGTGGCCGCCCCGTCAAGTTTGACGAGGACGACAAGGACGCTCCCAAGGAGCCCGTCAAGCAAATGTTCCTGGACATCCTCAAGGAGCAGTACGGCGTCGAGGAGGAGGACTTCCTCTCCGCCGAGATCGAGGTCGTGCCCGCCGGCCCGGCCCGCGACATGGGTCTCGACCGCTCCATGATCTTGGGCTATGGCCACGACGACCGCGTCTGCGCCTATCCGTCCATGCTCGCCCAGATCAATGTCGCTGATGTCGAGCGCACGAGCATCACGCTCATCGTCGACAAGGAGGAGATCGGCTCCGTGGGCGCCACCGGCATGACGAGCCGCTTCTTCGAGAACACCGTCGCCGAGATCATGACGCTCGCCGGCGAGGACAGCCCGCTGGCCCTGCGCCGCGCACTCGCTCGCAGCCGCATGCTCTCCTCCGACGTGTCCGCCGGCTTCGATCCGGGCTACGCCGGCAAGTTCGAGACCAAGAACGCCGCCTTTATGGGTCGCGGCCTGTGCTTTAACAAGTACACGGGCAGCCGCGGCAAGGGTGGCTCCAACGATGCCGATGCCGAGTACATGGCGCTCATCCGCGACATCATGGACGAAGCGGGCGTAGACTTCCAGACCTGCGAGCTCGGTCGCGTCAACGCGGGCGGCGGCGGCACCATCGCCTACATCATGGCCGAGTACGGCATGAACGTCATCGACTCCGGCGTTGCCGTCCTGTCCATGCACGCCCTGTGGGAGGTCGCCAACAAGGCCGATATCTACGAGGCCTATCGCGGCTACAAGGCCTTCATCGAGCGCGCCTAACCAACCCTCGCAAAGCGAGCCCAACCAGCCCTTCATAACTTGCGGTGAAATAGTTCCTAAATAAGCCTACTAACAGGCCAAACAGGAACTATTCCACCGCAACTTCTTTATTTGGCAGAGGAGAGTCCATACTGCAGGTCATCATTTCGCCCGCCAAGCAGATGCGCGCGGCCCAAGATGCTTTTGAAGTCCTGGGCATTCCACCTTTTGTGCACGAGACGGCTCGCCTCCACCGCGCACTGCTAGATATCGAACAGAATGAAGGCAGCGGCGGTCTGCAGGCGCTATGGAACGTGAGTGACAAACTGCTGGGGCCTTGCCTCAACACCCTGCATGAGTTCGGGCCCATCTTGGGAAACGGCGATCTCGACAATCCCGCACTCGCCCGTCACCTCTCCCCTGCCGTCATGTCCTATCACGGCATTCAATACCAGAGCATGGCGCCCGAGGTGATGGATTCCGCACAGCTCGCATGGCTGCAAGACCATCTGTGGATCCTCTCGGGCCTTTACGGATGCGTACGCCCCTTTCATGCCGTCGAACCGTATCGGCTGGAAATGGGCGCGAAGCTCGCCGTTGACGATGCCCGAGACCTCTACGCGTTTTGGAGCGACAAGCTCGCGCAGGCTATCGCCCCGGCGGGCTCCAACGCTACGATCGTCAACCTCGCCAGTGCGGAATACGCCAAAGCCGTTCTGCCCCGCCTCACCACCGATGCCACGGTCGTCACATGCCTCTTTGGCGAAGGCATCCGCAACGGCAAGCCCATCCAGCGCTCGACCGCCAGCAAAAAGGCACGCGGCTCCATGGTGCGGTGGATGGCAGAAAACAAGCTGGAGGATGCAAGCGGGCTCACCGCGTTCGACGTTGGTTATCGTCACTTTCCCGAGCTTTCAAATAAAAACACTTTGGTCTTCCTGAACGAACAGGCTTTGTAGGACCGCGCTACCTTTGAATGTGCCGCCTAGGCACGGCGTCTATTCCGCCAAGCCATCGGCTTTGGCAATTTCATTTGTCGAGCCGTCCTGATAGGCAATCTTGACACACTCCACCTCGGACACCTTAACGCCCGACGGGGGCTCCAGGCGCCATTCCGTCAGGGCGATATCCATGGTCGTGGGCACATCCCCTTGATCTTTGAGCTCGACCGTCAGCGTCTTGAGCGATGCGTCAAACGTCACGCGCGAGGGAAAGTAAAGCATGCGCGATAGCATTGAACATAATGGATACTCCTCATATATATAGGCGCAAGGCCGACAAATTGATAGAAAGAGCCCCGCCGGACAACCCCGGCGGGGCTCGGACTCAGCCGCAGACGCGGCATCATATATGCGGGCGGAACGTAGGGGCCACCGATGTTAAGAAGTGTCAGCAAGCATAACGAAAGGTAGGGACCCCGTGCGCCCGTTATGTATCACGCGGATGGGCCGCGCGGATACCAAGGGAGGGAGGCGCTAGGCCTGGGCGGCAGCAGAGCTGGGGCCCTGGACCTTTGCCCACGTCTTGAGCGACAGCGTATCGATCTCGATAAAGCCGGCGCTGGCCTTCTCGTCAAACGTGGTGTCGCGATCGTAGGTAGCCAGACCGTAGTCGTAGAGGCTGAAGGGGCTCTTGCGGCCAACGACATGGCAGTTACCCTTAAAGAACTTCAGGCGGACGGTACCGGTCACGAACTTCTGGGTATCAGCCATAAAGGCGTCGAGCGCGTTTTTGAGCGGGCTGTACCACTGGCCATTGTACACGGCGGTGGCCCAATCCTGCTCGAGCTTAATCTTGGTCTTGAGCAGGTCGCCCTCGACACAGATGTCCTCAAGCGCCTTATGGGCGGTGATGAGCGTCAGGGCGCCGGGAACCTCGTAGCACTCGCGGCTCTTGAGGCCCACCAGACGGTCCTCAACCAGGTCGAGACGGCCAAAGCCGTTGTCGCCCGAAATCTTGTTGAGGGCGATGACGATCTCGGAGAGTTTCATCTTCTTGCCGTCGACGGCGACGGGCTTGCCGGCCTCAAACTCAATCTCGGTATACGTCGGGGTGTCGGGCGTGTCCTCGGGATTCTTGGTCATAACCCAGGCGTCGTCGAGCGGCTCGTTCCAGGGATCCTCCAGGTGACCGCACTCGATGGCGCGACCCCACAGGTTGTCGTCGATGGAATAGGGGTTGTCGTTGGCACCCTCGGGAACCGGCACGTTGTGGGCGTGGGCGTAGGCGACCTCGTCGGGACGGCACTTCAGATCCCACTCGCGAACCGGGGCGATAACCTTAAGCTCAGGGTCGAGGGCCTTGACGGCAGCCTCAAAACGAACCTGGTCGTTGCCCTTGCCGGTGCAGCCGTGGGCGACATACGTGGCGCCAAACTCGTGAGCGACCTCGACGAGCTTCTTGGCAAGCAGCGGACGGGACAGAGCAGAGAGCAGCGGATACTTGTTCTCGTACATGGAGTTGGCAGCGATGGCCTTGGTCAGGAACTCATCGGAGAACTCGTCGCGCAGGTCGAGCACCTGACAATCCAGAACGCCCAGGTCGAGGGCCTTCTGCTTCTTGGCGTCCAGGCCGGTCTCCTCCTGGCCCACGTTGCCGCAGACGCAAACGACATCGAGATTCTTTTCGTCCTGGAGCCACTTGACACATACGGATGTATCAAGACCACCGGAATATGCGAGAACGACTTTTTCCTTGCTCATGGCTGTTTCCTTTCGCCCTTGGTAGCTAGTTAGAACATCGGTCAGTTGCAAGTCATTTCAAGGTCAAAAACCGTGCAATATCAGGTTAAATAGCAAAAATCAGCACATACATGCCCTAGAAACATGCAGCAATGTCGTGCTAAAACCCAACGACCTCAAAATGACTCTGTTGGGGCATTTCACCCCATACGAACAGAGACGATTGTTATCGTCGTCGGGAAATTGCGCGCTGGCGTCGGATGGCATTGTCTGCAGTGGTGATGATCTTTACGAACTGCATCTGCCTCTCCTTTCACGTATCGCCGGGCGCAATTCAAATATCGCAAACGGTACCTTTTCCTCGGTAAGCGGTTGTTCTTCCGTCTCCGTTTTCGATGTTCGCTATATTACGCTAAAGTGCCAGCAGCACAAGCGACAAATTCAAATTTCTGAAAAGTTTTTTCATTACTTTGTGAATTGCAGTGCAAATACGCTCCGTTCCTGCGACAATACGCTCGGTTACTGGTTGATGGTTATAACGTCTGAAACAATTTTGAAACGAAAGGCGCGCTTTTATGCAAACTTACGAATCGGACACCAATATCGGCAGCATTAAGATTCTCGCCGTTGATATGGACAAGACGCTTCTCACCGACGAGCGTGTACTACCCCAGGGCCTCGACGAGCGCCTGGACAAGCTCGCCGAGGCTGGCATCGTGTTCTGCCCCGCCAGCGGACGCCCTGCCCCCAAGCTCGAGGAGATGTTCGAGGGTATTAAGAACCGCCTTGCTTTTTGTCCCGACAACGGAGCCTGCGTCATCTATCGCGGCAGCTATATCTATAAGAGCAACATCGATGTGGCGCTGTATCAGCAGGTGCTCGCTCGTGCCTCGGAGGACCCGCGCGCCGTTCCCGTCCTGTGCTGCTACGACGAGTTCTATGTGCTCGCCCGCGACCATCAGTACCACGACGAGATCAGCGTGTACTACAACACGATCAACTATGTCGACACCTTTGAGGGCCTTGATATCGAGTCCAATAAGATCTCGGTCTTTTTCCCTGCCTACGATGCCGAGCCCGCATTCCGCGAGACCTATAGCCCCGCGTTCTCGGATCAGCTCTACGTCACCAATGCGGGCCGCGAGTGGATCGACTTTATGAACCTGGGCGTCGACAAGGGTTCGGGCGTGGCGCATTTGTGCGAGCACCTGGGCATCGATATCGCCGACGCTGCCGCCGTGGGCGACACCTACAACGATATTCCCATGCTCGAGCGCGTCGGGCATAGCTTTATCGTGGACAATGCCGAGGAGCATATGAACGCGCACGCCAAGTGGCGCATTCCGAGCAACAACGACGGGGGCGTACTGACGCTCATCGACGCCATCTTGGCGGCTCGGTAGCCGTCCCATCGGGCCTGGCCGGGCGGCACGGGATAACTTTTCGCTCGGTCAGGTCCTGCGCAAGACGAAAGCCACATTAAGTGGCTTTCTTTGCGTGCGGAATCTACGAAAAGTTAACCCGTGCCGCCCGGCCAGGCCCTAGGTTTACTTTCCTGCCGCCAAGATGGCGTCTTGAGTGTCTGGATACTTAGCTGAAATGATTTGAGCAGAGGGGAGCTCCTTGTTGGAAGGGGCTCCCCTCTGTTTTGGTTACTGTGGGACAAATTAATCAGTAGTGTTTGTCCCAAATCTTAAGTATGTGAGGGCTTGCGTCTTGGGCGAGCTTGCCTTACGGAGTGCTTCCCTATTTGGCGTCTGCCCAGGTCACGCCGGTGCTGGCCTCGGCGATCAATGGCACGCGGAGGTCTACTACGTGTTCCATGACGTCGCGGACCATGGCGGTGAGGCGTTCGACTTCGTCGACGGGGCACTCAAAGTCCAGTTCGTCGTGCACCTGTAAGATCATGTGGGCGGCAAAGCCCTCTTCTTCCAGGCGGCGGCTTACACGGGCCATGGCGATCTTGATGATGTCAGCCGCGGTGCCCTGCATGGGATGGTTCATGGCCGTGCGCTCACCAAAGCCGCGGAGCTGTGGGTTTTTGGCTTTGAGCTCCGGAATATGGCGACGGCGGCCGTACATGGTCTCGGCGTAGCCCGTCTGCTTGGCACGCGCCACCACGTTGTCGAGGAACGTGCGCACGCCCGGGTAGGCCTCGTAGTAGCGATCGATCATGTCGCGCGCCTCGGCCATCGAGATGTGCAGCGACTGCGACAGACCGTAGGCCTGCTGGCCATACACAATGCCAAAGTTCACGGCCTTGGCGCGGCTGCGCAGGTCGGGCGTTACCTCGGATACCTGGACGCCAAATACGCGCGCGGCCGTCTCGGCATGGAAGTCCTCGCCCTCGTTGAAGGCGCGCACCAGATGCTCGTCGCCCGAAAGATGCGCGAGCAGGCGCAGCTCGATCTGTGAGTAGTCCACCGCCAAAAAGACGCTTCCCTCGCCCGCCGAGAACGCCGTCTTGACGGTACGCCCCAGCTCCGAGCGCGTCGGAATGTTTTGCAGATTGGGGTCGCTCGAAGACAGGCGCCCCGTCGCGGTGATGGTCTGGTTGTACGTGGTGTGCACACGCCCGTCACCACGGCGCAGCGGACCTAGCGTGTCCAGATAGGTCGACTTAATCTTGGACTTCTCACGCCAGTCCAAAATCAGGCGCACGATCTCGTGGTCGCGGGCAAGGTCGCTCAGCACCTTGGCGTTGGTCGAATAGTAGCCGCGCTTGGTCTTTTTGAGGCCCTTGGTCGGAAGCCCCATAACATCAAACAGCACGTGCGAGAGCTGCATGGGGCTGCCGATGTTAAAGGTCTCGTCGCCTGCCAGGTCACGAATGCTGCGCTCGACCTCGGTGATCTGGGTCGCCAGACCCTCGGACAGGCTGCGCAGCCGATCGGGATCCACGAGCATGCCCGCGCGCTCCATCTTGGCAAGTACCGGAACGAGCGGCATCTCGATGCCATCGAACACATTGGCGGCATTCTCGCGGGCCATGCACTCGCGCAGCGGTGCGACCAGCGCCAGTGTCAGGGCCGCAGTACGGGCGGCTGGCACCGGAGCGTTCTCACCAGCACCCTCTGCGCCGCGCGCCGCAGGCAACGCCATCTGCAAATAGGTATCGGCAAGATATGCCTCATCGAACTCGGAACGATCGGAATCCAGCAGATAGGCAGCCACCACGGTATCGAAGATGCGCGTAGAATCGACTGACAACGGGTCCATGAGCTCGGGCTCAGAAGAATCGATGGGCGAAAGCTCGTGCAGCAGCGCCTTCGTATCCGGGCTCGCCACACGGCCCTCCATAAACAGGCGCGCAAGTACGCCGGCGATCACGCCGTGGACGAAGTTGAAGCCCTCGACAGCGGCAGGCGTGCCGTCATCGGCTTCCTCGAGCGCGAACAGGCCCTTGGACGTCGCCAGCCACAGCGTGCGCGTCAGGCCGAAAAGTGCGCCCTCTTCCTTATCATCGTCGACCACGGCGGCAATCCACTCGCCGGCCTCGATCGCACGGGCGACCTCGGCAGCGGTGGCAGCAAGCGCTTCGGCGTCACCGGCAGCGGCACGCACAACTGCTGGCATCTCAAACGTGCTGGCAGCAGCTGCAGCGCCACCCTCGCCGCCAATCAGCGCCAAAAAGCGGTTCTGCATGGCGGTAATGCCGAGCGTGCCCAGCGCGGCGGACACCTCGTCGGCAGAAAACGCCGGGAAGGACGTCGCATCAAAATCGAGCCCGACGGGTGCATCGGTGCGAATGGTCGCGACCTTGCGGCTCAGCAGTGCGTCGTCAATGTGAGCACGCAGGTTCTCACCCATCTTGCCCTTGACCTCGTCGGCATGCGCGATGACCTCGTCCAGGCTGCCATATTGCGCGATAAGCGCGCTCGCCTTTTTGGGACCGATGCCCGGCACGCCGGGGATGTTATCGGACGTGTCGCCCTTCAGACCATAAAAATCGGGCACGAGCGCCGACGTGATGCCGTGATACAGATCGTCCACGCTCTCGGGCGTCATGATCGCCACATCGGACAGGCCCTTGCGGGTCGACACAACGTTGACGTGCTCGGTAACGAGCTGGTACATATCGCGGTCGCCGGTCACCAGCAGCATGTCGCAGCCGGCTTCCTCACCCAAGCGCGCCATAGTGCCCAGGATATCGTCGCCCTCCCAGCCCTCGGACTGCAGAATCGGCACGTTCAGGGCCTCGAGCAGCTCCTTAATCATGGGAAACTGCGCATGCAGATCGGGGTCCATCGGTGGGCGCTGCGCCTTATACTGCGGCAGCATCTCCATGCGCACGCGCGGCTTGCCCTTGTCAAAGGCCACGACCACGCCGTCGGGATTAAAGGCGTCGATCATCTTGAGGAACATGTTCAAGAAGCCAAAAATCGCGTTGGTGGGGCGACCGTCCGGCGCATTCATGGTGGGCGGCACGGCGTGGAAGGCGCGGTGCATGAGCGAGTTGCCGTCGATAACGGCAAAGGTACGGCGCTTGTCAGACATATTGAATACCTCGCTTTGGGCTGGGCACGGTTTGCTCACACCAGTTTACACGCTCCCCGCCCCGCGGCCACCGCACATCAAGCTCCCCCGCCGCCGCACGCCCGCGCGTGATACGATGACTCACGGTACATCAACCAGCACGATCGATCCGAAAGGAGCCTGCGTCATGGAGCGTCCCTGCGCATGGAAAAAGTACACACCGCAGCAGATCGAGGAGCTCGAGGAGCTTTGCCGCGGCTATAAGCAGTTTTTGAGCGAGAACAAGACCGAGCGCCTGTGCGTCAAGGCCGGCATCAAGATGGCCGAGGAGGCGGGCTACGTCAATCTGGAGACCGTGATCGCCGAGGGCCGCGCGCTCAAGGCCGGCGACAAGGTCTACGCCGCCAACCACGGCAAGGACCTCATGCTCGTCAACCTGGGCTGCGCCCCGCTCGAGCAGGGCTTTAACATCCTGGGCGCCCACGTGGACTCGCCGCGCCTGGACCTTAAGCAGAACCCCGCCTTCGAGGCCGGCGACATGGCCTACCTCGACACGCACTACTATGGCGGTGTCAAGAGCTATCACTGGGTCGCCTCCCCGCTCGCACTCGTGGGCGTCATCTGCAAAAAGGACGGCACCACCGTCGACATCAACATTGGTGACAAGGCAGACGACCCGGTCTTTACCATCTCCGACCTGCTGATCCATCTTTCGAGCGAGCAGATGGCCAAGCCCGCCAAGGACGCCGTCGACGCCGAGATCCTCGACGTGATCGTGGGTGGCCGCCCCGTCAAGTTTGACGAGGACGACAAGGACGCTCCCAAGGAGCCCGTCAAGCAAATGTTCCTGGACATCCTCAAGGAGCAGTACGGCGTCGAGGAGGAGGACTTCCTCTCCGCCGAGATCGAGGTCGTGCCCGCCGGCCCGGCCCGCGACATGGGTCTCGACCGCTCCATGATCTTGGGCTATGGCCACGACGACCGCGTCTGCGCCTATCCGTCCATGCTCGCCCAGATCAATGTCGCTGATGTCGAGCGCACGAGCATCACGCTCATCGTCGACAAGGAGGAGATCGGCTCCGTGGGCGCCACCGGCATGACGAGCCGCTTCTTCGAGAACACCGTCGCCGAGATCATGACGCTCGCCGGCGAGGACAGCCCGCTGGCCCTGCGCCGCGCACTCGCTCGCAGCCGCATGCTCTCCTCCGACGTGTCCGCCGGCTTCGATCCGGGCTACGCCGGCAAGTTCGAGACCAAGAACGCCGCCTTTATGGGTCGCGGCCTGTGCTTTAACAAGTACACGGGCAGCCGCGGCAAGGGTGGCTCCAACGATGCCGATGCCGAGTACATGGCGCTCATCCGCGACATCATGGACGAAGCGGGCGTAGACTTCCAGACCTGCGAGCTCGGTCGCGTCAACGCGGGCGGCGGCGGCACCATCGCCTACATCATGGCCGAGTACGGCATGAACGTCATCGACTCCGGCGTTGCCGTCCTGTCCATGCACGCCCTGTGGGAGGTCGCCAACAAGGCCGATATCTACGAGGCCTATCGCGGCTACAAGGCCTTCATCGAGCGCGCCTAACCAACCCTCGCAAAGCGAGCCCAACCAGCCCTTCATAACTTGCGGTGAAATAGTTCCTAAATAAGCCTACTAACAGGCCAAACAGGAACTATTCCACCGCAACTTCTTTATTTGGCAGAGGAGAGTCCATACTGCAGGTCATCATTTCGCCCGCCAAGCAGATGCGCGCGGCCCAAGATGCTTTTGAAGTCCTGGGCATTCCACCTTTTGTGCACGAGACGGCTCGCCTCCACCGCGCACTGCTAGATATCGAACAGAATGAAGGCAGCGGCGGTCTGCAGGCGCTATGGAACGTGAGTGACAAACTGCTGGGGCCTTGCCTCAACACCCTGCATGAGTTCGGGCCCATCTTGGGAAACGGCGATCTCGACAATCCCGCACTCGCCCGTCACCTCTCCCCTGCCGTCATGTCCTATCACGGCATTCAATACCAGAGCATGGCGCCCGAGGTGATGGATTCCGCACAGCTCGCATGGCTGCAAGACCATCTGTGGATCCTCTCGGGCCTTTACGGATGCGTACGCCCCTTTCATGCCGTCGAACCGTATCGGCTGGAAATGGGCGCGAAGCTCGCCGTTGACGATGCCCGAGACCTCTACGCGTTTTGGAGCGACAAGCTCGCGCAGGCTATCGCCCCGGCGGGCTCCAACGCTACGATCGTCAACCTCGCCAGTGCGGAATACGCCAAAGCCGTTCTGCCCCGCCTCACCACCGATGCCACGGTCGTCACATGCCTCTTTGGCGAAGGCATCCGCAACGGCAAGCCCATCCAGCGCTCGACCGCCAGCAAAAAGGCACGCGGCTCCATGGTGCGGTGGATGGCAGAAAACAAGCTGGAGGATGCAAGCGGGCTCACCGCGTTCGACGTTGGTTATCGTCACTTTCCCGAGCTTTCAAATAAAAACACTTTGGTCTTCCTGAACGAACAGGCTTTGTAGGACCGCGCTACCTTTGAATGTGCCGCCTAGGCACGGCGTCTATTCCGCCAAGCCATCGGCTTTGGCAATTTCATTTGTCGAGCCGTCCTGATAGGCAATCTTGACACACTCCACCTCGGACACCTTAACGCCCGACGGGGGCTCCAGGCGCCATTCCGTCAGGGCGATATCCATGGTCGTGGGCACATCCCCTTGATCTTTGAGCTCGACCGTCAGCGTCTTGAGCGATGCGTCAAACGTCACGCGCTCAATCTCTTCGCCCGGAATGGACCCACCACTCAGCTGCAGCTGCACAAACCCATCGCACGGATACCAATAGTCACCGGGAGCCGCGACCGTGTTGCCACCAGCGACCTTCACCGTCAAAATCGGCAGGCTATCGTCAGCCTCGAACTCCCATGCAACGCCGCCGCGGCCACCAAACGTCCAGATACAAAAGGCAATCACCAGCACGGCAAGCACCGCAAAACCAATCGCGACAAGGCCATGGTGCGCACGGCTTTCCTCGGCCGATACATCCCATTGCGTCTCTCGATACAGATGCTTGTCTTCCATGTTCGCCTCCCCACAGGCACGCTCGTTGGCCCAATCGTACCCATTCAGGCTATACTTGAGCCCATGACATAACGGGGAGCTTGCAGGACAAGACGGCAGGCTGAGACTGGGCGCGCCCGCCCTGACCCGCAAACCTGATATGGGTAATGCCAACGAAGGGAGCCGTGCCAATGAGCACACAGACCGAGCCCAAGCTCGTCACGCAAATCGACTTCGCCCGTGCCGGGCAGATTACGCCGCAGATGAAGGAGGTTGCCGAGCGCGAGCATCGCGACCCCGAGTACATCCGCGAGCGCGTGGCCGACGGCCGCATCGCCATCCCCGCCAACATCGTGCATATCAAAAAGGGCATGCGCGCCTTTGGTGTCGGCGAGGGTCTGTCCACCAAGGTCAACGTCAACCTAGGCATCTCGGGCGACAAGGCCGATGCCGCCGAGGAATGGAAGAAGGTCAAATTCGCCGAGGACTTTGGCGCCGACGCCATCATGGACCTTTCCAACTCGGGCAAGACGCGCCAGTTTCGCCAGCAGCTCATCGACGAGACGCCGCTCATGGTGGGCACCGTCCCCATGTACGACGCCATCGGCTATATGGAAAAGCCGCTGGTCAAGCTGACCAAGGATGACCTGTTCGAGGTCGTGCGCGCGCACGCCGAGGACGGCGTGGACTTTATGACCATCCACTGCGGCATCAACAAGTCGGTCACCAAGACCTTTAAGGAGACCGGCCGCCTTATGAACATCGTCAGCCGCGGCGGTTCGCTGCTGTTTGGCTGGATGGAGGTCACCGGCAACGAAAACCCCTTCTACGAGTACTTTGACGAGCTGCTCGAGATTTGCCACGAGTACGACGTGACGATTTCGCTCGGCGACTCCTGCCGCCCGGGCTGCCTCTACGATTCCAACGATGCCACCGAGACCGCCGAGATGATCGAGCTTGGCAAGCTGTGCAAGCGCGCATGGGCCGCCGGCGTCCAGGTCATGGTCGAGGGTCCGGGCCACATGGCGCTCGACGAGATCGCTGCCAATATGAAACTGCAGAAGCGTCTGTGCCACAACGCCCCGTTCTATGTGCTCGGGCCGCTGGTGACCGATATCGGTGTGGGCTACGACCACATCACCGCCGCCATCGGTGGCGCCATCTCCGCCAGCTCCGGCGCCGACTTCCTGTGCTACGTGACGCCGGCCGAGCACTTGTGCCTGCCCAACGCCCAGGACGTGCTCGATGGCCTCATGGCTACCAAGATCGCCGCACACGCCGCCGACATCGCCAAAAAGGTGCCCCACGCCCGCGACATGGACGACAAGATGGGCCAGGCACGCCGCAAGCTCGACTGGGAAGAGATGTGGAAGTGTGCTCTCGACCCGGTCACCGGCAAGAAACGCTACGAAGAATCCCCCGCCGCCACCGAGGGCACCTGCACCATGTGCGGCAAGATGTGCGCCGTCCGCACCGTTAACAAGGTGTTCGAAGGCACGACGATCGACCTCGGCATGGAGGACTAACTCGTCACCGGAGCCACAATCGGTAACATGGTGTTCGTCAATTGTTGACGCGTGAACATTTGCTTACATTTGCGTAAAGATTGCATCGCCCGCCCGGGTTCGACATAGAGTCGGCCCGGGCATCTTTATAATGCTGGCTTAAAGACCCATTTGATTCCGACCGAACAAGGGAGCAAACATGGATCGCAGTAAGGTACCTGCCGTTCTATCCATCGCAGGATCCGATTCCAGCGGTGGCGCCGGCATTCAGGCCGACATCAAGACCATCACGGCGCACCGCCTGTATGCCGAGACGGCCATCACCGCCATCACCGCACAAAACACGCTCGGTGTCACCGCCGTGCAGAATATCTCCCCTGATATCGTCGCTGCGCAGATCGACGCCGTATTTGACGATATCCGCCCCAGCGCCGTCAAGATCGGCATGGTTTCCTCTGCCGAGATTATCGAGGTTATCGCCGACCGCCTGAGCGCCTGGAACGCGACAAACGTGGTCGTCGACCCCGTCATGGTAGCCACCTCGGGCGCACGGCTGATTGCCGAAGATGCCGCCGAGGCGCTCACCCGCCGCCTGTTCCCACTAGCAACCGTCATCACGCCCAATATTCCCGAGGCCATGGCCCTGCTTGACTACGAGGTCGACTCCGAGCGCACACAGCAAAATGCTGCCATGCTCCTCACCCGCCGCTTTGGTTGCGCATCCCTCGTTAAGGGTGGGCATCTTGTCAACGAGGCCAACGACGTATTGGCCGAACCCGCGCCACTCGATGACGAGGGCAACCATCTGGGCGATCCGCTCACCACGTGGTTCCGCCACAAGCGCATCGAGACCGACAACACACACGGCACCGGCTGCACGCTTTCGTCCGCCATCGCCTGCGCGCTGGCCCAGGGCATGGATCTTGCCGATGCCGTCAACGCCGGCAAGGCCTACCTAACCGGCGCTCTCGCCGCCGGCTTTGACATGGGCAAAGGCTCTGGCCCCGTCAACCACATGTGGCAGTATTAAGATTCGCAGCCCAAAACCGCCGCAAAGGGGACAGGCACCTTTGCGGTGGCTCCCACAAACATCTCGATCTGTAACAGTTAGAGCCCATTTTTCAGCCCACCTGTTATAGATCGAGACATTCAAATTCCACTGAGAAGATAGTCTTGATCTGTAACAGTAACCTCGGCTAAATCGACCCTAGATGTTACAGATCGAGACAAACCAACGAAACAAGCCACCACAAGGGTACCTTTGTGGTGGCTTGGGGCCGTGCTACTCACCGAGCATCTCTTGGAGCTTGGCTGCCACGGCATGTCCCAAGCTCTCGTGGCTTTCGGGCATCATATGCAGATAGTCGATATCGCCCGGCTCGGCAAACTCGGCGGCATTCAAAAAGTCGCAGCCAAACTGCTCGGCCACGTGCGCATAGTACTCGCCAAAATGCTCAGATGCCTCAACGGAATGCTCGTCAAAGTCCGTCATATACACATCGGCGATCTGCGGCTTGATCTTGATAGGAGCCATCAGCAGGATGCGCGGGCAAGGCGCAGCGTCGGTCCACGGAAACGCGCGGACGGCGCGAATCAGCGCCATGGCGCCACGGGCGATATCGGAAGCTGTCACGTTAAAGACCGTCTTACAGTCGTTGGTGCCCAGCATGATCACAATGGCGTCCAGCGGCTTATGGGCCTCGAGCAGCATCGGAAGCGCGCGAATACCGTTGAGGTTAGTGTCCAGATGGCACATGTCGTCGCGTACCGTCGTGCGGCCGTTGAGGCCTTCTTCAATTACATGCCAGCCCTCGCCTAAGTCACGTTGGACCACGCCACACCAGCGCACATCCTGCGCATAGCGCACCGCGGTACCGTCGCGCATGCCCGCCGGATCGTAACCATAGGTGTTGCTGTCACCAAAGCATAGAACGTTTTTCATCGTAAGCTCCCCACTCAATAAAAAGCCGACGGGAGCAGCCCCCGTCGGCTCGGTATATCGCATCACGCGCACCGTTTACAGGTACTTGCGCCAGTCGTCGTCATCCTCGTCATCCTCGGCAGCGGCCTGAGCCTGCTCGGCGGCACGGGCGGCTGCGGTGCGGGCGGCAACCTGAGCATAGGACTCCTCGTTGCGCTCGGGGAAGTTTGCCAGCACGTGCTCGAACTTGGCGAAGTCCTCGTCCCAGCGCGTAGAGGGCACGGCAAAGAAGACCTGCTTGACCTTGAAGTCGCCCGACGCGAGCTCCTTGCGGAAGAGCTCGGCCACGGCCTCGGCATCAAAGCCGTTGTTGTCGCAGCCCCAAGCACCCAGCACGAGCTTCTCGCGACCAAGCTCATCGCAGATGGCGAGCACAAAGCGAATGCGGTCGCGCAGGGCATCCAGCAGAGCATCGTCGCTCACGCGATACTCCTGGCGGGCGCGCCTAACGTTGGGCGCGGCGGCCACGATCACGTCGGCGTATGCATGCACGTGGTTGCGGTCGAAGCGCACCGCAGGCACCACCAGGGCGCGGTTACGATAGAGCTCGCAGTTGATGTTGCGGCGACGGTTCTCGCCGTACCACTTACGCTGCTTATCGAGAACGTTGTACAGATACGAATCGGCGCACAGCGTGGCCTCCTGGCCCAGATAACCCTGAATATATCCACCGCCCGGATTGGTAAACGAGGCAAAGGCGAGCACGGCCATGTCGCAGAACTGCGCATAGCCGCGACCGTTATCGAGGATTGCCTGCGTGGCGGAGGCATCAAGCACAGTGACCTCGGGCAGGACCGAAGCGGGCTCCTCAGCAGGCGCGGACTCAGCTTCGGCGATTTCCTCGGCAGGCTCCTCGACGGGCTCGGGCGCCGCCTCGGTCTCGGGCGCTGCCTCGACCTCGGCAGTCTCCGCGTTCTCGACGTCCTCGGCGACCTGCTCTTCGGGGGCCACAGCAGTCTGAACCTTGGCCTTCATCGCCGCGAAAAAGCCGGCAGGCATGCCGTCAAACTCGCGAACACCAGCAAGCGAACGCTCGATATCCTTGGCGCAGGCCTCGGACACAGTCATCACATGGCGCTCGGCGGCCTTGGCACGGGCCTCGCGCTTGGGATTGGGCTGACCCGCTCGGTTGGACCTGCGGTTACGGTTCCTGTTGTCGACGTCTGCCATACGTGGTCACCTTTCCTGTCGCTGCCGCTATCGGCTTTTCCCATCCATGATACCCCGCCGCGCACAAAAAAGACGGCCCCGAAGGACCGCCTTTCGCATCGTTTTACCGTGTCCGGCAGGAAGCATCGCAATGCCGCGCTTTAATCGCGACGGCCGAGGATGTTCAGAATGCGCAGGAACACGTTGATGATGTCCACGAACAGGTTGGATGCCATGAGCACGGCGTTGGGCAGCGTGGGCGGCACCGTCGTTGCCACATAGGTGTCGTAGCCGATGAAGCCGGCGAACACCACGATCACGATCAGGTCGGTGATGGACTGCGAAACGCCCATGAACATCAGCACGATCTCGACCAGAATCGTGGCAAGCAGGATGCCAAAACCAATGCCATACACACGCTGGAAGAACTTGGGGAAGGTCACGCCCAGCGCACCAAAGACAAAGGTAATGGCGGCCGTGGCGATAAAGGCGGTGTTAATGGTAGGCAGGTCGTAGTTGGCAAGACCAAACGACGCCGTCAGGCCAAAGGTGCTCGCAAAGACCACGTAGCCCACGAGTGACAGGCCCACGGACTGTTTGCTGGCAGCAGCCGACATCATGACCATGCCGACGATGGTCAAAATAAATGAGCCAAAGACCAGCGGCAAAGCGGCGCCGCTCATCATCATGCGCGCAAACGACATGGTGCTCGTAAAGTAAGCACCGGCGCCCATGGCGCAAAAGCCCAAAAAGATCAGAGCAGACATGACAAGGTTGTACGCGCGCGGCGACATCTCCTTGGCACGGCTTGCGCCGGTCTCGATGGGGCCATTCTGATAGCCCTGAATATCGTTCATAATTTCGTCCTTTCAAAAAACACCGCGACGGCGCCGTAGCTGACAAGTTTCCTGCCATTGTACCCGAACGCCACGCGTTCTTACCTGCGGCGCTCGCTCTCGAGTGTTCGGTCGAACGCCCACACCCACCAACGCATCAGATGAGTCTGCGAGCCATCCGGTCGCTCGCGTGCCTGTTCTTCCAGATACAGTTCGGTCGCATGTCCGCCAAAACGAACCTTATAAGTCGCCGTACGAATGCCGTGAACCGTCAGGCCAAAACCGGTGGACGAGACAATCTCGTCAATCGTAAAGCAGCGACCGTCAACCCAGCAGACGGTAACCGGCACAACCTGTCCGCCCGCGAGAATGCGAGCCACGACGTCCACATACTGCTTGTGCACGCGCCGAGTTTTGCCGTCTGTCTGTCGATATTCCATGCCTCCTATTATCGAACGCATGTTTGCATGTTGTAAAGCGAACAGGCTGTGGTTTTGGGGTGTCGGAGCGATCGCATGTGTCCGCATGGCGTGTTAGCAAAAAGAACACCCGCGGTCAACAGGGATAATATTCAATTTTAGTGCCAAAAAATTCACTGCTCCCATCAGAACTCGGTAAAGAAACCCGCAGGAGGTGATACGATTTATCATGTTTCTGTAACGTGCCTGCAAACTTCGAGAAAGCCCATATATGGACGTAACGTTCTCAACCTTCCTCGGCCAACTTGTGTCGAACCCAGTCCTTGCCGTCACCGTGATCCTCGCGCTCGGCGCCATCTTCGTCAATGGATGGACCGACGCACCCAACGCCATCGCGACCTGCGTCACTACGCGTTGCATGCCCGCCCGCGCCGCCATTCTCATGAGTGCCGCATTCAACTTCCTCGGCGTGCTCATCATGACGCACTTTAACGCGAGCGTCGCCAACACCATCTCCCATATTGTCGACTTTGGCGGAAACAGTACCATGGCGCTCGCCTGCCTGTGCGCGGCGCTGTTCTCCATCGTCGTCTACGGCGCCACAGCGTCGCGTTTTGGCATCCCCACCTCGCAAAGCCACAGCCTTATCGCCGGCCTGACCGGTGCCGCCATCGCCCTCGGCGGTGCGAGCAGCGTCAACGTCCACGAGTGGATGAAGGTCATCTACGGCCTGGCGCTCTCCATCGGGCTGGGCTTTGTCATGGGCTGGGTCCTGTGCAAGCTCGTCTCGATTCTTTTCGCCGCCGCCAACAGGCGACGTGCCAATGTCTTCTTTAAATACGCTCAGATCGCGAGCGCTGCGGCCATGAGCTTTATGCACGGCGCGCAGGATGGACAGAAGTTCATCGGCGTGCTCTTTTTAGGCGTGGCCTTTGCCAGCGGCCAGACGAGCGTCGGCGATGCCGGCATCCCCATCTGGATTATGCTGCTATGCTCGGCCACCATGGGCATCGGCACCAGCGTGGGCGGCGAGCGCATCATCAAGTCCGTTGGCCAGAGCATGGTCAAGCTCGAAAAGTACCAGGGCTTCTCCGCCGACCTGGCGGGCGCCGCGAACCTGCTGCTTGCCACCCTTACCGGCATCCCCGTGTCCTCCACGCACATCAAGACCTGCGCCATCATGGGCGTCGGTGCCGTCAAACGCCTCTCGGCCATCAACTTCGGCGTCGTCAAGGACATGATGTTCACCTGGTTCTTCACCTTCCCCGCCTGCGGACTCATCAGCTTTGTCATGGCCAAGCTGTTCATGATGTTCATCTAGTCAAACCGAACGTCCATCCGGACCGTAACACCTCGCCCACCCGTCTTCGCCTCGAAAGGACCCACTCATGGCAAAGAAACCCGATTCGTTCTACTTTGACAACTACGTCGCTTGCGCCGACCTCGCCGTCCAGGCCGCCGAGCTGCTTACCAAGATTTTCGAGAACTTCGATCCCGCAAAGATTCACGATATGCTCGACAAGATGCATGCGATCGAGCATGCGGCCGACAAGAAGCACCATGAGCTTGAGGACGCCCTGCTCACCGCCTTTATCACCCCGCTTGAGCGCGAGGATCTGGACCTGATGAGCTGCTCGCTCGACACCGTGCTCGACCGCATCGAGGGCGTCGTGCAGCGCGTCTACTTCACCAACATCCAGAGCATCCACCCCGATGCCATCGTCATCGCTCACAAGGTGACCGACGCCTGCCGCGCCATGAAAGACCTGATGGTCGAGCTGCCTAACTACCGCAAGTCCAAGACGCTGCGCGAGCTCGTCATCCAGATCAACACCATCGAGTCCGAGGCCGACGAGCTCTATATCAACGCCATGCGTAACCTGCACGTCAACGGCAAGGATCCGCTCGAGGTCATCGCTTGGCGTGACGTGTATGCCTTCCTGGAGTACTGTGCTGACTGCTGCGAGAATGTGGCTGATGTTGTGGATTCGATTGTCATGAAGAACAGTTAATTGGGGGTACGTGTCCCGGCGGCGAAGGGCCGGCCACGGTTTGCTTTCTCACTCCGGCTGCTTTGCAGAGTCGTTCGAAAGTAAACCGTGGTCGGCCCTTCGCCTTACGTATCACCATTGGGAACTTTGGCTGATAGTTGTAGCGCAATGGGGGTTTGGCTGAAGGGACCTTTGGTATCCGTTCGGACACTTTGGCCCTTGATGAGCGTTTGGCCGATTGCTGCTTTGGGTACTGTTTGGGTTACTTTGGGTTTGTTTGATTTTAAATTGTTGGAGGGCTTGTATGTCTTATTTGGATCTGGCTCGGGGTCGGTATTCTTGTCGCGAGTTTGAGGATCGTTCTGTTGAGCAGGCTGTGGTGGATGCCATTGTTGAGGCTGGGCGTATTGCTCCTTCTGCTTGTAATAATCATCCAACCCGTGTGATGGTGTTGGATACGCCTGAGCTTCTGGAGAAGGCCGCTGCTTGTCAGCCTCGGTTTGCTCGTGATGGGTCTATCTTTGGAGCTCCGCTTGTCTTCCTTATTTGCAGCGTTACCGATGATGCTTGGGTGCGCCCGTATGACCAGATGAATTCCAGTGAAATCGATACGTCCATCGTGTGTGATCAGATGATGATGGAGGCCACCGAGCAGGGCCTGGGAACGTGCTGGGTATGCCATTTTAAGCCTGAGGTGGCAGAGGAGCAGTTCAATCTGCCCAAGGGCGTCTATCCCTATCACATGCTCGTCTGTGGCTATCCCGCCGACCACATCGCCGATCCCGAGCATCGCGAGGCCCGCACCATTCCCCTCTCCGACTTCCTCCTCAAGTAGATTTTTGGGACATGCCTTAAAACCTACCCTTGACCGCTCACCCGTTCGCCGAGTTCTGCGCCACTATGTGCAGGGCTCGGTTTTTTATGTTACGCACCCCGGCACAGTCATAAAAAAGGACCCGCAAGCTGCGGGTCCTTTCTAGGCACTAAATTGTAGGCCGAATGTTAGTCCAGGTCGTCGGCGGCAAAGTTGTCGATCGGGGCGAAGGGATCGGCCACGGGGACAACCGGGTCAGCGACGGGCAGCGGCTCGGCGGGAACAGTCACCGCAGGAGAAGCGGCAGAACCGACCGGCGTGGAGGCCATGAGGTCGGCCGGGAAGGAGTTCTGGGCATCGTCCATAAAATGCTGGATGAGCTTGAGGTACTCGGCCTTGAACTCCTCGCGGGAAGCCTTCAGACGGTCGATTTCCTCGAGCTCGGCCTGCTTTTCGGTCAGAGCCTGGCGGATAACCTCGCGGGCTTTGGCGTCAGCCTCGTTGCGGATACGCTCAGCGTTCTCGTTGGCATCGTTGACGATGGTCTCAGCGGTCTGCTGGGCAGCGATCAGGGCAGCAGAAATCTGGCGCTCCTGAGCGGAGAAGTCAGGGGCGGGAGCAGCCACGGGGGCGGCAGGAACGGCCTGGGCGGTGGCATCCTGAGCCTGGGCAAGCTGAGCCTGGGCATCGGCAAGCTGCTGCTCGGTAGCAGTCAGACGGCCCTTAAGGTCGACGATCTTAGCGAGCATAGCGTCAACCTCGGAGGACAGTGTCTCCAAGAAGACGTCGACCTCGGCAGGATCGTAGCCACGCTTGGCCTCAGAGAAAGTCTGAGCCTGGATGTCTGCAGGGGTAATAGCCATAACAAGTCTCCTTTTTCATCGCCTCGGCGTACACGCCCGACGTAAGTTACTAAGTCAGTTCTATACGAGTATACCTATAAGAAGCTGCAGAACCAGCCTCTGCACCAACTGCAACGCAATAATCGCAACGACCGGCGAAAAATCGACACCGCCCATCGGCGGGATGAAACGACGGAACAGGCCGAGCCACGGACCGCACACGCTATCGAGCACCGCAGCAATATCCTGAAGCAAACCGCCCTGCTTCATGGGAATCCACGTCATAAAGCAGTAGACGACAATGAGCGTGGAATAGAAGTTGAACAGCGTGTTGACCAGCTGGACGATAGTGTAGATGTTGATGGGAATCTCCTCGTCTTGTCTTTACTTAAGGTAGCCGTCGGCACGAAGCTTCTTGAGATCGGAATCTTTGACCTCGCAGCCGGCGGGCAGCACCATGAACACGCGGTCGCCCACCTCCTTGACCGTGGCACCCAGACCGCAGGCAAAGCCGTAAGAGAAGTCCAAGACGCGCTTAGCAACTTCGGTGCGTACGCCCACAAAAATCAGTGCGACAGGCTGCTTGGTGCGAACGCGGCGCACCACGGTCTCCACGTCGTCATAGCTCTCGGGGCGCAGGACATAGGCCGGCAGCTGCGGCGTGGCGTTGATGATATTGCTCGCATAGGCCGAGGCATCACTCGGTGCAGGCGCGGGCGCAGCGGCGGCACGGGCGCGGGTGTTCTCGGCGTAGCTCGACGGCGTGTCATAGGCACCAGGACGATAACCGCTCGCAACACTGTCCTGCGAGCGCGAAGGCGGGTTATACGTCGTGGCATGGCGGGAGTCATCGCCGACCAGCTGACCGGAGCGCGTATACACGGCAACCGACTCAGCTTCACCGCGGCGCGTCTGACCAAGCAGGCCGTTGCTCGGCTCGTCTTGGGTGTAGAAGCCCTCGCCCGAAGCACCGCCGTAGCCGTTGCCCTGATAACTATCGTCATAGCCGTCATCGTAGCCGTAGTCGTCGTCCTGGCCATAACCCTGGTCGTAACCCTGCTGGCCGCCCAGGTGCATCTTATTTTTAATCTCGTCAAGGAAGCCCATGGTTGTGTCCTCTCGCGGTTTAGTGCAGGCGCCCCGATAATCAGTGCGCACTTCAGAGCCTTATTTTACTGCAAACTCCGGGCTAAATACTACCCTGCCCAGGCGAACGAGCGTAGAGCCCTCCTCAAGGGCAGGCTCAAAGTCCTCGCTCATGCCGCAGGAAAGCTCAGGCAGGTTCAAATCGGGATGCGCAGCCTCCAGCTCATCCCTCAGCTCACGAAGCCCCGCAAAGGTGCGGCGTGCCACATCCTTATTCCCCCGGGGCGCCATAGTCATAAGCCCCTGTACGCAAATTCCCTCAAGTTCCGCAAGCTCACCCGCGGCGGCGCGAATCTCATCGGGCGAAAAGCCTCCCTTCGACTCCTCACCACTCACATTGACCTCGATGAGCACACGCTGGGGGCCGGCGAGCTCGCCTGCCTCAATCTTGCGGACAGCACGGCTCGAGATCGCCTGTGCCAGATGCAGCGAACCCACCGAGTGAATCATCTCGGCTGAGCCCAGCACCGCATTGATCTTATTGGTCTGCAGGTTGCCGATCATATCGAAGCGCACCTCGGGCAGCTCCGGATGCTCCGCCAGACCCGTGAGCTTGCGAACCAGCTCCTGCGGGCGGTTCTCGGCAAAATGGCGATACCCCGCCTGGATGGCAGCAACAGTCTCATCGACACCAACGGTCTTGGACACGGCAATGAGGCGCGCGGCGTCGTGGGGGCGGCCCGCGCGATCGAGCGCCGCATAAAAACGTTCCAGAATCTGCTCGCGGCGAGCGCGCATCAAATCCAAATAGTTATCCATTGCCAATCGCCTCCGCTGACAGCCAAACAAGTAGTCCCATGCTAACGCAAGAGCGCGGCCCCGCATGTGCAAGGCCGCGCTCACTTAGGTATTTACAATCTTTCGACGAACGGGGCTACTTACTCCTCGTCGTCCTCGCCATCGTCCTCGTCCTCAAGATGATCGAGCAGGTAGCGAAGACCCTCGCTGACCTCGTTGGCGGGCACCTTGGCAACGTAGCGCGCGTCGACGGCGGGCCTCATGATAACACCCTCGCCCGAAGGCACGCGCATGCTCTCGAGCTCGTCCTCATCAGTGCGGGCGATATCGCCGGCGTTCATACGCTGACCAGTCAACAGGAAGGTCAGACGGCAAGCGGCATCGATGGAAATGGAAGCGATGCGATCGAGGTAGCGCGAAACCATGATGGCGCGGCGCAGGTCGTCATAGTTGCTGTCGTCGTCCATAAAGTCGCCCGTATCCATACGGTTAAAGGTGCGGAAGAACTTCTCGTAGGCGGCGTGCACTGGCTCGTCCTCGACGGCCAGGTTGCAGATGATGGACATGTCATTGGTGACGAGCGCAGAAAGCGAAGAGCCCAGCACCTGGTAAACAGCTTCGGCCTCGGCCTCAACCGTACCGACGAGCTCCTGGGGCAGCGAGATGTCGGCCTTGATCATATGACGCGTGGCACGGCAGATCTGACGGACCTTATCGGTCATGCGCTGCAGGTTAAAGTCGACGTAGATGATCGTCTGAAGCAGGCGGAAGTCGGAGGCGACCGGTGACTGCGTGGCGATCAGGTTGTAGCAGACGGCCTCCAGGTTGGCGCAGCGCGCGTCAATCGAAAGCGTACGTTTCTTGGTCTTGGTGGCGAGCTTGCGGTCGTCGGTCACATAGGCCTTCACGGCATCGTGGAGAGCCAGATCGACGGCCTCATAGATGCTCAGCATCTCGTGACGGGCCTCGACGAGCTGACGGGAAAACAGTTTGCGCATGGTTCACTCCAATCAGTTGGGTGCGGTCATGCAGCCCGCACAGTGAATACGCACCGGACCAGGTCCGATCGGCTTGGGACTAGTCGCACCGATCAGCCAAAGCGGCCGGTGATATAGTCTTCCGTCCGCGAGTCCACCGGGCTGGTGAAGATCGCGTCGGTTTGACCATACTCGATGAGCGTGGCGGGCTCGCCGGCAACTTCCTGCAAGAAGAATGCGGTGTAGTCGCTGATACGAGCTGCCTGCTGCATTGAATGCGTGACGATGATGATCGTCATCTCGGGCGCCAGCTCGGCCATCAGATCCTCGACCTTAGAGACGGACGTGGGGTCGATGGCGGAGCAGGGCTCGTCCATCAGAAGGACATCGGGTTGCACCGCAAGCACGCGCGCGATGCACAGACGCTGCTGCTGACCGCCCGAGAGCGCCAAACCATCCTTGTTGAGCTGATTGGATACCTCTTTCCAGAGGTTGGCGCGCTTGAGCGATTCTTCCACGATGTCATCGAGGTCGCTTTTGCTAGTCACGCCCTGCAGACGAGGGCCAAAGGCGACATTCTCGTAGATGGATTTGGGAAACGGGTTGGGCTGCTGAAAAATCATGCCCACGCGGCGACGGAGGTCGACCGGGTCGACGCCCTCGGCATAGATATCGTTGCCGTCGAGCGTCATGGTGCCCTCGACGCGCGTACCCTCGATAAGATCATTCATGCGGTTGATGCAGCGCAAAAACGTCGACTTACCGCAGCCCGAAGGGCCAATGAAGGAGGTGATGGCGTTTTTAGCGATGTTGAGGTCGAGCCCCGTCAGCGCATGAAAGTCACCGTACCAAAAGTTGAAATCCTTGGCCGTAATGGCCGCTTGCTCCAGCGTGGGAGCGGACTGATAAACGGACATGGGACTCCTTAACTAGCGACGCTTGCGCGACAGGAAGCGCGCAAACAGGTTGAAGGCCAGAATGATCACCATCAGCAAGAGCGCGGTGCCGTAGGCTGCGTTCATGTTGATGCCGTCATTGGCAAGCAGATAAAGGTGAACGGTCATGGGGCGGCCGGAATCGAGCGGCGAGATAGGTAGATTGATGGCCTGGCCCATGGTGTAGAGCACCACGGCGGTCTCGCCAATGGCACGGCCGATGGCAAGGACAATGCCCGTGGCAATACGGCCAAAGGCAGAAGGAAGCACAATCTTGGAGACAACCTGCCACTTGGTGGCGCCCAGGCCGTACGCGCCCCAACGGATATAGCGCGGAACGGCGCGAATGGCCTCTTCGGTGGTGCGCATGACGATGGGAAGCATCAAGAGCGCGAGTGCCAGAGCGGCCGAGACCATCGAAAGGCCCAGACCCATGGCCTCGACAAACAAGGCGTAGCCAAACAGGCCCATAACGATAGAGGGCACCGAGGCCAAAGCGTCAGCAGCGTAGCGAATGAGCTCGACGACCTTGCCCTGCTTGGCGTACTCGGCCAGATAGACGGCTGCCAGCACAGCAATCGGCGTGCAGATAAGCATGGCGAGCGCCGTCACATAGACGGTCGAGACGATCGTGGGCCAAATTCCACCCTCGGCGTTGACGCCCTGGGGCCAACCGAAGATAAAGTCGAGCGAGATATGCGGCAGGCCGTTAATGACCACATATGCGATGATAGCGACCAGCACCAGCGTGGTGATATAGGCAGCCGCGCGGAATACGCCGAGCATGATCTTGTTGGACAAGTCCTTGTTGATGCGGCCCTTCTTGCCGTGGGAAAGGGCACGCTTGATGCGCTCGCGCGACGAGGTCGTATCGACCGTCGCGTCAACGGAATCGGACATAGCCTACCCCCTCTTTTTCTTGGAAATCAGACGGACGACGCCCACCAGCGTGGCGGAGATGATAAACAGGACCACGCCCATGCCGAACAGCGCCGAGCGGTGCAGACCCGAGGAATAGCTCATGTCGAGCGCGATCTGGCTCGTGAGCGTCGAGATGGGGCTCGCAATGCTGTCGGGAATAACCGGGGCGTTACCCACGACCATGAGCACGGCCATGGTCTCGCCGATGGCACGGCCCATACCCAGCACGATGGCATCCACGATACCCAGCTTGGCGGCAGGTAGCACGACCTTATAGATGGTCTGCCACTTGGTGGCGCCCATGGCATACGATGCCTCGCGAATGCCCATGGGAATGGAATTGAGGGCATCGATGGTGAGCGTGGTGATGGTAGGGACGATCATGATGGCAAGCACGAACCACGCCGTCAGCGCACCAAAACCAAGACCACCGGTCACCTGCGCGATAAACGGACGGATGATGATCATGCCAAAGAAGCCATAGATGATAGAAGGGATGCCGGCCAACAGGTCAACGGCAGGGCTGATGAGCTTGCGCACGCGCTTGCCGGCGATCTCGACCAGATACACGGCCGTGCCCACGCCCAGGGGCACACCCATGGCGAGCGCACCGACGGTCACCAGACCCGAGCCGGCAAGCAGCGACACGATGCCGTAGTGGCCCTCAGAGGGCGCCCACGTAAAGCTAAAGAAGTCCGCCAGACCGATGTCGGTAAAGACGGGCAGCGCCGAGTACGTGGTAAAGACAAAAATCAGGATGACGGTAACAACCGCCAAGAACGCGCAGGCAAAGAAGATCCACTGCAGCGCCTTCTCCTTGATATAGGTGCTGCGCGATACGAGCGCCAGCTCGCGCTTCTTGGGCGCCTGAGCATTCTGTTCAGTCTGGGAGTTTTCCTGTGCTTCCATGCTACTCACTCCCCTTCTCGTCGTTGGTGACGGGAATAAAGCCCGCCTCGCGAATCTGCTTATCCATCTTTTCGGACGTCACGTAGTCGATGTAATCCTGCGCCTGCTGCGAAGGCGCACCCTTCACAAAGAAGTAAAGGTCGCGCGAGATGGGATAGCCGCCACTCGCGACCGTCTTCTCGGACGCCTCAACATGATTGACCGAGACGGCCTTGACCGAGGTCTTGGCGTTGAGGCTATCGACGAAGCCCAGCGAAATGTAGCCGATAGCCCCGCGCGAACGAGATACCACGTCGCGCACCTGGCCCGTGCCCGAAAGAACGGCCGAGCGGCGATCGAAGGGGATGCCGTCCATCACGATGGTGCGGAAGGCCTCACGCGTGCCGGACGCCTCGTCTCGGTTGATGACCTGGATCTTCAGGTCCTCTCCGCCGACTTCCTTCCAGTTGGTGATCTTACCGGCGTAAATATCGCGGAGCTGCTCGGTCGAGAGGTTATCGACCGGGTTATCGTCGTTCACGATGACCGCGATACCGTCGTGGGCAATGACGATGGGAGTCAGGCCCAGATCCTGTTCGTCGGCATTGAGTCCACGGGAGGAGCTGGCGATATCGGCCGTGCCAGCGCTGACGGCTTCGATGCCAGCGGAAGAGCCCAAACCAGAGACGAGCACGTCGATGCCGGTCTCCTCCTTAAAGCCCTCTGCCGCAATCTCGGCGATAGGAAGACAGGTCGTGGAGCCGGCCACGGTAATGGAAGAGGTAGAAGATCCCGAAGAACAGGCGCACAGCGTAAGCGTAAGCACAGCGGCGCTCAGGACCGATACGATCTTTCTCATAGCATCACGCCGATCGCAGCATGGCGCCCACAGGTGCCGTCCTCGTTACGGTAGGAATAAAAGCGGTCGTTCTGACACACAGTCGAAAGCTGGGTATCCACGATATTATCCGCGTCCACACCGATATCTACCAGCGCCTCACGAATGGCGGCGGATAGATCGAGCATGCGAGAGATACTCGCATCGATGCAAGAGAACTCGGCGGCAAAGCGATCCATGAGCTCCTGGGATACCTCATATTCATCAGCCAAGATATGGGGGCCGATATAGGCGGAAACGTCGCTCGCATCGCAGCCGGCAGCATCGCAAAGCGCCTGGCACGCCTTGGCAGAAATACGTGCAATCGTGCCCTTCCAACCAGAGTGCACCACGGCAAATCCGCCGGGGGCCACCAGCACCACGGGAACGCAGTCGGCAAAGCAGAGAAGCACGGGCACGTCATGGGCCGTACAGACGATGGCATCGCAGCCCTCGGCAATCTGCTCGCGAACAGCCTCAAGATCGTCGGCGCCGTTCGAAGACACCGTAACGATATGGTCACCATGTACCTGATTGGGCACGAGCAGATTATGCTCGCACTCAGTGGCGCCCATAGCTTCGAGCGCTCGACGACGATTTTCTTGAACAGCAAAGGGGTCATCGCCTACATGCGAGCCCAGGTTGAGCGAGGAGTACGCATCTTCAGAAACGCCACCGGTGCGCTCGGTAAAGGCAAAGCGAACATCGGATGTCGCGCCCTCCACCAACGTAACTCCATCATGGTCGACACGCGAAACGTTGTCCGCACGTGCTGCCATACTAAAGCCTCCTAATAACACAAGTACCGCGGCATCGCCGCTACAGCCAGCGTTTATACGGCTGTCATACTTCCCTAAAAGGATACCCGCAGCGGTAGGGACCAAACGTAAAGGGAACGTAAGGAGATTGGAGGCTTTCGTTTACAAACGAGAAATAAAACGGGGTGCATCCAAATGGACACACCCCGTGCAGGTCGTTGAGAAAAACGAACTAGAAGCTACCGCGCTTCAGGAAGTCGGGAAGCTCGAACTGGTCGTTGCCAAAGTTGGGCAGCTCGGTACCACCGACGTTGCGGGTCGGAGCGGCCTGAGCTGGGCTGGCAGCCGGAGCGGTGCGCTGCGGCTCAGCGGAGGCAGCGGCCTTGCTCTGAGACTGCTGAGCAGCAAAGAGCTCGTCCTGACGGTTGACGTTGGAATCGGAGAAGCCCGTAGCGATGACGGTGATACGCACCTGATCGCCCAGGGACTCGTCGACAACGGTACCGAAGATGATGTTCGCCTCGGGGTCGACGGCATTGGCGACAACGTCGGCGGCGTCGCTGATCTCCTGGATGCCCAGGTCCTTGGAACCAGCGATGGAGAGCAGCACGCGCGTGGCACCATCGATGGAGCTCTCGAGCAGCGGGCTGGAGATGGCCTGCTGAGCAGCGTCGACGGCACGTGTATCCCCAGAAGAGGTACCGATACCCATCATGGCGGTACCGGCCTGCTTCATGATGGTCTTAACATCGGCGAAGTCCAGGTTGATGATACCGGGGACGGTGATGAGGTCGGTGATGCCCTGGGTGCCCTGGGAAAGGACGCCATCGGCAATCGCGAAGGCCTCGAGCATGGTGGTCTTCTTCTCGGCGATGTCGAGCAGCTTATCGTTAGGGATGACGATCATGGTGTCGACGCAATCGGAGAGGGTCTTGATGCCCTCCTCGGCGCTCTTCTTGCGCTTGCGGCCCTCGAAGGTGAAGGGCTTGGTCACGACGGCGACGGTCAGTGCGCCGACCTCGTTCATCGCGATATCGGCAACGATGGGAGCAGCGCCGGTACCGGTGCCACCGCCCTCACCGCAGGTGATAAACACCATGTCGGCGCCAGCGAGCGCCTCGGCAATGTCGTCGCGGGACTCATCGGCAGCCTTGCGGCCAACCTCGGGGTTGGCGCCGGCGCCCAGGCCGCGGGTAAGGTCGGTGCCGATGTGCACCTTGATATCGGCATCAGAGATCGCGAGCGCCTGAGCATCGGTGTTGATGGCAACAAACTCGACGCCGCGGATGCCCTCTTCGATCATTCGATTGACCGCGTTGGTACCGCCGCCGCCGACGCCGACCACCTTAATGACGGCAAGGTAGTTGTTGATCTCTGTCTCGTGCATGTCGGTCCTCCGAACAAAGGTTATAGCCATAGCATGGGTCGACCCCTGCGCACATTAACCTTCAGGTTGAAAGTAAATGCAAAGGTAAACCGTATTATGTTTGCACATTATGAACGTATCAGTCAAATAATTGACCGTGAAAACCAAACAAACCAGATAAACGGCGTGGTATGGCCCCTCAACAAAGCATCAACCAGCGCTACGAGGTCGGAGCATTCCTAAATGTGTAGTTGCCCGGAGAGCGCACATTGATATACGTTACGCCCTCTACCTGCGAAAGCAACTTGGTGACTACGCGTTCCTTCTTGGCGATATCGTCCGAATCGCCCAGCGACACCTCAATGCCGTTATTGAGGTTTGCCGAGATGGCTTCGACCGAAGGCGTGGAAATATCCTTGACTTGTCCCAAGAACTCGCTCGAAAAACCACGCACATAATCCAGACCGGCCTTAACGGCCTTGGAGCTCACTGCCTGGCCGGAAACCGGAGCGACATCCGCCGAGACATCAGTCAACAACACCGCGCCATAATGCTTGGCGAGCGCCAGCGCGGCATCGATTCCGGTCAAGGTATTTGAGCCCTGCCCTGTCGTGATGACGTTGCCCTGGTCGTCCACTTCGACCGACGTCGACAGCGGGGCGATCCAGGTGTCATCGTCTCCGATAGCCCAGGCAAGGTCGTCGGAACTGATATACGCAATGGCGATAACTTTACGCTCCGTCGGCGTGATGATAAGCGTATGGGGAAACTGGCGCTGGACATCCACGCCCGAGACCCACGGGTTCTGCTTGAGATCCTCGGTAATCTGGTCGGGATCGACGTTAAAAAGCGACGTTCCCTCGGGCAAGTCGATCAGCTGGATAGCATCGTGCTTCGTCACATGCTCGCTGCCTTGAATCTGAATATCAGTGGCAGTAAACAATCCAGAGTTGATCACCACGATGGCAACGACGACGAGCACGGCCAAGACGGCCAGAACGCCGCCCACGATTTTGCCTTTGCCGGTAACGACAGAAGCGGCGTCTGATGTTTTATTTGCCATCGCTCCAAGTGAAGATAACGGGTTGAAACCTTTTTTACTCGAAGGCTTCTTGGCGGTAGCCGGCACCGATGTCAGCGAGCGCGGTTTCGATGCGCCCAGCGTGCGACCTGGACGCGCCGCCTTAGTTCCCGTCGAGGGCTTGGGAGTTGCCATGGGACGGGCAGGCTTGGCGCCCATAACAGGCTTTGACGTCACCGAGGGACGCGAGGACTTTTTTGCGGCCGGACGATTACCGAGCTGCGAGCCGACGACCGGTCGACTGGTCTGTCGAGCATGCCCGCCAGACTTAGAGTGCGCGACGGTATTGCGTTGAGGTTTGGCAGGCGCGCCGGAACGCCCTCCGGCGCGGCGGAAGGTGGGTTTCGATGCTCTAGAAGCCGAGGAATTTAACTTCCGGTCTGAGCTCGATGCCATACGCCTCCCTCACCTTTCCGTGCACATGTCTGATAACCGCGGCAACGTCATCGGCCGAGGCAGTTCCGTTATTAACGATAAAATTAGCGTGAACGGGCGAAACTTCCGCGCCGCCAATCGAAAAACCCTTTAATCCACAATCCTCGATAAGCTTGCCCACACTCGCATCGGGCGGATTGCGAAAGACCGACCCGCAGGATGCGCGACCCATGGGCTGCGTACGCTTGCGCCTCGTAAGGTACCGCTCCATGCGCTCGCGAATGTCGGCCTTGGGCGCCGGTTTAAGCTTGAGCACGCACTCGAGGATGATCTCATTGCGGGGAAGACTACATTCGCGGTAGCCCCAAGTGATCTCGGACCCCGCATAATGCTTGATACCGGATGCCGGGTCAAACGTTACGACATCCTCAACCAGCGAGCCAATCCACTCGGTCCGTGTGCCGGCATTCATAGATATCGCACCGCCGACCGAACCAGGGATGCCAACGGCAAACTCAAGGCCCGAGAGGCTACGCGACAGGGCATCGTTGACCAGGCGCGCAAACATCACGCCCGCACCGACCGTCAGCGTACAACCGTCATCGGCAACAACCGTGCGCTGAAACTCACGTCCGAGCGAAATGACGGCACCGCGATAACCGCCATCGGCAACCAGCAGATTGGAGCCCTTGCCGATGATGACCCACGGCACCTGCTCGCGATCGAGCACCGCCACGGCGCGGCGGAGGGCATGATAGCTATGGCACGTCACAAAGAGGTCGGCCTTGCCGCCGATACGATAGCTCGTATGACGCGCAAGGCGCTCGTCCTCGATCACATCCGTGTCGATCATGCCCGAGAGCGCCATGACGGCGTTAAACAGACCCATTAGTCTTAAGCGTCTTTCTTGGCAGTCAGATACTCAATGAACTCGGGACCGACGGTCGTAACGTCGCCGGCACCCATGGTGAGCAGCAGGTCGCCCTCGCCCACCATCTGCTCGAGCTCCTGATTGAGCTCAAGACGGCTGGAGCAGTACACGACCTCCTTGCCAGGATGCTTGGCGCGCACGGTATCGGCGAGCATCTTAGAGGTGACACCCGGAATGGGCATTTCGCCAGCCGAGAACACATCAATCAGCAGCAGTTTATCGGCATTGGCAAATGCATCGGCAAAGTCGTCGCACAGGGCCTGCAGGCGCGAATAGCGGTGCGGCTGGAACACGACGTCGACGTGCTTGTAGCCCAGCGACGAAGCGGCAGCAAGCGTCGCCTTGATCTCGGTGGGGTGATGGCCGTAATCATCGACCACGGTGATGCCATCGATATCGCCCACGTGGGTAAAGCGACGGCGGACGCCCTCAAAGCTCGAGAGCGCCTTGGCGGCGGCGTCGATGTCAAGGCCCAGGACATGGGCGACGGTGAGCACAGCCGTGGCGTTGAGCATGTTGTGGCGACCGGGGTTGCTCTTGATCTCCACAGCGTGCTCAGTGCCGTCCTCAAAGCGAACGATAAAGTCACTCTGGATGCCCTTGACATCCGGGTGCACGCAGACGATGTCGTTGCTCTCGGCAAAGCCGTAGGAAAGCACGTGACGGCCCGTCGACTTGGCGAGCTCGACCAGATGCGGGTCCTCGCCGCAGACGATGACGGTACCGTCCTCGCCCACCAGGCTCATGAATTTGGCGAAAGTTGCCTCGATCTCCTCGATACCCGAATAGTGATCGAGGTGGTCGGCCTCGACGTTGGTCACAATGACCACGTTGGGGTTCAGGAACAGGAAGGAGCTGTCGGACTCGTCGGCCTCGGCGACAAAGTAGTCGCCCGAGCCATTCTTGCCGTTCGTGTCATAGCCCTCGACGATGCCGCCGATCAAGAAGCTCGGATCCAGACCCATGCGGTCGAGCATGGTGGCGCACATCGAAGACGTGGTGGTCTTGCCATGCGTGCCGGCAACGGCAACGGTAGTGTAGCCGTGCCCCAAAGCAGAGAGCATCTTAGCACGGGGCCACACGGGAATGCCCAGCTCGCGAGCGCGCACGAGCTCAGGGTTGGACTCCGGAATAGCGGTGGAGACAACAACCACGTCGGGCTTGACCTCGTCGATCGTGGCGGCCTCATGGCCCACATGCACCTCCACACCAGCGCGGGTAAGCTGGCGGATATAACGTGACGTCTTAAGGTCGGAGCCGGTAACGGCATAACCGCGCTCGTGCAGAACGAGGGCGATGCCGCTCATGCCGGCGCCGCCGATACCGATAAAGTGGGCGCTCTTAAACTCGGGCGCGGAGGTTGCAGTCTGGGAATCAGCCATGTGCTCGTGTACTCCTTGCGTAAACACTGCCTGTAACCCGTTAACTGTACCGCACCTACCGCATCAGCGCGAGGGCGACCGACGATATCCCGTCTAACTAACGCAAACCCTCTACCGCATCCGCCAGAAGAGCGGCGGCCCTATCCTGAGCCAGACCACGTGCCGCCTGACGCATGGCGTCGCGCGCCGCCGTGTCATCGACCAAGTGCAGCAGCTCATCGGCAAAGGCAGAACCATCGATATCGGCATCGGCGCAGAGCACACCGGCCCCGGCGTCAACCAGATAACGGGCATTGGTGGTTTGGTGGTCGGCCGTCGCATGCGGATACGGCACGAGCACCGAGGGCACGGCGAGCGCAGCGATCTCGGCCACGCTCGATGCGCCCGAACGCGAGAGCACCAAATCGGCAGCAGCCAGCATATCGCCCATGTTGTCGATGTAAGGCTGGACGCGATAACGCTTCGCCTCCTCGGGCGTCAGCGCCAAAGCGCGCTCGGTCTCCTCAAAGCCGTCGGCACCCGTCGAATGCAACACATAGAGGTTCTTGCGCGAAAGCAGCTCGTTTTTGAGCGAAGCCACGCGCTCGTTGAGGTGCTGAGCGCCAAGTGAACCGCCAAAGACGAGCAGCAGCGTAGCGTCCTCGGGAACGCCAAGTGCCTTGCGGCCGCGAGCGCGATCGCCCTCGATCACCGAACGACGTACGGGGTTGCCGGTCATGAGTACGTGGTCAGGGTCACCTTCGCGCTCAAAGACCGCGCGCGCTGCCGGCACCGAGATGCACACGCGGGCGGCGTGGGAGTTCATCATCTTGTTGGCCAGGCCCGGAACAGAGTTCTGCTCATGCAGCAGATACGGAACGCCCGCGCCCTTGCACCACCCCAGCAGCGGAACCTCGACATAGGCACCAAAACCGATGGCGGCATCGGGCTTGCCGACCTTTGAGAAATGACTGGCGAGCGCACGCTTGGCCTTGTTGACACGCCACAGCGAGGTCAGCGCCGTCCAAGGACGGGAGCGGTCGAAGCCCGTAACCGTAATGGGCACAAAATCAAACCCAGCCTCGGGGACCAGACGACCCTCGAGCTTGCGCGACTGGCCCACGAACACAACGTGGTGGCCACGGTCACGCAGCTCTTCGGCCAAGGCGAGCGCGGGGTTGATATGCCCTGCCGTACCGCCGGCTGCGATAGCAACGGTCATCTTATCGGTCATGGTAGTCCCTTCGTACACGCGGTCCCTGGTCGTCGGCGCGCAAAAGCGCCGACGGGTGCGAGTTGAAATAGATTGGATTATATCCGCCGCCCGCCTGGGGCGGGGGTGGGGGCGGCGGGCGACCTTGCGGCGCCGTTCGCTGACGCGGACGGGCTGCCGGCTCGGTCGCAGAGCCATCCAGAACGGTAAAGCCGTTACGCGAAGATCGCTCGCCGCGCACGTGGGGCACGCCGGCGGTACTCTCATCCATAACGGCAAAGCTCTCGCGGCGACGGTCGTACTCATCGCGACGCGCGCTCTCGTACGAAACGCGCAGGATCAGACCGGCAAGCATGAGCGACACAATAATCGACGAACCGCCGTAGCTAATAAACGGCAACGGTTTGCCCGTCATGGGAAACACGTTGAGGATGCCCAACGCATTGATCAAAAACTGCACCGCGAGAATGACCGCGGAGCCAGACGCCATGAGCGCGCCCCGACGATCGGTCGCCTGCTCGGCAATGCGAAACGCCGAGTAGATCAGCATCGCAAACACCAAGAAGAACAGCACGGTTCCGACAAAACCGACTTCCTCGCCAATGATGGCCAGGATGTAGTCATTGTGCGCCTCGGGCAGATACGAGTACTTCATGGTTGAGTTGCCGATGCCACGGCCGAACAGACCGCCCGAGGCAAAGGCCATGATGGCAAGCGTGGCCTGATAGCCGTCACCATACTCGTCGGCCCAAGGGTTCAAGGCAACCTGGATACGCACCATACGGTACGGCTCTGCAACAAGCGCAATCACGATCACGAGAATGCCGAAGATTATCACGCCGATGATAAATTTGGGGTCGAGACCCGCAAACAACGCCATGCACATGAGGGTCAACAGGATGATCAGGACGGTACCGAAATCGGGCTGGATAAAGATCAGAAAGAGCGAAATGCCCAGGTAGATGCCCATCTTGCGAAGGAATTCGTTGATGTTGCCACCGGGCGAAAAGAAGCGATCGAGCATGATGGCCGAATACGCAATGGCAAATGGCTTTAAAAACTCGGAAGGCTGGAACTGAATGCCGGCGATGTTGAGCCAGCGCGTGGCGCCACGGCTGCCGCTGCCCACCAAGAACACCAGAAACAGTAGCCCTATCATGCCTATGAGGAAGATCCTGAGCACATCCTCCCCAAACCAGCTGTCCGGCAAAACGCGCACGATGGCAATCAGCGCCAGAACACCGACCACGGCAAACGCAGCCTGTCGGCCCAGAAAAAACGTCGCTGAGCCATTCTCGTGCAGCGCCTCGACCGAAGACGCCGAGTACACCATCAGCAGGCCAAAACACACCAAGATAAACAGACAGGCCATGAATATCAGACGGGGGCGCATGATGCGGGCGGGAACGCCGGCAATATAGCGTTCGCTAAACGACTGCCCGCCGCGACCGGAACGCGGTGTGCTACGCCGCGAGGAAGCACGGTCCGAGTCGGGCCTCCTCATACCTTGTCGGGGGCTCTCCTCTCTCACCGGCAACCCCTATTCCATTTGCGATTTCGCTGCAGCGGCAAGCTGGGCCACATAGTCCTTAAACACGCGGCCGCGCTCCTCATAGCCCGAGAACTCATCGAACGAAGAGCAGGCAGGAGAAAGTAAGATCACGTCGCCACGGCTCGACAGCGAACGGGCAACGTCCACGGCATCGCGTAGGTCATCCGCCTGGGCGATATCCACATCGCCATCGACATCGGCCTCGTCCATAGCGGCGGTGAAGCGCTCGCGCGCATCGCCAAAGCAGACGACCGAGCGCACGTTATCCATAACAACGCGCGCGAAGTCCGTGAGCGGCGTGCCCTTATCGTGGCCGCCGAGCAGCAAGATCACGTCGTCATCGGGAAATGCCGTCAGTGCCTTCTCGACCGCGTCGGTGTTGGTCGCCTTGGAATCGTTGACGTAGCGCACACCGTCAATCTCGCCGCACGGCTCCACGCGATGCTCGAGCGGCTGGAACGAGGCCAGACCGCGGCGGACACCATCGACATCGGCACCGACGGCCAGAGCAGCCGTGGCGGCACATAAGGCATTGATGACATTGTGATGGCCCGAGATCTTGAGCTCGGACGTGGCGACAAGCTGAGTCTCGACGCCCTTCAGGCGCACGACCATTTTGCCGTCGCGCACAAAGGCGGCGTCTGCACCCTCGGGCTCGTCAAAAGCAACGTTGCAGATGCGGCGACCCGGCGTATAGATGTACTCATCGAACTCGTGAATGCCGGCGTCTTCGACGTCGACAACCACCAGATCGTCATCGACCATATTGTCAAACAGCTTGATCTTGGCAAGCGCATAGTTCTTATGGCTCTTATGCCAGCCCAAGTGGTCGGGAGTGATGTTGAGCAGCACCGCCACGCGAGGGTGGAGCTCGGTGGTCGTAGCAATCTGATAGCTCGAGAGCTCAGCCACAAACCACTCGTTGTGGGCTCGGCCGTCAATCTCGTTGACCGGCGGCTCGCCGATGTTGCCGACAGCTACGCTGGCCTCGCCGGCAGCCTTGAGCAGATAATCAGTCAGCGACGTGGTGGTCGTCTTACCGTTGGTGCCCGTGATGGCAATCCAGTTATCGGGCGACAGGCGATAGGCAAACTCTGGCTCACCCATAATCTGAGCGGCATGTTCGCGCCCGGCCTTAAAGAAGCCCGAGAACTCCGAGATGCCCGGGCACGTCACGCATACGTCATAGGCGCCCTCGACCTGTTCGGTGCCGTAGACAAACGACGCGCCCTGCGCCTCGAGCGCGCGTGTGGCGTCATTGGGCTCGGAGGTACCGCCGCCATACACGGTCGTGGTGCTCACGCGCTCGGGGTGAGCCAACGCCCAACGGGCGACATCGAGACCGGATTTACCCTGTCCCAAAACAAGCAGGCTAAAGACTTCAGCAAGAGGCATGAAAGACCACTATCCCAACTGGAAGAACAGGGCGAGGCCAACGGCGCCAAAGGCCGCGGCGATAATCCAAAAACGGATAACGACCTTGGTCTCTGCCCAACCCTTCTTTTCGAAATGATGATGAATGGGCGCCATAAGGAAGACGCGCTTGTGCGTAAAGTGGAAATAGACAACCTGGATCATGACCGACAGGGTCTCGACGATAAACAGTCCGCCGATGATGAGGGAAACGACTTCGGTGTTGGTCATGATGGAGGTGCAGGCAAACGCGGCACCCAGGGCAAGCGAGCCGGTATCGCCCATAAAGATGCTCGCCGGGTAGCAGTTGAACCACAAAAAGCCCAGGCAGGCACCGGCACACGCGGTGCAGAAGATGGACAGGTTCACGTCTCCATGCAAAAACGCCATGGCAGCCATGGCGAGCATGGCGATCATGGAGGTGCCGCCAGCAAGACCGTCAAGGCCATCGGTCAGGTTCACGGCATTAGAAAGACCGGCAATCATCAGCCAGCAAAAGACAATATAGAGCCACGGGAACGAATAGCCGCAGATGGTAGTCGAAAGCACGCCAAGGTCGATCGTCAACCCACCGGGAAAACGAATCTCGGGGGCGACGCCGCACCAGTTGACGGCAAGTACCGTAAAGGTGACACAGATAATGGTTAGGCCGATCATCTTGGCATGGGGCGTCAGACCGAGCGAGCGCCCATGCGTAACGGAGGTCAGGTCGTCGATCAGGCCCAGCACGCCGGTCGCCAGCGTGGCGAGCAGCACGAGTACGAGCTCGGTGGTGAGCTTGCCCATCAGCAGGCAGGTCAGCGAGATCGCGACGAGGATGACAACGCCACCCATGGTGGGCGTTCCCTGCTTAACCAAATGACGCTTGGGACCGTCGGCACGAACCTGCTGGCCGATACCCTCGACCTTGAGCAGCTTGATCCACCACGGCATGAGCAGCAGCGCAATGGCTGCGGCGATGCCAAGCCCCAAAAAAGCCTGATACGTTGGATACGAGGGATTGCCGAACATGGGCTAGCACACACCTTCCACAAAGCGGTCGAGCTCAACAAAGCGGGAACCCTTGACCAGTACAACATCATGTTTTTCAAGCGCACCGCCCATGCGGTCGAGCACCTGCTGATAATCGGAGAACACCTGGATGCGGTCCTCGTCCATGCCCATCATGCGTGCGGCATCGGCCATAAGCTGGGCCAGCTCACCACCCACGCACGCCAGCATGTCGAGCTTCTTGGCGGCGGCATAGGCGCCCACGAGCTCATGCATGCGAGGAGCCTCATCGCCCATCTCGCCCATCTCGCCCAGGATCGCCATGCGAGACCCCGTACACGAAAGCGAGCACAGCAGATCGAGGCCAGCAGCCATAGATTCGGCACTGGCGTTATAGGAATCGTCGATGACGCGGGCGCCGCTCTTGGCGCGCTTGATCTCCTGGCGGTGTCCGGTGATCGTGAGGCCCCTAAAGGCAGCATCGATCTGCTCGGGCGTCACGCCCAGGCGATAGGCAACCGCGGCCGCCTTAACGGCATTAGGAACGGACTGCACGCCGGGGATGGCAAGCATGGTATCGATCGTCTCGCCCTGGCCAAAATCGAGCGTAAAGACCGGACGGCCCTCGTCATCAACACGAACGTCGCGGGCACGGACCTCATCATCGTCCGAGACGCCGGCCAGCATCACGTCGATACCAGCAGGCTGGGCGAACGTATCGCGAATGAATGGCGTAAAGTCGTCCTCGCCGCCCAAAACCAGCAGCGGCAAATAGTCGCCGGCGGCGCACATACCCTGGACAATCTCGGCCTTAGCGCGGGCGATGTTCTCGCGGCTGCCCAAAATGCCGATATGAGAGGTACCGATCTTGCTCACGATGGCAAGGTTGGGATTGGCGGACTGGGACAGGCGCTCAATCTCGTGGAAATGGTTCATGCCCATCTCGAGCACCAGAACCTCGGTATCGGCCGGAGCGGAAAGCACCGTGAGCGGCATGCCGATCAGGTTATTGAAATTGCCCTTGGTGGCCCAAACGCGATAGCGCTTGGCGAGCACAGCGGCGAGCACGTCCTTGGTCGTCGTCTTGCCGATGGAACCGGTAATGCCAACGACCAGGCAGCCAAGCTCCAGGCGATACGCGTGCGCCAAACGCAGCAGAAACTCCTCGGGATCATCGGTCAGCAAGATGGCACAGCCCTTGTCCTGTGCCAGCGAGACCAGCTCGGCCTCGGGCTCACGCGTCATCACGACGGCGCCGGCACCCGACTGGACGGCACGGGAAGCAAAATCATTGCCGTCGACGTTTTCACCGGGAAAGGCGACGAAAATCGTCCCTTCCTCGACCTGGCGCGAGTCGATAACGCACCCGCGGCATACCCGATCGGCTTCTCCCGTCACGGTTCGGGCCCCTGTTGCGGCCGCGAGGTTGTTGACGGCGATCTCTATCATTGCAGCTCCCCTGTAAACCTAATAATGCTATCGGCGTATTGTATCCCAGCGCCGCGCATGCGTGGTGCAGGGCATGTGAACACCCCTCATATGGGACAACAAACCACGCCCCAAAGATTGTAACCCCCTACTTCGTGTGCGGGATACCCAGCACGTCGAGCGCGTTGGCCATAATGGACTGGAACGGAACCGCAGCGGCATCTGAGCCGCTCGGCGTTCCGTCGAGCGTGATATAGCACAGCACCTTGGGCGATTGTGCCGGTGCAAAGCCCATAAAGGACGACATGTAGTTCTCCTTGAGGTAGCCGCCGTTCTCGTCGGCACGTTCGGCCGTACCGGTCTTACCCGCCACGTCATAGCCGTCAACCGCGCCGCCAACGCCCGTTCCCTCCGACACGACCGTCTGCATGCACGATGTCACCTGGGATGCGGCGTCCTCCGAAATCGCGCGCTCGCCTTCGCCCCAGTCCTTCTCGTCGCCTTTGCTGGACTTATAGAAGTGCGGGGTCATCATCACGCCGCCGTTGGCGATGCCGCCCACGGCACGTGCGATCTCAATCGGCGAGACGGACAACGCCTGTCCAAAGCTCATCGAGCCCAGCGTGGCGCCGTCATACTGGTCACGCTCCTTGACGATGCCCAGGCTCTCGCCCGGAAAATCGACACCCGAGCTGTGACCGATGCCCCACTTGTCCACATAGGCGGCAAAGTCGTCGGCACCGATCTTGCGCCCCACCAGGACAAAACCCACGTTGGACGAACGGCGCATCATCTCGCGTACATCCATGGTCATGGCATAGTCGCGCTTGTCGGCATCGGTGACGGTATCGTCGCCCACCTTGATGCTCGCCGGCACTTCAAACGACGTACTCGATCGCACGACGCCCAAGTCGAAGCCAGCGCCCGCCACGAGCGTCTTAAAGACCGAGCCGGGCTCGTAGGCGTCGGTGACCAGGCGCAGGTTCATATCCTCGGTCTTGGCGTTCTCCAGATCGGTCTGGTCGTAGGTCGGGTACGAGCAGGCGGCGAGAATTTCACCGGTCGTGGGGTCGGTGACCAAAGCCGAGCCGTTCTTGGCCTTTGTCTTCTCGACAGCCTCTGCCAGGGCATCCTCGGCCGCTCGCTGGATATTGACGTCGAGCGTCGTCACAATGTCAACGCCGTCGACCGCAGCCACCTTTTTATAGGCACCGCCCGCGATATAGCTGCCGTCCCTCGCGCGCTCGCGCACGAGGGAACCGTTCGTGCCGGTCAGAAGCTTGTTGTATTGCTTTTCGAGACCAGTCAAGCCGTCGTTGTCTACATTCACTACACCCAGCACCTGCGATGCCAGATTGCCGTATGGATATACGCGCTTCATGGCCTGCTCAAAAAGCACGCCGGGCAGGTTCTTCTTCTCCAGCGCCGCAGCGTCGTCTTCGTCCACCTGGCGCTTGATATACACCCAGGTTCCATCGGACTCAACGAGCTTGCGGCAGGTCTTTTTATCGATTCCAGTTGCCTTGACCAGCGCCGACACCGTCTTGTCAACATCCTCGACAAGCTGGGGGTTCACGGCGATGTTGCGACATTCGACCGACGACGCTAGCACGTTGCCGTTGCGGTCGTAGATGGTGCCACGTTTGGCATAGAGGGTCTGCGCAAGCAGGCGGCGCGCATCGGCACGCTCGCGCAGTTTATCGGCTTCGACAATTTGATAGTCGGCAAGGCGAAAGACGCCCAAGCCCAAGCCAAGCCCAATGAAGCCCATGACAGCTTTGCGGCGAGGCAGAGGCGTGCCTGTGAGCCATTCGGTCGACGAACTCTTGCGCGACCTGGTGTTATGCACTTGAGGGCCGCCCGAGCCGCGAAGTCGCGACGCCGGGTCGTTGCCACGGGACTGCCCGGCGTTGTAAGATTGCCGACCCGTTCCTTGATAACCAGAACGTCCCCGCGACGAGGGACGTCCAGAACCGCGGCCCCCATCGGAACCGCGGCGATAGTCATTTGTCATACTCAGCTACCGTCTTGCTACTGAGCGGTCGCGGTCGCGTTGGCGCCCGCGGCTGCATCCTGCGAAAAGTCAAGTGTAACGCTCTCGCTGGGCTCCACCATGCCATAAGCGCCCGCAAGGTCGCGAATGCGCGTGTCGGCGCCATAGACCGAATGCATGACCTCCAGGTCGGAACTCTCATCGGTCGCCTTTTCGAGCGTGTTGGTAAGCTCGGCGTTGCTGTTGAGCACCTGGGCCGTAACGCCGGCGAGCGCCACGCGGGCGACGCCGATCGTCATGAAGATAGCCGCAATGATGCAAAACGTTTTAAGAACGCTCATGAAAACCGGGCTTACCGCCTGGTTTGCCTGACGGCCCGCGCCCGTGTAGACATCAAAGCGCGGCGTGCGCTGCTCACGGGGAGCAACGGGGGCCTGCGGCGTCTCACGATAGGCGGGCATGGCGTTCATATCATAGGCGAGTGCTGCGCTTGAAGTGTTGTAGCCCATGATATGCCGCCTCCCATCCCGAGTACGTTGGTAGTATGTTTAAGCTTCGTTTATGGTGCGAGCGGGAGGTCCAATATCGCGCGGTCGCGCCTACAGACGCTGCGCCACGCGGATTTTGGCTGATCTCGCCCGAGGGTTGCGCTCAACCTCATCAGGCTGGGCAACCAAGGGTTTGCGAGTGATGACCTTGAGTATCGGCACGTTGCCGCACACGCACACCGGAATCTCCGGCGGACACGTGCACCCCTGGCTCATCTCCTTAAAGTGATTCTTTACGATACGGTCCTCGAGCGAGTGATACGAGATGACGCAGATACGTCCGCCCGGGTTGAGCCACCTGGTGGCGGCATCAAGCCCTCGTTCGAGCACATCGAGCTCGTGATTGACCTCGATGCGAATGGCCTGGAAACTTTTCTTGGCCGGGTGTCCGCCATGCCGACGAGCGGCAGCCGGGATACCCGCCTTGATGATCTCGACAAATTGGCCGGTGGTTTCGATCGGTTCTTGCTCGCGGCGGCGCACGATCTCGCGCGCGATCTGCGAGGCGAACTTCTCTTCGCCGTAGACGCGTAGAATCCGGGCGAGGTCGTGTTCGTTATAGGTGTTGATGACCTCAGCTGCGTTTAAGGTGTTATTACCCGGATCCATCCGCATGTCCAATGGGGCGTCCTCGTTATACGAAAAGCCCCTGCCAGGGATATCGAGTTGCGGTGACGAAACGCCCAAATCGAACAGGAAGCCATCGACCCCGGGCACCTCGGCCGAGCAAAGCAGCTCGTCCAAGTCGCCGAAGTTGCCCTTCAGCAGCTGGTGCGGAACGCCGGGAACCTCGCGGTCCAGACGGGCGCCAGCGGCCTCGAGGGCCATGTCGTCCTGATCGACGCCGAGCAAGAGGCCCGTCTCCCCCACCTGCGCGGCCATCTTTACCGAATGGCCGGCACCGCCAAGGGTGCAATCGCAGACAACGGAGCCGCTCTTTAGCCGCAGCGACTCAAGCACTTCGCCGAGCATGACAGGTTCATGCCGATATTCTTGTGTCAAGATCCCACGCTCCATCCGTTACCCGTGCCTTGCCCTTACGAGAAGAAGAGGTCCAGCAGGGCCTCGTCGTCATCGTCCTCATCGGCCGCGGCGCGATCCCAAACCTCAAGGTGGTCGTAGTTGCCCACAACCGTGACCTCGCGGTCGAGGTTCGCCTGCTTGCGGAGAGACTCGGAAAGACCGATACGACCGGCGCTGTCCACGTCCATCGACGTGGTGCGCTTGTTGATCGCCCTCATGAGCTTCTGGTCGTTAATGTCACGCGGGTTAAAACCCTCGTGGCCCTCACGACCCGCGAAGAGTCCTTCGACCCACTTATCGAAGGCCTCGGCAGAGAACACGTACAGAGCATCGACATCCAGGGCTTTGAACACGCGAACGTGCTCTCCAAGCTCCTCGCGAAGGGGTGCAGGCAGGGACAGACGACCTTTTGCATCGAGATTGCGCTCGTATGCACCAGTCATTCCCATGTGCGCCCTCCCCTCGGTTACTCAGATGGCACGTACGCGGGGAACCACCCCGCCTGTCGACGTCATTAATAATATGGGGAACTGCCCCATTTTTCAACACCTTTCCCCACCC
>CATYZE010000001.1 GCA_958415525.1 uncultured Collinsella sp. | reverse complement strand
CCAAATGCGGCCCGCGCAGCGTCGAGCCGTTACGCGGTTCGTAGAACCGCGTAACAATTACGGACGCTGGCCCATGCCACCCTCGAGGGTGACGGTCTCGCCGTTCATATACTTAAAGTCGGGACCGCAGAGCTGAACGACAACGCGGCCGATTTCCTTCTCGACGTCGCCGTAGTGGCCTGCCGGCGGCATGTGGACGTTGGCCTTGAACGCCTCGGGATAGGCATCCTGGAAGTTCTCGAGCGCAGCGGTCCAAGCAAGCGGGCAAACGATGTTGACGTTGATGCCGTCGGGACCCCACTCGTTGGCGGCGACGCGGGTCAGGCCACGGATGCCCTCCTTGGCAGCGGCGTAGCTGCACTGGCCATAGTTGCCAAACAGGCCGGCGCCCGAAGCAAAGTTGACCACGGAACCCTTGGTCTCCTTCAGGTGCGGATAGGCCTTCTGCATATACAGATACGTGGCGTAGAGGCCGGAGTAAATGGCCAGGTTAAACTGATCCACGGTGTGATCGGCGATGGTCACGCCCGAGGCGCTGGCCTGGGCGTTGTTGACGACGGCGTCGATGCGGCCGAACTCCTCGATAGCCTTGTCGATAACGTTTTGCACGACGGCCTCGTTGTCTTGACCAGCCGAAACATCGGCCTGAACGGGCAGAACTTTGACGCCGTACTCAGCCTCGAGGGACTCCTTGGCAGCCTCGAGCTTAGCGACGTTACGACCGGTGATGACGAGGTTTGCGCCCTCCTTGGCAAAGGCGATATCAATGCCGTAGCCGATGGAGCCAGCAGAGCCGTCCTTAAGCGTGGCCTTGCCGCCGCCGGTGATGATCACGGTCTTACCAGTGAAAAGTCCCATACGAAGTCCTTTCAAATCGCGACGGGCCTGCCCGTCGACTGCGCGCATCCAACTTCACGCGCCAAAAGCTGAAATGCAACTTTAGCGGGTTCAAGTGAAAAATAAAGCCCATGGCAGGCGAACGGTGCAACGTCTTTCGGCGAAGGGAATGTCAAGTAAAAATTGGATAGAGCGGCCGAGTTTTTGTTAACGCAACGAGTCATCGAACACGTTTTGAAACTTTGCTGCGGGGCGCGGGATGTCGGCGCGAGACTTTATCATAGGGTGACGAACAACGATGAGGAGCACATGCCTATGACAGACGAGCTGGACCCCCAGACTCAACAGCATATTGATGATTCCGCAGATGCCGACACTGTGACCTGCAACGATACCGATGTCGACGACCCCACTCTGGACGAAAACGCTACGGCGGAAACCCCTGCCGCAGAAGACGTCGACGAGCTAAACGACGATGCGCCCGCTCAGGACGACGACCCCGTACAGGATGCCGCGTCTCAGGCAGCCGGCCCCATCGAGGTGTCTTCGGAAGAAGAGCTCGACGCCGTCATGGACTCCATGATGGATGCCGTCAAAGCGATGAAGGACGCCGTTGCCGACGCCGATGTCGACGCCGAAGAAGAGGAGGCCGCCGAGGCCGCCTCGACGTTTGTGCCCGGCGAGACCCCGGTTGCCGACCAGGGCAGTACCATGCCCTCTTTTTTGCAGCTCGAGCATCCTACGATCGGCGCCGACGCGGTCGACCCGCACGCAGCAGGCTTTTCCGTGATTGAGGGCGGCACCGGCAACATCGCCGCGCCGCAGACCGCCGATGCGGATACCGCCGACGCCGCTCGCCAGACCTCCCCGCACACCCCCGCCGCAAGCCGCGACTTGGGGACCGCCGTCTCGAACACTGCCAACGCCGTGGGCACGTTTATCGCCCAGGGTGCATCGGCCATGCGCGAGATGAACGCCGCCAAGAAGGCGCTCGCCGATGCCCGCGCCCATCTGGCTGAGCTTGAGCAGCGCATTGCAGACCAGGCCGAGGAGCTCGAAACGCGTCAGGACATCGCAGGCCGCTACGACCAGATCGTCTCCGACCAGCGCCAAGCCATCGCCATGGCACAAAAGACCGCAGCGGCCGCCGAAATCGACCGCGACGCCCACGCCGCCAAAGCGACGGAGCTCAAGGGCCAGCTCGAACAAATGAAGGCAGAAGACGATGCGGCTGAGCTCCGTCTGAAGGCCGCGCTCGACGCCGTGGAGGCCCGCGAGGCGAGCTCGCGCGAGTCCGGCAATCGTCTCGTTCGCCGCCTTGAGGACTCCAAGCGAATCCGCGACAAGGTCCAAGCCGAGCGAGACGCCGGCATTGCCGCCGCGCAGCAAACCGTCGACGCCACGCGCGCCCAGCTCGAGACGCTACGCCGCGAGTACGCCGAGCTGCAGCGCAATCCTTCGGCAAATCCCGCCAACTATACGGTGCGCACCAGCGAGCTCTCGATGCAGATCTCCGACACGGCTGACGCCCTGCGCAAAGCCGAAGAAGACGTCCCGCGCATCAGCGCCGACCTTGAGCATTCGCTCGCCGCCGCCGAGCAGGCCGTCGAGCAGGCGCAGGCCCCCATCGCCGACGCCAAACGCGCCCACCAGGCCGTGACAACCGAAGCAGATGCCGCGCGCGACGAGCTGCAGTCCGCAAAAACTGCCGCCGCGACACGCCAGCGCGAACTGCGCGAGAAGGTCGCTGCCGAGGACAAGGCGCGCCGCGAGCAAGAGCAGGCTATCGCCAACACCCAGGCAGACGCCGCACATGCGCAGTCGATTATCGAGCAGGCGACCGAGGTACACGACCACCCCGAGATCACCGAATCGCTCGCCGGCTCGTTGGCCCGCGACAAGGCCGAATACGCCGAGACCGAGCGCGAAGTCGCCCAGCTCGAGGCCGCCGAGGACGACGTACGCGAGCGAACCCGCGACTCACGCATCAAATTCACCGGCGCCATCGTCTGCATCATCGCTGCAGTCCTCGTACTCATCGCAATCTGGCTATTCACAAGCAAGTAGCCATTGGGGACGTTCTTAAACGACTAGTCAAACAAGAACGTCCCCAATGGCTAGTCCAATGACGAGAGTGGATAATCTCCCACTTTGAGCCCCCAAGCAGGCCAAAAACGGGAGATTATCCACTCTCATTCTGCAGACACTCATTTAAGTACGTCCCCAATGAGTACCTGCCGATGCTTTGGCAAAGTCAGCGAAAACGCCCCTAAGCGAGCAAGGTGACGTGAAAGAGGAGGGCATTGACCTTCTGGTCATGCCCGACGATTGAACGTCAGATTGCCGCTTAGGGGCGTTTGCAGCGTCGAGCCGTTACGCGGTTCGTAGAACCGCGTAACTAACAAATGAGCATCGCGTCACCAAAGCTGAAGAAGCGGTAGCGCTCCTCGATGGCGGCGGCGTAGGCATCCATGATCTGGTCGCGGGTGGCAAGTGCGCTCACAAGCATCATGAGCGTGGAGCGCGGCACGTGGAAGTTCGTGATCAGCGCGTCGACCACGTGATAGGTCGAGCCGGGCATGAGGTAGAGCTGCGTCGTCGCGTTCTCGCGCACCACGATGTCACCGCGGCCGAGCGTATCGGCCCCGTCCTCGCGGCCCTCAAAATAGCGCGCCGTCACGGCCGGATCGGACACCGGAGCATCGGCGTCAAACGCGCTCTCGAGCGAGCGCACCGCCGTGGTACCGACAGCAATCACACGATGGCCCTCGGCCTTCGCCTTATGCACGGCGTCGACAACCTCCTGCGACACGTGGTAGCGCTCGGTGTGCATCACATGCTGCGTGGGATCGTCCTCCTCCACCAGACGGAAGGTATCGATGCCCACCTCGAGTTCGACGGCGGCAAACTTGGCACCCTTGGCCTCGATGGCAGCCATAAGCTCGGGCGTAAAGTGCAGACCCGCCGTGGGAGCGGCAGCCGAGTGCTCTTCCTTCATGGCGTAGACGGTCTGGTACTTCTCGGGGTCGCCCTCGTAATCGGTAATGTAGGGCGGCAGCGGCACGTGGCCGGCAGCATGGATGGCCTCGTCGAGCGTGCGCGGGTCGCCGGCGGCATTGCAACCGGCCGGCTCAAAGCGCACCAGACGGCCACCGCGGCTATCGGCGACAAAGTCGATGACCTCGGCCGTCAGCACCACGGGAGCCCCCTCGGGCGCATGGGCGCCACCGGCGCGATACTCAATCTGAGCACCGGGCTTCAGGCGCTTGCCCGGCTTGACCAGGCACTCCCACACATGGCCGAGCGGATCCACATCCTCACGGCGCTTGAGCAGCAGCGTCTCGACCACGCCACCCGAGCCGGCTTTGCGACCGATCAGGCGGGCCGGCATCACGCGCGTCTGGTTGATGACGAGCACGTCGCCCGGCTCGATATAGTCGATGATGTCGCGGAAGATGCGGTGCTCAACAGTACCGCCGTGCTCCAGCGGCTTCCCCGCCTGGGAGCCTTTGCGATCCACCACCAGCAGGCGGCAGGAGTCGCGCGGATCGGCAGGAGCCTGGGCAATCAGCTCCTCAGGAAGGTTGTAGTCAAAATCATCGGTACGCATAGACACGTCGGATACTCCTTATATAGCTAAAGTCCGCTCTACATCCTAGCAGGCTGACGTCCCAAATGAACTACTTTTTGGCAGCTTTGCGCTCGTCGCGGATGCGGGCGCGGTCCATGGCCGCCTCGACAGCAGAAAAGCGGCAGCCGCAGTAGTTCTGTCGATACATGCCCAGTTCGCGCGAACGGCGCGTAGCCTCGGGATAGTACGGGCGAAAATCGCGAATGACCGGGGTGAGCCCACGTGCCGCCGCCAGGCGCTCGAGTACGTCATTGCAGGTGTCGAACAGCTGGTACGGCGAGACGGCGAGCGTCGTACCCACATATTCAAACCCGCGCTCCTGGGCAACGCGGCATGCCTCGGCCAAGCGCAAGGCATAGCACGCGCGACAGCGACGGGCTCGATCGGCACCCAGCGGGGCCATGCCGGTCTCCCAGCGATCGCGGTCCTCCCCTGCCTCGATGAGCTCGATGTCGCCATCGGCACACCACCGGCGCAGCTCGTCCAAACGCCGCTGCCATTCATCGTGAGGTTGAATATTAGGGTTGGTCCAGCAAATCGTGGGCTCAAACCCCTCCTCGCGCAGCAGGCGAACCGGCTCAAGCGAGCATGGTGCGCAGCACGCATGCAGCAACAACGACTTCATCGACATCTCCTCACCCAAAAAAGCGCACGCCAAAGGACGTATCCTCGCAGGCGACAATGCGGCGGTCGCGCAGGATGGTCCGCACGTAATACCAATCGCCCACGCAGCCCGACAAGTGCAGACCAGCCGCCAGGTAGCACAGCAGCGGATAGTCCGAGAACGCAAACCCCAGGGCAAATGCTGTCGTCACAACAACCGTCGGCGCCAGGCAAACCGCCATGTACCGCCGGCGCGAATACACAACGCCCTCGGCGCAGGCATAGATCATCGCCGTCTCGAGGTTCGCCCCAAAGGTCACGCGCGCGCCCGCAGGAGCCAGCAGCTTAAAAAACACCGCATGTACCAGCTCGTGCACGGCAAACGACGCCATTGAGACCGCAGTCAAGCCGACTATCCAGCCCACGACAGCCATCCAGCCGCCCGCCTCAGCCGCGTCCAAGTCCGCAGGCCCGCCCAGCAGCATAAACATCGGCACCAGGCACACGGCAAACACCGCGATCACGGCCATCCCCCACACAAAGCAGGCGTGTAGAAAATCCTCGTCCTCAAACGCATGTATGTTGGAAATCTCATTCATAGCATCTTAGGATAGCGCCCCTGCCACGTACCCGTCCGCATGTGCGATAATGTCGAACGATATGCACGAATTGACCACCGCGTCGCCAGGCCTTGCGCCCGGCCGCGCTCTCACCATATGCGAAGGAGTCCCATGGCATCCAAATACTCCATGAACGACCGTCCCAGCTGGCCTCGCCGCGCCATCGTTACCGCCGGCGAGCCCTACGGCAACAAGGGCCTTCACTTTGGCCACGTCGGCGGCGTCTTTGTCCCGGCCGACTTCTTCGCCCGCTTCCTGCGCGACCGCCTGGGCCGCGAGAACGTCATCTTCACCTCGGGCACTGACTGCTACGGCTCGCCCATCATGGAGAGCTACCGCAAGCTCAAGGAGAACGAAGGCTACGATAAGTCCATCGGCGAGTACGTCGAGTCCAACCACTCCCGCCAGGCCGCGACCCTCAACAACTACAACATCAGCTGCGACATCTACGGCGGCTCGGGCCTTGAGCCGGCTGCGCAGATTCACAACGAGGTGACCGCGGAGATTATCAAGCGCCTGCACGAGCAGGGCACCATCTCCAAGCGCTCCACGCTGCAGTTTTACGATGCCAAGGCCGGCACGTTCCTCAACGGCCGCCAGGTCATCGGCCGCTGCCCCATCCAGGGCTGCAAATCCGAGAAGGCCTATGCCGACGAGTGTGACCTGGGCCACCAGTTTGAGCCCGAGGAGCTCATCGCACCCAAGAGCCAGCTCACCGGCGAGGTGCCCGAGCTGCGCCCGGTCGACAATCTCTACTTTGACCTGCCGGCCTACCTCGACTTTATGAAGACCTATACCGCCAAGCTCGCCCAGAACCCGCAGGTTCGCTCCGTGGTCTCCAAGACCATGGAGGAGTGGCTGCTGCCGGCTCAGCTCTACATCCAGAACAAGTTCCGCGAGGCCTTCGATGCCGTCGAGGACCAGCTTCCCGAGCACACTGTGCTGGAGCCCGAGGGCAACAAGAGCAGCTTTACCGTCACCTTCCCCAGCTGGAAGGAGCGCGACGACGCCCACGCGGTGCTCGCCAACGGCGGCGTGCGCTTCCGCAGCGGCAAGGCGCTCGTGCCCTTCCGCATCACCGGCAACATCGACTGGGGCGTTCCGGTGCCCGAGGTCGATGGCGTCTCCGACGTCACCTGCTGGTGCTGGCCCGAGAGCCTGTGGGCGCCCATCAGCTACACCCGAACCGTGCTCGCACGCGATGCCAAGGCCGCCGGCGTGACCGAGGGCGTTGCCGCCCAGGATGCCGCCCTCATGGGCGAGCCTGCTGCCGATTCCACGCAGGTCCCCGCACCCACCTATCAGCACAGCTCGCTCGACTGGCGCGATTGGTGGTGCTCGGATGACGCTCAGATCTACCAGTTCATCGGTCAGGACAACATCTACTTCTACTGCATCGCGCAGACCGCCATGTGGGAGGCCCTGGGCTGGGACCTCACGCAGAGCACCGTCAGCGCCTGCTACCACCTGCTCTACATGGGCAAAAAGGCCAGCTCGTCCTCGCAGACGCCTCCCCCGCCGGCTGACGACCTGCTCAACCACTACACCTGCGAGCAGATGCGCGCGCACTGGCTGTCGCTCGGCCTGTCAGAAAAGCCAGTGAGCTTTAGCCCCAAGGCATACGACACGCGTGTGACCGGCAAGGACAAGGACGGCAACGAGGTGCGCGCCTGCGACGACAAGCGCGTTATCGATCCGGCCCTCAAGGAGAGCGCCCTTTTGACAGGCGTGTTCAACCGCCTGGCCCGCAGCTGCTTCTACGGCGTCGCCGTCAAGGAGGGCGACGAGAGCCCCTACCGCAACGGCTGCATCCCCGCCGGTACCGCTTCTGACACCGTGGTCGAAGCCGCCCAGCAGGCAGCCCTCGCCTTTGAGCAGGCCATGTACAAGTTCGAGACACACCGCGCGCTCGCCGTATGCGATGACTACCTGCGTGCCGCCAACAAGCGCTGGAGCGATGCCTCCAAGGCTGCCAACAAGCTCGAGGGCGAGCCGGCCAACGACGCGATGACGCAGGCCCTCATCGACGCCTTTACCGAGCTGCGCGTGGCGACCGTGCTCATGCACGGCATCGTCCCGACCGGCTGCGAGCTCATCTGCGAGTACTTCGACGTCGATCCGGTCGCCTTCTTTAGCTGGGATAACATCTTTGCCTCCACGGACGAGTTTGTGGAGAGCCTGGGCGAAAAGCCCGGCGAGCACCGCGTGAAGCCGCTGCCCCCGCGCTTCGACTTCTTCAGCAAGCACGAGAGCCAGTACTAGAAAACAGCATGGCGCAGTAGTCAATTTGGGACGGGGCTATTTTAGCTACCCCGTCCCAAATTTGGCTGCAGCGCCTGCCGAAACGGACGGGTAGCTAAAATAGCCCCGTCCCAAATTGACTACTTTTAGTGGAATGGGAAGGAAAGACGGATGTCCAAGCCGCGTCGTCGTAAGCAGAAAAAGCAGGTCAAAGCCGAGCTCAAGCTTAGGCAGTTTGCTGCTACCGAGCTTTCCGACCAGCTTGCCGCCCAACACTCCGCCGCCGACCTGCCGCGCTTTATGGTCGACACGGTCGCCGGCGCCTATGCGCCCGCCGATGCCGAGCTCATGATCGAGGGCTTCGGCGCCGCGGCCACACGCCCGGTCACGCTGCGAGCCAACACGCTCAAGGCAACCGCCGAGGACATCGCTGCGGCGCTCGATGCCGCCGGCATCGCCCACAACCCCGTCGCCTGGTACCCAGACGCCTTCATCCTGCCAGAGGCCCAGGTTTCCGACCTGTGGGACCTCGACATCTACCGCGACGGCAAGATCTACCTGCAGAGCCTGTCGTCCATGATGCCGCCGTTGGTCCTGAGCGCCCAGGCCGGCGAGGACATCCTGGACATGTGCGCGGCCCCCGGTGGCAAGACGACGCAGATCGCCGCCCTCACCCAGGGACAGGCACACCTCACCGCCTGCGAGATGAGCATCCCGCGCGCCGAGAAGCTCGAGTCCAACCTCCACCGTCAGGGCGCCAAGAACGTGCCCGTCATGCGCATTGACGCACGCGAGCTTGACGAGTTCTTCCGCTTTGACCGTATCCTGCTCGACGCCCCCTGCACCGGTACGGGCACCGTCATCAGCGGCAACGAAAAGAGCTTGCGCGGCCTGACCGAGCAGCTGCTGAGCAAGTGCGCCCGCTCGCAGCGAGCACTTCTGGACCGCGCTATGGGAGCCCTCAAACCGGGCGGCACGCTCGTCTATTCGACTTGTTCGATCTTGCCGCAGGAAAACGAGGACGCCCTGCAAGAGGCCCTCGACAAGCACATGGACTGCGAGCTTATCCCCCTCGACGGCACGCCGAGCGAAAGTGAAGCACGCCGCGCCCAGGAAGCCGGCAAGGAGCCGCGTATCGAGTGCAACGCTCTGACTGAGGCTATCGCTGCCGGCCACGTCTCGGCCATCGTCAACGGCCTGCCCGGCACGCTCACCATTCCGCCTAGCCGCGACTTTGAGGGCTTCTACATTGCCCTGATCCGAAAACGCAGCTAGCGCACGGATCCAAAACTCAACAAGCTATCTCTGTGCGCGTTTGCCCTGCTGGTCGCGATGCTGTTTAAGCATTGCGCGCTCCTTGCGCTCGGCCCTTTTGCCCTTAATGGCCGTGACCACAAAGTAGATGACCGCGGCGGCAACGATTGCGCCCACACACAGGCCAATCGAGCCAAACATTGCTGTCAATTCCATACCGCGTCACCTCTCTTTTAAACGGGACATTCAAGATAGCACCTCGATACCCGCCACCACAGCTCCTTCACGTTCTCCGGGCCTTCGGTCTAACGGATGGCGCGGCGGGGAAAAATCAACTCATCAAACGTTTTAGCAAGCACAACGCTGCCGGCACCCTGCCGGCCACCATCGCATAGAATCGAGCCTCCATGGATACCCTCAACGACCTAAACGAGCGCGTCGACGCCTTTGTCGGCACCAGCTCCTTCGACGCGCCCAGCGCGCCAAATGACCAAGCCCCCATCGATGTTCCCGCCGAAGTCCACGAGGACATCGTCGCCTCGGTCGATTTTTCCGAGGTCGAGCTCGCCGACGAATTCACCGAGCCACAGGTAGCCGTCACCCCCAACGGGCTGCTCCCCATGGAGCCGCTTCCCATCGATGGGCGTCTGCGCAAAGCAGCCCTTCGCATGCCCGACGAGATCGAGGAGGCCAGCGGCTTCACGCTCTTCGGCCGCCGCATCAAGTCGCTCATCTACACCACCGACGTCGCGGTCATCCGCAACTCCAATGCCGATGCCGTCTTTGCCGTTTACCCCTTCACGCCGCAGCCTGCCATTACGCAGGCGCTGCTGACCGTCGCCGAGTGCCCGGTCTTCGTGGGCGTGGGCGGCGGCACCACGACCGGCAAGCGCTCCGTACAGATGGCGGCCGTCTCCGAGATGCAGGGCGCGGCGGGCTGCGTCGTCAACTCCCCCGCCACTGCCGAGATGGTCGAACACATCACCAACATGGCGGACATCCCTGTCATCGCCACGGTCGTGCGCTGCGACGACGATGCACATGCCAAGGTTCGCGCCGGAGCCAAGATCCTCAACATCGCCGCCGGTAAGAACACGCCTCAGGTCCTGCGAGAGCTGCGCGAGCACTATCCCAACCTGCCGCTCATCGCACCGGGCGGCAAGACGCCCGAGAGCATCCGCGAGACCATCGCGGCCGGCGCCAACGCCATCATCTGGACGCCGCCTTCGGCCCAGCAGCTGCAGACCGACATGATGCAGCGCTACCGCAAGATGAAAGAAGACGCCACACCCGTTATCTCGCGCGACGACGTGCCCATTATCGACCAGGTCGCCGCCGCCGAGGTCAGCCAGGTCGAGAACATGAATCCCGATGTGCCGATTCCCGACGAAGTCATCGAGCGCGTCGCTTCGATCCACGATCATATCGAGGAGCGTCGCGCCAACCGTGGACTCAAGCCCTCGCTGCACGGCTTCTTCTTCCGCGGAAAGAAACGCTAACCGCAACAGCAGGGCCCGCCCCACAAACATGAGGCGGGCCGTTTTCGTTTGAGCAATCATGCGGCGACGTGATGGGGCAAATTAATCCACGCGCTTGTCGCCCATAAAGAAAAGCGCCACCGTACCAGGTCCGGTATGCGAACCGATCAGAGTACCGATGTTATTGATCTCAATCTTGCCTTTGAGCTGCGGAACCTGTTCCTCAATCAGCGCCGTAACGGCCTCGGCATCCTCGCGACACGCCGAGTGCGACATGATGCACTTGCCCGAATAATCCGCGCCGTCCTGCACATGCGCCATCATGGTCTTGACCATCTCGGAAATCGCGCGCTTCTTAGTGCGAATCTTCTCACGTGGCGACAGTCCACCTTCGCAATCGACCGTCATAAGCGGGCAAATCTTAAGCGCCGTGCCGATGATCGCGCTCGCAGCCGAAATGCGACCGCCGCGCAGGTAGCTCGACAGATCGGTCGAGAAGAACCAGTGGTGAAGGTTGAGTTTATGCCCCTCAATCCAAGCGGCCGTCTCGTCGAGCGAAGCGCCGCTATCGCGAACGTCGGCGGCACATTCTGCCAGCAGGCCAAAGCCCGAAGACGCCGCCAGCGAATCGATGACACGCACCTTGCCGCCCTGGGGATAGCGATCCGCGAGCATCTGCGCCGCAACGCAGGCCGATCCATACGTGCCCGAAATACCCGACGACAACGCCAGGTGCAGCACGTCTTTACCCTCGGCAACAAACGGCTCCCAAAACTCCTCGTACTCACCCACGCTCACCTGAGACGTCTTGGGCATGGCGCCCGCGGCAATCTGGGCAAAAAACTCGTCCGGCGTAATCGACTGATACAGATCGTCCGTATAGACAACATCGTCGATCTCGTAATGAAAACACACGACAGGGATATTGCGCGACGCAAAGAACTCACGGGTTCGATCGGCGGCGGATTCACAGGTCAGGACAAAATCACTCATATGAGGCTCCTTAAGTATTGCTGCGCAAATTATCGCACAGCGAGCCTAAATACGGTACAAATGTCCACTATTTACCAATTCGAACTATTGGTATTGAGCATCTTTACCACGAGCATCTCCATCGCCACCGTGGGCCAACATAGACAAATACATCCCTATCGTCTCCACTCAACCGACACATCTACCTCAACTAAATCGATTTAGCAAACCGTTCAGCAGACAATTCAGCCGCCGGCGCAAAATCGAAACAAAGGCGGCGCATACTGGTAAACGCTTGACGCCGCTTTATCAGTTTTACCAACCATATCGGAAGGTGTTTCATGGTCGCATTCGATCGCAACCCGCAAGACTTCAAGTATCTGCGCCTGCTGTCGAGACAATTTCCCACCGAACAATCCGCGTTTACCGAGATCATTAACCTCTCGGCCATTCTCAACCTGCCCAAGGGCACCGAGCATTTCATGAGCGACGTGCACGGCGAGTACGAAGCCTTTATGCACATCCTCAACAACTGCTCGGGCGTCGTGCGCGAGCATGTCGACGAGATCTTTGGCGACACGCTCTCCTTTGACGAAAAGGGCGAGCTGTGCACGCTCATCTACTACCCGCGCGAGAAGATCGACCTGGTCCGCAGCCAGCACGAGGACTCACCCACCTGGTACAAGACGATGCTCGACCAGCTCATCATGGTCGCCCGCTCGCTTTCGAGCCGCTATACACGCTCCAAGGTGCGTAAGGCCATCCCGCGCGATTACGCCTACATCATCGACGAGCTGCTGCACACGCACCCGGACGAGAACAACTACCGCGTGCGCTATCACGAGCGCATCGTAGAGTCCATCTTGGAGACCGCGAGCGCCGACGACTTTATCGAGTCGCTCGCCTCGCTCATTAAGCGCCTAGCCGTCGACCACCTGCACCTGGTGGGTGACATCTTCGACCGCGGTGGCGGCGCGGCAAAGATTATGGACCGCCTGCTCACCTACCATTCGCTCGACATCCAGTGGGGCAACCACGACCTACTGTGGATGGGCGCCGCGGCCGGCGAGCCGGCGTGCATCGCCACGGTGCTGCGCAATAACCTGCGCTACGACAACTACGAGATCCTCGAGAACGACTACGGCATCTCGCTGCGCGAGCTCGTCGCCTTCGCCGACGCCACCTACACCGCCGGCGAGTCCATCACCCCGCTGATCAAGGCCATCAACGCGCTGCTCTTTAAGCTTGAGGGCCAGATCATCCAGCGTCACCCCGAGTTCGACATGACCGACCGCCTGCTGCTCGACAAGATCGACCACGAAACCGGCACGGTCACGCTCGCCGACGGCAGCGTGTGGCCCCTCACGACCAACGACTTCCCCACCGTCGACCCGGCAGACCCCTATACGCTCACGCCCGAGGAGCAGCACATCATCGACAAGCTCGTATCCGAGTTCGTCACCGCCGATCACTTGCATCGCCATATCGATTTCCTCTACACGCACGGCTCGATGTACAAGGTCACCAACGGCAACCTATTGTTCCATGGCTGTGTGCCGCTCAACGAGGACGGCACCTTTAGCAGCATGAACTGCCTGGGCACGTGGCACGCCGGCCGCGACTATTTCGATTTTTGCGACCATATCGCCCGCCGCGCCTGGCGCACCTGCGACCGTGACGCCCTCGACTGGATGTGGTACCTGTGGATCGGCTTTAACTCACCCGCCAGCGGCCGCCTGGTGCGCACCTTTGAGCGCGCCTATATCGCCGACAAGAGCACCTGGGTCGAGCCGATGGATCCGTACTACACGCTCACCACGTCGCCGTCGGTCTGCGACGATATCATGCACGAGTTCGGCGTCGTCCCCATGGCATGTTCGCCGACCGGTCACATCATCAACGGCCACACGCCCGTTAAAACCACCAAGGGTGAGCAGCCCATCCGCGCCGACGGCAAACTGCTGGTCATCGATGGCGGCTTCTGCCGCGCCTACCACCCCAAGACGGGCATCGCCGGATACACGCTCATCTCGAGTTCGCGCGGATGCCGCCTTAAGTCGCACCAGGCCTTTACGACGGTTGCCGAGGCGCTCACCCGCAACGTGGACATTGCGAGCGAGACCAATCGCTTTGACCAGGCCGACCGTCGCCGCATGGTGAGCGACACCGATTCCGGCGCCAAGATCCGTGGCCAGATCCAGGACCTGCGCCAGCTGCTCGATGCGTATAGAAACGGTGCTATCGAGGAGCGAATCTAGCGATGCCCGCGGGGATTGGCTAAACTTGCTGAGTTTGTCATCCCCGCGGCGCTTCGGCGCCAGCTTAAGGCAGGTACCATGCAAAAGCTCCTTGCGCAGATCATGAAGTTCGGCGTCGTCGGCGTCGTCGCCACGGTCATCGACTTCGGCATCATGAATCTGCTCCACTACGGTCTGGGCTTCAACATCCTAATTGCCAACACCAGCGGCTTTATCGTCTCGCTCATCTTTAACTACGTCGCGAGCATGAAGTACGTGTTCGCGCACAAGGAGGGCATGAGCCGCCGCCGCGAGTTCATTATCTTTGTCGTGCTGTCCGTGATCGGTCTGGCGCTCAACGACGGTATCGTGCTGGCACTCAACGCCGGCCTGGGTCTCGAGGCCAATATCGCCAAGATCTGCGCCACCGCGCTCGTCATGGTCTACAACTTTGTGACCCGCAAGATCTTCCTAGAGGGCGACGAGACCAAGTAGCTCGGCTTTCTCACGACATTACGGGGCCCACGAACGGCATGCGCTTAGCGCAGCATCGTTCGTGGGCCCCACTCGTTTACGGGCAAATTCAGCACGTTTGCGGATTGCCTCTTGCAAATTTGGCGAGTTCGTATAGTTCTTGGCAAAGACCTTACGCTTCCCTTGCAAAAGCTCTAAAGTATCCTCTGCTCGATTCATCAACGCATTGGATGTGATTACGTGCGCAAGGCGCTGGCACAACCTCATACCAAGCAGTTCCTCAAGTTCGCTGTCGTGGGACTTATCTCCTTTGGCATCGACTGGGGTATGCTCATTGCGCTTGTCGAGCTGTTCCACCTCGACTTTTTGATGAGCACCACGATCTCGTTCATCACGTCCGTCGTGGTCAACTACTGGCTCAGCATGAAGTACGTGTTCGACCACCGCGAGGGCATGAGCCGCAAGCGTGAGTTCACGATCTTCACCATCCTGTCGGTGATTGGCCTGGGTCTCAACGACCTGTATATGTTTGTGGGCGTCACGTTTTTGAGCATCGGCTACCAGGCCATGAAGGCCATCGCCACGTTCCTGGTCACCTGGTACAACTACTTTAGCCGCCGTTTCTTCCTCGAGGGCGCACGCTCGTAGTCAGTCAAACATAACCTCGCATTTGCAACCGGTTGGAATTCACGTTCCAACCGGTTTTTTGTTTGCCGAGCATGATTGCCGGGCTTTCTAAGCATGCCGATGAGAGCACTTGAAACGGGCCACCCTGTCGAAATGGGATGCCGAGGTCCCCCGTTTCCCAATAGGCCTCCTCGGGGAAACGGCATCCCAGTTTGGGGCCTCAGAATGGGACACAGTTTCCCCAATGGGCTCGTCTGGGAAAGCGTGTCCCGGAATTTAGCTCTGAAATGGGATCCCCGGTTTTCCAATGATCACTGAAGCGGAAAATACATCCCGGAATGACGCACCGAAACGGGATGCAGCTTCCCAATGGCCATGCAACCGGAAAGCTCATCCCGAAATCAGCCTCCAGAGTGGGACGCGCTTTCCGGATGAGCCTCGACTGGGAAACTCCGTCCCGTTCGCATCAAAAAACGGGCGGCCCAGATACTGTCCGAGCCGCCCGTTCAGTGCGTCATATTGAAAGACTCCTAGCCTGTTACGTAATACCAAACGACGTTGTCACCATTGGAAAGGACGTAGTTGCTGCAGGCCGTCATGGGCGTTGAACCGTTGACGGAATACATCCAGCCGCTCGTGCCGCCATACTGCTTCTCGGCCAAACCGCCGATCGCGGCGACATACGTGCCGTACGATGAGCCGTGTGCGTTGACGGAAAGCCCGAGCGCGCATAGGGCGTCGTAGACGGTGGCACCTTCGTTAAAGGTATAGGTGCCGCCGGCGGACACAGGATTGCCCACGGCGCTCGATGTGACCGAAACCGTCACCGTGACGTAGCTGGGCTCCTGCGTGCCGCCCTGGCCGCCCGAGGAGGCGGTTCCGCCGTTAGAAGCAGAGGCGCCGCCAGACGATTGGCCGCCGCCCGAAGAGGTACCGCCAGACGTGTTAGAAGTATCGGCAGTTTCGGTGTTCTGAGCAGCCGATACATCGCCAGACTTCTTGCCACGCTGGTCTCCGGACTTTTTGCCATCCGAGTTTTTATCCGAGCTCTTGTCCGAAGATTCGGAATCGCCCTTGGCGTCATCCGAGTCCTTGGACTTATCTTTCGTGTCGCCCGAAGCCTTGGAGTTCTTAGAGTAAGCGTTGCCAGAAGCAGCAGTCGAGCCAGCTCCCCTGGCGTCGTTGGCAACGACGCTCTCCCCCGTCACGGCCTGAACAATCCAGTCGATGGACCAGGCACCGCTTGTGGAGGGATGCACGAATCCCAGCGAGACGACGATCAGCGCAACGCAGGCAGCCGTAAGAACGCCGACGAGTGCCTTGCGCCGCGGGGCGGACGCCGCCGAAGCGGCGTCCTTTTGCTTTGCATCGTCAAGCTGGATAAACGAGGAGTCGGGCTGCTGCCCGTTGGTCTCCTTGGGCTTATCGGGCATTACCGTCACCCTTGCCGCGCTTGGTCAGCACAAAGACGGCAATGAGCGCAAGGCCAATCACGCCCGCCGCGATGCCAACGATGGCGAGCGGGTTGGTGCCGGTCTCCTGCGCAGAAGCCTCGGCGGGCTTCTTGGCAGTGGCCGTGGAGGCAGAGCCCGTATCGGACTTGGAATCGGACTTCTTATCGGACTTGCCGTCCTTCTTGTCCGATTTCTTCTCGTCCTTCTTGTCGGACTTGCTTTCTTTGGTCTCCGTCTTGGTGGACACCGTCGTCTTGGTCGTCGGCTTCTGGCCCGGGGCGATAGCGCCACCAGCCTGCTGACCCTTCGTGCCGGAGCCAGTACCAGTGCCAGCGCCCGCGCCAGTGCCAGCGGCGGAACCGTTGCAGGTGCCGCCGTTGGAACCGTTGGAGCCAGAACCGCCATTACCGCCAGGGTTGGTGGCGTTCTTGGTCCACTTGGCATACAGCGTCAAGTCGGTCGTCACCGGCGTGCTGAAGTCATACGCCTGCGTGCAAGCCTCATCGGTATACCAACCGCCGAAGGTATAGCCCTTGAGCTGGGGCTTATCCGCAGGCTCGGTAGCCGTCTTGCCCTCTTTCACACGCTGAGAATCGGGCATGGCTGCATCTTTGCCGTTGGCATTAAATGAAACGGTATAGCGATTGACCCTCTGACCATTGCCCTTGACGGCAAACAGTTTGCCTGAATCGTTAACGTAGTACAGCGAGCCGTCCGACCCCACAGAAATCGAAGTCATGCAATACTGCTGATCCTCCGCAGCCGGCGTATAGAGCAGCTCTGCTTCGGCATCGCCGATGCGATAACGATAGATGCCACCAGGGTTGTTGTTAGACGTAAAGTACACGTACGTCTCACCGTTTTGAACCGAAACAACCGGCTGTGACTTAACGTCGCCACCGCCCGAAGTACCCTGGCGAATATAGTTCCCATCCGCCTTGCAGATGGAATAGTCTACCGCGAGCGTCTCGGCATCTATGGTTGCCAGCAGGCCGTAATGATACGTGTACTTATTCTGATAGCCGCCCTTAAAGGAATCAATCGACGTACCACCAACAATGATCTTGCCGTTGACCAGCACCGGTGTCGAGGTCGAGCTGCCACCAAACGTTACCTTGCCAAGCTCGGAAAGCCTTCCGTTATTGGCAATCAAGAGCTTATGCAAGACGCCATCGGCACTCACGACATAAGCGATCGATCCATCAACCAGCACCGTCGTGCGCACGCGATCGGCAACCTTAAGGTTCGCAACAGTCTTTCCAGTCGAGGGATCGATCGTGCTCACCGTGCCGGAATCGTCCGCAATAACACCGTAGTTGCCCGAGAACGCCATACCAGCCCAGTAATAGCCCTTGCTGTTCTCGTTCTCGTGCTGCCACATGACCTTGCCGTCAGTGATACGCACGCAAAGCAGGTAGCCGCCACTCGAATCAGTCCAGCTGGCCGAAGCGGTGCCAAAGTAGGCATAGCCATCACGGACCGTAACGGAAGCAAGCGACTGCTGGGCGCCGTCCGGACCGGCCGGCAGCTCATCGGTAACCCAAACCGTCGCCAGCGCATCAACCGTTAGCGCCTGCAGACGACCACTAGAGAGCGGAACAAGCACAACGCCGTCGGTGTACACCATGCGCGAAGTCGAATCAATCTTTGCTGCCAAGGGCGATTCCGCAAGGGTTTCACCCGTGTCGACATTCTTCTTAAGCAGCTTGGAACCGACGGCAACGTAGAGATAGTCACCCACTAGCAACGGATCAGAGATTCCCTTATTCCATTCGCTCGAAGACTTGAGCTCGCTTACCCATTTTGCCTCAGCGTCTTTGGTGGGTACAGGTGCATCGGTTACCTTGTCGGCGCTCGTAAAGCCCGACCAGTCGCTATCCCAGTTGGGACGCGCGGCGCTCGGGTCAACAACAACGCTGTCGATACCGGGCACGGTATCGCCGGCAGCATGGGCCCAAACGATCTTATCACCCGACTTGAGCACATAGTCGCTATCGATCTGGCTTGCGGGAACTCCGTTGACAAAGAACGACCAAGCGCCGGACAGCTCGACACCATCAAGCGGGGAAACAAGGCTATGGACACCCCAATAGCCAAATTGGTCGTACATCTTGGATTCGATGCCAAGAGCATCGAAGTAGGCAGCAGAGGCGTCCTTGATTGTCGTGCCCTTAGTGAACACCTGAGTTGAGGGGCTCGTCCAACGCTGCGCTATCTCATTCTTCTTGCCGATGATCTCCATTGTGACGGAGACCTGCGTGGAAACCGTGCCCGTGGGATCCTCGTACACGAGCTCGAGCGTGTCGCCATCGCTCGGGTAGTAGCCCGTGGCGTAAGAGTTGGCAGCCTTACCATTAATGTCAAAACGCCAGTACTTATAGCCGGACGCCGTGTTCTCCATCGCGAGCGTCTGAGACTTATCGGGGTTCGTAACCGAATAGGGAACGCCGCCGTCCGTGCTATAGCTATAGCCGGCGTCGTCAAGCACCTTGGCAAAGATGTCCCAGGCAGACATCTTTTGAGTGCTCGACCAGTTATACGAGGTCGACGGCACCCAATCCACAAGGTCATAAGACTGACCGACATCGTGCTTGCTTACGCCTACAACCCTGACGTTAACGGAAAGAGACTTTTCGTCGGAAGAGTTAACGAGCCAAGCAGCACTCTTGACATCGTTGTTGCCAGCATTTGCAACGACATACGCATATTTGCCTTCAGCCGAGGCCGGAAGCGTGAGTACACCAGTCGTTTCGTCGGCACCAAACAGCTCGTGGGCATTTGTACCCTCAGCGTCATCGGCGAGGTACCAGCGGTAATCGACGAGGGAGCCCTCGGGGAGCGCCGTCTCGTAATCGCCCCAATCGCCCGTTGCCATGTAATTGGCCGTAGGGGCAAGCGTTCCCCCGACCTGTGCGAGGTTGCCGCTCGAGACGACATTAACCGATGTCAGGGTGTACGCCTTGGCGTCCTCGCCCTTGACGATGGCATAACGCGTGGAGGCATAGTCGGTGTTGTAGCCACCGTCGACGATGCACTTGAGGTACTTGCCGACGTACTTTTGCGAAATTACGAACGACGGCCTGTGCGCGTTCTCATCCGTCAGCGTCGTGAACGGACCCTGGGCGCTATCGGCAATCTGCCACGTATACGTTAGCTGATCAGATGCAAGCTCGGCACCCTTAGTTCCCGCAGACGTCTTCTCGAATGCGGTAACACCGATCTTTTCGCCACTCTTGTAGACAAACCTGGCGTCATCGCTCTGGTCGCCGACAATCTTTTTGAGATACGTCAGGAACAGCTCATGCGAGCCTGCAGCCTTAACAGCCACGGCAGTAGTCGACTCTACGGTATTATCACCCGCAGTGGCCGACACACTCACCCAGCGGTTGGCATAGTCATCGGGAATCGTAAAGCTGCTGTCGGTTTTGCCCTCGACTACATGCCAATCGGTCTTTGCATCAAAGGCAGAGGAGGACGGGTCGACAGACGACCAACGCCACGTGTAGGTAACGCCCTCGACAACCGGCTCAGACGAGTAATCGACTGCCTTGTAGGCACATGCCTCAATCGTAGAACCGGTGTCCTTGGCGCCCTTGCTCGCGTTGGTAAACGCAACCGAATCAAGCGTCGTCGCGCCCTTGGGCAGAATGCGGCCTGCCTTGGTCTCACAGCTATCGGAGCCAGGGATACCGTTCTTGGCTTTTGCGACCACCTTGAGATAACGGTTTGCGCATTCCTTGGTAACCGTATAGGTGTCACCAGTTGCAACCTGCTCGAACGAGCCGTCGGCGGAATCGGCCACCCACCAAGAAAAATCGACCTTGTCGGAACCGTAGAGGTCAGTCGGCGTGTCGTAGTTAAGGTAGTAGGCGGCAGCCTTAATCGTGTCGCCAACGTTAGCACTCGGAACGCTCTCGTAATCGTCGCCAAATTCGGCACCGTTATAAGCAAGAACGATATGGCCTAATGCGATCTGGCCGCTCGCGGCAACAGGACCCGGAGTATTGTAGTCAACAGACGAGGGCGTCTTAAAAGAGCTGCTCGGGCCGAACAGCTCTTGACTGTCACCGACAACCTTAACGCGAATGTACTTGCCCGCAAGCTGCGATGCGAGTTCATCCGTGATCGTCAGCGACTGGCCGGTCTGGCCCGGGATTGCCTGATAGGCGGAATCCTCGGCATCGCGCACATCAGACGCAAGCCACTGATAGGTCCAGCCGGCCTGTGCTGCGATGCGCTTATTGGGAACCGCTTCGCCGTCGTAGGCGTTCGCCCAAAGCATAGTGCCAGGGTTCAGCATCTCGGCCTTAACAGACGAATACGAGCTCGAATCGTCTGCCGAAGACTGGATGAGGACATAAGACTTTGCATCCAGTGCCGTCTTGGTAGGAACGGGCGCCTTGATGGTGTTCGTCGCTGTCAGCTTTTGGTTGTTGGCGCCCTTAGTCGGGCCGTAGATGACGTTACCGCTGGCATCGGTAATACGTACACGCAGGCACTTGCCGTTAAGCTGAGTGCGCAGGGCGTCGTCCAGAACGATCGATGAGCCCGTCTGGCCCTCGACAGCAACAAACGCAGAGTTGTCCGCATCGTTCCTGTTGGCGATATCGGCAGCAAGCCACTGATAGGTGCAACCCGAAACACTGGCGCGCTTGCTGGACGAAGTCCAAACATTCGCATAGAGCGTAGTATTGCTCTGGATAAAAGCGGTGAAGTTAGAGCCAGCCCAACGAGAAGGCGACTGGCTCTTTCCGACGCTGACACCATTATTCGAGGAAAACGTAGCAGCGGCACGAGACGCGGCCTTGGCAACACTGGGCTCGCTGGCCACCGCAGTCGCGTCGCCGGTCTCGGCGGTGGTGTCAGACGCCTCGCTCGCCGGGGTGGCCGAAGCAGGGTCTGGCGCAGCGGGGTCGTCCGATGCATCATCGCTCACGTTGTCAGGCGCGGCCGAACCCGTATCCCCAGTTTCGGAGGAGCCACCTGCAGCCGAATCGTTTGCGTCAGCAGCAGCCGCGGTAGTATCTGCAGCACCGTCCGTGGCCTGCGCGCCCTCGCCCGGTGTCGCGGCCTGGGCCACGGCCTCGGCGATGCCCTCGGCGCCGTCGGCCCACAGCTGGGCCGGCGTGGTGCCAAAGGCCATCGCGAAGGCCAGGAATGCCACCAGGCCGCGCTTGGCTACGCCGCGCGCAATTGCACCACGGCGATGCGAGACGCGCTGGCGCTCGTCCACAAACATATCCATTTGTCTCCTACTGTCTGTACTTGGAGCGTTGCCTTGAGGCCGCCCCACGTCATCGCGCATGTTGCGCTCGAGTTCCCCCATCGGGGTCCCCCTTCCCTCCAGAGCCCTATGCACACCGGTGGCATACGCCGCAGCCGCATGCAAGATGGGAGGCGATCCGACTTAACCTTAACGACTCGGGCACGTCGTCCGATCTGCGACGCGAGCATCCCGAGCCAAGAGGAATTACGGTTACTGGTACAGCCGGGGATTTGCACCCCGATTCTCCCAAACGCGCAGGAAAACCGCGCATTCGTGCGTCTCCGCACCACCATCTAGGCCATCGATTATTACCGTCAATATGGTATCACGCAAAAGGGCCCCGCACGCAGGCGAAGCCCAAGGTAAAAGCTATTGTTTGCGATAGGAAAGAGTTGGGCAGAGAAGGGCACCGTGGGACAAGACACCGTGCAGCTACGCTAGTGCTTGCCGCCGTGACTGTTGCGCCAGATATTGCGGCCCAGCATGAGCGCCAAAACCAGCGCGCTCACATAGCCAACAAAGCCGATGATCGGAATACCGAGCACAACAGGCTCGATGCGCGCATAGTAGACCACCGAGGAGCCGATAAACAGGCCGGCGATAACGATAGCCATCGACATGCGGTCAACAATGCCGCCTATCTGACGCAGCGCCTTGTCGCTACTCATGAGTTGCAGATTTACCTTAAGCTGGCCGCGCGTGAGCATACGCGACGCCAACCCCAGGTACTCGGCCGCCTCGAGCGAGCCCTTGGCCGCACGGTAACTGCTCGCCGCAAAGTCGCGGCCCATCTCGCGAACGCGGGCATAGGCGCTCTTCTCGTTTTTGATATGCGTCTGGATGATCTGGATCATGTTGACGTTGGGCATGTACTCGGTCAGCAGGCCCTCGAGCGTCACCATGCCGCGCGCGAACATCGTCACCACGCTCGGCAGCTCAACGTCGTTCTTGCGCGCCAAGTTCAGCAATGAGGTCAAGAACTCGCCGATGTCCAGGTCCTTCAGATCGAGGCCCGCAAAGTCGGCAACGATAAAGTCCAGATCGGACAAAAATGCCGAGTGATCGAGCTCCGCCGAATCGCCGCGCGTCACGGCAAAGCGCATGAGCGAGTCTTTGAGCTTGGGCACGTCACCCTCGGCCACGGCAAAAATCATGTCCTTGACGATGCCACGATCGTGGCTCGACATGCGCCCGACCATGCCCAGGTCGATAAAGTAGACGATACCGTCCTTGAGAATGATGTTTCCCGCATGCGGATCGGCATGGAAAAAGCCGTCGTCGAGCACCTGCGTCGAATAGTCCTCGACAATCGTCGAGCCGATCTTCTCCAGGTCGTAGCCCTCGGCCACCAGGCGCTCGGGGTCGGCAATCGAGGTGCCATCGATGTAATCCATGACCACGACGTGCTCGGTGCACAGATCCAAGTAGGACTTGGGACACGACACGCCGCGCACGCTCTTATGAAACTCGTAAAAGTCGTTAAGGTTTTTAGCCTCGGCCAAAAAGTTGGTCTCCTCGCGAAACGAGGTCCACAGCTCCTCGACCACGCCATGTAGGTCCACAAACTGATCGGTGTTGACGAACTTGGAGACGATGCGCACCACCGAGCGAATGATATCGATGTCTTGGGCCATGACCTGCTGAGCGCCGGGGCGCTGCACCTTGACGGCAACGTCCTCGCCCGTCACCAGACGAGCGCGGTGCACCTGCGCGAGCGATGCGCTACCAAGCGGATTGGGGTCGATCGCATCGAACATCTCCCCCAGGCGCAGGCCGTATTCTTCTTCCAGACAACTGAGTACGACCTCGTACGGCACCGGCTCCACGTCGGAGCGCAGACGACGCAGCTCGTCGCAAAAGCGTTGCGGCAGAATCTCGGACCGGTTAGCCAGAATCTGCCCCATCTTAACGAACATGGGGCCGAGTTCCTCGAGCAGGCGGCGCAAACGAACCGGCGTGAGGTTGTCCCACACGCGGTACTTTTTGACCAGGCGAACAATCTGCCCGATGCGCTCGCGGCGACCCGCCGGCGTGAGCTGGTATTCTTCATCCGGCGCCATCGCGTCGGGCTCCTCAGGCACCATATCGACAGCGCGCGGCTTCTTGCGAGCGCCCGAGACGGCGGCATCGACCTCATCGACAACCGCCGCCTCGTCGCCCAAGGGATCTAGATTGTTGTAATCGGTGGTGGAATCTGCCATCTGTGCTGCTACTCAGCCTCTTCGGTATCCTTCGCATCGTCGGGCTCAACGGACTCGACGGGCACCGAGGTCACGTTGTCCTCGACCGAATCGACGATGTCGCGCACATGGGCCAGGAAGGCCGTGCGCTCGGGGGCGGTCATGACGCGGACGCGAGCCAGAATGAGCTCGTCGAGCACGCGCTGGGCCGCGGTCTCGCCCTGCATACCCAAGCGCTCGGTCAGATCGGAGATGGTGCCACCGGCCTGCTCGAACATGTCGGACACGCTGCGGGCGATATCGGGGGTGTCAGCGTCCTTGCGCACCTGCTCGCCCTTGGCGTTGAGGTCGTCAAGGACCTTCTTGCCTCCCTCGACGGCAACGGCAGCAGCGCCAAAGCCCACGTTGATGGCGCCGTTAACAAGCTGATCGAATTTCATAACCATGGTTGGCTCCAATCATGAACAACTGCATTGGCCTTCTTGTACCCAAGATTGCGCGAAAGCGACAAAGCGTTTTACCTGATGTTGTCGTTCATCGCGAAGGAATTCTTCATGGCACAGCTCGTGGTGTAGAGCACCTTGCCCAGCAGGGCATCGGTCTCCTCGCGCACAAGCTCGGCGAAGGCCTCGTTGGCGCGTGCCAGCTCGGCAGGCACCTCGGCTTCGGGCAGGGTGGCAACGGCGGCGTCAACGTCATGGAGCTGCTTGTGGCCCATGCCACCGACCTTCTCCTGGTAGTCCTCAACGGCGCGGCCGCACTCATGGAAGCGGACGTCGGCCAGGGCGCCGATCAGGCGATTGGCCCAGTAAAAGTTCTCGGAGGTCACGCGGGCCTGCGTGTCGGCGTAGTACTCGGGCATGGTCTCGACGTTGGCGTACAGCGGGACCAGCGCGTTAAACGAGTTGGAGCCAAAGGCCATCCACTGCACGGCGCGGTAGGCCGGCTGCGCATAGGGGCGCAGCTGCAGCACGGCGAGCTGGCTGTTGCGGTTGATGCCGATGGGACGATAGGCGCCGCGCGTGGCCGGCGTGCCCTTGCTGCCGTAGCAGTCGTACTCCGTGCCCTGGTAGTGGCTCGAAAGCACGTACTTGATGTCCTCGATGGTCACCTTGCGCTCGGGCACGCGGCTCCAGGGGATATCGTCGCTCTCGGGCGTGTAGTCGGCCTCGGGACCATCCCACATGTCGCTGGGGTTGAGGCAGCGCTGCATGTACCAGGCGCGCGGCGTGTTGTAGACATGGTCGCTGTCGCTGTGCGAGCCAAAGGCCTCGCGCGGGTTGAAGACCGTTGCGGGACCGTCGCCCTCGACGCCCAGCGTCAGGTCCAGATGCCACTCGGCCATCCAGGAGCGCAGGTCGGCGGAGCACATGTGGTCGGCCTGGGCGCCCTCGGCGTCATCCAGGTCAAAGCTATCGATACCCAGCTGGTTGGGCATGGTCACATAGGCGTCGTCGGGCACGCGCTTGGCAATCCAGTGGTGGCCGCCGATGGTCTCGAGCCACCAAATCTCGTCCACGTCGCTAAAGGCGATACCGTTGTTCTCGTAGGTACCGTAGCGCTCGAGCAGATCGCCCAGGATACGCACGCCGTCGCGGGCGGACTTGGCGTACGGCAGCACCAGGGTCACCATGTCTTCTTCGCCGAGGCCGCCGGGCTGTGCCGGAACATAGCCGTCCTCGCCCTCGTTGCCCTTGGCGGGCACGTAGTCCACGAGCGGATCGGCGCCGCGGACGCGCTCGTTGGTGGTGAGCGTCTCGGTTGCAGACATCCCGACGTTGAGCTCGTTGAATCCGGCCTCGGCCCAGATGCCGTGACCGGGGATGACATCGGGGACGCTCGTGTAGCGCATGGGGTTATCGGGCAGCTCGATCGTCAGGTGGCTCAGGACGCTCGTGTAGACGCGCGGCTGCTCGTCGGGATGCACCACGCGCATGCGCTTGGGCTCAAACACCCCGTTGGACGAGTCCTCGTTGCGGGCGACCAGCGTCGACCCGTCATAGCTCGCGTTCTTACCAACCAAAATCGTTGTACACGGCATGCGCATCCTCCTTGAGCGAAGAAATCAAATGGCAACAGTGTATCGCTTCGACGCAAAAAGGGCGAAACCACAGTCGCCACGACCCCCTCGCAACCCCTGTGGTCAAAAAATGCCAAATATGAGTACTGTCACCAATTTAGTAGCAGCGATTTGCTCAAGTTCAGACGCTAGAAATCCCCACTTGTCCAAAAGCTGAGTGAAGTAATTCCCCAAAGGTCCAATAAAAGAGACTCCCTAACGATATTTAATATCATTAGGGAGTTAAATCAATCTCAAAAATATGTAACCAACAAGGCAACAGTACTCATATTTGGCATTTTTTGACCACGGGGTATCTAACCAACCCCCTAAACAGCCGCGGAACGCCTATTTCGCCGTGCGTTCGGCCGCCTCAATCACGTGCTTGGCGAGAATCGCCGTCGTCACGGCGCCCACGCCACCCGGCACGGGCGTGATGGCGCCAACAACCGGCTCCGCGGCATCAAAATCGACGTCGCCGACCAACTTGCCGGCCGCCTCGTCCCAGTTAATGCCAACGTCGATGACCGTCTGGCCCTCGCGGACCGCATCCGCGCCAATCGTGCGCGCACGTCCGACCGCGGCGACCACAATATCGGCAGCACGGCATTCGACAGCAAGGTCGCGCGTGTGCGTATGGCACGTCGTCACCGTAGCGTTGCGCGCCGTAAGCATGGCGGCAACAGGACGGCCAATTACCAGTGAGCGACCGACCACAGCAACCTTAGCTCCATCCAGCTCAACGCCGTAATGATCCAGCAAAGCAAGCACGGCTTCGGCCGTGCAAGGGGCAAAACCCTCGCCGCGACCCGAAAGCGCCGTAAGTAGCGATGCCGGCGTCATGGAGTCAACGTCCTTGGCGGGATCAAGCGCCGCAGCAACGGCCTCCTCGTCAAGGCCGGCGGGCAGCGGGCGGAACATCAGGCAGCCATGAACAGACGAATCGGTATTGATGTCCTCGATGGCCGCCAACAGCTCGTCCTGCGAAACATCGGCGGGAAGCAAAACGCGGCGAGCTTCAATGCCAACCTTCTCGCAGCGCTTGAGCGCACCGCGCTCGTAGGATAGGTCGTCCTCGCGTTCACCCACACGCACGATAGCCAGCGTCGGAACAACGCCCCGCTCGTGCAAGACTGCGCAGCGAGCAGCGAGCTCCTCGGTCAAAGCGCGGGCAACGGGAGCACCCTTCAGCAGCTCAGCCATGGCTATCCTCTCTTCCTTGCAGCGTCGGCGGCGCGGCGAGCCAGCGCATCGGCGCGCGGCAACCACGTGTCGAGCAACTCATCACACGCCGTCTCGAGCTCCTCAGCACGAGCGCGATCCTTCATAGACGTGGTGTTCGCAAAGAGCGTCAAGCTCGCGCCCTGCATAGCGGAACGGCAGAACACGGCGCCGCACGCCACATCGGACAGCAGCTGACGCGAACCCTTGTCGGCCATGTCCTCGAGCAGCGCCAGTGCACGCCCGCAGGCATCCATAATGCGATACGGCGGCATGGCGGCCACATGCAGCGCATCCTGAATCGCCGCGGGTCGGGCCGGGTCATCGCGCGGAATACCGTACGCAGCGGACACCTGCCCATAGGCTCGAACATCCTCGGCAACCAAGTCGACAAGCTCCTGGGCCAACTCGTCTGCCTGGGCAAATGCACGCGTCAGATCGTCCGCGCGATCGACAAGCGCGGGATTGGTTGCCCCGTAACGCGCGACCATCCCGCACAGCGAGGCGCCCAATGCGCCCACAAAGGCGCTCGCGCTGCCGCCACCGGGAACGGGCTCGCGCGCAGCCAGTGCCTCAGCAAAACCGCGACAGGTTTTATCCATCATCTCTTGGCTCATACGCATGCACCTTCAAGTCACATACATCGGTCGGGTGGCAGCCGCCTGCCGACCGTATCGATCACATAATGGTGCTAAGTCTAGCCCATAAGCACACGAGCGTCAGCGTACCTGGCCATCGCGGATTTCTATGGCACGCGATAGGCGGCGGCAACGCAAACATGGGACACATGGCCCACCTTTCGAGACTCCCCGGCAGCACAAACTGGGGCATATCTATAAGTAAGGAGCCCGTTGGGGCACGGCTGCGCAACGACCACAAGCCACGAACGGAGGTATTAACGCACTCATACAACCCCAAGCACAAAGACATCCGCCGCAAACGAAAACAACGCCCCAGCAGCATGCGGTGCCGCGATGTCGTCAAAAGACAAGGAGGACGCCATGAAGAAAAAGACTCTATCGATCCTTTCCCTTTGCATCGCCCTCTTTGCCGCGCTCGCCCTTGTGGGCTGCGGCGGGAGCGCATCGAGCGGAGGCGGAGGCAGCAGCACATCCAAGAGCGAGGGCAAGGAAAAGGCCCCCATCGCCAAGAAGACCGACTTCATCTGGTTTAAGGTCGAGATGCCCGAGGGCGTCGGCGTAAGCGACTCCGCCGGCAAGAACGCCGACAGGGTCCAGCTCACCTTCCCCGAGAACGAGAACACCACAGTCGACCGTTTCATCCCCGTTTGGCAAGAGAAGATGACGGCCGAAGAGTCCTTTGCAGAGCAGGCCGAAAGGCACACCGGAACGTTCCAGTGGGAGGATGGCGACCCCGTCGAGTACAACGGTAGAACATGGCTCACCGGAACGTGCAAGGACAACGGCGGCACTTATACCTACCTCTTTACCGACGTCGACACGGGAAGCGTCTATATCATGATTAGGAACGTCGAGCTTCACGAGAAAGAAGCTGAGGCGCTTCTCAACTCCATTGAGTTCCCCGATGACATGAAGGCGGCCGTGAGTGAGGCACGCGACGTCGAGATTTCGAGTATCGAGATCAAGTAGCAAGAGTCCACGCACGCCCGTGCACGCGCCCCATTAAAAGCGCGGGCGCCCAACCCCGGGGAGGGTCGGCAGCTTCGGCCCTCCCCTCTCTTGCGTCCACATATATTGCCACTTATCGGCGCAAATCCGACCCCCAGAATGGGACACATGGCCCACCCTAGCGAGCCGCTCGCGCGTACAGTAAAGGCAGGTAATCCATGGGCGGTTACAGATCGAGGAGGACACGACCATGAAAAAGAAGGCCTTTGCGATTCTCACCCTCTGCTTGAGTCTCTTTGCCGCAGTTGCCCTGGTGGGCTGCGGCGGAAGTGGCGGTGCTGCCGGCAGTGGCGGTGGCGGCGGAGCGGAAAAGCCAGCCGTGGATATGAGGACCGACTTCATCTGGTTTAAGGTCGAGGTCCCCGAGGGCGTCGAGGTCACCGACGTCGCCGGCGATACCGCCGACAGGGCCCAGTTTAAGTTCACCGAGAGCGAGCACGCCAGCGACCGCTTCATCCCCGTCTTTGACTCCGACAAGAACGCCGACGAACTGTTCGACTACGAGGCCAAATGGAATGCCAGCTTTGAGTGGACCGAGAACGATCCCGTCAAGTACAACGGCAAGACCTGGCGCAACGCTTCCTACACTCATTCGGGCGGCGTGACGACCGAGTACTTCACCGAGGCGGGCGGCGGCAGTGTGTACGTGCGTATCGACAACGTCGAAGAGCACAAGGATGCCGTCGAAACCATGATGAAGTCTCTGGAATTTGCCGACGACATCGCCGAGGCAAAGACCGAGGCCATGGATGTTAAGCTCGACGATATCGAGATTAAGCGCTAAGCGACTCGCGAGCGCAACGGGAAACACGGACGCAGTGCAAACAAGCGACGGTGCCCCAGCGTTTCGTACTAAGGGAGGGCTGGTAAACCGACCCTCCCTTTCTTATGCCGACAGCCGACGAACGCGAGGGTGCCGGGCGGCAAAACCACCCCCAGCGCGGTAGCAGCACAAATAGACAAGCGCCCCAACGCGTCCGCCCGCCGATTTATAGCGCCGCGCAGACAATTAAGCCAACACGTTTAGACATCCGGGCAGTATAGTTACCAAAAAGAGTGCATAACCGCACCCTGCGAACGGAGAAGTTATGACCGAACACCACGCCATCAGCCGTCGAGCATTCACGTTGGGCCTAGGACTCGCAGCATTGTCGCCATTTGTAAGCCTGCCCGAAACCGCGGGATTGGGCCTTCCCGTGCGCGCGGCATTTGCAGACGACGCCACCACAGCGTCGGCCAACCTCAACAATTGCGTCATTCGCCTTCGCCCCGCGGGCTATTTTCGCACCGCGAGCGTCAACGAAGACGGCAACGTCATCGGCAACGTCTGCCACCTGTTTAATGACGGCACGTCCAGCAAGCTCATCCTTGAGAACGTAACGACCAAGAATGACGATACAAACTGGTATGCTATCCGCACCTTGCTCAATTTCGAAGAGCATAAAAAGACGGGCTACAGCATTTGGTCGGTCGATGGCGACTCGGACAAAGACGGAAAGGTCATCCACGTATGGAGTGGCGAGTATGACAACAAGCCCAGCCGCGCTTTTGCGTTCGAGCGTCAATCAAACGGAACCTATATCATCCGAGACCGCACGGTCGAGAAAGAAACCGAGAAAAAAGACATTAAGTACCTGGCAATAGAATCGAACGGCAAAGACCAGGACAACAATAAGATCTGCCATAAGAGTGAGAGCATTCCGTGGGAGCTCGAACTTATCGGTTATGACATGAAAAAGAACGATGCCACGGTTAGCAGCATCGACTGGGTCACGTATAGCAGCTACGTCGATGGGCCATGTTGGATGAGCCACGTCGACGACGACAAGTACCTCGACGAACTGAGCATCCCGGGTACGCACGATTCGGGCACCTGCAGCGTGGACAACGACACTGAGCCCCAATCCTCGCAAGTAAAATGCCAGCAGGATTACATTCCCACGCAGTTGCTCGAGGGAATCCGCTATTTTGATATCCGGCTCGGAAAGGGCGATGACCCCGGCATCGACCACGGAATTTTCTATCTGCTTAAAAAAGACGGGCACTTTTTGCATCTTTCCGATGTCATCAGGTACTTCAAAAAGTTTTTGAACGAAAACCCGTCAGAAGCGCTTATCATGCTCGCATCGCGCGGCAACGATGAGGCTACCGACGAAAGCATAACGACGGCCTTCGCCAAGGTTATGGCCGATAACCCCAACCTGTTCTACACATCGGGCCACGTCCCCACGCTGGGCGAGGTGCGCGGAAAGATTGTCCTGCTGCGTCGATTTGGGCTCGCCGGCAACAGCGTAGACGGCCACACGTGGGGCCTCGACCTCACCCAATGGGATGACAAGATCAAGGCTCACTCCGACAGCGCCACTATGTGTCTCGTCCAAGACGCGCGGGGCTTTGAAGCCGCGGGGGAAACAGGCGACAAAGAGCCCTATTGCACCAAGGTATACGCCCAGGACAAGTACAAACTCACGGGAACCGACAAGCTCAGCTGGGTCGATAATGCGCTGAAGGAAACGACCGGGCGCACGCGCAACAAGGTGGACGTCGTGGACGATGACGGGGCCAATGTGCCAGTCCAGGAGCGTTGCTGGTCTATCAACTACACCAGCTGCACGGGCTTGTCGCACGGAGGCAATCCTTTTACCTCGGCACGAGTGGTCAACGAGCATCTGTACAAGAGCCCGTACATCAACCCCAGCGACAACAAGGATACGAAGTCAGATTACCTCAAGCACATTGGCATCATCGCGTCCGACTTTGTTGATGCGGCACTGGCCCGAAGCATCTACCAGCGCAATTACGATTACGATACACAGCACAAGCAGACAGCTTCGTACTACCTCCCGACCCGTATGCGCATGACATACGGCGACTCGTTGAGCGATGCCTCACTCCAGGATGGCAAGACCGTTGGCGAGGGTCATTTCCGCCTTGTCGACAGCAGCAACGTACTCAACGTGGCGGCTTCGGGCCATGCGTTTGCCATTGAATACGTGGATGTTGATGCCCCGGGCAACGAGACCGTTACAAGTCTGCAGGGCTTTGTGCCTATCGATATCGATCCACGCGCGGTGACGCCCCATTTTGAGGGACTCGAAGGCCTTAAGGCCGGCGAAGACGTGCGCGCCAAGATTGCGGCATCACTCGAGGGCAAGCTCGAAACCGATGCCTGCACGGCCCAGCTCGAGTTTGTGCACGACGCGAACGGCGCTCCGGGCACGGCAATGGCCGAGGGCGAAACATTTGCCGCAGGGACGTACTGGGTGCGCGTGAACGGTCTCTTGGGCAACGCGGCGCAGAACTACACGCTCGCCAGCGACGGAGCCGCAAGCTTTACCGTAGCGGCCTCGGGCAGTGCGGGCGGCACCGGCAGCGGCACCGACGGTGGCACGGGTTCCAACGCAGGCAGCGCTGATAAGAACGGTAAGGGCAACAAGGGCAAGAACTCGGGCGGAAAACTCGCCGACACGGGCGACGGCTCCGGCATTGCCGCCGGGCTCGCTGCCGCCGCCGTGGCGACGACGGTCGCCGGCGCAGCAATGCTTGCCAGTGACCGCGAAAACGCTGGGGACGGTAGCGAATAGGCAAGCCGGCCTTTTAGACACATCGACTCGATCGGGGGCGCAGGACACCGTTCTGTGCCCCCGATTTTTACCTTGGCCCGAACGCCGCTATAGGCTACATCACCATGTTCAGCGCGTTCACAAATTCCTGGGCCTTCGCACGGCTACTCAGGCTAAAGACGCAAGCGGTCAACAGTCGATTGCGCAGAAAAACATCGCGGCCCTTGATCCTGTTGACCCCCGTAATGTCCTTAAGATAGACAATCTCGGTGTGCTTGCCACCAAACGTGCCCTTCTTGAGCACCTCGATACGGTTGGGGTAGATCTTGACGTCTTTAAACCTACCCGAACCCTTGTCCTGAAACAGCAAGGTGTTGTTGTCCATGCGTGTCACTCCCGTGGGGTTCGCTAAAACTGCCTTTATGGTCACATTTTAGTCACCGCAAGGCTCCCATGCGAAGGTGCCAGACAGCACAGCAATTCGTGTCCGCGCGAGGCTTTAAACTAGATGCGATAAAGATGCATTCCACAAGAGGAAAGTGGGGCGACAGTGATGGGCGAACTGGTAAACCGTGGAGAATCGGCAATCGTGCCCGAAGGTTTTTACAAGCAGGTTTCCTCGATTCTCAACGCCGCTCGCGACAAGGCCTATACCGCCGTTAACTTTGCGATGGTTGAGGCGTATTGGGAGATCGGCAAGAGCATAGTTGATGAGCAGGGCGGAGAGGAGCGCGCCAAGTATGGAGAGGCGCTGCTCAAGGCCCTCGCAATCAGACTTACCAAGGATTTTGGTAAAGGTTTTGGAGCAAGAGAGCTGCGCAAAATGCGTCAGTTCTATCTTGCATTTCCAATTCGGGACTCACTGCGTCCCGAATTGAGCTGGACACATTACCGCAGGTTAATACGCATTCCTGACCCCGAAGCTCGCACCTGGTACATGAACGAATGCGCCGACTCTCGCTGGAGCACGCGCCAGCTCGAACGCCAGATCAACACCATGTTCCGCGAGCGCCTACTTGCCAGCAAAGACAAGGAGGCTGTCACCCAAGAAATCCAAAAGAGCGCCCCAGCTCGTCGCCCCGAGGATATCATCCGCGATCCATATGTACTGGAGTTTTTAGGTTTCTCGGACGATACTGCGTTTCGCGAGAGCGATCTAGAGCAGGCGCTCATCACACATCTTCAGAAGTTCCTGCTGGAGCTTGGCCGTGGCTTCGCTTTCGAGGCGCGCCAAAAGCGCATCACCTTTGATGGGCGCCATTTCTATATTGACCTTGTTTTTTACAACTATCTGATGCGCTGCTTCGTGCTCATCGACCTTAAGACCGATGACCTTACGCATCAGGACCTGGGCCAGATGCAAATGTATGTGAACTACTACACGCGTGAGCTCATGATCGAAGGCGACAATCCGCCCATAGGCATCGTGCTCTGCGCGGACAAAAGCGATTCGATCGTCGAGTACACGCTGCCCGAAGACAACGACCAAGTGTTTGCCGCCAAATACCTGCCGTATCTTCCAAGCAAGGAAGAGCTGGCGCGCGAGCTGAGTGCCGAGTACCGCGCCATCAACGAAGCGACCAATGGCGAAACGCAAGGGTAGCAGCACGTTGCGACCGAAACGCCCGCACGCCTGTGAGCCGTCCCGCGCTGCGCTTCCCTACTTCCCAAAGATCGCAGCGAGCAAGCCCTTGCGTTTGGGCTTTTCTTCTCGGTAGGAACCCTCGACGGCGGCTGCAACCTGGCGCGGTTGCTCGCCGCCTCCACGGCGCACGATCTGGTACAGAAACGGCGACTTAACGTATTTGACCTCGATGGGCGTGGCGTGCACGGTGCTCTCGCCGGACAGATGAAGGCTCAGGTTGAGCGGCGCCACGATATGCGTCTCGCGCTTGTCGCTAAACACCACCGCGGCCGCGCGGCCCGTCTGGCCGTTCACGGCGATGCGCACCTGCTCGCCGTCGCGGCTATCCGTCGCCGGACGATCGACAAAGTAGACCGGCACCATCACCAGACCGTCCTTTTGCTTGCGGGCCTTGCGCGCCCACATGCGAATGCTCTTTTTATTGAGCCCCAGTACCGCCTCGGCATCGTTGCCGGCAATGTCGAGCGCCAGCTTATCAATGACCACCTGGTCCTTGGTAGATGCATCGACGGAGACAACGCGAAAGTCGCCCTCCTGCATGGCAGGATCGAACGGCCCCACCTTGCCAAAGTCCCACGGCTCCAAAATGCCCATAAGACGAACGTCCAGGTAGTTTGCCCGCGGATACGCCCAATCGAGTACCTCGTAGTACACCAAGGTCTCCTTGCTCAGGCCCTTGCCCGGGAAGCTCGCCATCATACGCAGGTCCGCCAGCGCCATGGGGAAATAGAAGAGCATCATGTCGTTTTGGATCGCGTCTTCCACGTCGTGCCCGGCAAAGGCATCCGGGTACTGGCGCACCAGCTGCAGCGCGTTGGCACGTGCCTGCTGCGGTGAGATTTCGCAGGGAATACCCTGCTCCGGCACATACTCCGCACCCACGCCCATGGTCAGACGTTTGCTAAACGTACCGGGCTTGAGCAGGTCGGCAATGCCGATCTTGTTGCCGCAGGACGGGCACTCAAACACACGCTGCGTTGACTCGCCCTCAAAGGACGCGCCGCAGAAGGGGCAGGGAATGCTCACGTGCGTGGCTTCTTGGAACTCCTGCGCCGTGCCGCGGTCCTCCCATAGCAGATGCTCCAGAACCGACTGATTGCGCCAGTGCGAATTAAAGAAATACCAGTCCGGGTCCTCCGGGCGCTCGAGCTGCGACACATGGGTGAGCTTAAGTAGCCCATCGACAACCGTCAGCGGCGCATGGCGAATGCCCAAAGCGCTCTTGGGCTCCCCCGCATCGGCCTGCCACGGAACGACCGTGCCGCAATAGGCGCACTCAAAGCTGCGTTTAGCCTGGTGTGAGTACATAGGGCCGCCGCAGTTTTGGCATTTAATGGCAAACATCTCGTCCATGGAAACGTCCTCCTTTGCACAGGGGCTGTCGACATTAAGTATGTCGAGCAAACTGGCACATGCCCATACCCATGTGGCCCAAAATGGACCACCCAGGCAGACGGGAAGGCCTGCTCGTTAGCGCGGGCAGACCATTGCTGCATTTTCTGAGCACCGGCGCACGGTGCGCCCATGCGAGCTACACTATCCCCTTAAACATGATTGTGAGGACGACCGCTATGCTATTTGTAAATCAGCTGGTACATACGCTTGTTCCCGGCAGCGAGGGCGAGCCGGTCGATGCCTCCTGTCGCACCAACGCGGGCTTCGCCGCAAGCCTCATCTGCATTGGCCTCAACATCACCCTGTGCCTGGCCAAGGGCATCGCAGGCCTGCTCGCCGGCTCCGTCTCCCTCATCGCCGACGCTTTCAACAACCTCTCCGATGCCTCGAGCAACATCGTGAGCCTGCTCGGGTTCCGCCTTGCCAGCCGCCCTGCAGACGAAGGCCACCCCTATGGCCACGGCCGCTACGAGTACCTAGCCGGCTTGTTTGTCGCCGTCCTGGTTTGCGCCGTCGGCATCAACCTGATCCTCGAGTCGGTCACTAAGATCATCAAGCCCTCCCCCACCGCCTACACGCTGGTCTCCCTAGCCGCTCTCGTCTTGTCCATGCTCGTCAAATTCTGGATGGCCGCATTCAACCGTGCGCTGGGCAACCGTATCGATTCCGAAACACTCATCGCCACAGCACAGGACTCCAAAAACGACGTCATCACCTCGGGATCGGTCCTGGCCGCAGCGCTTATTTCGCAGACGACCGGCTTTGACCTCGACGGCTGGGCGGGCCTGGGCGTGGGCGTCTTCATCTGCATCAGTGGCATGGGCCTGGTGCGCGACGCCATCAGCCCGTTGCTGGGGCAAGCGCCCGACCCCAAGCTCGTCCAGGCAATCCGCGACAAGATCATGTCCTATCCGCAGGTCTTGGGCACACACGACCTGATGGTGCACGACTACGGCCCCGGTCGTCAGTTTGCCAGCGCCCACGTGGAGATGCCCGGCGAGGGCGACGCATTTGAGCACCACGAGATCCTGGACACCATCGAGCACGACATCAAGCGCCAGATGGGCATTGGCATCACGCTGCACTGCGACCCCATCGCGACAACCGGCGATGATCTGCGCGGCTGGGTCAAGCGCGGCGTCATGCAGATCGATCCCGCGCTCTCCATCCACGACCTGCACGAGCACGACGGGTTCGTTTCGTTTGACCTGGTGCGCCCCGACGGCTTTGACATATCCGACGAGGAGCTGCTGGAGCTCGTCACGCGCATCGTGCACGAGCGCCGGCCCAACGTCTCATGCGTCGTTACGTTTGACTCGGGCTTTAGTTCGCCCGACCGTCCAGCAGAGCAGCTGTAGCCCGCTTAACAGCTAGTTTCCCTGCGCGCCCGAGATGCCGTTTTGCAGTGCGTTCCAGGCATCCGTCGCCATGTCGCCCAAGTTCTGCGCGGTGTCGCCCAGGTTTTGTGCCGTATCGCCCAGCTCTTGCGCCTTGTCTCCCAACTCCTGTGCCTTGTTGCTCAAGTCCTCCAGCGTATTGGAGCTCGAGCTGTCGGTACCGCTTTGGCCGCCGGACGAGTTGCCCGAGCTGTTCTTGTGCGTGAGTTGAATTTCGAGGTTGCCGTTGTCGTTATAGTAGGCAGAAGTAACGACCCAGTTGGCATCGATGACGGGCGTTGAGCCATCATCAGTCAGGACCACGGCATTCGAAAGATCGGCGCCGCGCGACTTGAGAAGCTTTTTTGCGTTGGACCAGTACTGCCCCGGGATATCGCTCAGATCGACGGTGCTAGACGAGGCGGACTCGGTTTGCTCGGCAGTGGTATCGGCCGTTGAACTCCCTCGCTTGTTGAGCATGCCCGACACGATGGCAAACACAACCGACAGCGCAAAGAAGATCGCCAGCACGATGAGGATCTTCTTGATCACGCTCGACGAACGCGACGGCTTCTTCTCCTCGTCCTCGCCATATTGCGGAATCGACTTGGGGTACTCGCGATACGGCTCGCGCGACTCGTAGCGAGGCTGCGCCGTGCGAGGCATATACGTCGTCTGCTGAGGCTGCGGAATGGGATTCTGCGGCAGGTCATCATAGGGATTCGGTGTCGAAGCGGCATAAGAATCCTGCGACGCATAATCAAACGGGTCCGGAGCTGCGTTGCCATAGGGGCCTTGCGAAGATGCAGCGCAAGAATCCTGCGCCGTGTCGCCATAGCCCATAACCCGGGTGGGCTCGGCAGAAGGCTGCGTCGCGGCGGGGTCGGTATATCCGGGGTTGGGAACAACGCGGGTCGCATCGGCGCTATCGCCAGCCTGCGCGGAACCGTAGCCGCCCATCACGGTTGTCTTGTCCTGATCCATGCAACGATTCCTTTCCGTCGCGCGTGAGCATCAAGTTATCCATGCATTCTACCCGCGCAAAAGCCTATGATGGGCAGAGCCCGTCGGTATCTACAAGACATGCGCGGGCCTAAGGATAAAAAAGCCCCGCCGGGCCTTGTGGGCACGGCGGGGCGGACAAGCAGCTATGGGCAGCAGGCTTAGAACAGGCCGGTGATGTTGCCGTCGTTGTCGACGTCGATGTTCTCGGCCGCAGGGACCTTGGGCAGGCCCGGCATGGTCAGAACACTGCCAGTCAGTGCGACCACAAAGTGGGCACCGGCGGAAACCTTGAGCTCGCGCACCGTGATGCGGAAGTTCTCGGGAGCGCCCAGGGCCTTGGCGTTGTCGCTAAAGCTGTACTGCGTCTTGGCCACGCACACCGGCAGGTTGCCAAAGCCGTTCTCGCGCAGCTCGGCGAGCTGGCGCTTGGCGGCCGGCGTAAAGTCAACACCGTCGGCGCGGTAGACCTTGGTGGCAATGGCCTCAAGAGCGTCGGCCACATCGGCGCCGTCCTCATAGGCAAACTTGAGCTCGCTCGGCTGCTCAATCAGACGCATGACCTCATCGGCAAGCTCGAGCGCGCCCTCGCCGCCCTTGGCCCAGACCTCGGAAAGCTTAACGTTGACGCCGAGCTTCTGGCACTCGGACTCGATGAGCGCAAGCTCGGCCTCGGTGTCCGTCGGGAAGCGGTTGATGGCGACTACGCAGGGCAGACCATAAACGTTCTGGATGTTGTCGACGTGACGCAGCAGGTTGGGCATGCCGGCCTTGAGTGCCTCGAGGTTCTCCTCGTTGAGGTCGGCCTTGGCGACGCCACCGTTGTACTTCAGCGCACGAGCGGTCGCGACGACCACGACGGCGCTGGGGCGAACGCCCGTCATGCGGCACTTGATGTCGAGGAACTTCTCGGCACCCAGATCGGCACCGAAGCCGGCCTCGGTAATGGCGACATCGCCAAAGCGCATCGCCATACGCGTGGCCATGATAGAGTTGCAGCCGTGGGCAATGTTGGCGAAGGGACCGCCGTGAACAAACGCGGGCGTGCCCTCGAGCGTTTGCACCAGGTTGGGCTTGAGCGCGTCCTTAAGCAACGCGGCCATGGCACCCTGGGCCTTAAGGTCGCGGGCACGGACGGGCTCGCCGGCAAAGCTGTAGCCGACGACGATCTCGCCCAGGCGCTCCTTGAGGTCGTTAATGCTCGTAGACAGGCACAGGATTGCCATGACCTCGGAGGCGACGGTGATATCGAAGCCGTCCTCGCGCGGCACGCCCTGGGCCTTACCGCCAATACCGTCGATGACGTGGCGCAGCTGACGGTCGTTCATATCGACGACGCGCTTCCAAGTGATGCGCTTAACGTCAATACCGAGCTGATTGCCCTGCTGAATATGGTTGTCGAGCATGGCGGCCAGCAGGTTGTTGGCAGCACCGATGGCATGGAAGTCGCCGGTAAAGTGCAGGTTGATATCCTCCATGGGGATGACCTGAGCCCAGCCGCCGCCGGCAGCGCCGCCCTTAACGCCAAAGACGGGGCCAAGCGAAGGCTCGCGCAGGGCCACGGCGCTCTTGACGCCGCGACGGCGCAGGCCGTCGGCCAGACCGATGGTCGTGGTGGTCTTGCCCTCGCCCGCAGGCGTTGGGTTGATAGCGGTCACGAGGACGAGCTTGGCCTGGTGATCAGTCGGCTCGTTGAGCAGTGAATAGTCGACCTTAGCCTTGTCGAAGCCGTACGGAATAAGGTGCTTAACGTCGACGCCGGCGTTCTTGGCCACCTCGGTAATAGGCAGCGGCGTGACAGAACGTGCGATTTCGATGTCAGTAGGCATGGGCGGTCCTTTCGTTACCGAATGAGAAAAAGACCAATTCAGCATAGCACGGGCGCGCAATAGTAAAACACCCATAACCGATGAACGGCGATATGTTTACCCGATGCCCAGCGATAGCCCAACAGCCCGCCAAAACAAAGCGCCCTAAACGGTAGGTTCAATCCCCAGGTGCTCAAAGGTGCGAAGGGTTGCCTGACGGCCCTGGGGCGTACGAATCATCAACCCGCACTGCAGCAGATAGGGCTCATAGACATCCTCGAGCGTGCCCGGGTCCTCGCCCACCGCGCTGGCAAGGGTCGTAAGTCCCACGGCACGACCGGAGAACGTCTTAGCGAGCGTCTCCAAAATGCGAATATCCATCCAGTCCAGACCGAGCTCATCGATCTCGAAAAACTCGAGCGCCTGGCGGCAGATATCGAGCTCGATGGGACCGTTGCCGCGCACCTGTGCGTAATCGCGCACGCGCTTGAGCAGGCGGTTGGCAAGACGTGGCGTGCCGCGCGAACGCGAGCCGATCTCGAGTGCACTGGGATGGTCGATCGTCACGCCCAGAATAGTCGCCGAGCGCGTCACAATCTGCGCGAGCTCCTCGACCGTGTAGTAATCCAGGCGATATGAAATGCCAAAGCGGTCGCGCAACGGGCCGGTTAACATGCCTGAGCGGGTCGTTGCCGCTACCAGCGTAAACTTGGGAATATCCAGGCGAATCGAGCGCGCCGCCGGACCCTTGCCAATCACGATATCGAGGGCAAAGTCCTCCATCGCGGGGTACAGGACCTCCTCGACCGAACGGTTGAGGCGGTGGATCTCGTCGATAAACAGCACATCACCCGGCTGCAGGTTGGTAAGGATGGCCGCCAAGTCTCCGGTACGCGCGATGGCCGGACCGCTCGTCGTCTTAATCTGGGCGCCCAGCTCGTTGGCGATAACCGTAGCCAGCGTGGTCTTGCCCAGACCCGGAGGGCCCGAGAAGATCACGTGGTCGAGCGTTTCGCCACGGCTCTGTGCCGCCTCGATCAACACGCGCAGGCTCTGCTTGATGTGCTCCTGACCGCAGTAGTCATCCAGGCGCTGAGGGCGCAAGGTGCGGTCGACATCGAGGTCCTCGGGCGTCAGCTCCGAGCCCACCATGCGCTCGCCGTGCGCCATGGATGCCGCCGGCGAGTTGCCGGGCGTCGCCCACAGGTCCTGAGAGTCATCGGCTTCCCACATCACGCATCCATTCCGAGTCGCTTAAGCGCCGCGCCGAGCAGATCCTCGACACGCATATCCTGCCCATCATACCCGCTCAGGGCAACATCGGTCTCCTGCGGGCTAAAGCCCATGGAAAGGAGCGCCGCACGGGCGTCATCGATCGCCGAAGGAGCGGCGGCTGGAACCGGCATCGAAACCTGGCCGGGAATCACGTCGACCGGCACAAAGCCCTTGTCCTTGGCAAAGGTACTCTTGAGCTCCAGGATCAGACGCTGCGCGGTCTTTTTGCCCACACCGGGAACCTTGGCCATGCCCTTGTCATCCTCGGCCATCACCAGGGAATACAACTGGCCCACGGTATAGGTGGAGAGCACGGCGAGCGCCAGGCGCGGACCGACGCCCGAGACGGACACGAGCCGATCGAACATCGTGCGCTCGTCCTTGGAGGCAAAGCCAAAGAGCGTCATGGCGTCCTCGCGCACCTGCATGCGCGTGTAGAGGCGAACCTCGCCGCCGGGCGTCGGCAACGTGGCCGCAGTGCTACCCGAGATGCCGAGCTCAAAGCCCACGCCCGACACATCGACGACGGCCGAGCTCATCGTGGCCTCGACAAGCGTTCCATGGAGCTGGGAAATCATCAGTATCCGGTTCCTCTCTGTTGATAGAACTCGCCACCGGTGAGGGCACGGGTGCGACTGAGGTTTACGTGGCAGATGGCGCAGGCCAAGGCATCGGCGGCATGGTCGGGATGCGGGTCGTGGTCGAGCTGCGTGAGCGTGCGCACCATGTAGGCGACCTGCCGTTTGTCCGCAGCGCCGGTGCCCACCACAGCCTGCTTGATCTGCATAGGCGTGTACTCGCCGATCTCGAGCGCGCACTCCGAAAGCGCCACGAGTGCAGCACCGCGGGCATGCGCCGTAGGAATTGCCGAGCGGACGTTGGCGCCAAAGTAGATGCTCTCGATAGCAGCGGTATCGGGGCGGTAACGCTCCACGACGCCCTTGAGGTCGCGGGCGACATGCGACAGGCGCACCGCGAGCGGGCTTCCGGCACTGGTCTCGATACAACCGTAGGCACGGCAGCGAACCTCGCCGCTCCGCTCCTCGATAATCCCCCAACCCGTATGGGCCAAACCGGGGTCGATACCCAAAATGACCAAGCCAACCTCCCCTCGCCTTTTGCCAAACGCAAGGCAAGGCCCCGCGCATCATTCACGAACGTCTGTTCTAGAATAACACAACGGGGCCAAGATGCTTAGTTGAAGTGTTGGGGTTGGGAGCGAATCCCTTCCCCAGCTTAATTCTGTGAGAAAAACGGGAACTGACGAGGATCCACCGGAGGATGCGGCATCGGTCCGCCCTGGGGGCCACCTTGCGGGCCGCCCTGACCGCCCATCATCTTATCGATGGCGTCTTGGACCTCGCCCTCAAACTTCTTCATGCCCTCGTGCAGACGGCGCTGACCGTCCTCGGAACGCAGCTCCTCCATCTGCTCGGGCGAAATACCCAGCAGCTCACCGAGCACGCCCATCATCTCGCTTCGCATGCGTTCGCTCGTATCCTCGTCGGCAAAGCGACGCACCTCGGCACGAGCCAGCGAATCGACCGTCATACGCTCTTTACCGCTAAGTCCCAGATCGGACCACGCGAGCATATACGGCCAGGAGCGCTCGGCAAACGAACGGGCCGAGACAATCGGCGCCGTCGGCAGTTGGCGGCGAGCGGCCTCTCCCTGACGCACGAGCATCAGCAGCAGCGAACAGGCCTCGGGCTTGCCGGCAGCCATCGGGATGTCATCGAAGGGACGATTGCGGTCCACATGCGACTCGAGCGTGCCATCGACCTCACCGGGTTCAAGCCCGCCGAGCAGCTGCGCCGCGCGGTCGAGCATGTCGACCGGACCGTCGAGCGTCGAGAGTGCCTGCGCCAGTACGCGCTCCATGCAATCCTCCACCGCGTTGAGCGTCACGAGCTCCTGCGGCACCACGGCAGACGTGCGGTTGCGCACGCGCGCCACAAACTCGAGCGTCGACAGGTACACATCGCCGAAGGGCGCGTAATCGCCCTGGCAGCCGCCGCAAAGCGCCGGCGCCGCCAGCGCGTACTCGGTTTTGGACAGCGGGCTCAGCGCCATCGCGCCCAGCTCGAGCGCCGTATCCTCCAGCATGAGTCCCAGTGTGCGCGAGCGCAGGCGCTCGGCGTCTCCCGCCGACACATCGCGGTCGAGCACGCGCGATGCATCCGGTGCGTCGCGCTCAACCGTGCGAATATGCAGGCGCTCGGCAATGGCACGGACGGCGGCACAGCGAGCCGCCTCGGCCTCTTCCTGCGCCGGCGTAAAGATGCGGTTGCGTCCCAACACCAGACCGATCACATTGCGCGGACCCAGGGCGTCGACGGCAAGCGCCGCCAGCAGGGACGACGGCAGGTCGCCCTCGAGCGCCACCACGGCACGCGACGTACCGTGGGCGCGGGCGTTGTCGCGCACGGCGAGCACCAGCGCCTGCCACAGCCACTCCTCGGAGCGAAACTCGGGCAGCTCATGGTCCTCCAAGGCATCGAGCATCACGCCGCGCTGAATCTCCTGAACCAGCAGGCTCTCCTCAAAACACGGCGCCTGGGCCACCACGCGGCCGCAGTCGTCGAGCACAAACGACCCACCGGTATACACCGACTCGTCGTACGCACCGACCGGCGCCATGCAGGCAAACCACACGCTGCGCTTGGATGCGATCTTGCGGTAGGCGCCACTGCGCACGGCGGCAACGGCGGCGGTCTCGCGGTCGGTCATATCGAACGCGTTGAACTGGAAATAGGCAATGAGGTCGACACCGGTCGGCAGCATCTCGAGCTCACGATCCAGGTCGAAGATCACCGCGATGCGCACGCCGTCCACGTCGAACACCGGCGGCGCCCAACGCGCATCGTTGTTCTCGCCGCGCTGCAGGGCAATGCTCGCGCGGGCGGGCACTACGCGACCGTCCTTGAGCATCATGTAGTCGAGCAGCGGCTGCCCCTCAAACGAAACCGCCGCGGGCACGATGCAGATCATGTCGAGCTCCTGGATGCGCTCGGCAACGCCGGTCAGGCCGGCAAGCATGTCGTGCTCAAAGTCGGCAGCGCCCACCAGGCCACCGGGCAAGGCGCCCATAAAGAGCGGAGCCGGCACGCACAGCACGCGCGCACCGCGTTCGTGGGCCAGGCGCGCCTGGTCCTCGATGCGGCTGCAGATGCCCTCAATATCACCCAGGCGCATATCGATCTGTGCAAGTGCGAGCTTCATGGCTCAGCCCTTTCCATCGTAAACCGTCGTTATCGTAGTAAAAGCGCCGGCCGCTAGATGCAGTCGGCGCTTGCATGTGCATATGCTAGCTATGATACCCCGAGCGGGGGCACGCTCCTAGAACGTCGCGGACCACAGCCCGTGCAGGTTGCAATAGGCATAAACGGTGCCGGTCTTGGAACCGCCGGCAAAAAACGTCGCGGGCTTCATGCCGGGCTGGAGGTAATGGACCTCCAGACGGCCCTCGGCCTCAAGGGCGATCCACTCGATGTAGTGCTCGGGCACCATAGGATGCTCGACCGAGCCCACGCGTGCGCGGATCACGTGACCGTCGCGCTCGCTCTCGACGACGGGCACGTGCTTCTCGTGCGCCGCGTCCTCGGTGTTCGCGGTCAGCTCCGTGCAGCCAGCGGGGGTTGCAACGTCGTCACCAAGGGCGGCAATGAGCTTGCCGTCGGGATCCTTAAAGAATTTCGCCATGATGTTCTCCTTTGCTGATGTGCCGGTGTTCTCGATGTCTCTTATGCCCAAAGGCAAACGAACCATCCACGACATCGCAAATGAACACATAACGAGCGAGGCTAGCGTCCGTCGCCTCCCAGCAGTGCCAAGACGTCCTCGCGGGTAAACAGCGCCGACGAGATACCGTCGCCGCCGAGCACGCTGTTGACCAGGTCGCGTTTGGACTCTTGCATCTGCATGATGCGCTCCTCGATCGTATCCTTGGCGATGAGCTTGTACACGGTCACGGTGTGCTGCTGGCCAATACGGTGGGCACGGTCGGTCGCTTGGTCCTGTGCCGCCACGTTCCACCACGGGTCGTAGTGAATGACCACATCGGCGGCCGTCAGGTTCAGGCCGACGCCGCCCGCCTTAAGCGAAATCAAAAACACTGGCACCTCGCCCGCCTGGAACTGCGCAACCATCTTGGCGCGGCTCTCCTTGGACGATGCGCCCGTGAGCTTAAGAAAGCCGATGTCCTCCTTGGCCAGGCGCTTGCCGATGATATCGAGCATGCCCGTAAACTGGCTAAACAGCAGAATGTGGTGTCCGCCGTCGAGCGCGCCATGCACGAGCTCCATGCAAGCGTCGAGCTTGGCGCTCCCCGCCTTGTAGTCCTCGTAGTGTAGATGCGGGTCGCAGCAGATCTGGCGCAGCTTGGTGAGCTCGGCAAGCACCTTGAGCTTGTCCTTCTTAAACTCGCTGGCTTCGCGATGCTGCACCTGCTGGGCAATGCGATCCTGGTTAGCCAGGTAGAGCTTGCGCTGCTCGCCGGTGAGCTGCGCCATGACCGTGTCCTCGATCTTCTCGGGCAGGTCGGCCACCACGTCTTCCTTAACGCGGCGCAGCACAAACGGTGACACGAGCGCCTGCAGGCGAGCGGCGCTATCGCCCTCGGCGTGTTCGACCGGGCTCTCAAAGCGCTTGGCAAACGACTCGCGCGCGCCCAAAAGGCCCGGCATCAAAAAGTCGAAGATGCTCCAGAGCTCAGACAGGCGGTTTTCGATGGGCGTGCCCGTCAGGGCAAAGCGCACACCGGCGGGCAGGCGCTTGGCGGCGCGTGATACCTGGGTGAGCGGGTTTTTAATGTACTGGGCCTCGTCGAGCACCACACGGGCAAAGTCCTGCTCGGCATACTCGTCGATATCGCGGCGCATGAGATCATACGAGGTCACGACCACGTTATGTTCGGCGGCGCCGGCAATTTGCACGCGGCGCTGCGCCTTGGCGCCCACGATGGCGCACACGTCGAGCGAAGGCGCAAAGCGCTCCAGCTCGGCAGTCCAGTTGTACACGAGCGACGCGGGGCACACCACGAGTGTGGGCTTGGTATCCCCCGCCTCCACGCGCGCCAGGATATGCGCGATCATCTGCAGCGTTTTGCCCAGGCCCATATCGTCGGCCAAGATGCCGCCAAGGCCTAGATGCTCGAGCGAGCCGAGCCACTGGTAGCCATCGATCTGGTAGCCACGCAGCGTGGCCTTAAGGGATGCCGGCACCGTAAAGTCCATCTTGCCGAGCGTGTCCAGGCGCTCGACGGTGCGACGGAACGCGGCATCGCGATCGGCCTCGAGCGCGGGCGTGCGCGCGAGCATGCTATCGACAAATAGGGTGCTCGACGCGGGAAGCGACACACCGTCGAGTAGGTCGACGGCATCGACGCCCAGGTCCTCGGCAAGGCCAAACGCGGCGCGGGCGCCCTCGTCCAGACGCACGATGTCGCCGGAGGTCAGACGCGCAAACGTCTGGTGGCGCTTGTACGAGTCCAGATAGATGGCAAGGTCCGTCGCCGACAACCCGCTTGTACCCAGCTCAACGTCGAGCAGGTTGCTCTTGACGGTCGCACGCACCGAAAGCTTGGGCGCGGGACGTACCGAGATCTGGCGCAGACGGTCGCTGAGCATGACCTCACCCAGCTCAGACAGGGCAGACAGACCCTCGGTGAGCAGACAGAACAGACTCTCGTCGTCGCGCTCCTCAAACGCCAGGCCGCCCTCGTGGAAATCGAAGTACATGGCAGCCGTGTCCATGACACGAAACTCCGCCACCACGTCGCGGGGCGGCACGCCGGGGCGCTGGTCTTCGAAGGGGCTTCCCGGAGCACCCAGGCTAAAAAGATCCGCCGACCAGTCGCCGTAGGCAACCGTGATTTTGCAGGTCACAAGTCCGTCGTCGACGCCGATTGCCATGGCAAAGCTCGGCTCGGGCGCCACGGTATCGAGCACGGCGGGAGCGGTGAGGTCGGTGTATTCGCGCAGCACGGGCAGCGCCATGCGGCAGAACTCGCCCACCTGTTCGGCGGCGATATGGGCGGGCGTGCGACACGGCAGCAAGCGCGACAAAAAAGGTGCGGCATGCTGAGCAAATGCAGCGTCGGTACGGCGCGCACGGCGCGTGTCAACCAAGTAGGCGACATCGCCCGACGCAAAGCAGTACATATCGGCGGGCAGGCGCAGATCATAGCTACCACCAGCCGCCGGCGCGATTTTGGCGGCAAGGAGCGGCGGTTGTTTTGCCGAGGCCTCGTCCTCCCCCACCGGCGACAACTCAACCGCCACCTCGTAGGAACGATGCGTCGTCGTCCCTCGAGACCAGGCAGGCTCAAGGGAAATGGTCCTGCCGCGCAGCAGGTCCAGCACGTATACGATGTCATGCTCGGACAGCGGCAACTGACGCTCGGCAACAAAGCCGCTGCGGGCAAAGTCATACGATGCCGAACGCGAGCTTGTAATGTCGCCCAGGTAGGCGACCGTCATCGTGACAAGATCGAGCAGCTTTGACGAAACGTCATCGAAGGCCTCGGGCACGTGGGCAAACGTAAGCTTCTTGCCGTACGAGAACATGCCGCCGCGCACGTAGGCATCGGCCATGCCGTCGATATCCTTGACCACGTAGGAGACCGATCCACAGCGAATGCGGAACTCGAGCGCCCAGCTAAAGCGGTCAGCGAACAGCGGATTGTAGTACGGCACCAGCGAGGGCTCCAACGCCGCTTTGGGGGCGTCGGGATCAACGGCACCGGCAAGCTTGCGGCGCATGCTCGCCAGCTCATCCATGCGCGCGTCCGAAAGATCGGAGAGCGCCGCCACAAGGCTCGGGCTCGTGGGGACGGGCGCCGGAAAGGGAAAGTTGGGGTTGACGGCCGGCGCTTTGGGTGCGGTGCGCGCGGGCTGTTTCGACTGCGCCGTAAACGTGCGAACCGGCGTGCGCAGCCCCTCAACAGGCTCAATGCCGCTGGTGTCCAGGTACGCCAGCGCTGTGGCGATGGCGTGTTTGCACATACCGGGATAGCGGTATGCGGCGGGGCAGTCACAGTCGTAGTCGATAACCTCGTGCTCGTCCATATCAAGCGTCACGTGCGTCTTGTACAGGTCGCCGCGCGAGCCGCGCACCGAGCCCTCAACCGTCACGTTTTTGGAGAAGCGCGAGCCGCTGTCCTCAATCGACAGTACGGCACCGTTGAGCATGAGCGAACGCCCCTTCATAAAGGTGCCGCTCAGCGCCGCCTCTTTGCGAAGCGCCTGCACAAACGTCCCCAGTGCCATCACTTCCTCCAATCAACCCGCCAAATGATTTTTCTGGGACGGAGATGAAAAAATCATTCCCCGCCCCAGAAAGGCAGCCCGTTACGCATCACCCAAAATGATTTTTTAATCCCCGTCCCAGAAAAATCATTTTAGATCACCGTTACTCTGCCCTGATTACCCACAATGGCCTTTGCCTCGGCCAGCAGCGGAATCGAGCGCGCGTTGACCTTGGCCGGCACCTCGGCACGTAGCACGCGCCCGTCCACCTGCTCGATAAAGATCTCCACGCGGTCACCGCCCGGGTTGGCGGTAAGCACCGTGGCCAAGCGCGCCATATTGCCCTGGCTAAAGCGGCTGTTGGGCACCATGACCTCAAACACCTTGGGCTTGTTGCTCTCCTCGTTGAGCTCCAGCGGCACGATCTCCTGCGCGATGATCTGGTCACCGCGGTCCGAGCGCTCGAGCTTGCCCTTGATGCGCACAAAGGCGTCGGACAGCTGCGCGCCGGTCTCGGGATCGACCTCACCGTACAGATACCCCTCGGCCTCCTTGTAGGTCTTGGGGAACACCACGACCGTGGCCTCGCCTTCCATGTCCTCGAGCTGCACGATGCCCATGGGGTCGCCGTTTTTGGTCACGCGCTTGGACACGCTCGAGACCATGCCGGCCCACCACAGCGCTTTGCCCTCGGGAATCTCCTGGTTGATGGTGCCGCCCGTAGGATTCTGAACTTCGTAGCCGGTGTCGATCTGCGAGAACGAAAAGTCGCGCGCCTTGGCGAGCGCATACTCAAACGGGCGCAGCGGGTGGTCCGAAACATAGATGCCCAGAACCTCTTTCTCCTGGCTCAGCTTGAGGTGACGGTCCCACTCCTGGCCGTCCGGATCGGGCACGCTGACCTCGAAGCCCGAGCCCTCAACGTCGCCAAACATGTCGAAGAACGACGTCTGGCCGCTCGCACGATCCTTCTGGCGCTTCACCGCGGCGTCGATAATGTTCTCGGGGTTGTTCTTGTCCACAAAGTGCATCATCTGGCGACGCGGATAGCCCGTGGAGTCGAAGGCGCCTGCCTTGATCAGCGATTCGATCACGCGACGGTTGGCCTGGCTCGAATCCACACGCTCGACAAAGTCGTGCAGCGTCTTAAACGGGCCGCCCGCCTCGCGCTCGGCGATAATCGCCTGCGCCACGCCGGTACCCACGCCGCGGATGCCGGCCAGACCAAAGCGCACGCCTTCCTTGGTAGCCGTGAACTCGGTACCGGACTCGTTGACATCTGGCGACAGCACGGGGATGCCGTCGTGACGGCATGCCGAGACGTAGTGCACGATCTTGTCGGTCTTGCCCGTGTAGGACGTCAGAACGGCCGCCATGTACTCGTGCGGATAGTGTGCCTTGAGCCACGCCGTCTGCATAACCAGGATGGCGTAGCCGGCGGAGTGCGACTTGTTGAAGGCGTAGGACGCGAACTCGAGAACATCGTCCCAAATCTTCTGAGCGACCTCGCGCGTGTAGTTGTTCTTGATAGCGCCGTTCATCCAGTGGTCGTAGGTGGTCTCGTCCGAGCCATCCTCCCAGTGCAGCACCGTCGATGTGAGCAGCTTAATCTTCTTCTTAGCCACGGGCTTACGGATACGCGAGTCCGATTCGCCCTTGGAGAAGCCGCACATCTCGACGGAGATGAGCATAACCTGCTCCTGGTAGACCATGGTGCCGTAGGTTTCGCCCAGGATGTCGTCCAGACGGTCGTCGTAGGAGACCGCCGGCTCCTTGCCGTTCATACGGTTGATGTAGGACGAGACCATGCCGGCGCCCAGCGGGCCCGGGCGGTACAGAGCGATCAATGCCACGACGTGCTTGTACTCGGTGGGCTTCATGTTCTTGATCGTGGCGGTCATGCCGGCGGACTCGACCTGGAAGACGCCGGCGGTATGGCCGGAGCCCATGAGCTTAAAGATCTCGGGGTCGTCAAAGGGAATCTCTTCCTCTTTGATGTCGATGCCGAAGTTCTTTTTGATGTTTGCCTTGGCTTTGGAGATAACCGTCAGCGTACGCAGGCCCAGGAAGTCCATCTTGAGCAGGCCCATGTCGGCGACGGTATGGCCCTCGTACTGGGTAATCTCGACGCCGCCCTTCGTATCGAGCTTGGTGGGCACGTGCTCGTTGACGGGGTCGCGGCAGATCAGAACGGCGCACGCGTGCACGCCCTCGCCACGGGTGAGGCCCTCGATCGAGAGCGCCGTGTCGATGATGCGGCGGGCGTCGTCGTCCTTTTTATAGGCCTCGGCAAAATCGGGGTTAAAAAGGTCCTCTTTGCCGGGTTGTTTGTCGAGCACCTGCTTGAGTTTGACCTTGGGGTCGCTCGAGACCATCTTGGACAGGCGCTGGCCCATGTAGACCGGATAGTCCAGAACACGCGCGGCGTCGTTGATAGCCTGCTTGGCCTTAATGGTCGAGTAGGTGATGACGTGGGTGACCTTCTCGGGGCCGTAGAGCTGGCGAACGTGCTCCACGACCTCGAGGCGCCGCTCATCGTCGAAGTCCATATCGATATCGGGCATCTCGGTACGTTGCGGGGACAGGAACCTCTCGAACATCAGGCCGTTCTCGAGCGGGTCGAACGCGGTGATGTTCATGGCGTAGGCGACGATAGCGCCGGCGGCCGAGCCACGGCCGGGACCGACGCCGATGCCGTTGTCCTTTGCCCATTGCACGTACTCGGCAACGATCAAGAAGTAGGCGGCAAAGCCCTTGTCGCAGATGACCTTGTATTCGTACTCAAAGCGCTCTTTGATGTTGACGCCGCCGATCTCGCGCGTGGCCCAGTCGTCACCGTAGTGCTGGCGCAGGCCCTTCTCGCACTCGCGGCGGAACTGGCTCTCGTGCGTCTCGCCGGGGTCGAGCAACGGGAAGCGCGGCAGGATGATGGAGTCCCAGTCGAGCTCGACGTAGCACTTGTCGGCGATCTCGAGCGTGTTGTCGCAGGCCTCGGGGCAATACGGGAACATCGCCCGCATCTCCTCCTCGGTCTTCATGTAAAACTCCGAGCCGGTCATGCGCATGCGGTTGGGGTCGTCGACCTTGGCGTTCATGCCGATGCACATGATGACATCCTGCACCGGCGCGTCCTCGCGGCGCAGGTAGTGGAAGTCGTTGGTGGCGATGACCTTAACGCCCACCTGTTTGGCGATATCGATGAGCGTGCGGTCCATCTGCTCGTCGGTCAGGCCGTTGTCGGTAGTGATGCCGTGTTCCTGGATCTCGATATAAAAGTCGCCGGGGTCGAAGGTGTCACGGAAGGTCTCAGCCCACTTGATGGCGCCCTCCATGTCACCGCGGTCGATGTACTTGGGGATGATGCCTGCGATGCAGGCACTGGTGCAGATCATGCCCTTGGCATGGCGGCGCAGGTTGTCGAGCGTCACACGCGGCTTGTAGTAAAAACCCTGCACGGCGGCCTCGGAGACCGTCTGCATCAGATTGACGTAGCCCTCCTGGTCCTTGGCCAGAAGGATCATGTGGTAGAGCTCGGGCTTGTGATCGCGGGCGAGCGTCTCGTCCGGCGTAAAGTAGACCTCGCAGCCAAAGATGGGCTTGATGACCAGCGGCGGCTTGAGCTCGTCGATGTTGCCCTTCTCGTCCCACATGGCCATATCTTTTACGTACTGGGCATGCTCGCGCGGATTTGCCTCGGCGTCGGGCTCCACCAGCTCGTCGCGGCGGTCCTTTTCCAAGAAGGCCTTGTCGTGGCTCCAGGTTTTGTACTCGGGCGTGTTGTGGTTGACGGCGTCGCAGGCCAGCGCCAGGTCTGGCACGCCGTACATGTAGCCGTGGTCGGTAATGGCCACGGCGGGCATGCCCAGCTCAACAGCGCGATTGACCATATCCTGGATACGGGTTGCGCCGTCGAGCATGGAGAAGACAGTGTGGTTGTGCAGATGGACGAATGCCATGTGATGAGCTCCGATGCGGGTTCGTGTTCTGACTGAACGATTTTACCGCACGGCGCGGACGGCACCCGAACCTAGCCAAACCCACACGGGTAGTCTTTTTGGGACCTTCAAAAGGGGAATGAGGGCATCCAGATATATCGAGTATTACTGGAACCCCGGCGATGCGCGGAATGATTTGTGACGAATAGTCATGTCCATCAAGAAGGCTCGACGCTTCGGATAGCTCGTCAATCGATATATCAATTCTTGGAGACCTGTATTTCTACCATTTTTAATGAAACAACGGCGGTAATTGCTATCGCGATTGCACCAATAATACCGAGCGCTATCTGAATGGGATATAACCCCAACACATGTCCAAATATGGAGAAAAACATTGCGGAAAAGAGAGCCCTTACCAGAGACGCGACGGAAAGGATCGTCGCGCGGAGATCGTCCGCTATCGCGTCTTGGATTAAGTTTTCCGAAGTGATGTACACCACTTCTGGGAGAAAACAAAGCACCATGCTAAGGCCAAACAAACACAGCGGATTTGAAGCGAACCACGGAAGAATCATGAAAAGGCCAGCCTCGATTAGCATCGAGCCGAGCATGGTATTTCTTTTCCCGAAACGCGATGAGAAGAAATCTGCTGCAATGTAGGCCGTCGCATTTACTGCATAGGATGCACCGAAAAAGATTCCTATTATGGAGACGGGAGCATCAAATGCGTCGAATACCAACTGATTCAAGTTGTAATAACTCCCATAGAATCCATCGAGCATGCTTGTGCCGATTAGAAGAAGCAACACCGCAAAAGCGGATTCTCCAACACGCCAGGTTTCGCATCTGAAGATTTTGGCTGCGTCAAACCTTCCCTTTTCAGAGCTTTCAGAACGGGTCGTTTCCGTCCTCTCAATGGGATACAGAAGGAAAAGCTGCAGGAGATAGAAAACGGAGACACATACGTAGAGGGCGCTCCAAGATACTTGGGCAATGAAAGATCCGAGCACAATTGCCATTCCCGTAGCGATTGATTGCGCGGCAAGCAGCCGAGCATTGATGGTGAGGAAGTGCTCTCCTTGACCGGCATTCCGGGCAATTTCATATAAAAGTGCTTGTTCGGATCCCGATTGAAGGGAGTAGGCGAGTGCCTCAACGAGGGAAAGTACGACAAGAAAGGGACCTGAGAGCAACAGCATGCCAGCCGTATGGAAGAAAAGAAGCAGAACGCCCACTTGAATCGAGAACTTCTTTCCAAAGAAATCGCCTACCAGCCCTGTTGGTAGCTCGAGGGCGACCGTTGCAATGTTGTACAGGGCTTGATAAAGCGCGATTCCCGTGACAGACATTCCTTTATCCGCAAGGAAAAGTAGAAACACTCCCCGATTTAAAACAAATCCCGCAAGAACGAAAAAGGCGGAATAGATGTGCAGCTGCGCAGTGGCATTCTTATTCATTTGGCACTTCCATCAACTAATTTTGTCGGGCCGTTCGCTACTGACTCGAAGCCTGAAGTGTTTACAGTTGATGTGAAGATCGGTAAAGCTTTTGCACAGGGTATCAATGGGATACATCCGAAGCGTTTTCGGCAGTATCATCGGCGAAGGCGGGATTAGCCTTTACGCGGCGCTCACCCTCGATGTATTTGACGATTTGATCAATCGTCTGGTTGGCATGGCTCTTGAGCTTGCGCTCATAGAAGAAGAGGCCGAGCTTGCCGCGCGTGCCAGACGTGTTGCCACCCACACCCTGAAAATCCTCGGTATAGGTGAGCTCGCAGGCACCATCGCCAGCAGGTGCAGCCTCATAGCGCATGGTATTGATGCCCGCCACATACTGAAAACGGACCTCATAGAGACACGGGTAGTCAAAGTGCTTAATCTTAACCTTGATCGCCGTGCCCTTGGCCTTGCCTTTTGCGGACTGGGCGCGCTTCTCGTACTTATAGCCGTTGAGCTTGTTGCGGCTGGGACGCTTGCCCGTGGCGTTCTCGATATCCTGCATGATGGACCCCGCCAGAGCGTCAAAAAGCTCCTCCGGCGTCACCTTAAGCGTTTTGGTGAGCTGCATGATGGCTCCTTATTCGTTTGAACCGTTCGAGCCATTGTACCGCCCCAGGCTCTCCCATGCGTTGCGGTGAAATACGGACTGTTTGGCGGCTTTTTTGGCCAAAACAGTCCGTATTCCACCGCAAGTTATTGAGGGCTAGAGGTTGTAGGTGACCACTTGAGGTTCGGCGGGTTCGACGAAGATGGTTGGATCCGGCTGCTCCACGCGGACGAACTTAACGGTCACGGCCTCAAAGCCCGCCTTGTGCAGAACATCAGCGTAGACGCGCGCCTGCAGGGCGTGCTTCTCCTGCAGCTGTTCCGGCGTCTCGTCCGGTGTGCCGCCCGTCTTGTAGTCGATGACCAGCGCGCGTGACGGATCGGCCGGGTTCGTCGCCAGTGCATCGATGGCGCCTTCGGCATAGGCACCGTAGCGAGCGATGTCCTCGTCCTCGCAGCCCAGCGAAAAGAACGGCACCTCGGCACGGATGCACGGCCAGGCAAGCAGCTCGGCACGGACCGCCGACTTGAGCCAGCGGTCCAGGGCAACGTCGAAGCGTTCGCGCTGCTCCGGCGTCAGGCACCACAGGCGCGTCAATGCATCGGCGCGCTCGACAGGCAATTCGTCAGCACCCATCTCGATGAGCCACTGGCAGGCGGCATGGAAGGCCGAGCCCAGCGCCATGGGATTGCCGCCGGGCTCGACAGCAGCCACGTCCGCATCCGTCATCTCGGACCCATCCGACTCCGCGTCATCGCCTGCCTCGTCCATGGGCACGCGCGCCTCGGCCGCATGGTCCTCTGCCTCGGCATGAAGCGCCGCGGCAATCGACGAATAGCTGTACGAGTCGCGCGTCGGATACGGGCAGGTGCCCATGCGCACGCCCACCGCCTGAGGATACACGAGATCAAACGCATCGGGCTCGGGGTCGGCAGGACCGGGAACGGCAGCGCGTTCATCAGCATCGGCGCCCTCCGCCTCCACATCACCACGAACGAGTTTGCCCTCGGCATCCAGAGAAGCATTGGCCTCAAACGACCGCTCGCCGAAGGCAAAGTTCGCCAGCGAGATGAGCTCGTAGTCGCCCGGCTGGGAGTTGTCGAACACCAAGCGGTCGGCATCGAGGTGCGGCATACCCAAGCCCTGGCCAGGCAGAATGCGGCGCAGCACATCATAGGTCAGGTCGGACTCGACATCAAAGGCCGGCGCTGGCGCCTTACCGCGGCCCACGGCGACGTCCATCGCCAAAATCACCAGCTCGCGTGCACGCGTCATGGCGACGTAGAGCAAACGCGCCCGCTCCTCAAGCGAAAGCTGCAAATCGTCGTTACGCAGACGAACAAATGCCTCGGCAGGAGAACCCGTCGCACAGACGTCGTCCATGAGCTCCGGCGACAACCACAGTGACGTGCCCTTGCCCTTAAACGCGTGCTCAAACTGCTTTTTGACGTCATCGCCCTTCACGAAGGTCCCATCGGCGAGCTTGACGCCATCGAAGCGCGCCGGCAGCGCCACAACCTGTGCACCGCCCTCGACACGCCCCATCTGGGCAGCTCCAGACGACTTGCGCACGCCGAAGCATTCGGAGACCGCGACGACCGGATACTCCAGACCCTTGGACGCATGCACCGTCATGATGCGCACCGCGCCGCCGCCTTCCTCGTTAAGCGCGCCCGGCGCCTCCTTGTCCGCCAAGAAGCGGTCGAAGGCGAGCGCAATGGAGCGAGGCGAGTTACCGAGCTCGGCCTCCGCCTCGGCAACGGCATCGAGCGCCTTGAGCACGTTGGCGGCAATCGCCTTGCCCTCGGGGCCGCGCTTTGCCAGGCGCACAAACCAGCCCGAAGCGTTGACCACATCGCGCGCGATCGCCGCGAACGAATCGCGCCCCACGCGACGAAGCGCATAGCGCAGTACCTCGCGGGCGCGCGTCAGCAGCGGCAGATCCCGCAGCCCCGGCACGTCGCAATCGCTCATGATGCCCGCGTCGATGTTGCGGCGCGAGGTCTCCCCCGTCTGGTCGTCCAGCTTGGTCGCCAGCGCCAGGAATTCCTGAGCGCCGAGCGCAAACATCGGCGAGGCCAGCAGCGGCATAAGGCCCTGCGCCGTATCGGCCGGGTTGGCAAGCGCGCACACCAGGGCACGCACCGTCTGGACCTCGGCGGCCTGAGCGAAGACCGAACCGCCCGCGATGACGCAGTCGAGCCCCTGGTCGCGGAACGCCTGGGCATAGACGTCGGCATTGGTCATGCGGCCCAGCAGCAACACCATATCGCCCTGAGGCTGCCCCGCCTTGACGAGTGCATGGAACCGCTCGGCAATTGCACGGGCCTTAGCCTGCGTGCGCTCCTGCGTACTGCCGCCGGCAACGAGCAGCGCCTGCCGACGCGACGCCTCTGCCTCGAGCTTGTCTTCGCGCTCATCGCTCGGCTCAAGATCCAAGAACCCCTGCATGAGGCCACCGTCGTCACCATCAAAGACGCGGGCTACGTAGCGCAGCACCTCATCGTGACTGCGGAAGTTGCGCACGAGTTTGACGAGCTCGCCGGCGGATGCCCCGGACGCAGCGAGGACGGAGCCCGGGGTTCCGGCAGCTACCGCCGCGCCCGAAGCGCCCACCTTGCGCTCCTGGCGGCGGAAGACCTCGACCTCGGCACCACGGAAGCGATAGATCGACTGCTGCGCGTCGCCCACCGTGCACAGCGCACGCTCGCCCGCACCCGTCAGGTAGCGAATCAGATCGACCTGCATCTGGTCGGTGTCCTGGAACTCATCGATCATGACCATCTTAAAGCGGCCCTCGTAGGCAGCTCGGATGGCGGGATAATCGCGCAGCGCCTCGTATGCCATGCGCAGCAGATCGTTGTTATCGAGCGCGGACTGGTCGGCCTTGAGCGCGATGTACTCTGCCTCTACAGCACGGGCGAGCCCCGTCAGCGCATCGAGCGCCTGATCGCCGCAAGCCAGCACAATGTTGACAAACGTGTCGGCAGCCTCTGCCTTGAGCAGCTCGACATTCTCCTTGGGGAACATCTTGCTCGCACGCGGCATGCCGCACGACATCATGAGCCGCGCCACATCCGCCATGGTCTTGTCGCTCGCCTCGAACGCGTCGATGGCATCGAGCGCCACCTGCGCCTTCTCGGTCGCGGCCTTGCTCGCGCCGAGCGCCGCACGATAGGCATCGGCAAGTGCCGAGGTATCGGAGCATCCGCGAAGCACGCACACGTCGTCCATACCACCCGGCAGCTGGCTGGACAGCTCCAGCAGGTCGCGCACCAAGCCCTTGATGGTGGTGCCGCCACCAAAGGGACCGCCCTCGCCCGCCATGGGATACCAGGCATAGAGGGCTTTGAGCGAAGCAGCGAGCTCGGGAGCGGCGTCGGGCACCGTCGCACGGCCCAGCACATGCTCGACAGCCTGGTCCATGAGCTCATCGGTATCGGTGAGCACCGTAAATTCGGGGTCGATGCCCAGCTCCAGCGCATGCGCGCGCAGGATACGCGAACACATGCCGTGGATGGTCGAAATCCAGGCATCGTCAACCGTCAGGGCTTCCTCGTCCATGCCCTCTTCGATAAGCGCACGGCGCACGCGGTCGCGGATCTCGGCCGCGGCGTCCTTGGTAAAAGTAATGGCGAGCACCTGGTCCAGATGCTCAACGAACGGACCGGATTCGGGCGAGAGTGCGTAGACGATACGGCGCGTGAGGGTGAAGGTCTTGCCCGAACCGGCGCCCGCCGAGACAAACAGCGGGCGGTCGAGCGTTTTGACAACTTGCAGCTGTTGCGGCATCAAAGTCGAAAGATCCATGGTCTACACGTCCCTCCTTACAAACGTTCCTTCGTGGTTATACGAACAGCGCGCGTGCGCGGCCTGCGCCGATGTCGGATCAACGGCAGCCACGACGCCCGCCTCGAGCTCGCGCAGGCGCTCGGCAATTCCGGCCTCCACGCGGTCGAGCAGGGTGTCGAAGTCCATGTTGCCACCCTCGCCCGGGAAGCCTTTCTTAAGGCCCGGAATGCGACCGTCGCCGCGCTCCTCCTCGAGCAGCTCCGCGCTCGCAGCGCCGCGCAGCGCGGGCTTGCCGCCCTTGGTCGAAAAGTAGAGCGCCGCGCGGGTGTCCAAATCCAGCGCCCGGCGCATGGCCTGCGCGTAGATGAGCGTTTGGGTATGAGGCGGCAGCCAACGCGGGTCGTCGGCGGGCACCGCGCCCGTCTTCTCATCGAACACCGTGGGGTCGGCGAGCTTATATTCCTCGACGCCCGAACGATGCTTGTAGTCGATCACCACGGCACGGTTCTCGGCATCCACGTCCACGCGGTCGATGCGCCCGCCGAGCGGCCAGCCGGCATACTCAACTTTAAGATCGTTAAAGGCAAACTCCAGGTAGCGCGGAGCAAAAGGAGTCAGCGCCTCGGCTTCATAGGCGAGCACGCCCTCCAGCTGCGGCAAGATCTCGGCCACCTGGCGCTCCTCCACCGGAGAGAGCGGCACGAGCGGGCCCTCGGTACCGCGCTTGCCGGCGTGCTCGGTCAGGGTCTCGTCGAAGACCTCGCGCAGCAGCTCCTGTGCGCGCGGAAGGTTCATGGGCGTCACGCGTTCCATGCCCTCCTGGGGCAGGCGGGCATGCAGATGTTCCAGCACATCGTGGACAAAGTTGCCCTTCTCCATGTTGCCAAAGCCCGCGTCGATGGACTGGGGCTTGACGCGATACGACACGAACCAGCACAGCGGACACGTCGAGTACGCCTCGATCTGCGATGCGGACGTCAAGCGCGGCACGAGCGGCGCATCCTCGCCCTCGCCGTCGCGACGGCGCAGGACCAGGTACGGCACGGCCTCGGCACTCAGATGCTGAGGGGCCTCGCACGCGACCCGCTTGCGCTCGAGCCCTTCGCCGGCGGCGGGGTCGAAGTCCCTTACGATATCGCCCTCGCCCACGCACGTGGCCTTGGCAGCGCCGGTGACCTTGTCGGCGTCAGCGGCCTTGTCGGTGCCAGCAGCTTTGGCGGCGCCAGCGGCCTCGGCGTCGTCAGCGGCCTTGGCGCGCGCCCGCAACTCAGTCCACACGGCCGCCGGATAGCACTCGCGCGCCTGGCGATCGTGGGTCACGCGGGCAAGCACAACGGGGCCGCGTGCCGCTTGCATCGCGCGGCCAAAACGCACGCGCAGCAGGGCCGCGGGTTCAAGCGTCACGCCGTCGCGACCCAACTCTTCCGTCAACGTGGCCAACGGGCCCTCCTCATGCGAGAGCGGATAGCTGTCCAGGTCGACATCGGCAAACAGCACCGCATCGTAGCTGTTGGGACGCAGCGCTGCCGCATCGGCAAGCGACACAAAGCGCACCTGGGCGCGCGGTATGCGGTCGACCTCGTAGGTCTCGTAATCGTAAGCGGTACTGCGCTTATCCACCTTGGTGCGGACGCCATCGAGCACGGGCACGGTCGCCGCCTGCGACACATCGAGCGCGCGGGCGTCGTTCATAAGGATGTCGATGGCATGGCGCAGCAGGGCCATCTCGGCCTGGCGACGGGCCTGACCGTCGAGACCGCCAAACGCGCGATCGGGCAGCGCCTCGGCAACCGCGAGCATGGCCTTGAGCGCCGTCACGGGCTTGTCACGCCATAGCGCCTGGAACACATCCGAGACCACGCACGGCACGTTCTTAAACCAGTTCTGGTCGCTGGCCGCCTTGCGCGCACCCCTCACCTGGCCCTGCACGCTCTGTAGCAGGCTCTTCACGCCCGCGGTGGTCTTGCTGCGCGACAGGCGCATGTTCTTATCGAAGGTTCGCGCGCTGGCGGCATCGGCGCCCGAAAGCGGGCTGTAGATCCAGTCGGTAAGCTCCGGGGCGGGCCACCACTCGGTCTTGGAGGCACTGCCCTCATCGGCGGCCTTCATGTGCTCGATCAGGTTGGCAAGTGCCGTGAACTGCCCGCCCGCGATGGATTGGGAAAACGCCGTGAACTCGGTTGTCTCGGCCGCAATGTGGCGCGCCGCCAAACGTGCGGTAAGCTCGCCGAACAACTGGGGTGCCTGAGCGGACACCACGAGCACGCGCGCAGGATCGGCGAGTGTTGTAGCGCCTTCGCGCGGTGCGGCGCCCTCGCGCGCCTTTACCAACTTATCAATAGCATTCGCATAGGCATAGGCGCGGGCATGGGGACCGGCCACCTCTATAAAGGCAGGCTGGGCGGCGGGCTTAGACGCAGCAGCATCCTCCCCCAGCGGCGCGACCTCAAACAGCACGCCGCGGGCATCAAAGGCCGCAGCAAGCTCCTCGCGCATTGCCGCCTGCTCGCGGGCGAGCAGCACGACGACCTCTCCCCCGCCATTCGCCACGGCAGACAGCAACCCAAGCAGACCATGTGCAAACGACGTGACGCCGCGCACGAACACCGCGCGGGCGCAGGTTGGCAGATTGTCGGCCAAGGCGCCGGCCATCATGTCGGCCGCCTCGCAGGGCTCGACCATATCTCGGCGGTCCAAGCCGCTCGCATAGGCACGCAAAAGCTCAAACACACGAGCCTCGGCGTCGCTTTTGGGCTCGGGCTGGCAAACGCTGTCGCAGCGGCGCTCGGCACCCGTTCCCACCGCGCCCGGAAGCACATCGCGGGCCATGCGTGCGAGCATGCGCACCGTGCCCTGGCTGCGCGAAAGCGGCTGCAGGTCGGCATCGTCGCGACGGGCAACCATATCCGAGAACAGCATCTGACGCTGCAGGTTGTCGACGAAGCTGCGACCATCGCCCATAAGCTCCCACAGCGAGCGAAGCCACGACGAAGGGGTCTTGTAGTCTACGCCCAGCGAGACGCCAGCCATCGCCGCATCGTGACGGCACAGATCAAGCTCGGCAAACGTAGGCGCCAGCAACACGGCGCGCCCGTGGCGGGCAACCAGGTCGGCAAGCAGCGCGGCCTCGGCATCGCTCAAGTCCGCGCCAGCATTGGTGGTATAGATTCGAACAGGCATGGTCCTCCACTCAAACCGTTCGCAATATTCAATGTATCCATCCTACCCGCCCACGCGGACAACATGGCCCCACACCAAAAAACCGCCCCCGGAGGGACGGTTCTGTGCAATTCGTTTTTGTCGCTGGCCTACTCGCCATCCTCCAGCTTGATGAGGATCTTGCGATAACCGCCGTACTCGCCGTTGAGCGCCTTGGAAACGCGGCTCACCGTGGTGGACGAAGCGCCGGTGCGGGCCTGAACCTCAACATAGGGCTCGCCCTCATCCAAATAACGCGCGACCTGCAGACGCTGCGATAGATCGCAAATCTCGCGCGGCGTACAGATATCGGTCAAAAACGCTTGGATATCTTTCTCGTCATCCAAAAGACTAAATGCGTGGACCAGCTGCTTGACATCAGGCTTGTCAAACATGTTCTCGATATTCATCGATCACCGCCAAACCCGCCAAAAGGCATCGAAGTTGATACTGACATCGGGCATCGTTCGCCCGTTCTATGCAATAGGGCAACGCCTGTGGCTTTTGCCCGTAGCAGTGTAGCACACCACCAAACTAAAGCGACAAGACTCTCTGCCAGCGGCGCGTTTTTCAGGACGAACGCCGTTTTGAAACCGAATGCGCACGTAAGCTCCACGAATATCTGAGACAATGGGCGGCCGAACAAGGCGGCACACCCGCGCAGCCGTCCAAGCTGCCGCAGCAAACCGCTTCACGCGACACCAACGCACCCTGCGCAAGAAAGGATTCACACCATGCGCTTTATGCTTAACTGGCTCTTTACCTCAATCGCCATCGCGATCGCAACGTTTCTCGTCCCCGGCATTCAGCCCTTCGGTTTTGCCGAGGCCTGGGTCTGTTTCGCCTTCGTGGGACTGTTCCTGAACATCGTCGATTCGCTCGTCAAGCCGTTCCTGACGGTCATCTCGCTGCCACTCACGATCATTACGCTGGGTATTTTTCAGCTCGTAGTCAACAGCTTTATGCTCGAGCTGGCCAGCTACCTGTCGGTCAATCTGCTGGGCGCGGGTATCTCCATCGCCAGCTTTGGATCGGCCTTTATGGGCAGCATCCTGGTATCCATCATGCGCAGCATCCTCGACAGCATCGCCGAGGGCTAAAACGGCCATTCCGGCCGCGCCCGTCTCAACAGCCCAAAACGAAGGCCGCCCATCGCAAAAAATGGGCGGCCTTCTTATTTGCCAAGTCTCAGAGGGCGAGAGAATCTGCCATTTCCACCCTGTCCCCACATGGCAGGTGGGGCTAGATTACGTAGTCGTAGCCGTCGTTGGGGGCGACGAGCGCATCGAGCGTCACGCCATCGAGGTAGTCGTTGATGAGCTTGTCCAGGTTCTTCCACACGTCGAGCGTGGGGCACTCATCAGATCGCGAGCAACCCTTGCAGTCGCCATCCAGACAGGCGACCGGCGCCAGGCTGCCCTCGGTCAGGCGCAAGATCTCGCCCACCGTGTACTGCTCGGGCGGGCGTGTGAGCACATAGCCGCCGCCCTTGCCGCGCATGCCCGAGAGCATATTGGCGCGCACGAGCGTCGCCAGAATATTCTCGAGGTACTTCTCCGAAATACCCTGACGTGCCGCAATCTCTTTAAGCGGGATGCGACCGGCCGCCTGGTGCTCGGCCAGGTCGACCATAACGCGCAGGGCATATCTGCCCTTCGTAGAAACCAACATATATAGTGCTGCCTTTCGGTCTTTTGTTCGAAGCAATTCTAGCCGAAAAACTGGTTTTGAAAACTCCCATTCCAGTCCAGCGTGTTAATCATCTTGCAATAAATATCTTTTTCCTATTGCATTAGTAGGCTTTAGTGTCTACTATGCTTCCCAACAGCAAAACGAACAACCTATAAGGTTTGTGGGTTTCGCTGCTACACACACCGTAAAACCACACGGCATCCAGTCATTTGAACACTTTGGAGGTTCATCATGAGCAAGGTTTACACGTCCATCGATCAGCTTATCGGCCACACCCCGCTCCTGGAGCTCACCCACTTTGAGGCCGACGAGGACCTCAAGGCCCGCGTGCTCGTCAAGTTGGAATACTTCAATCCCGCCGGGTCCGTTAAAGACCGCGTCGCCAAGAACATGATTGACGAGGCCGAGAAGGCCGGCAAGCTCGTGCGTGGCGGCGACTACACCATCATCGAGCCCACGAGCGGCAACACCGGCGTCGGCATCGCCTCGGTGGCGGCGGCCCGCGGCTACAAGGTGATCATCACCATGCCCGAGACCATGTCCGTCGAGCGCCGCAAGCTGATGCAGGCATACGGTGCGCAGCTCGTGCTCACCGACGGCTCCAAAGGCATGAAGGGCGCTATCGCCAAGGCCGAGGAGCTGCAGAAGGAGACTCCCAACAGCATCATCGCCGGCCAGTTTGTGAACCCCGCGAACCCGGCCATTCACAAGGCCACGACCGGCCCCGAGATCTGGGACGACACCGACGGCAAGGTCGACATCTTCGTCGCCGGCGTCGGCACCGGCGGCACCGTGACCGGCGTGGGCGAGTTCCTCAAGGAGCAAAACCCCGAGATTCAGGTCGTCGCCGTCGAGCCCGCCACCTCCCCGGTGCTCTCCAAGGGCCAGGCCGGCCCGCACAAGATCCAGGGTATCGGTGCCGGCTTTGTGCCCGACGTCCTCGATACCCAGGTCTACGACGAGATCATCCCCGTCGAGAACGACGACGCCTTTGCCACCGGCCGCGCCGTGGGCCACAAGGAGGGCGTGCTCGTGGGCATTTCGTCCGGCGCCGCCGTGTGGGCCGCACTGCAGCTGGCCAAGCGCCCCGAGAACGAGGGCAAGACCATCGTGGCGCTGCTCGCCGACACCGGCGAGCGCTACCTGTCCACGGCACTCTTCCAGGACTAGAGCTCTCGTTCTTAGAACGAGTCCAAGGCACGCCGGTCTCCCCTCTCTTCTGGCAGCCTGAGCTCATCCCAACAGGGTGTCCCACAGGACGCCCGAACTTGCTACAATGTCTGCGGCGCGGAACCAGCCTCCCGCGCCGCTTTTCTTTTTTGGCCACATGCCACCAAGGAGAACCTCCCCATGCACAACAAGCGCGTGCTCGTCGCCATGAGCGGCGGCGTCGATTCCAGCGTGACCGCGTATCTGCTCAAAAGTCAGGGTTACGAATGTGTCGGTGCCACCATGCGCCTCACCTGCCCCGCGCCCGATCCCACCACGGGCATGAGTAAGGTCGACCGCGACATCGCCGATGCAAAGGCCGTCGCCGAGCGCCTGGGGATACCCCATCACGTGCTCGACTTGCAGCAAACCTTCGACCGCAACGTTGTCGAGCGTTTTATGAACGCCTACCAGGAGGGGCTGACGCCCAATCCGTGCATCATCTGCAACCGCCATATTAAGTTTGGCGCGTTGCTGGATGCGGCGCTGGATATGGGCTGCGACTACATCGCCACAGGCCACTATGCCAAAACGAGCCAGGCGCCCGACGGCACCTGGCAGCTGCATCGCGGCGAGGACCCCAAAAAGGACCAGAGTTACTTTTTGTATTCGCTCACGCAGGAGCGCCTGGCGCACACGATCTTTCCGCTGGCAGGCCTAGACAAAGAGCGCGACGTGCGCCGCATAGCCACCGAGCAGGGCTTTGTTAACGCCAAGAAGGCCGAAAGCGAGGACATCTGCTTTATTCCAGACGGCGACTACGCGGGCTATATCGAGCGCCGCTGCGGACATGCCGCTGCACCGGGCAACATCGTATGGCGCGACGGCAGCGTGGTTGGGCGCCACAACGGCGCGCTGCGCTACACCATCGGCCAGCGTAAGGGCTTGGGCGTCGCGATGGCGCATCCCGTGTACGTAACGGGTGTCGACGCCGTCAACAACACCGTGCATCTGGGCGAGGCAGAGGACCTGACGGCCACGGCGCTCACGGCCAACGACTGGATTTGGAGCGCCCCTGCCGACCGCATGGAGGCAGAGCTCGATGCCGGCGGCATTCGCGTGGGCGCCAAGTACCGCTACCGTCAGAAAGACCAGGCAGCGACCCTTACGCGCGGCGAAGACGGGCAAACGTTGCTGACCTTTGACGAGCCGCAACGAGCCATCGCCCCCGGCCAAGCCGTCGTTATATACCGCGGCGACATCGTCCTGGGCGGCGGCACTGTTACGACAGCCATCAAATAGCCGCGGGATTATCGCCGCACGTGTCGAAGCACTTCAACAGCGGCATTCACCTCGATAGCGCGACGCTCCAGGCCACGGCGAATGGACTCGAGCCGGCCCTCCGCCGTGGCCCATTTGCTCTGCGAAAGAATCCCGATCGCTTCATCAACAAATCCGTCGAGTCGCGATGCGTCGAACCAATCGAGTGAGTCCGCAAGCGCCAGCTGGACGGAAGGATTGGGCCCAAACGGCTTAGCGGCAAACCCAAACTCCCCAGCTGCGAGCACGACAGTTGGCACGTTATACCACAGACAGTTGCCGCTATCGAACAGCGGTGCAGGCCTTATCTCCAGGGTGTCGACATTGCGGATGATGCCGAAGTTTCGCCAATGGCGGTCGCTGTTGGCCAAAAGGGCATCGCAGACAATCATCTGCGACATAGACCTTCTCACAGCGGCCTCATCGGCACCATGCTTGCTACGGTAGCAGCAGTACCGGTCGTACGTCGAGCTTCCTCGCTGGCCGCCAAGGGCGTTCTTAACGTAAACAGCCGGAACGTATTCCTCGCGGCCGTCAAGAAAGTCGTCGCACAGACACACAGGGCCATCGAACATCCGCTCAACCGTATAAGGAACAAACTCGCCCTCCGACAGCAAGCGACGATGTAGAGCCGTTGCAACCGCCTCGTTAAAGGGACGCTGATCGTCCATCCCGCACCCTTTAGCCAAAACGCGAATGCCGTTTCGGATCATCCACGATTTAGGGAGCTCGCCCTCGGATGTGTTGTCGGGATTTTTAAGACCGATACCTTCCAGCCAACCCGAGCGCTCTTCGGGCGCCGATCGCTCAAAATCATTCTCGAAGTAATTGAGGTTTCGCCATTCGAGCCCGTCGCATTCTGCCGGCCGCAGCCAATAGCAATCCGAAAGCGAGAGACCCAGGCACTGAACCGGAACCTCGATGCCACTGGAAATTCCCAGTTCACGATAGCGCGAGACGAGTCCGGGGCGGACGTCAGGCACCGACCGATGGCTCCACCACACGTTGAGCTCCCGTTTATTCACCGTAGGAGAAGAACTCGAGCACGTGCCAAACGGCATCCTCTGTGCATCGAGTACCTCGGCGATTTCGAAGGAAAACTCGCGCGTCGGATCAAACGAAACACGCGCAACCTCGTAATCGGCGGACATCAGCGTAAACTTGCGCCCCACATCGGCCGCAGGACGGCGTCCACGTTTGCGGACCTTTTGATAAGCGAGCGCAGAATCATACTCAACCATCTTCCGTCCGCCCACAATATCGCACGCGAGCGTTCCCGATGCGGCAAGTTGAGATATGCGGGCTTTCGTAACGCCCAACAGACGGGCAGCATCACCCATAGACAAGTACTCAGACGTATCCATACAGCGCATCACCTCGTTAAGTAATTTACACGTTTAGTTAATAGATTACAGACATCATAATACTAAACGACCCAAAGCGAAAAAAGGCCCGAGAAATCGGGCCTTAGCGATTGGTCAGCCGAGTCGCAAGCTGCTCCCCTAGCGCTGAACGTAGGCGCGAACCAGCTCGTAGGTATTGCGCACGCCGTCGATGTGGCTGCGCTCGTAGTTGTGGCTCGCGTACACGCCGGGGCCGATCAGACCATGGCGAATGTCGTAGCCGGCCGAGAGCGTGGCCTCGACGTCGGAGCCGTAGTGCGGGTACACATCGATGGCGTAATCGAGCTCCAGCTCGCGCGCGATGTTGGACAGCGTGGTTACCAGGTCGTAGTTGTACGGACCGCCCGAATCCTTGGCGCAAATCGAAACCATGCGCTCGGTGCAGCCCAGGTCGTCGCCCACGCAGCCCATGTCCACGCTGATCATCTCACGCGTGTCGGCCGGCACAAAGGCACCGCCGTGGCCGACCTCCTCGTACACCGTAAAGAGCAGCGAAACCTTGCGCGAAAGGGTCACCTCGCCGTCGGCGACGGCGCGGACCAAACCCAGCAGAATCGACGCGGACAGTTTGTCGTCCAAGAAGCGGCTCTTGATGTAGCCGCTCTCCGTCACCGTGGTACGCGGATCCATGGCGATGATGTCGCCGGTCTGAATACCCAGCTCGAGCACATCGTCCTTGCTGTCAACGTTCTCGTCGAGCAGGATTTCCATGTTCTTCTCGATGGTCTTGACCGGCTCATCGGCCACATGCGCCGAAGGCTCGGTATTGAGGACCACACCCGTGTACACATTGCCATCGCGCGTATAAACGGTGCAGTTCTCGCCATCAGCCGTAGACCACTGATGCCCACCGAGCGTCGTGGGGCGCAGGCGACCATTGTCCTTAATGGAGCGTACCATGGCACCCAGGGTATCGACATGGCTCGCCAACACGAGCGGCTCACCCTCGCCACCAAGCTCAACGAGCACGTTACCCTTATTAGAACGCTCGGGCCCAAGCCCCATATCGCGCAGGGTCTCCATCAGATAATCAGTCGCCGCACGGGTATAGCCCGTAGGCGAAGCAATCGAGGTAAGCGCCTTCAACTGGTCAGTAATATAGGAGAGCGTAGAATCCATCTTGGACACCAAAGTCACCCTTTCATATCGAATTAAACCCACAGCAACAATACCACCGCGAACCATCTTTTTACCTAGCGAGATGACCCATCGAGCTCCCCAGAACTGCGCCCGTCACGATAACGAGCCGGCGGCCCCCCTGCCCGTTGGCCCCACAATCTTTCCGCAGGACGGAGGAAGCCCCCGCCGCACGAAGTGCGCAGCGGGGGCTTCCGACATGTCCGAGGACGATTGTGGGGCTAACGGGCAGGGGCCCGCCGAACCAAGTTAGGCAGCCGGGCAGATCTTCTTGAAGAGCTCGATAACGTCGTCGAGCGTCGCCTCGCGCGGGTTGCCCGGGAAGCAGGCGTCGGCCATGGCGTCCTTGGCCAAGACCTCGATCTCGTCGGCCTTCATGGCCTCGCAGACGTGCGGGATGTTCACATCGGCAGAGAGCTGCTTGACGGCGGCGATAGCGGCGTCGGCAGCCTCGTCGGTGCTCATACCCGTGGTGTCAACACCCATGGCAACGGCAACCTTGGCCAGGCGCTCGGCGCAAACCGGCTTGTTGAACTCCATGGCGATCGGCAGCAGCATGGCGCAAGCGACGCCGTGCGGGGTGTCGTAGTGAGCGGACAGGGTGTGGGCCATGGCGTGGTCGATGCCCAGGCCAACGTTGGAGAAGCCCATGCCGGCGACATACTGGCCAAGAGCCATGCCCTCGCGGCCGGAGCCGGGCTGGCCGGACTTGGCCTCGGCGACGGAGTCGCGCAGGTTCTCGCTGATCAGCTTAATAGCCTCAAAGTGGAACATGTCGGAGAGCTCCCAAGCGCCCTTGGTAGTGTAGCCCTCGATGGCGTGGGTCAGAGCGTCCATGCCGGTGGAGGCGGTCAGGCCGGCGGGCATGGAAGCCATCATGTCGGGGTCGACGACGGCGACCTCGGGGGCGTCGTTGGTGTCGACGCACACGAACTTGCGGACCTTCTCGGGGTCGGTGATGACGTAGTTGATGGTCACCTCGGCAGCGGTACCGGCAGTCGTCGGCACGGCAATGGTGAACACGGCGTGGTTCTTAGTGGGAGCAACGCCCTCGAGGCTGCGGACATCGGCGAACTCGGGGTTGTTGATGATGATGCCGATAGCCTTGGCGGTGTCCATGGAGGAGCCGCCACCGATGGTCACGATAGCGTCAGCCTCGGCGGCCTTGAAGGCCTCGACGCCGTCCTTGACGTTCTGGATGGTGGGGTTGGGCTTAATCTCGGAGTAGAGGCTCCAAGCGATGCCAGCGGCGTCGAGCTCGTCGGTCACCTTAGCGGTAACGCCAAACTTGACCAAGTCGGGGTCGGAGCAGACGAAGATCTTCTTGTAGCCGCGACGCTGGAGCTCGCCGGGGATCTCCTTGATGGCGCCGGAACCATGATAAGAGATGGTGTTGAGAACGAAACGATTAGCCATTGATAGCCTCCCATCGTGTGCGGGGCACCCATTACGCCCCACGCTATGAGTCCCATCCTAACGCTTTTGAAACAAAAAACACGTGAGAACGTCAAAATTGTTAAAGCGTTTCAACAGGAGATGAAAAATACTGCGGCAAAGGGACAACCCCTCTGCCGCATTCCTCTACTTTCGGCAGCCCTCTTTCCAAGCCTCGGCCGCAACCTTCCAGCGAAAACGCAAGTCGCGCTCGCGGTCGATGAACATGATGGCAAACGCGATAAACAGCAGCACGCTCGCCACCGCAATGGAGTGCAGTCCCATGCGCTCAATACACCAGTTGCCCAGCACGGCGCCAAACACAAAGGTAAAGATCACGCCAAAGTACAGCAGGCCGTTTTCCAAAAAGCCGCGCTTGTGGGTGATGATGTAATCGTCCACGTTTTGCAGCGCGTTGCGCAAGTTGCCGATGCACATGGTCGTGGCGATGCCGTGACCGTGGATCTTGCGGAAGCTCTCGACTTGCATACCGCAGGCAAACGAAGTAAGGCAGTTGGCGAGCAGGTTGAAATCGCCGCCCGGGATAAAGCTCACGCCCAGCAAGATAACGGCTTCAAAAAACACCGTCACCTGGCGCCAGTGAATCACACTGCCAAACCGCTCGTGAACCAGGTCGGCAAGCATAATGCCCACAGCAAACGACACCACAGGGAAGAAGTAGCGCCCCGCCAGCGCCCAGTTGCCCTCCGAGATGCTCACGCCCACCAGCAGGATGTTGCCCGTCTGCGCGTTGGCGAAAACATGGTCGCGCCCAATGTACGAATACACATCCATAAAGCCACCGGCGAGCGCCAAGATGATGCCCAGCTCAATAGACTCCGATATCTGTTTGGCACGCTGCATCGTCGTGAATCCTCCTTGTTGACGACTCTCTCGTGCGTTGGCGGAAACATAGCCGCCGTTCATACTGTAACCCATTGACAACATGGCGTGCGCGCGAGACGAACCCTTCAGCGCGGGGATACACAGTCTGGAAACAAACGGCGGGCGCGGCGCCGACACCCGACGCCTCGTGTACTCCACCAGTCTTTTTAGCCCCGTCCCAAAAAGACTGGTTACAATTACGTGCAGCATACAAACACCGGGAGGGATCGTGGCAAAAAAGCCTCAGCACGCTCAGAACAACCAGCGCAGTCAGCAGGGCAAACAAGGCCAGCAGCAAAAGCGCGGCGGTAAGGCGCAGGCCACAACCGCCAAGGCCACGCCTGTCCGCCCCTGGCGCCCGGGCCGCGACAAATTCCTCCCCGTCAGCCGCGCCGACATGGATGCGCGCGGTTGGGACCAGTGCGACTTTGTCTACATCTGCGGCGACGCCTACGTGGACCACCCCAGCTTTGGTATGGCCATCGTCAGCCGCGTGCTCGACGCGCACGGCTACAAAGTGGGCATTATCTGTCAGCCCGACTGGACCGACCCCGCCAGCATCACGGTGCTCGGCGAGCCGCGTCTGGGCTTTCTCGTCAGTGCCGGCAACATGGACTCCATGGTCAACCACTATTCGGTGACCAAGCACCGCCGCCACACCGACGCCTATACCCCCGGTGGCGAGGAGGGGCGCCGTCCCAATCGAGCCGTCACGGTCTACGGCAACCTCATCCGCCAGACGTTCAAGGACGCCCCCATCATTATCGGCGGCATCGAGGCAAGCCTGCGTCGCCTGGCCCACTACGACTACTGGCAGGACAAACTCAAGCGCTCGGTGCTGCTCGACTCGGGCGCCGACATCCTCATCTACGGCATGGGCGAGCACGCGATCGTCGAGATCGCCGACGCGCTCGACGCCGGACTGCCCATCGATCAGATCACCTATATCAACGGCACCGTCTACCGCACCAGCTCGCTCGACGAGGTCTACGACTACGACCTGCTTCCCAGCTGGGACGACCTTGCCGCCGACAAGCTCAACTACGCGCGCAGCTTTAACGTGCAGCAGCAGAATATGGACCCCATCACCGGTCATCGCCTGGTAGAGCCCTACCCCAACAGCGTCTATGTGGTACAGAACCCGCCGTCGGCGACGCTTTCCACCGACGAGATGGACGAGGTGGCCGAGCTCCCCTACGCACGCGATTGGCATCCCGACTACGACGCGGCAGGCGGCGTGCCGGCCTTTGCCGAGATCAAATTTTCCATTAGCTCCAACCGCGGCTGTTTTGGCGAGTGCTCGTTTTGCGCCCTCACCTTCCACCAAGGGCGCGTGCTGCAGATGCGCAGCCACGACTCGATCATGCGCGAGGCCGAGCTGCTCACGCGCGATCCCGAGTTTAAGGGCTACATCAATGACGTGGGCGGACCGACGGCTAACTTTAGCCGCCCGGCCTGTGACAAGCAGCTCAAGCACGGCGTGTGCAAGAACAAGCGCTGCCTATGGCCGAGCGTGTGCAAGAACATGGTGGTCGACGAAAGCGGCTACACGCAGCTGTTGCGCGACCTGCGCCAGCTGCCGGGCGTCAAAAAGGTTTTCGTTCGCAGCGGCATCCGTTTTGACTACACCATGGCCGATGCCTCGGACGAGTTTTTGCGCGAGCTGCTGGAGCACCATGTCTCGGGCCAGCTACGCGTAGCGCCCGAGCACGTAAGCGACGCGGTGCTGTCCGTGATGGGCAAGCCGAGCCGCGCCGTCTACGATGCGTTCTGCCGTAAATTTGAACGTTTGAACCGCGAATACGGACTCAGGCAGTACGTGGTGCCGTATCTGATCTCGAGCCACCCCGGCTCGACCATGAAGGAAGCCGTGGACCTTGCCGAGGCCGTGCGCGACATGGGCTACATGCCCGAGCAGGTGCAAGACTTCTACCCCACACCGTCCACCATGTCGACCTGCATGTACTACACCGGCGTAGATCCGCGTACCATGCAGCCGATCTATGTGGCGCGCGACCCGCACGAGAAGGCCATGCAACGCGCGCTCATCCAGTATCGCAAGCCCGAGAACTACAAGCTCGTGCGCGAGGCACTGGAGAAGGCCGGCCGTCGCGACCTGATTGGCTACACCAAGCATTGCCTGATCCGTCCCGTACCGCCGCGCCCGGGCGAGACGTCTGCCGGCGGCGGGCATGGCACCGGCAAGAAAGGCGGCAAGCCGCACGGTGGCGCTGGCGCCGCCGACAAGGGGCCCAAGGGCAGCAAGGGCCACGGCGGCATGTCGCGCGCGCAAAACACTGCCGGGCGCAACCGTGCAGCTCAGGGGCGTCAGGGTGCCAACGGAGGCGGACGCCGCAACTAGGGCAGCGGTGCTGTCGCTATGCCCGTCTCGCATGCGTGGCGCAGTGAGCGTATCGTCTCCACGAGGATTATGCCGGCTATGGTGACCGTGATTATCACGTCGAGCGGTGTGTTCACAAACCACAACAGACCCATCAGGTACGACCCGGCGTTAAAGGCAAAATGCAGCAGGATCGTGTAGCGGAGCTTTCCGGTCGTCACGAGCACCCAGCCAAAGACCAGACCGGCGGCGCCGGCGTAGCAGCCCTGCACCCAGTTCATATGCATAAAGCCAAAGACCGCCGCCTGCAGCACAATCGCTGCGGCGATGCCCCGCTTGTCCGGCGCCGCCCAGGGCACCATGGCGCCGTCTTGCGCCCGCGTGCGACGCCGGCGCTTCCAAAGTGGGCGGCACTGCGGATTAAACGCTCGGAGCGAAAACTCAAAGATGATGCCGCGCACCAGCAGTTCCTCGCAAAACGGAGCGCCGAGCACCGTGGTCAGGACGGCGAGATAGCTGGTGTCGCCCATGCCTGTTTCCTCGACAAGCTCGCTATAGTCGGCCGCGGCATCGGGCAACAGCGACAGCACGGCGTCGGTCACATAGCCAACGACCACCTGCAGGGCCAGGCCAATCACGATAACGCAGGCGATGCGCCTCCATGCTTTGCCTGCTCCCCCGCCAAGCGGGCGCTCGCCCTGCCAGCGCGCCACAAACGAGCGCGGCCACAGATAACGCCACCACAGCAGCGCCATCAAAAACGACGCCGTCTGAGCGGCAGCCTGGAACCATTGGATATCGAGATTGTCGATCGGATAGCCCGTCAGCACCGACACGGCATCGAGAACTGAAAACAGAACCGCGCTCAGGGCTATATCGGCAGCGACAACGCCAAAACAGGCAAGCGCCCACGCCATCGCATTGAGCATGCTAACCTCCTCAAAACCGTTCCCTAGTTCTACCACAACTCGGCAGAGAGCTGATCCCATGGGGACGGAGGAAAACGGATCACTTATTGATGAGAATCGGGTGCAGTGCCAAAAGCCCCGCTCGGCGAGATGTCGAACGGAAAGGTGCCGCAGCGATTAAACGCGGCGATAAACATGCGGATGGCGTTGGACGGCGTGGTGCCCACGAGTTGGGTTGCCGCCGCGAAGGCTGCCTTCTCCTCGGGCAAGACCTTCGCGACAACCGGGGTCATGTGTTCTGCCATGGCGCTTCCTTTTTGAAACGACGGTAGTGCGGATAGATGCGGGCCACGCGGCTGGGCGACGGGCTGTGAAGGCAACCCGATTGGCCCGCATCTGGAGTTTGTTTCTGCGGCGTTGGTATTACTTGGTATCCCTAAGTATTACCCCGCAGATAGAATACCACACCCGAACCATGGGGACGGAGAAAAACGGATTATTTCGTTGCTGAGTAAGTATTTAGAGCGTGATGATGTCCGAGATATTGAGAGCCCGAGCGTCAGCGGCATCGTGCGTGGCAAGCAGCAGCATGCGGCCGTCGAGCAAGTCGAGCACGACCTCAGCGCATGCGTCACGCGCAGCGGTATCTAAACCGGTAAAGGGCTCGTCCAGAATCACCGCGCCGCCCGGGCACAGCAGGGCTCGGGCGATCTCGACGCGACGGCGCTGCCCGCCCGAAAGCTCGGCCACGCGAGCATGTACATCGACCCCCGGCACCAGCAGGCGCAACAGGGCCGCAGCACTCGAGGCGTCCACGCGTGCATCGGCGCACACTAGCACGTTATCCAGGGCAGAAGCATCCTCGATCAGGCGCACATCCTGAAACACCATGGAGCACGGCGCGCACTCCCCTGCCGCAAGCGCAAGCAGCGTCGACTTGCCCACACCCGAGGCGCCCATCACACAGATACGCCCACCCGCGGGCACGTTGAGCACCAGCCCGTCGAGCGCCGGCGCCCAGGGCGCGCGATCGCCCACGGCAAGCGCAAGCTCCGCCGCAGCGCCATCGCTCGCAGCCCCCGCACGGCCGCGCAATCCATGCCCATGCGACCGCACCGCCACACGCCACGCCGCAGGCCCCGAAGCCCGCAGCAGCCACACCAGCACGCGCTCGCATGCCCACGATGCCGCCACGACCAACACGGTCCACGCCAGCAGATCAGCCGTCTCAATCAAAAGCTTTGCCTGATAGATGCGCTCACCCACGGTGTCCGTCGCCATGCCGATCAGCTCCGCCGCCACGCCGGCCTTCCAGCTCATGCCGATCACGGCGCGGGCGCACGAAAGCACAAACGGCAGGACTTCGCGCCAGGTGTGGGCACAAAACAGTCGCCAGCCCCGCACGCCATGCAGACGAAACATCTGCTCCAGCGGTTTATCCGCTTGCATCAAGCCCTCTACCAACGAAAAATACACGCCCGGCAGAGCCATCAAAAAGACCGCCGCAATGCTCACACGCGCCGACCCCAGCCAAATGAGCAGCAGGACCACTACGCAGGCAACCGGCGTCGCCTTAACAAACGAAAACGCCGGCGCCACCAAGCGGGCAAACGTCCGCGACCGCACCGAAACTCCCGCCAACACGCCGCCGCATGCCACAGCGAGCGCCAGCCCGCCCAAGATTCGCGCGCCCGAGCCCGCCAAAATCGCCCACGTGCCGACATCGCATACCAGCCGCAGCAACGCAACCACAACAGTGCCCGGCCCCGGCAAGATCAGCGGCTGCGCCACCAGCGCCGCCACCAGCATCCACACGGCAAGCCAAAAGGCGGCGACGGCACCACCTGCCGCCACCGCCTTCATACGCTCTGTCATTTGTCGAGCAAACGCACGCACGGGCTACTCCATGTAGTAGAAATCGTCAGCCGGGAGCTTACCGCCCACGGCGCTCGCATCCGCATCGGCCAGCACCTGCAGGTATCCACCGAGCGCCGCCTTCATATCTTTCCCCGTCTGGCACACGAGCATGCACCCGGGAATCGCCTTTTCGGCGATCTTGGCGTTGTCCACGATGCCGGCATCGACCACAGCCTGCGCCCAGTCTGCCGGCGCCGCATTGACAGCCTTAACGCTCGCCGCATGGCAGCTCAAGAACTCCGCCACGGCCTCGGGATGTTCCTCGGCAAACGCGCGGCGCACCACGGTCACACCCGTCAGCAAGCGCGAGCCTGTGTCACCCGCCAGCTCATCCCACACATCGGTCAGACTTACCGGCGCCGACAGTTTGCCTTCGCTCTTTGCGATGGCAGCGGTCTTGAACGGCTCGGGCAGCACGCCCACGGCAGACGGATCGGCAAGCAGCGCCGACAGCACCTCGGTGGGCTCGCTCTTAAACTCAAGCGCCACCTGGCCGGTCAGGCCCGCGCGCTCCAGCAGGTAGTTCATGACGTACTCCGGCGTGGTGCCCTTGCCCGTCATGTAGACGGTACGACCCGCCAGATCGCCAAACGAGGTAACGTCCGCGTCGCCCGTCACAACGTTCAGCACGCCCAGCGTGTTGATGTCGATGACCTGCACCGCACCCTCGGTCTTGTTGTAGAGCACGCTCGCCACGTTGGCTGGCACCAGGGCAATGTCGATATCACCCTGAATGACCTTGGGAACGATCTCGTCGGCGGCAGTGTTGATCGCAAAGTCGAACTCGTTGTCCGTCTCGCCGTTTGCGGCCTGGTCCATAAACTGCACCAGGCCAATCGAGGTCGGCCCCTTGAGCGAGGCGACGTGCACCTCGACCGACTCTGCAGCAGCACCGGCGCCGTCCGTGGCAGCCGAGCCCGCGGCGGGCCCGGCACCGGCAGCCCCGCCGCCACAGCCCGCGAGCGCAAGCGACAGGGCGCCCGCGACGAGCGCCGAGGCAAACCCCCGGCGCGACAGCTCAAAATCAAACGCGCGCATCGCTAGCACGTCCCCTCGTTGGGCATCGTCCATGCGTGATGGTCGGTATGCAGCAGCTCCTCGGCCAGCGGCGAGAGCGGCTCGCCCAAGAACTCGCGGTAGCACGCCTGGACATCGGGATTCTCGTGCGAGAAGCGAATGTCCGCAGCGGCATCCAGGCCCCACAGCACCTGACCGCGCTCGGCTGCCAGCTCGCGGCCGTCGTGGATGGGCTGACCGCCGCCACCGACGCAGCCGCCCGGGCACGCCATGACCTCAACGAAGTCATAGCTCACACGGCCGTCGCGAATCGCGTCGAGCAGGCGGGCGGCGTTGCCCAGCCCGTGTGCCACGGCGACGCGCACCTTGGTGCCATCGATATCGGCGACGGTTTCCTTCCAGCCGTCCAGGCCACGCACGTCGGTAAAGAAATCGGCATCCGGGTTCTTACCCGTCACCAGGTAATATGCCGAGCGCACGGCGGCCTCCATCACGCCGCCCGTGGCGCCAAAGATCACGCCCGCGCCCGTGCCGAAGCCCAGCGGCGTGTCGAGCGGCTCCTCGGTAAGCGTGTCCACGCTCACGTGGCTCGCGCGGATCATGCGCACCATCTCGCGCACCGTCAGCGCAACGTCCACGTCGGGTGAACCTCCCTCGCCCACCATGCTCGGCAGCGCACACTCGGCTTTCTTGGCCGTACACGGCATCACGGACACCACAAACAGGCGCTCGGGCTCCACGCCCAGCACCTTGGCGTAGTAGGTCTTGGCGATGGCGCCAAACATCTGCTGCGGCGACTTTGACGTGGACAGGCTGTCGACAAACTCCGGGTAGCGCGCCTTCACAAAGCGTACCCAACCCGGGCAACAGCTCGTAAACATGGGCCAGCCGCGGCTGTCACCTTCGCCCTCAGCGGCGGCACCCAGGCGCTCGAGCAGCTCGGAGCCCTCCTCCATAATGGTAAGGTCCGCCGAGAAATCGGTATCGAACACGTACTCAAAGCCCACGCGGCGCAGCGCGCAAGCCAGACGCTCGACGGTGGCCTCCTCGCGCGGAATGCCGAGTTCCTCGCCCCAGGCGCTACGCACGGCAGGCGCGATCTGCACCAGCACGATCTTGTCGGGATTAGCGAGCGCGTCAAACACGGTCTCGGTATCGTCGCGCTCGCGCAGTGCGCCCGTCGGGCAATGTGTAATGCACTGGCCGCACGCGACGCAATCGGTCTTGCCGATCGGCGCGCGCCCGCGGGTACCCACGGCGGTATGCGTGGCTCGGTTGGTCAGGTCCCAAATCCCTAGACCCTGCACGCTCTCGCACACCTTGATGCAGCGCATGCATTTAATGCACTTGTCGTTTTCGCGGATGATGGGAAAATCGAAATCCCAGCCCTCGCCCGCCAAATGCCTTTGATACGGCAGATAGAAGATACCCAGGTCGTTGGCGATGGTCTGCAGGTTACAGTTGCCGCTGCGCACGCAGCTCGTGCACTGCGAATCGTGCTGGGACAGCAGCAGCTGCACGTTGGTGCGACGGGCCTCGCGGGCCTTGGGGCTGTTGGTGTGGACCACCATGCCGTCGAGCACGTAGTTGTTGCAGGCGGCAACCAGCTGATCGCAGCCCTCAACCTCGACCACGCACACGCGGCAGCCGCCGATCTCGTTTAGATCGCGCAGGTAGCACAGGGTGGGAATCTGAATGCCGACGGACTTGGCCGCATCCAGGATCGTGGTGTGCTCGGACACCACGACTTCGCAGTTATCGATAATGAGCCTGACCATGTTGTGCGCTCCGTTTTCGCTGTTGTCGCCGACGGTGGTTTCGTTGAGCTCTACCATTCCAGGTTCCTCCCTCCGCGGAACGCACCAAAGCCAAAGTGGTCGCAACGCAGGCAGCGACTCGCCTCTTGGCGTGCCTCCTCCTCGGTAAGGCCCTGTTCGACCAGATTCCAATCGTGGATGCGCTCGCCAGCCTCGCGCTCACCCAGCTCGCAGCGGCCGCACTCATGCTTGCCCTTAAACTGAACGGTCGGCAGCTCCACGTCGAGCTTAATCTTGTGGTCGAAGCCCAGGTAGCGGTCGATATTTGCCGAAGCTACGCGGCCGGCGTTGATGGCACGGATGACGGTGGCGGGGCCGGTCTGGCAGTCGCCGCCGCTAAAGAGGCCATCGAAACTGGGCACGGCGCCGTCCGAATCGGTGACGACGCGACCCCACTTGCAGGCGATGCCCATGTCCTCAAATGGCTTGGAGTCGATGTCCTGGCCAATGGCGACGAACACGCGCTCGCAGGGAATGACCTGCTCGGGCGTGGCGGCGGCACGCGGGGCCGGGCGCCCGCGGCGGGGCTCGCCGATAATCTGCGGCTGTACGCGCAGGCCGTTCACGCGTCCGTCCTCGCCCGTCTCAATACCGAGCGGGGCTGTGAGCTCCAGAACCTCGCAACCCTCGGCCTGGGCGCCGGCGATCTCGGCATCCTGGGCCGTCATATCGCAGATGCGGCGGCGGTAGACAATGCTCACCTTTTCGGCACCGCAGCGCACGGCAGAGCGAGCCACGTCCATGGCCACGTTGCCGCCGCCGATGACGCACACGCGCTGGCCGCTCAGGTCGGGCAGCTCGTCGTCACCGATGGCGCGCAGCATCTTGACGGCCGACTCCACGCCGGGCGCCTCTTCGCCCGGAAGGCCGAGCTTCTTGTCGTTATGGGCACCGATGGCCAGGTAGACGGCATCGAACTCGTCGCGCAGGCGAGCGAGCTCCTCGCCGTTGACGGAGTGGTCGAGCTCAACGTCGATACCGGCGCTCAAGATCCAGTCGATCTCGGCCTGAAGACGCTCGCGCGGCAGGCGGTAGCTGGGAATGCCATAGCGCAGCATGCCGCCCAGGTGGTGGCGCTGCTCAAAGATGGTCACCTTGTGGCCCATCACGGCCAGGTAGTAAGCACAGGAAAGACCAGCCGGGCCGCCGCCGATCACGGCGACGCGCTTACCGGTGTCGTCCACTACATGCGGTTTGTGGTCGTTGAGGTCGCTGTGCTCAACGGCAAAACGCTTGAGGGCGAGGATGTTCATGGGGTCGTCGACCATGCCACGGCGACAGTGCATCTCGCAGGGATGCTCGCACACCAGGCCGCAGACGAGCGGCAGCGGATTGTTCTTGCGGATGACCTTGACGGCATCGGCATAGCGGCCGGCCTCGACGAGCGAAATGTACCCGGGAATGTCGACGTGCGCCGGGCAGCCTGAGACGCACGGGACGCGGGCCTCGCGATCAAAGCCGCAGGAGTGCTCGCGGATGTGATGCTCAAAATCGTCGCGGAAGCCACGGATAGCCGTGAGTGCCATGGTGCCAGCTTCGTAGCCGATGGCGCAGTCGCTCGAAAGATAGATGGTACGGGCCGTGCGCTCAATCAGGTTGAGCGTGGACTCATCGGCACGCCCTTCGAGCACATCGGCGAGCAGGTCGCTCAGCGCGCTCAGGCCCACACGGCAGGGCGTGCACTTGCCGCAGCCCTGGGTGGAGCACAGGTTGACGAGCGCCGCCGTAAATTCAACGGGACACGGGGCGAGCGAACTCACCGCCAGACGGCGTCCGAGCGCATCGTGCAGGTCGTCCATGACGGCCTGAGCGTGGCTGCGTTCCATTACATGCAGTCGAGCCATAAGATCCCCTCTCACATGGCAGCCCGGAGGCGAGGCCGGGCGAAATTGCTACACGCACAACACTGACCTAAAAAGTTGTTAGGTCTCCACGCAGTTCGGCAGGCGGCATGAAATGTCACCCTCAGCGGTGAAATAGAACATTACCGCAGATAAATGCCATATTTGATAAAACGCGTTACCAAATGACAATGCCCCGTCCACGCAATCACGTGGACGGGGCATTGCTCAAGGTATGCGGCCAGCGACCCTGTTGCTTTTACTTAAGCTCAGGCCAGTAACCCTTGTTGGCCTCGATCATGTCGTCGAGAACCTCCTTGGCGACCTTCATCGAAGGCACGGTCTTGTTGAGCGTAAAGGCCTTAAGTGCCTTCTCGTACGAACCCTCGATCGTAGCCTCGACCACAAGCTTCTCGGAGTTCAGCTGCTGCATCATGAGGCCCTGCTGGAACAGAGGAATGTTGTCGCGGCTGATGACCTCGGGGCCGTTCTTGCCAATGTAGGCAGGCAGCTCGACCATGGCGTCGTAGGGCATGTTGGGGATAGCGCCCTTGTTCTCGCAAATGACCAGGAAGCGCTGCTTGGTGTCGTTCTTCAGAGCGATAGCCAGGTCGGCAATCCAGTCGCCGTGGCTACCCGCATAGAACGTGCTCTCGTCGATCTCGCCCGTCTTCTCGTAGTGATCGATGCCCTCAAAGAGGTTCTTCTCGCGCGTTTCCTCAACCTCGTTAGCACGGGTGCGCTCGGGGTTGGAATGCTCGACGAACTCCTTCTGCTGCAGGTAGTAGTTCAGATACGTGTTGGGCAGGTACTCCGGGAAGCACTCCATGATCTCGTACTCGCCCTTCCAGACGTAGTACCAGCTGCCCTTGGTGTGGCGGTTCTGCTCGGGATGCTCGTCGGTGGTCTCCTCGGGCTTCTTGGACATCAGCGAGCTCATGCCCTTGAGGTACGAATCGGGCAGCAGAATCTCATGCTCCTTGATGTACTCGCGCAGCTGCGGGAGCACCTCCTCGCCCTTGTGGCGGATCGAGGTGAACCAACCAAAGTGGTTGAGGCCAAAGTAATCGTACTCGACATCCTTCTTGTCGATATCGAGTGCGGCGCAAACCACGTCGATGATCGCGATCGGCATGTCGCAGATGTTGATGATGCGAGCATTAGGACGCAGCACGCGGCAGCCCTCGGACACGATGGCGGCAGGGTTGGAGTAGTTGAGAATCCAGTAATCCTTCTTGGCGTACTTCTCAACGTCATCGATCAGCTCGACCATGGGGAAGATGGTGCGCATGCCATAGGCAAGGCCGCCGCAACCGCAGGTCTCCTGACCCACGCAGCCGTGACGCAGCGGAATCTTCTCGTCCTGCTCGCGCATGGCATAGCCGCCCACGCGCATCTGGGCAAACACGAAGCTCGCGTCGGTAAAAGCCGTCTTTTTGTCGGTGGTCACCGTGAGCTTGATGTCCAGGCCGAGGTCCTCGTGCAAAATCCAGTCCACGAGCACGCCGATCTTGCGCTGGCGCTCCTCGTTGATGTCGTACAGGCGAATCTCGTCAACGTCGAGCTCGTCCTTGCGCAGGGCGATGGACTTGACGATGCCGGGGGTAAAGGTGGATCCGCCACCACACAGAGTAATGATCATTGTTTACTGCTCCTTCTCAATTGCGTTCTCGACCTTGTCGCGCATCTCGGCGACCTTCATGCCAAAGATGATCTGGATATTGTTGCCGTTGCGGTTGATGCCGCTGTTGGGCACGTGGTTGATGAGGCTCTCATCGATGAGGTCCGGGTTCTTAACGTTCACGCGAAGACGCGTAAAGCAGTTCTCGAGCTCCTCGATGTTGTCCTTGCCACCAAGACCTGCAACCAGGTCGGCAATGCCCGCATCGACGCCCTCTGCGGGAGCCGCGGCAACAGCGCCCTGCTTCACCGCGACAGATGCGGCGGCCTCGCCCTCGGCAACGGACTCAGCAAGCTCGGACTCTTCCTCGCGACCAGGCGTGTGGAGGTTGAGCTTCTTAATGAGGAAGGTGAAGAGGAAGAAGTACAGCGCGGCGTTGACGACTCCAAGCACCAGCATAACCGGCCAGTTGGTCTTATCGACACCAAGAACCAGGTTGGAAACCACGATGTTGATGATGCCGCCTGCAGTCGAAGCGGGCACGGAGAGGACCTTGAGCAGGACCAGGAAGATACCGGAAAGAATCGAGTGAACGACAAAGAGCACGGGAGCGGCAAAGACAAAGAGGAAGTCCATGGGCTCGGTGACACAGGAGAGCACGGCGGTGATGATCAGCGGGATGATAACGGCCTTGGTCTTATCCTTGTTCCCCTTGTAAGCGGTGACGATAAAGGCGAGACCGATACCGATGTAGGGCCACAGGTTGTTGAAGGTGTAGCTGTTGAAGTAGGTGCTATCGGAGAAGGGCTGGCCCGTCATTGCCATCTCGGCGACACGGATGGGATAGGCGCCGGCGATAACCTGATCGCCCAGCGTCAGGGTGCCACCCACATCGGAGAACTGGAACGGAGTGTAGATGAGGTGGTGCAGACCGGTGGGAACGAGCAGCTTGTTGAGCATGCCGTAGATAAACAGACCGATGTTGCCCGACTCCTTAATGATGCCGGCAACGGAGGAGATGGCGCCCTGGACCGGAGGCCAAACGATGCAGAAGCCAGCGCCCATGATCCAGGAGATGATGATCATGATCAGGAACGGGAAGCGAACGCCCGAGAACATCGAAAGAGCAATGGGGAACTGCTTGTTCGAGTACTTGTTGAACACGGCACCAGTGATGCAGCCCAGGATGATGCCGCCAAACACGCCGGTATCGAGCACCTGAATGCCCATAACGGTGCTCTGGCCGGTTCCGGTAAGGCCGAGCATGCCGCTCGCCTCGGCAAGAGAGCCGGTGGCGTTGAGCACGATGTTATTGGCCTGCAGGAACAGGAAGAACGACATCAGGGCGATCAGCGAAGCATGGCCCTTGTTCTTCTTTGCCATGGCGCCGGCGATGCCCACGCAGAACAGAATCGAGAGGTTGTTGATGATAAACATCAGCGACTGATAGACAACGGCGCCCACAAGCTGGAACGGACCGGAGCCCAGCACGGGAATCATGGCACAGATGGTTTTGTTGGTTAGAATGATGCCCACGATGAGCAGAATGCCGGCAACCGAGAGATACATCATCGGCTGGACGATTGACTTCGCGAACACCTCCAACGGCGCTTTGAAATTGAACTTCTTTTTTGCGGTCATAGCGGTACTCCCCTTCCTTTTCCGCAAATTAAGACAGATGTGCCCTGGACAAGACCGTGAGCCTTGCCTTATATCAATCGATGTATGGGCACGTTATGCCTAGAGACCAGGTTCTCCAAGCAGGTTAACAATGTGATATGCGAGATAACTCTTCTCGGCATCGGTAACGACAACGTTATAGGTAGACGACAAGTGGGCGGCTATGGCGTCCGCGCACGAGAATGCGCATGGATACGCCGTTTCATCGATTCGGAACAGAGCGTCGCCGCTGATTTGCCCGGCCGCAGGATCGAGCGCTCGCTGTGCGAAAAACTGCAGGTGGCGAACGAAGCGTTCGTAAGGCAGCGAGGTGTCGTCGAGGGTCGTAGCATAGCGCTCGGAAACAATCGCGAGCACGTCGCGAACAAGCTGGACCGAAACGATCAGACGATCAGAGCGTTGCGGCATGGTGGCGTTGACGATATGCAAGGTAATGAAACCCTGCTCCTCCTCGCTCATCTCGATACCCAGGTAGTCCTTGATAATCTGAAGGGCACGGCCCGCAAGCGCGTACTCCTTGCGATAGAACTGCTGGATCTCGAGCAGCAGCGGGTTCTCGCAGGGAACGCCCTTGCGCTCGCGCTCCAAAGCAAGGCTGATATGGTCTGCGAGAGCGATGAGGATCTTATCGTTGATGTCGACATTGAGCTCTCGACGAAGCATCTGAACGATATCCTCGGAAATCACGAGGTTGACGGTGGGGATGGACTCCAAAAGATGTGCCAAGCGGTCTATCGTACGCGAATCCTGAGAAGTTCCCTCCTGCAACGCGTAGGTCTTTTCGACTGACGCCTCGTCGATGGCATCGCCGGCATGACGGCCAAAGCAGAGGCCTCGACCGATGACGATGAGCTCGGAGCCATCGTCCGAAGTGACCATTGCGACGTTGTTGTTAAAAACTCGCTTGATAACCACGGTACCCACCACAAGAATTTACTCGGAAAGCCAGACGACAGGCTCTTTAACAGCAACAGGGCCGGAAGCATGCTCACGAAGGGTCGAGTTCTCCGAACGCTCGCACACGATAACGAAGACCGTGGGATCGAAGCCGGCAGCGCGAACCACGTCGAAATCGACCTCGACGAGGGGCTGGCCTGCGTCGACATGGTCACCCTGGGCAACAAGCGCATGGAAGCCCTTGCCCTCAAGTTTAACAGTGTCGATTCCGATATGCAGCATCACCTGAGCAGAGCTGTCGTCGGACATGATGCCAAGCGCGTGCTCAGTCGGAAACAGCGCGGCGACAGTACCGGAGACAGGAGCGCACACGGTTCCCTCATTGGGAACCACGGCAACGCCATCGCCCACAGCACGGCTGCTAAAAGCGGGGTCATTGGTTTTTTCTAGATGAACAAGCTCGCCGGAAACGGGAGCGAGGATTTCGAACTCGGAAGTCGCAGTCGCCTGCTTGTCCGAGCCACCCATTAGGCGAGAAAAGAAACCCATGGTGACATGTCCCTTCATAAATATAGCCCAACCAAAATCAAGCGAATGCGTCCATAGAGACACACCCGTTCAAAGACTTTGGTTAGGCCCACGTCCGAGGGACTCGGTAACCTTCCGCATTTCTTTTTACGGGTGTTATTGTAGGCAACAGCAAAGCCAGAATAGTCATTATGACCGGTGAGCGGTATTTATTCTTCGATAAACGGTATTTAAGCGACACTTAGGGACGTTCCTTTACTGCCAGTACCCAGGGACACTCCTTGCAGCAATTTCGCATGCGTTAGATGAAGAGCTCGCATTCCTTCCGCACGACGCAAACCTTGCTCAGCATCTGGGAAACAGCGGATAGCTTGTTGGGATCAAGCTTGCGAGCGCCTCGCGGACATACGGCGATGCAGCGCATGCAGGAGATGCACGCCTCGCCAGCTGTTCGCTTGGGGTCGCCCTTTTCGATAGCACAAACGGGGCACGCCGCGGCGCATGCACCGCAGAAGACGCAATCCTCTGTTGCCTCGGGTGCCATACGGTGACTTCCAGCTTGTTTATAAGGACGATTGCCGGGAATAGAGGGCTCGGACGCATCCTCAGCCAACAGCTTTTGCTGAATTTGCTGCGCAAACTCTGCGAGCTGCGCCGCATCCTGCGCATCCGGTCGCCCAGCAGCAAACTGTCGCGCAACGGAATGTTCCGCAATGGCTGCAACTGCCGCGATCACCCGGAATCCCGCATGCTTCGCAACGTCCTCCAACTCTACGAGCGTGTCCTCAAACGCGCGGTTTCCGTATACACAAACCAAAACAGTCCGAGCCCCGTTGCCGCGCACCATGCCCAACCGGTCAGCCACCACAGTCGGGATTCTACCGGCATACGCCGGCACAGAGATTACGGCCACGTCGTCCTCAGTCATCGAGACAGCGCTGAAATCTAGCCCGCTATCGGTCAGATCGACGGTAACGGTATTCTTGTCCAGTGCCCCGGCCACAAGGCCAGACACCTTCCGCGTTCCACCCGTCGGACTAAACACAATTTCGAATACGCTCATCGAGGCACCCTCCCCCTACGCCAAGCAACACGTCAAGCCGTTTTCACATTCAGACAGAGTATACGGCGCATGGGATCCCCGTTTTGGTGCACCAAGCACCCCAATGCACCCACCCTACGCTGTCTGCCTCTTCGTTTTGTATAAATTACGGTACAGATTGTATATATTTACGGGATACCGCCGTGTTCTCCTGAGGTACCCCATCCTGGCCCGTGCAAAAAACGGAGTATTCTGCAACGTGACCGCGCCAGCACCGCCGCGGGTGGGCAAAACTGTAGGGCGCCGTATCGTTCTAAGTCCCGACATGGCGAGAATGACGCGCCCCTGCTCCGGAAAACGGCGAAATCTGACTCGGAACGCTCGCTAGGGATATCCGAAGGCCACCGTTGGCGACGTCGAATCATATGCAGACAACTCGAACTGCAGAATACTCCATAAAATGCACGGCGCACCCCATAGGACCCATTGCTGCATGGCGGAAAATAGGTCCTCAGCATCCCCCAGATGCATTCCCGAGAAAATCACGTTTGAATTAGCGATGGACACGGCAAACAAAAGGGCCCGAGCGTTGTTTGCTCGGGCCCTTAGCTTGTCTCACGCTAGCGCGCGATGCGCATCTTACTTGCGCTTGCCGCCGCCGTCGCCGGGGCGACGGGAGCTGCCACCGCGCTTGCCGCCACGGCTGTTGCCGTAGCTGCCACGGTTATCGCGACCGCCGGCACGGCCGCCACGGGAGCCGGCCTGGTTGCCGCCACGACCACCACGATAGCCGCCGCGACGCTCTTCGCGGGTATCGTCGTAGTTGCGCCAGTCATCGCGACGATCGCGGCTGGCACGCGGGTCACGACGATCGCGCGACTCGTTAGAACGACCAGCGCCGCCGCGGCCGCCATTGCCGCGAGCACCCTCGTGACGCTCGCCGCCGCGACGCTCATCACGGCCACTGCGCTCGTCATCACGACCGGAACGACGACGGTCGCCCGAGCCGCGCTTGCCACCGCGCGAACCGCGGCCCTCGTCCTCGCGCTCGACACGACGACGGCCACCGCGATCCTCATCCTCGCGACGGCGGCGATGCGCCTCACCCTGGAACTGCTTGGCACGACGCTCGGCACGGTTACCGCGCGCAGGCTGCTCAGCGGCACCAGCACCGCCGCGCTCCTCGGCAGCCACCTCGCGGGCTACGCTCTCCACAGCCTCGTCCACGCGAGCCTGAACGCCCTCGCGCACGCGGGTCTTGCCGCCGCGCTTGGGACGGCTCGGACGCTCGCCGTCGCCGCGGCGCTCGTCGCGACCGCGGTTGGAACGACCGGCAACATCGCCGTAATCGTCGCCGTTGCGCTTGCCGTCGCGACGCGCCTGCTCAAGCTTCTTCTTGCTCTTGGACTTGCCGCGCTTGGTCTTCTTCTTCACCTTAAAGGCCGCAGGGTCGCGTTCGGGATCAACCGCGGGCGGGTTGGGACCCACGTGCAGGTCGCCGGCCTCGTAGATGTCGGCGGTCTTGTCCATGAGCTTCTCGATCTCGTAGAACTCGTCGACGTCCTGCTCGGTCACAAACGTGATGGCCCAGCCCAGCTCGCCGGCGCGGCCCGTACGGCCAATACGGTGGATGTAGTCGGTCGGCTCGGCCGGCACGTCAAAGTTCACGACGTAGCGCACATCGCTGATGTCGATGCCGCGGGCAAGCACGTCGGTCGCCACCAGCACGTCGACGGTGCCGTCGCGGAAAGCCGAGAGCGCGCGCTCGCGCTGGGCCTGGCTGCGGTTGCCGTGGATTGCGGCGGCCTTGATGCCCTTGCGCTCCAGACGACGGCAGCAGCTGTCGGTGCGGTGCTTGGTGCGCATAAAGACGATAGTGCGCTCCGGGCCCTCCTTTTTGAGGAACTCGGGCAGCAGGTTGTTCTTGGCCTCGATGGACACCGGGAACACAAACTGGTCAACAGTGTCGGCGGTCGACGTGGCAGGCGCGATCTCCACGCGGGCCGGGTCGCTCACCAGGTCGGTGATCTCGCCCACGGCCTCCTCGTCGAGCGTAGCCGAGAACAGCAGCGTCTGGCGCTCGGCCGGCGTCTCGCGCACAATACGGCGAACGGCGGGCAAAAAGCCCATGTCGAGCATGCGGTCGGCCTCGTCGAGCACCAGCACCTTGACCTCGTCCAGGTGGCAAGCGCCCTGCTCGATCAAATCGACCAGACGGCCCGGCGTGGCAACCAGGATGTCGCAGCCGTACTTGAGCGCCGCGGTCTGCGGCTTGTAGCTCACGCCGCCCACGACGGTCACGGCAACATGGCCCGTGACGTCGGCGATCTTGCTCGCGACCTCGTCGATTTGCTGGGCGAGCTCGCGCGTGGGGGTGATGACGAGCATCACGGGGCCGCGGCCGTTGCCCTCGGGCTTTTTAGCGCCGCGACGGCGGTTGCGGCCGCTGCGCTCGCGCACAGGCTTGGGCGGAGCGATGTGCTCCAGGTTGTTCATGGTCGGCAGCAAAAAGGCAGCCGTCTTGCCGGTGCCGGTCTGAGCGGCGGCAAGCAGGTCGCGGCCTTCGAGCACCACAGGAATCGAACCGGCCTGCACGGGCGTCGGCGCCGTGTAGCCCAGGTTCTCGATAGCACGAAGCATCTCGTCGGAAAGCCCCAGCTCGTCAAAGGCGGGCAGGCTCTCGGTAGCGGACTCGACGGCCTGGGCGGCGTTGGCCTCATCGGCGGCATCGAAGGCAGCCTGGGTCATGGCCTCGCGGGTCTCGTCCAGAATCTCGGCGTCGGTGACGTCGGATACAGAATTACGCATATGTTGTTGTTCCTTATCTGCACGCGCAATGGGCACGGCATGCGGCCGCGCGGGCGTGCTTGGTAGTGCGCTAATACATACAAAAACGGGCGCGCACAGAGAGGACGTTGCTCAGCACGCTGGCGATCGCTTTGGCAGCCCTATCACGCGCCGTCCAGACGCAGCAGCTCTAAGCGATGGAGCAGATTCGCCGCGGGTTAGTATACCCGTGCTTCGCATGCCCCCACGTAAACCACAGATGACGAGGCGAACGGGGCGGGCTCGAGGTGGACCCGGCCGATTGCCTCAATCTGTAACATCTACAGGGCAAATCTTCCTCTACGTGTTACAGATCGAGACAAACGGTCAACACGGTTCACAAACGTCTCAATCTGTAACGGCTGCGGAGCAAAACCGGCCCCAAATGTTACAGAACAAGACAGAGAGGGATTTCCGTCCAGTCCAAACCAAATCTCTCGGTCTTCCTGCAATTTCGAACATGTGGCCTATAATGTTGCTTTGGTTACGCTACATATTGCGCAGCCATTTAATACGTCGCCCACCGGGGGCCATTAATTCCTATCGCCTTATTGGCTAGGAAGCAATCAAAGGAGGTATCCGTGGCAGCAGAGACACCTTGCTCGGTCCTCTATAACGATATTCGCTCGTTCGGCGGTCTTAGACATCTCGAGATCGCCCGAATGCTCATCAATGGAAACTCTTATCTCGGCAGTACCCTGCTCGAGAAATGCTCTTCCAACCGCTCGTATCTCACCCGTTACATCGTCCATCGCAAGCCTGACCAGTGCGCGCCCGCCATCTACAGCGACTTTGCCGTCACCACGCTCAATCTTTCCGCGGCAATCTGCAGCAAGCTCGGCGGCGGCGAGTCCGCCTATCAGGCAATCGCCGAGCACTATCGCGGCCCGGCCGCCAACGAAATGATGTCGGCTCTCGCCAGCTACAAGCTGGACAGCCGCCTATATGCAAATGCCCTCAATCACATCGACAACTTTGACGGCAATGCCGTGCGCGAGAAGAGTACGCTTTACCTTATGCTCTTTGTGGCAACGGGGGCGCTCGCTGACCCCATCCAGGGCGTGGCCACCGTCGAGCGCTTTTGCGACAGCAAGACAGGCGGGCACTTTGGCACCACCGAAACTACCGTCGGACGTGGCTTTATGAGCAGCCTGGAGCAGCCGCGCACTGTCGCCCCCAACCTCGGTCTGCTCAGAACCCATGCCGACAACTGCGCCGACATGCAAATCCATCCCCTCACACGCGATCCGCGCGGCACGGTAATTGGGTCCTTGCCCAAAACCTCGCCCAGCATCACCGATGTAGGCGCTGACGCATCGCGCGAGCATCTCCGCATTTGGCTCGAAGGCGGACACTGGTACGCCCAGGGCCTTGGGTCGACCAACGGCACAGTGCTCGAATCGGGCGCGGGCGACGGCGATATCGTAATCGAGCCGCCGCGCGACCAACGCGAGCCCGGCAAAGTCTATCCCCCGGTGGAAATCGAAAACAGCGACAGGCTCCATCTGGGTCTCTACACGACATTCCTTGTCATTGTGGACTAGCGCGGACGGCGATCGAAAGACGGTCGCCGTCCGTCTTTCGTCTTCTACCTTCTGCGTCGTAAACGACAATACTCAGCGGTATACGTGGGCAGTGTGGCTATCATGGTACTTTACCGATATCCACACTGCCCACGTATACGCGCAGCAACCCATGCTAGACAAAGGAACGCCATGGATACTACCGATAGCGCCTATGGCGACAAACTCATCCGTCTCGACACGTTCGATACCGCCGTGGCGGTCGACCCCAGCGCCGAGGACAACGCCAAGCGTCGATTTATGACGCTTATTCTCCAGACGGCCCACCGCGACAACGGCAACATCGGGCACGTGCTGCGCGCGACCAACACAAGCGGCGAGGTCTTTGCCGTCAAGCTACTCAAGGACAACGCCGTCCTTTCCGGCCAAGCCCCCGACCGCTCCGCCGAGCAATCGGCCGCTCACCTGGCCAACACCGCCGCGCTGTTCGAGGAGTATCGTCATCTGTGTACCGTCTCGCACCTGCGCGGATTTCCGCGCGTCTATGGCTACGGATCGTGCGAGGACGACCCGCTCATCCTCATGGAGTGGGTCGAGGGCACCTCACTCAAGTAGGCGCTGCCCTTGCTTCCGCACGACGCCTCGGGCGGGCTGACCACCCAGATGGTCGCCGCCGTCGGAAACGCCGTGCTTCGCGCGCTCTTGATGACCCAAGGCCTCGTGAATCCGGTCATCCATCGCGACCTGTCGCCTGCCAATATCATGTTCCGCACCACCAGCCGAACGCTCGAGCAGCAGATTGCCGATTGCTCCTTTGACCCCTGCCTCATCGACATGGGCTCCGCGACCATGGCACTCGGCGACGACACAATCACCCGACGTGCCGACATTTGGCGTTTTGCCACACCCGCATATGCCGCGCCCGAAATGCTCACGCAGGATATCGAAGGCATCGCGGCCCTTCGCCGCTCGCCCGCGATCGACGTCTATGCGCTTTCGAGCATTCTGTACCAGCTCTACAGCGGTCGCAAGCCGTTCGATGTCGAGTCGACGGGTGCCGCGGCAACCGGCTCGTTCTACCTCATAAAGACCAAGACCAAACCGGCACCGCTCGAGCCGCGCTGCGAGGGCGACAAGGCGCTTGTCCAGATCATCATGAAAGGCATCTCGGTTGAACAGGGCGATCGCCCCACCGAGCAGCAGATGCTCGAGGCGCTCTCGGCATACCTCCCCGCTGCAGAATCTGAGGACCGCGAGGGCGCAGGAGACGAGGCCGCAATTGATATCGACTCCGGTACACACCTTAAGGTCGACGTCGCCGGCGAGCGCGCGCGAGAGATCCTGGAGCAGGCCCGGCACGATGCCATGACCCGCCGCCGCTTTATTATCGGTGGCGTCGTTGCAGCCGTTGCGGGGCTCAGCGTCATTGGGGCGGCGACCCATGGCTTTGGCATCCCCGACTACCTGGACGGCATCCGCGGTTCGCTTGACGACTACACTTGGGATCAGCTGCAGGAGATTTCGCTCAAGATTAAGGCCACCGAGACCCGTAGCGAGGCACGCGAGATTGCCAAGCGCTATCACCTGCTCGATGCCGATGGGCATATCCCCTATCCGTGTACCAAGCGTGTCACGCTCACCAACGGGCTGCAGGTTGGCGCGCAGCTTGTGGGCATCCGCCACGATGAGCTTCTGGACGGGACGGGCAAGGCCGGGCTGACGTTTATGTTCGACGCGGGTATTGCCGAGCGCAACGCTGCGGCTGAACCGCCGAGCGCCGGCTGGGCAGATTGCGAGCTGCGGGAATGGCTCAACGGCGACGGCCTTAAGCTGCTGCCCAACGAGTTGCGCGCACTCATCAAATCCGTCAAAAAGATCTCAAATAACGTTGGCGCCGCCAACAGTGTATCGTGTCTGAGCGAGTTGCCCGCAACCCTTTGGCTGCCCGCCATGGTCGAGCTGTGCGGTACGCAACCGCCCGATTCGTTTGCCGAGGACTATCACTACCTGGCAGACATCTACAACGGCGAGGGCAAGGAGTATCAGCTCTTCCGCGAGCTCAAGGTGAGCCCGTATTCCACGAACGAGACGATGGTCCGCCAGTGGAAGGGCAAGGACACCTGTTGGTGGGAGCGCACGGTGAGCCCCGACACATCGGAGAGCGAAGGCACGCTCTATATGAACCGCGTGGGGCACGACGGCGACGTCTTTACGTACGCAACGCCTGCGGAAAAGCCAAACAAGCGAACCTGCGTGATCCCTGGGTTCTGCATCTAGGCGGCGAGCGTCTTGCCGTGACGGGACCCCTCCCCGGCAATTGTCTCGATCTGTAACACCAGCTCGGCAGATACAGGTCTAGATGTTACAGATCGAGACAAACCCCAACCCTGCGAGACAACATCTCAATCTGTAACAGTAAGGGGTCAAAAACCTCTCTAGATGTTACAGATTGAGACATTAGACTGGCTACGGTCCGCCGAACTGGCTGTCACCTCGACCAATAACAGAATGCCATACATTTTCATCTCCACTAGACACCCCCAGGGGGTATGGGTGTATAGTATCGGATGGTTAACATTTCCGACACTACGTCACAGAAAGGAGAAGCCATGGCTCAAGATAAATTCGATGTGGGTGGCATGACATGCGCCGCCTGTCAGGCGCACGTGGACCGTGCCGTGAGCAAGCTCGACGGCGTCCAAAGCGTCGCGGTCAATCTGCTCGCCGGCTCTATGCTGGTGGACTACGACCCCGCGCAGGTCTCCCCCGACGATATCTGCACCGCCGTCGACCGCGCGGGCTACTCGGCCTCGCCCGTCGATGTGGGCACCGGTGCCGCCGGCTCAAACGGCAGTGCGCAAGCCAGGTCCGGCGCCGCCCATATGGAGTCGCCTACCAAAAAGCTGGAGGCCGCCGCCTCCGCCATGCGCACCCGCCTCATCGTCTCGATCGTATTCCTCATCCCACTGTTCTACATAGGCATGGGGCACATGCTTGGCTGGCCACTACCCGGCATTTTCACCGACCATACCCACAGCATGACGCTCGCGCTCACCGAGCTCGTCCTGCTCATCCCCATCGTCTACGTCAACGACGCGTACTTTATCAACGGGTTTAAATCGCTCGCGCACGGCGCGCCGACCATGGACGCTCTCATCGCCGTCGGCGCCACCGCGTCGATCGCCTGGTCACTCTATGCCATGTTTATCATGGCCGACCAGCTGGCCGCGGGTCAGGTCCACGAGGCCATGATGACAGGCATGGACAATCTGTATTTTGAGAGCGCCGGCACGATCCTGTCGCTGGTCACCGTGGGCAAATACCTCGAGACACGCAGCAAATCCAAGACCGGCGGCGCTATCGAGGCGCTCATCGACTTGGCACCCAAGACCGCGACCGTCGTGGCAGAGGACGGCAGCGAGACCACCGTCAACGTCGATGCCATTCTGCCCGGCCAGGTGCTGCGTGTGCGCCCCGGCGAGTCCATCCCCGTCGATGGCGTGGTGCTCGAGGGCAGCTCGGCCGTGGACGAAAGTGCGCTGACCGGCGAGTCCATCCCCGTGGAGAAGACCGTCGACGACACTGTAAACGCGGCCACGGTCAACCGCACGGGCTCGTTTACCTTCCGCGCCACGCGTGTGGGCGCCGACACGTCGCTCGCCAAGATTATCCAGCTCGTCGAGGACGCCAACGCCACCAAGGCGCCCATCGCCCGCATGGCCGACAAGGTCGCCGGCGTGTTCGTGCCCGTGGTGTTTGCAATCTCTGCCGTAACTTTTGTGGCGTGGATGGTGCTGACCGGAAGCATCAACGAAGCGCTTACCTCCGCCGTCGCCGTGCTGGTGATCAGCTGCCCGTGCGCGCTGGGCCTGGCCACACCCGTCGCCATTATGGTCGGCACCGGCAAGGGCGCCGAGATGGGCATTCTGTTCAAGAGCGCCGAGGCGCTGGAGACTCTGCGCAACGTGGGCACCGTGGTGCTCGATAAGACGGGCACGGTCACCCGCGGCAAGCCTGCCGTGACCGATATCGTGGTAGCCACGCGCGCTGACGGCTCGCCCGCCATGAGCGAAAAGGCGCTGCTCAAGCTGGCCGCCGCGCTGGAGCGCTCGAGCGAGCACCCGCTGGCCGAGGCGATTATGGCCGAGTGCGAAGCGCGCGGAATTGTCGCGCGCATGGTCGAGGACTTTGCCGCCGTGCCCGGACGAGGCGTTACGGCACGCGAGGGGCAGAATGTCATCGCAGCCGGCAACGTGCGCCTGATGGACGAGTTGGGCGTTACCGTGCCCGCGGGTCTTGCCGAGCAATATGCCGCCGAAGGCAAGACGCCGCTGTTCTTTGCCAAGAACGGCGAGCTTGTCGGCACCATCGCCGTGGCTGACGAGGTCAAAGAAACGAGTGCCGAGGCCATCGCCGCGCTCCGCAAGCTCGGCGTCGACGTGCGCATGCTCACCGGCGACAACCGCGTGACGGCCGAGGCCATCGCCCGCCGCGTGGGGCTGAGCAGCGAACAGGTCATCGCCGACGTCCTCCCCGCCGACAAGGAGCGCCACGTGCGCGAACTGCAGGATGCGGGCAGCAAGGTCGCCATGGTGGGCGACGGCATCAACGACTCCCCCGCCCTGGCGCGCGCCGACGTGGGCCTTGCTATCGGCACCGGCGCCGACATCGCCAAGGAGGGCGCCGACGTGGTACTCATGCGCAGCGATCTCATGGACGTCGCCCGTGCCATCGAGCTGTCACGTGCCACAATCCGCAACATCAAGCAGGACCTGTTCTGGGCGCTGTTCTACAACGGCATCGGCATTCCGCTGGCGGCGGGCGTGTTCTTCCCCCTCACCGGTTGGCAGCTCTCGCCGATGTTCGGCGCCGCGGCCATGAGCCTGTCGAGCGTGTGCGTCGTAAGCAATGCTCTGCGCCTGAAATCCTTTAAGCCCAAGACGGCGCACTGATGCACCCGGCCTTGCCCCTCAAACCGTCGCTCGCGTACCCAAGTACGCTTCGCTCCTCTTTCGGGGCAATCTCGGGCACCTCAGCGCACCTTTAAGATGACGCTGTTCACGACTAAACTGTCAGATAATCTCAATCGATAAGGAGTACACCCATGCGATACACAATCAAGACTTCCGGCCTTATGTGCGGCCACTGCGACGCTACTGTCGAGACGGCACTGCTCAACGTTGCCGGCGTGACCGACGCCGACGCCGATCACGAGACCCAGACCGTCCAGGTGGAGTGTGCCGACACCGTGACCGCCGAGCAGCTCGCTGCCACCGTCGAGGGCGCCGGCGAGAAGTTCCACGCCCTGTCCGTAACCGCCGCGTAACGACCCACGCGCACCCCGACCAGAAACGAGGACCCGCCATGATGGCAGACCATAAATCGGTGACCCGCATGCTCAAGACGGCACGCGGTCAGATCGACGGCATCCTGCGGATGGTCGAGGAGGACCGCTACTGCGTCGATATTTCCACGCAGCTCATGGCAACGCAGGCGCTCATTGCGCGCATCAACGCCGACGTGCTCAAGGCGCATATCGAGGGCTGCGTGACTTCGGCAATCGAATCGGGCGACGAGGACCTCAAAGCCGCCAAGCTCGCCGAGATCGAACGCGTCGTCGACAAGCTCTCCAAGTAATTGGGACATTGGGGACAGACTGCTTTGCACCATCTTGGTGTATCGGGGACGCAGTTCATTTGCACCACATTGGTGCAGATTGACCTGTCCCCCTTGCTCTAAATCGGGTATAAAGGCGTGCAGCATATCGAACGAAAGGCAATTTGCATGAATGACTTTATGAAGGGTCGCAATGGTGCCGATGAACTCACCATCGTGATGGGTTTTGCCGGCATTGTCATCGCGATGATCGGATCGATGGCTCGTATCCAGTGGCTCAGCTGGATTGCCATCGCCGTAATCGTGATTGGCGTGCTGCGCGGCCTGTCCAAAAACATCGACACACGTCGCAAGGAGAACGAGGCCTTTGTCGCCGCGACCGCGAACGTCCCCGGCTTGGGCAAGTTCGTCGCCAGCTTGGGCGGTGGAACTGCAGCGGCCAGCACCTCACGCGCAGCCGGCACCAGTAAGGAAGACTTTGAGCGTGCCAAGCGCACGGCCAAGAAGATGTGGAAGGGTCGCAAGACCACGGCATACCTCAAGTGCCCCAACTGCGGCCAGATGCTCTCCGTCCCCAAGGGCAAGGGCAAGATCCGCGTCACCTGTCCCAAGTGCCACGCCAAGATGGAAACCCGCTCCTAGCGCCCGCACGCGGGACAAATTAATCAGGTTTGCTTGTCCCAAATCTTAAGTATTTGTTCGATAAAAAAGCCGAGGCCTCGTGTTGAGACCTCGGCTTTTTGTATGCGGCAACGGAGCTGCACCTTTGTCACATCTACGCCACACCGTCGCGGGCCAGCTCCTCAGCCAGCGCTTCAGCAGGCATGGCCATAATCGCGTCGAGCTCGGCGTCCACCTCGGGAATACGCTTCACCTTGAGCTTGCGTACCAGATCACCGCGACACATCACATGTATCGGCTCACGCAGAGCGCACAGGTCATCGAGCGGATTCTTGCGCGTCGCCAGGATATCGGCGGCCTTGCCGCACTCGATCGTACCGGTCTCGCCGCCCAGCCCCAGGAGCTCGGCATTGACCTGCGTGGCCGTATGCAGCGCAAAGGCGTTGCTCACGCCCACGTACTTGGCAAAATAGGCCACCTCACGCCACATGTCGTACTGCGTCACGAACGGGCAGCTCGAATCTGTGCCAAGGCCCACCTTAACGCCAGCTTCCAGCGCCGCACGAGCACTCTCGATAATGCCCGAGCACACGATGTCGCCGTTCTTCTTTTGCGTGTCAGTCGAATGGGTCTTCTCCGGATCGAGCAACACAAACGGCAGCGCCGGGCTGATAGTGCAGGTAACGCTGGGCGCACGTCCCTCGAGCTGCGTGCCCGCGGCGCCACGGTACAGCTCCAGGATCTCGGGCGTCATCGGGGCACCGTGCTCGATCGTGTCGACCCCGGCCTCAAGCGCGGCCTTCACGCCCTCGGTGCTCTCGACATGAGCCATAACCGGCAGGCCCACCTCGTGCGCCGCCTTGCACGCCGCCGCGGCAACCTCCACCGGCATACGCAGCACGCCCGGCTCGCCCACCTCGGTCGCATCGAACACACCGCCCGTTACGAACAGCTTAATGACGTCGGCGCCGCGCGCATACAGGTCTCTCACCTGCTCGGCTGCCTCGACGGGGCTGTTGGCCACCTGGGCGAACAAGCCCGCGCCATGGCCGCCCGGCACCGTGACGCCCGTTCCCGGCGCCACCAGGAGCGGACCCTGATACTTGCCGGCGTCGATAGCGTCGCGCACGGCAATGTCGGCAAACAGCGGGTCGCCCGCGCCGCGCACCGTGGTCACGCCGCTTGCCAGCTGCTGCTGGGCACTGCCCTTGAGGATGCGGCGCACGATGGCGCGCCCCACGGGATTATCGAGTTTCTTCATCAGCGCTCCCGCATCGCCGGCCGAGACAGGCTTGCCCGAGCCGCACAGGTGCACGTGCATATTGATGAGACCGGGCATGAGATACGCACCACCCAGGTCGATAACCTCGGCACCCGCGGGCGCCTGCGCCACAGCACTCGGCCCCATCCAGGTGATGACGCCGCACTCAACAGTCACGGCCATATCGGGTTGCGGCTCCATATGCTCCGAACCATCCAGAATGGTCGCATTGATAAACAACGTGGAACGATCGGCAGACGCCATATCGAGCTCCTCCCTCACGATTAACTTGAACATTTGTCCATTATCACCTAATGCAGCGACCTAAAGTCGAGCATATCGGTTAACGGAAGGAAGAGGGGATGTGGGGAGACGGAACACGTTGCAGTCCCACCCCAGCGACACCAGGGAAATGTCTCGATCTGTAACAGGTACAGGGTTATTAGGCCCCTTGATGTTACAGATCGAGACATTCGGTCGACGTTTCACCGGCTTGTCTCGATCTGTAACAATTACGAGCTCAAACAGCCTCTAAACGTTACAGATCGAGACAAAACCTCTCAGCGCCCATACCACTGGCATCTCCACTCCTCAGCCAATTCAACCTGCCGAGGAATACCCGCCAGCCTCATTTTCTCGACTAGCTTCCCCGGGCCTTTGAGTTCGTTAAACGTAAACCGAAGCACCTTATGCCCGAGCATTGTCAGATGAGATTCCCGCTGACGCTCTGCCACGAATGGGTCAACCGACTCCCGACCCTCGCCGCTCTGCAAGGTGTACTTCCCCTTTCCGTCGAGCTCGCCGATGACACACGTCCCGTCCTCGAGCCGCCAAAAATAGTCGACGCGAAACACCTGGCTCGGATCGAGCGGGTCGCGAAACTCCACCTGCAGCTCCGGAACCGGAAAGCCGTACGCAATAAAGAATGCTCGGAACCGAGACTCGCCGCCGTTTTCAGACAGCCCGTCCGCATACGACGCAATCACCTGTGCCCTGCGATACCCTCGCCTGCCCTCGCAATCGGCGCGGAGGCGCTCGCACAAATCCCCACGTGATACGCCTTTCGCCCGCAGTGCAGAATCGGCAATCGCCAACCCGTAGGAGAACGGCGCACGCAGTAGGCAATCCTCCACCGTGCGCCAAAACGACGTCACCCGCACGCCGTCGACTTGTTCAAGTGCGCCCGCCGCCTGCGGACGCAACAGCCGACATCCTGCACTCAGCGGCACCGAGCAACCTGTCTTAACAAGATATCGTGGCCCAAGCAGATCATTCGGCACCTCCAGACCCCACAAAAGTGCCGCGTCATAGCCCCAAAACGCCCAATCGGGATGAAACTCCGCAAGCCCTTTGATGGCCCGCAGCGCTCGCTCCGTCGGCGTCAGCGCATCCCAATCATGCTGAAAACAGAACAGGCACGGCTCGGGCTCCGCGATATCGTCGGTTCCAACATGGCGTCGCAGCCACATGAGCTCGGTATTGTCATGCGTTGCGAGCAGCGCACCTTGCTTGGCCGTCTCCGTGAGCCGCGCGAGCATCCTATTCCGCGCCAACGTGTTGCGAGTCGCATGTTTGTGTTTGAGAACGGTATTAGGCACTTTCATCACCACCACGTCAGACAAATGGACCATCGTCACCGTTGCCTCCGCTGACAAATGTCTTGATCTGTAACAGGAAGACAGTCTTTGAGCCTCTAGTTGTTACAGAACAAGATCTTTCGGCAGCCGCCAACCTTCCGTCTCAATCTGTAACAGGTAGGTCGAATTTGGGTCTGTAGATGTTACAGATTGAGACATTCCCCCAACCAGGTGCCAAACGTCTCGTTCTGTAACAGTTAGACGTTCTCCAGCCCCCCAAACGTTACAGATTTAGACAAACCAGCGGCGCCCAAGCGTTCGTCTCGATCTGTAACAGGTAGACCGGTTTTTTGTCCCTAAACGTTACAGATTGAGACAAAGTCAGGGCAGTAAGGCGACACCAGTCACACCCCCTACTCCCACTCCTGCTCGTAGATGTTGAGCGACCTTACGTACCGCCCCTGGGCACCCATGATGTCGCGGACCAGCCGCAAGAAGAAGCTGATGCACGAGGTGTCAAAGCCATCCTGCAGGTCCTCCGGATGCACCGCACCCGGCCCGTCGACCGCCGTGTCGTTCAGGCGCGCGATGTCATACAGATAGAGCTGTCCCGCCGCCAGCCAGACATCGTCGACGCAGGCGAGGCGCACCGCAATCGCGCCGTCGCTCCAATGCTCCTTTTGCACGATATGCGGGTCGTAGACATCAAAGCGACGGTCGGTGCGCGTGTCCTTCAGCACGACCATGCCGGACGCAGGGTTCTTGTCCAAAATGCCAAAGCGCGAGAAATACTGCGTGTCGCGTACCTGCTCGAGCCGCTTGAGCGAGGCAGGCGAAAGCGATGCCGGCGGCTCGTCAACATATAGCTTGAGCAGCGTTTTGCCATGGCGATAGGGGCGCTCAAACAGCAGCCAATCGGTAAACGCCATGTTGTAGGCCATGATTTCGTTTTGCGAAGGCTCAGTGCAATAGCTGAGCCACGGGTCGACAATGATCTCGAACTGTTCGCGCGCCGGCTCCAGGAATTGAAACTTCCGCAGCATCCAAAAGTGAGCCATGTCGGCAATATCGTTGCCGACGGCTTCAGCCAGCTCTGCTCGGTCAAAAGCGTGGTCAGTCATGGCATCCTCCTCAAACTGATGGACCTCAATTTGAGCTTACGAGGAGGGTGGGCAGCCACGACCAGCGCGGGCAAAATAGGCCTCCGGCTGCAAACCAGATGCTGACCAAACACTTGACGAAAAGCTTGACCGAAAATGCGCGCCGCAACAAAACCGCAGGTAAATATCGACGGCCAACACGCCCTTTTGAGCCAGATGCCCGCAGCCACCACAGAAACAACAGGTGACCACAGCCCAAGAAGTCGACAAATGAACACCCGCACGTCGACAAACGAGCAAACTGCTCGCAAATCCGCAAGGAGTGTCCCCGAATGCCGGCAGAAAAGGAACGTCCCTAACTGTCGGCACTTAGGGACGTTCCTTTTGTGCCGGCAGTTAGGGACAGCCCTTGCCGATTCGATTGTTGAATATCTCCGTGACTACTTTACAGCTCCAGCGCATCGGCGACTTCGGCTGCGCAGGCCAGGGCATCGGCCATGGCGTTCACCACGAGCGAGCTGCCGTTGCGGGCATCACCCGCCACATACACCGGCGCGGCATCCGCGGCGACACCCTCCGTGCGAGCCGCGAGATGCGAGCCCTCAGCAGCCATCACCGGCAGCGGACGACCAGCGGTGGCAACAGGCACGCTCACCGCATCGAACACGCCGTGCTCCGGACCCGTAAAGCCGCAGGCGATGAGCACCAGCTGCGCCGGCACCTCGTGCTCGGAGCCCGCGATGCGCTCGGGCTTTCCCGCCGACCAGTCCAGATCGACCACGCGCAGGCCCGCGGCCGCGCCCTTCTTGTCCAGCAGCACCTCGAGTGTATCCACGGCCCAGGCACGCATCTCGCCACCCATCGCAGCGATAGCCTCCTGCTGGCCGTAATCGGTCTTCTTAACGTTGGGCCACTGCGGCCAGGGGTTGCCTGCCGCGCGCTTATCGGGCGCAGCCGGCAAGAACTCAAACTGGCGCACGTTGCGCGCGCCCTGACGCACCGCGGTACCCACGCAGTCGTTGCCGGTATCGCCACCGCCAATGACCACGACGTCCAGGCCGCGTGCGTCGATGGCGGGCTCGCCGCTATCGAGCACCGAGACGGTCGAAGCCGTCAGATAGTCCACGGCATACACCACGCCCGGGGCATCAATGTTCGCAGCCGAAAGCCCACGCGGAGCACGGGCGCCGGCAGCCACCACGACGGCGTCAAAGTCGTCGAGCCTGGCGGTAACCTTGGGATCGCTCACGTCGGCGCCCAGCTCGAACACAATACCCAGCTCGCGCATGAGCGCCACGCGACGCTCGACCACAGACTTCTCGAGCTTCATGTTGGGAATGCCGTACATGAGCAGACCGCCCGGGCGGTCGTCGCGCTCAAACACCGTCACGCGGGCGCCGCGACGCGCAAGCTCCCATGCAGCCACCAGACCAGCCGGTCCAGAACCAACCACGGCGACCGTGGGCGCATCCTCCCCTGCCGGCTCAAAGCGGCGCGGGCCGCCGTTTGCCCATTCATGGTCGCTGATCGCACGCTCGTTATCGTGAATCGTCGTGGGTTGGCCGTCGACCGAGCCCAGGTTGCACGCGGCCTCGCACAGCGCCGGGCACACGCGGCTCGTAAACTCAGGCATGGGCGAGGTGAGCGACAGGCGCTCGGCAGCCTCATCCCAGCGACCGCGGTACACTAGCTCGTTCCACTCGGGAATCAAGTTGTGCAGCGGGCAGCCGCTCGGGCGCGCCTTGCCAAAGCTCGCGCCCATCTGGCAAAACGCCACGCCGCACATCATGCAGCGGCTCGCCTGGGCGCGACGTGCGTCGTCATCGAGCTCCACATACAGGGGATCAAAATCATGACTGCGCTCCTCCACGGGGCGAAGCTCGTGGGTCACGCGATCGATATCAAGAAAAGCACCGGGCTTACCCATGGCACTTACGCCTCCTTCTTGGTCGAAGCAACAGAGCTGGCGGCGGCGGGCACAGCACCAGCGACACCACCCGCCACATCGAAGCGAACGACATCCGCGGCACTCGCGCGACCGGTCACAATGTCAAACGCCAGCTCCTCGGCCTGCGCATGCGTCTTGCCGACGGCCTCGGCGGCGGCGACAATCGCCAGCACACGCTCATACTCGGTCGGAATGACCTTCACAAAGTGCTTGCTCATCGTCTCAAAGCTGTAGAGCAGCTTGATGCCGCGCGGGCTCTGCGTCGCGTCCACGTGCTCCTGGATGAGCTCGCGAATCTGCGCCAGCTCGCCGGCAGTCGGGGCCTTGAGCTCAACGCTCTCGTGGTTCACGCGGGCATCGAGCGTGCCGTACTGGTCAAAGACGTAGGCCACGCCACCCGTCATGCCGGCAGCGAAGTTCTGCCCGACCTCGCCCAGGATAAGCGCCAGACCGCCCGTCATGTACTCGCAACCGTGGTTGCCGCAACCCTCGACCACCACGGTGGCACCGGAGTTGCGTACGCCAAAGCGCTGGCCGGCCAGGCCGTTGATGAAGCCACGGCCGCTCGTGGCGCCAAAGAACGCAACGTTGCCCACGATGATGTTTTCGTCGAACTTATAGGTCGCATGCGGGTTGGGGCGCACCGACACCTCGCCGCCCGAAAGACCCTTGCCAAAGTAGTCGTTGGCGTCGCCGCACACGTTGAGCGTAATGCCGCGCGGCAGGAAGGCGCCAAAGCTCTGACCGGCCGAACCATCGCAATCGATGGTGATGGAGCCGGCGGGCAGACCCTCGGGATGCGCCTTGGTCACCGCGTTGCCCAAAATGGTGCCCACGCAGCGGTTGACATTGGCGATATCGGCGCGGAAGCGAATCGGGCGCAGGTGCGCGCGAGCGTCGGCCGTATAGGGCACAAACAGCGTGGAGTCGAGCGTCTTGTCGAGCTCGCTGTCCGCAGCCATCTGGGGCAGGAAGTGACGGCCGTCGGCACCCGGGATGTGGGCACCGAACTCGCAGGTCGCGCTTGCCAGCACGGGCGACAGATCCAGCAGGTTAGCCTTGCGGTTGCCCGGGACCTCGATCTGGCGCAAGCACTCGGGATGGCCAACCATCTCGTCGACGGTGCGGAAGCCCAGGCTCGCCATGACCTCGCGCAGCTGCTCGGCAACAAAGAGCATAAAGTGCTCGACGTGCTCGGGCTTACCGCGGAAGCCGTGACGCAGGCGGCAGTTTTGCGTCGCGATGCCGGCCGGGCAGGTATCCTGCTGGCAGTCGCGTTGCATGAGGCAACCCATCGAGATGAGCGGCATGGTCGCAAAGCCAAACTCCTCGGCGCCCAGCAGGCAGGCGACGGCAACATCGGTGCCGTCCATGAGCTTGCCGTCGGCCTCGAGCACCACGCGCGAGCGCAGGCCGTTTTGCAGCAGCGTCTGTTGAGCCTCGGCAAGACCGAGCTCCAGCGGCAGACCGGCGTGCCAGATAGAGTCGCGCGCAGCGGCACCCGAGCCGCCGTTGTGGCCGCTGATCAAGATCTTGTCGGCAGCACCCTTGGCCACACCGGTGGCGATGGTGCCGACGCCCGCCTCACTGACCAGCTTGACCGACACGCGCGCGCCGGGGTTGGCGTTCTTAAGGTCGAAGATGAGCTCGGCCAGGTCCTCGATAGAGTAGATGTCGTGGTGCGGCGGAGGCGAGATCAGGCCGATGCCGGGCGTGGACTGACGGACCTCGGCAATCCAAGGGTAGACCTTCTTGCCGGGCAGGTGGCCGCCCTCGCCGGGCTTGGCGCCCTGGGCCATCTTAATCTGAATCTCGAAGGCGCTGCACAGGTAGCGGCTCGTCACGCCAAAGCGCGCACTTGCCACCTGCTTGATCGCGGAGTTCTTGGAGTCGCCGTTGGCCAGCGGGGTCTCGCGACGCGGGTCCTCGCCACCCTCGCCCGAGTTGGAGCGTCCGTGCAGGCGATTCATGGCGATGGCCATGCACTCGTGCGCCTCTTTGCTGATGGAGCCATACGACATGGCGCCGGTGTTAAAGCGGCGGACGATGTTGAGCGCGGGCTCGACCTCGTCGAGTGCCACCGGGGTGCGGCCACTGGCATCAAAGTCCAGCAGGTCGCGCAGGCGCACGGCACGGCCGGTGCGGTGCAGGCGGGCGCTGTACTCCTTAAAGGTGTCGTAGCTGTCCTCACGGCAGGCGGTCTGCAGCAGGTAGACAGTCTGAGGGTCGATCAGGTGATCCTCGCCACCGAGCGGGCGCCACTTGGTCAGACCCAGTGTGGGCAGCTGATCGGGAGCCGGGCTCTTAAGGATGGCGAGCGCGGCGTCGTAGCGCTCGTTTTGCTCGCGCTCAACGGCCTCGACACCCATACCGCCCACACGGCTCACCGTGCCGGCGAAGTACGCGTTGACGAACTCCGGCGTAAAGCCCACGGCCTCGAAGATCTGCGCCGAATGGTAGCTCTGCACCGTGGAGATGCCCATCTTGGACATGATGGAGACGATGCCGGCAGTCGCAGCCTTGTTGTAGTTGGCGATGCCCTGCTCGGCAGAAACGTCCAGATCGCCGCGCGCCGCCAAGTCGCGAATGCACACATGTGCGTTATACGGATAGATGCCGCTTGCGGAGTAGCCCACCAGCGCCGCAAAGTCGTGCGGAGACACGGCATCGCCGCACTCCACCACGATATCGGCAAAGGTGCGCACGCCGGCGCGGATCAGGTGGTTGTGCACGCAGCCCACGGCAAGCAGCGACGGCACGGGCACCTCGCCCGCTCCGGCGCGATCGCTCAGCACCACAATGTTCACGCCGTCGCGGACCGCAGCCTCAACGTCCTCGGCAAGCTGTTTGAGCGCAGTCTGCAGCGCGCCCTCGCCGGCATCGCGGCGGTAGACGGCACGGAAACGGTGGGTCTTAAAGCCAACACGGTCGATGGCACAGATATGTTCGAACTCTTCCTCGTTGAGCAACGGGCGCTCCAAGCGCACCAGCTGACAGGCCGTGCGGGAATCCTCGAGCAGGTTGCCGTGGTTGCCCAGGTAGAGCGTGGTCGAAGTTACCATATGCTCGCGCAGGGCGTCGATCGGCGGGTTCGTGACCTGGGCGAACAGCTGATAGAAGTAGTCAAAGAACGAACGCGTCTTCTTGGACAGGCAGGCCAGCGGCGCATCGATACCCATCGAGGCGAGCGGGGCCTTGCCCTGCTGGGCCATGGGGCGCACGACCTCGTCAACATCATCCCAGTGATAGCCGAGCTTGGCCATGCGCACGGCGGCGGGCACCTCGGCATCCTCGGCGGGCGCGGGCGCGGCGGGCTCGTCGAGCGCGTCGACGGTCAGCGTCTCCTCGGCAATCCAGTCGCGGTAGGGCTTCTCCTTGGCATAGCGGGCGCGCAGCTCGTCGTTGTAGATCACGCGGCCGCGGGCAAAATCGACCTCGAGCATCTGGCCCGGTCCCAGGCAGCCGCTCGTCAGGATGTTCTCGGGGCGCACCTCGATGGTGCCAACCTCGCTCGCCAGCATAAAGCGGCCGTCGCGCGTCACGTAGTAGCGAGCCGGGCGCAGGCCGTTACGGTCGAGGGCGGCACCCAGGGTACGGCCGTCGGTAAAGGCGATGGCCGCCGGACCGTCCCACGGCTCCATGAGCATGGACTGGTAGGCGTCGTAGGCGCGGCGCTCCTCACTCAGGCTATCGTTGTGGTCCCACGGCTCGGGCAGCAACATGGACGCGGCACGCGTGAGCGGACGACCGTTCATGACCAAAAACTCAAGCACGTTGTCCAGAATCGCGGAGTCGGAACCCTCGCGGTTGATGATGGGCATCACGCGCTCAAGATCGTGCTGCAGCACGGGGCTGTACAGGTTGGGCTCGCGGGCGCGAATCCAGTTGACGTTGCCCTTGAGGGTGTTGATCTCGCCGTTGTGAATGATAAAGCGGTTGGGGTGCGCACGCTCCCAGCTGGGCGTGGTGTTGGTGGAGTAGCGCGAGTGGACGAGCGCCACCGCCGTCTTGACGGCGGCGTCGTTGAGGTCGATGAAGAAGCGGCGCATCTGTGTGGCGACCAGCATGCCCTTGTACACGATGGTGCGCGAGCTCATGGAGCACACGTAGAAGATCTTGTCGCGCAGGGCAAACTCGGCGTCGGCCTTCTTTTCGATGGTGCGGCGGCACACGTACAGGCGACGCTCAAAGGCATCGCCGGCGGGCGTGTCGTCCGGACGGCCCAGGAAGGCCTGCAGGATAGTGGGCATGCAGGCGCGGGCCGTCTCGCCCAGGTCGTGCGGGTCGACCGGCACCTCGCGCCAAAAGAGCAGCGGCACGCCGGCCTCGGCGCAGCCCTCCTCAAACACGCGGCGGGCATCCTCTACGCCCTTGTCGTCCTGCGGGAAGAACAGCATGGCCACGCCATAGTCGCCCTCTGCCGGCAGAATCTGACCGCACTTTTGAGCCTCTTTGCGGAAAAAGTGATGCGGAACCTGGAACAGGATACCGGCACCGTCGCCGGTGTTCTTCTCGAGTCCCGTACCGCCGCGGTGCTCCAAGTTGACCAGAATGGACAGTGCGTCGTCCAGAATCTGGTGATGGCGCTCGCCGTTGATATCGGCAAGTGCGCCGATGCCGCATGCATCGTGGTCAAATTCGGGGCGATAAAGGCCCTGCTGCTGAGCGGAATCTGCCTGCATCGCGATCCTCCCCTAGATATTAGACAGTCAGTTGAATAGGCATACTAGGAGCATCGCCGGCCCGTTGTGTTTCCCGCCCGTTTCGAAACAATCGCGTAACGCACGCCGGCCATCAACGTCTTGCTATCAAACGTGTACGTCAGCCTCCAAACATGTCGAAATTTGACATCTTTGGAGGCTGACGTACACGTTTTAGTGCAGGGACAGCCGGCACATATGCATCCAACCCCTTTGAATTATTCTGGAAACGAGGGCCACGCAGACTTTTGCATGATGCGCCTGGACACCGCCGACCTCAAGGGCGGCAACAAGGCACCCAAGTTCGACCTGTAAGCTCACCGCTTCAAACATCTCAATCTGTAACAGGAGGAACCGATTTTGGCGCCTAGATGTTACAGATTGAGATTTTCTGCGGGACGGTTTTGGTTTGTCTCGATCTGTAACACGAAGGGCCGGTTTTGGCGGCAAACTGTTACAGATCGAGACATTCCATAGGACCATTTCTTCCTGTCTCGATCTGTAACACCTAGGCCCAATTTCCATCCCTAGTTGTTACAGATCGAGACATTTCGGCAGCCCCCTTTCACCATCCCATTCAAATACAACAATTTTGTTAGTCTTGGTTAACTTTTAAGCCTAAAACGGGTATCCTTTGCGGCGTCAAGCAAACGGCACGCACACCGTGCCAGATCAAGGAGGCCCCTATGGCGCACCAAGCAGACCGGCAGACGATGCAACTCGTCCTTATCCGTCACGGAGAGTCCGAGTGGAACAAGCTCAACCTGTTCACCGGCTGGACCGACGTAGAACTCACCGACACGGGCCGCGAAGAAGCCGCTGCGGGCGGCCGCGCCCTCAAAGAAGCCGGTTTCGACTTTGACGTCTGCTACACTTCGCGACTCAAGCGCGCGATCCACACCCTCAACATCGTACTCGGCCAAATGGATCGCGAGTGGCTGCCCGTCATCAAATCCTGGAAGCTCAACGAGCGCCACTACGGCGCGTTGCAGGGTCTCAACAAGGCCGATGCCGCGGCGGAGCACGGCGACGAACAGGTGCTCATCTGGCGTCGCTCCTTCGATGTCTGCCCGCCGGCACTCGAGCCGGACGACGCGCGCGATCCCCACACCCAGGAGCAATACCGTGATGTCGCGCCCGATCAGCTGCCCTATACCGAGTGCCTCAAGGACACGATCGCCCGCGCCTGGCCTTATTTCGAAGACGAGATTCGCCCCCAGATGCTCGCCGGCAAGCGCGTACTCATCGCCGCACACGGCAACTCCCTGCGCTCACTCGTCATGAAGCTCGAGCACCTCACGCCCGAGGAGATCCTCAAGGTCAACATCCCCACCGGCGTGCCGCTCGTCTACACCTTCGATACCGATTTCAATGTCCTCGACAAGCGCTACATCGGCGATCCGGCGACCATCGCCGCCAAGATCGACGCCGTGGCCAATCAGGGCAAAGCGCACAAGTAGCCCCAACTCAAATCCGACGCGTGGCGCCGCACGACCTAGATGCGACGTCACGCCGCCCATACGCAGGAGCGCACCATGCTCAACCATCTCAAACAACACTTTGGCTCCCGGCGCACCGGTGGTCACGGAGGCCTAGACATTGCGCGGCATATCGGCCCCGGGCTGCTTGTGACCGTCGGCTTTATCGACCCGGGCAACTGGGCCTCCAATATGGCCGCGGGCTCGCAGTTTGGCTACGCGCTGCTGTGGATCGTCACGCTGTCCACGATTATGCTCATCGTGCTGCAGCACAACGCGGCGCACCTGGGTATCGCCACGGGCGCCTGCCTTGCCGAGGCCACGACACGTTACCTCCCCCGCTTCGTCGGGCGTACGGTGCTCGCCAGCGCCTATCTCGCGACCATCGCCACCGCCATGGCCGAGGTCCTGGGCGGCGCGATTGCCCTTCAAATGCTCTTTGGGCTGCCCGTGCGCGCGGGCTGCGTCATCGTGGCGACAGTATCGATGGCGATGCTCATGACGAACTCCTACAAGCATGCCGAACGCTGGATCATCGCCTTCGTAGGCGTGGTAGGACTCTCGTTTTTGGCCGAGCTTGCACTAGTCAAGGTCGACTGGCCGCAAGCCGCCGCAAGCTGGATCACGCCTAGTATGCCCACTGGCTCTGCTGCGATTATCGTGAGTGTCCTGGGTGCGGTCGTAATGCCACACAACCTTTTTCTGCACTCCGAGGTCATCCAATCCATGCACTTCGAAGGCCAAGGCGACCAGGTTATCGAAGAACGTCTGCGCTACGAGCTCTTCGACACGCTCTTTTCGATGGGCGTGGGCTGGGCAATCAACTCAGCCATGGTCATCCTGGCCGCAACGGCCTTCTTTGCGCATGGCATGGTCGTAGACGACCTCGCCGTCGCAGCGGCCACGCTCTCCCCCATCTTGGGCCCGGCGAGCTCGACCATCTTTGCGGTAGCGCTGCTGTTCGCGGGACTATCGAGCAGCGTGACAGCGGGCATGGCGGCGGGAACCATCACTGCGGGCATGTTCGACGAGGAATACGACATCCACGACCGACATTCCTCGATCGGAGTGGCGGCCTGTTTCGTCGGCGCAGTGACGGCGTGCCTGGTCGTCCCAAATCCTTTTGAAGGTCTCATCTGGAGTCAGGCACTGCTGTCGCTTCAGCTGCCGATTACGGTCTTTGTGCTCATACGGCTCACCAGTTCACCCCGCGTCATGGGCAAATACGCCAACTCGCGCCCGCTCAACGCGCTGCTTGTAGGGATTGGCGCCATCGTGACGATTCTCGATGTCGTGTTGTTGACAGGGATGTAATGGGACGGGGCACCTACCCAGGCAAACGTCTCGATCTGTAACAGGAAGACCCGCTTTTGATGTCTAGATGTTACAGATCGAGATCATTCCGAGGGACAGCTCCGTTTGTCTCAATCTGCAACAAGTGGACCCAATTTCCAACGTTAGATGTTACAGATTGAGACAAAAGGTCGGCCGGACTCACAACAGACAGGATCGGCCAACAGCAACCGTGATCCCTTGGGGGCGGAGGAAAAGGGCCCCGGCCGAGAATTCGACCGAGGCCCTTGGACAGAGCTATGTTCGGCTTTCGCCGTGCGTCTACGAGCTACTCCTCGACGAGCTCAAACTGATCGGGACCGACGCCGCACACCGGGCACACGTAATCCTCGGGCAGCTCGGGCGTGTCGACCTCAACCTCGTAACCGCAAACGGTGCACACAAACTTATACGTCTTCTTCTCCTCAGCCATGATGTTCTCCTCTCGAACGTGACTGCTGGTGTACTTACTTATTAGTATATATTCTCAATAATATAATGCAAGTATTTTTAGAACATTTCTAGCCTTGATACGAGGACGCCTTCGGAGGCGTCTTGCCCTTCAGGACCTTATGGTAATAATCGTAGGTGAGCGGCGTCTCGTCGCTCAGGCGCTCGGCATCCTCGACCTCGCCGATAAACAGTAGATGCGTGCCCACATCCACAGTGTCGATCAAACGGCAGCTAAACAGGGCCGCCGCGTGCTCGGGCACATAGGGCATGCCCAGAGCCGTCTCGCGGGTCTCGTATTTGGCAAACTTGTCATAATCGCTGCTGGTGCGGAACCCAAAGTTGCCGATGTAGAGCATGTCGGCGGTCTGATCGATCACGGTCAGCGCGAACGCTTTGGCCGATGCGATGACGCCCGAGGTGACGTTGTCCTTGTTCACGGCAACCGAAATACGCGGCGGCATGGACGTCACCTGCACCGCTGTGTTGATAACGCAGCCGGCACGCAGCCCGTCTGCCGCGGAGCTCACCACGTACAGGCCGCTCGGCATGGTAAAGAACGCAGTTTTGTCCATAACGATCACTCCCCTAACTCGGGTTGGAACCTCATGGATGTATGTACCCACAAAAAAGGCGACACCCATAACGGACGCCGCCTTTGAGACATATGTGTCAGAACAGTAAGAAAGATGAGACGCCCGCAGTTGCGGTGAAATAGGGACTGAATAGCCCCTCAAACAGGCAAACCAGTCCGTATTCCACCGCAACTTATGAAGGACGGTCAGCGGTTGCGTTCCTTGAGGGCGCGGTCGATCTCGCGTTGGACATCACGCTTGGCCATGTCCTCGCGCTTGTCGTAGAGCTTCTTGCCGCGACCCAGGCCCAGCAGCAGTTTTACGCGACCGTCGGTATTAAAGTAGAGCTCCAACGGAACCAGTGCATAACCACGGTTGCGAAGTTTGCCGTCAAGAAAGTCGATCTCCTTGCGGTGCAGCAGCAGACGGCGCCGACGGTCGGGATCGCGATTCCACACGCCACCATGGCTATAAGGGTGAATATGCAGGCCGACGAGCCAGCACTCCCCGCCACGAATCAGTGCAAAGGTATCGGTAATCTGGCACGCGCGCTCGCGAATCGACTTGACCTCGGTACCGCTCAGCTCAATACCACACTCAAACGTCTCATCGATAAAGTACTCGTGATGTGCCGAGCGATTCTTGGAAATGAGCTTGCGCTCGCGCTTACTGGGCATCGCCGGCCTCCTTGGCGCCATCGGCGTTTGAGCCCGCAGCCTCGCGCTTTGCCCTGCGCTCGGCATTAAGCTCGGCATCGCTCTCGCGCACCAGCTTGATAATCGCCGCGCACGCCTCCTCGCCCACCAGGTCGCGGGCACGGACCGTCAGACGCGTAGCCTCCTGCTTGTCGCCGTCGCTTGCAGCATCGGTCGCGCACATGATCAAGCAGATGGCGATCTCGGCCGAAGGCGAGGTCGGCACGCCCTGCAGGGCGAGCTCACCCATCACATGGTCGTCACTCTCGTCCGCGGCATCCGGATAGGTGGTATGGATCTTGTTGAGCAGGCGCGTCGTATGCGCATCATTGGGCGCCAGGCGCAGCGCCAGACGCGCGCAGCCCACGGCTGCCGAAATGTTCTCGGTCTCGGGCTCCAAGAAGTACTGACCCAAGTTGGTGTAGGCGCGTGCGGCGCACTTACCGTCGCTCGCGCGCTCCAGCACCGAGAACGAGAGCGATGCCCACTCCTGCTTGTCCTCGAGCGCGCGGAACAGCTCGGCCAAGTCCAAGCGATAGTTACAGTTCATGGGATCCCAGCGTACGGCCTGCATCAGGGCATTGCGAGCACTCACATAATCCTGCTGGCGAATGTAGGCAAACGCCATGTCGGAATACAGGCGGTCAAAGGGAACCTCGACCTGCACCAGCTCGCGCGGATCCTTTTCCACGCGGCGGTAGGCCAGACGCTCAAACTTGCTGTCGAAGCTAAAGTACTGGCGCTTCTCCTCCGTCTTGCATTCAGCGTCGATATACTCCTCGGCAAGCTCCACCAGACGCTCCAGCAGCGGCGTCGCCGTAGCCAGGTCGCCCTGCGCCAGATAGTTCTCGGCATACGTGATGTCTTCCAAGCTGATAGGCAGGTCCATGACAACTCCTCGGTCCGGGCGGCAGACTCAACGCGCGCCTTAAATATCGGTCAATACACAAAACCCGGGTCTCTTACGAGGCCCGGGCGTTCAATTTTGGTAGCCCGTACCAGATTCGAACTGGTGATCTCCGCCTTGAGAGGGCGGCGTCCTAAACCGCTAGACGAACGGGCCATATGTAGCAAATGCAATGGCTGGGATGGAGGGAGTCGAACCCCCATTGACGGAACCAGAATCCGCTGTCCTGCCATTAGACGACATCCCAATGACTGCATCGCTGCGCTCGGCTGTGCCTTTGCGCAAGAAAGAAATATACGGGAAGTCCGGCCGTGACGCAAGCCCCAATTTTGACTTTTTTGAAATTCAGTCAAATACGGCCGACACGTGAAGGACCTGTGAAGCGCCAGCGACACGTACGGCGCCAAAGCCCGTAAAACATCCCGCATCTACCGCTGGTAGATTACAACAATGCAGCACTCACGGCTGATGGCACAATCGAACCGTCATCATTGCACGGATATCGAGGCGCCATGGACGAAGAGCTTGATTACCTATGGGAGACCCTGGGCCTCGAGATCACTGCTGACCTTTGGCCCGAACGGGACAAAATCCATCCCACTCTGCGCCCCGCCATCACGGTGATGCAGGCAAAATACCGCCGTGCATCCTTTTTGATCATGCGGATGTCATGGCACGCGGGACTCCCCGACCTTAAGCGAATCCAGGCAAGCCTCGTCGAGCTGTCCGGTATGCCGACCGTTATATCCGAGGCGCACCTGGAGCAGCGCCAACGCGAGCGACTGCAGCAGCAGCGGATTCCCTTTATCTGCCCCGGCGTTCAGGCATATCTGCCCTTTATGGACGAGGAGTACTGGAGCGGCAAGCCCAACAAGCACGTAAAGGTCTACGGTCCGCACGAATGGGCACAGCTCAAGGATTGAGCCGAGCGAGCCCTCCGATGGAAAACACGTCCCACCCCGAGCGCTCAAAACGGGCCGCACGTTCCGCAGCCGCTACAGCAGTGCCTCGGTCCAAGCTGCTTCCCTAAAGCCGGGAATCGCAAAGTCGTCGCCCACCAACAGCGGACGCTTGACCAGCATGCCGTCGGTCGCCAGCAGCTCGTAGCACTCCCGATCCGTCATGCCCGCATCCAGACGCGCCTTCAGGCCCAGCTCTCGATATTTCATACCCGACGAATTAAAGAAACGCCGCACCGGCAGCCCCGAACGAGCAATCCAGGTCGCAAGCTCATCAGCCGTGGGATTGTCAAAAACGATATCGCGGTCGATATACTCTACCCCGTGTTCGTCCAGCCATGCCTTGGCCTTCTTACAGGTCGAGCACTTGGGATATTCAACAAACAGTACGGTCATGGGAATCCTCCGAATATAAATCGGCCAACGCAGGCGCACGCCACACGAGACGCCTTCGCATGATGGGCCAATTGTAGCCCACGGGTCACACACTAAACGAACCGTACCCCGAATCCGCGTTTGATGAACGGCAGCAGCTCCATTGCCTCGGGCGTGATATGGCCCGCAACGTTCATGCGCTCGTCACCGGGAAGATCGACCCGCGCAATCTCAAGCTCGCCTTCGTAGCGCCCATATCCGCTATTGCTCACAGCGATCGACCCCGCCTTTCGCGGCAGGCCGGCTCCGGCATCCGTCGGCACGGAATCCGGCTTATGCGTCATACGTGACTCCTGAGACCTAAAGATGAGGGTGCTCGAATCGGGTCGGTCGTGATGAATCTGCCCACGCACATAGGCATAACCGGGCTCAAGCTCGCATTGCAGGTCCACGTATCCGGCGGAAACATGAGCAAACTGCGTCCAGCCCGCATCGGAAAGATCGGGGTCGCCGACCAACACAATGTCGCAATCGGCGCCATGTGCAAGCTCAAGCATATTGAGAGCAACCTTTGACGCGCGACCGCGCTGCGTCTCGACCGTCGGCAGTCCCTCGAATACCGGCCCGCGAACGTTAGCATCGCCCGGCACAAAAGCCATGATTTCGAATCCAAGCGCCGCAAGACGAAGATTCACCCGAGCAATGTCCTCCAGAGCTAAACCGGTATAAGGCTTGGGGTAAAAATTGTGGCAGGCGGCAAAACGAGTCACATCGGCACCGGCCTCACGCCACGATGCGATTTCATCAGAACTCACCGTCGATGCATTGACCACAATGCGAAATACACCGGACAGCTCCGCGACCCGCTGGGCGCTAAAGCCATAGTCCAAACGAAGGTATTCCAACCCCAGATCGCGCAGGTCCTCGATGCGCTCAAGCCCGAGCAAATCGCACGTGCGCGGTCCCACATCGGCAATGAGCGCAATGCCGCGGGCGGAAAGCAGCGACAGCACATGACGGACCTTATCGGCATACGCCGCTCCCCCATCCTCGGGAATATGCAGTGAGGCAAACGCATAGCGCGCACCCGCCGCGGCACCGTGCTCAATCGTCCGCTCAATATCCTGCAGAGGGCTGGAAAGATAAATCGAAATACCCGTTTTCACGTTTCAACGCTCCTTTAAAAAAGGCCGGCGGAGCAGTTAGCCCCGCCGGCACAACCATAGCATCAAGAAATCTGCCGTGCGCCGCAAGCCCTGAGCAACACGGCTCGCGATATCAAACTATTCGCCAAAGAACTCGTTGATCTTCTGTTCGTCGACGCCAAAGAACCACGTCAGGACAAAGCCGGCGGCATAGGCAAGCAGCATAGCGGCAACGTAGCCGAGCTGCTGGCCAGGAACGACGATCAGCAGGCCAAACAGACCGGAAACGCCCTGAGAAACCGTGCCGATGTGAAGCAGCGCCGCGAGCGCGCCGCCAAATCCGGCACCCAGACAGGCCGTCACAAACGGACGAACGAGCGGCAGCGTAACGGCATACATCAGAGGCTCGCCCACACCGAGGATTCCAACGGGAATGGACTCTGCGACGTACTTCTTGAGCTTGGCGTTCTTGGTCTTAAAGTACAGCGCCAGACCGGCACCGACCTGACCGCCGCCAGCCATCATAAGGATGGGGAGCAGGTAATTGATGCCCTTGGTAGCGCCGTCGGGATCGTTGAGCATAGCGTGGATCGGCGTGAGCGCCTGATGCAGGCCGACGGAAACCAGCGGCAAGAAGCCTGCCGACAGGATATAGCCGCCCAGGACGCCCAGCTTCTCGAAGATAAAGGTCAAAACGCTAAAGATGGCAGTCGTCAGCCATGCGCCAACCGGCTGGATGACGAGCATCAGAGCAAAGGCGCCGATGATGAGCACCAGCAGCGGGGACAAGAACGTGTCGAGTGCGTTGGGCATAACCTTGCGAATCTGACGCTCCATCCAGGCAAAAAATGCGCCAGCGATAAGAGCCGCGATCATGCCGCCCGCTGCGGGGTTATACTGCGCATTGGTGAGCGGCAGCAGAATGGCAGTGGCAGGATCGGCCGCGCCAGGCGCAAGCAGGGGCATGGCACTGTTGGCGATACACATCATGCCGGCGATGCCGCCCAGCGCAGCGGAGCCACCAAACTCACGTGCCGCGTTATAGCCCACCAAGATGGGCAGATAGGCAAACAGGGCCCAGCCCATGGAACGAATGCCCTGGTACCACCACTCGCCCGCAAGCGCGCCTGCCGTCGAGACGTTAATGACGTTGCAGATACCGTTGATGAGGCCAGCCGCAATGATGCCGGGAAGCAGGGCGACGAAGACATTGGAAATCTTCTTGAGGAAGGCCTGAACCGGCTTGGACTCGTACTTTGCCTTCTGCGCGGCCTTGTTTGTGGCCGCAGCGTCAACCACGCTCTCGTCAGCAACGCCTTTCGCAAGGCCGGTGAGCTTGGAGAACTCCTCGAGCACCTTATTCACCTTGCCCGGCCCCAGCACGATCTGCATCGTGTCGTCCTCGACCAAGCCCATCACGCCGTCGAGTGCCTTAATACCCTCCGTGTCGACGTTGCCCGTGTCTTTGACGGTCACGCGCAGGCGCGTCATGCACGCCGCGTTTGCCAACACGTTGTCTTTACCGCCCAAAAGGTCCAGCAGCTTTTGAGCCAGCTCTTTGTTCGTCATAACTCCTCCTTGTATTGGGTATCTCGTCTGGATGTCATATCAGCTCACGCCGCGCACCTATTGGGCATCGGCATTGCTCTTCTCATGGCCACTCACCGCAGCACGGACATGGCCTCTCGCTCGCTCAAGAGCTACCGCAGCCTGCTCGGCATCGCAGCCCAGCAGTACCGAGACAATAGCGGTTTTTACGTGGCCGCCGGCATCTGCAAGCGCCTGAATAGCGCGCTCGCGCGTGCAGCCGGTCGCCTCCATCACGATGTTCTGGCCGCGCACCACCAACTTCTCGTTCGTCTGCTGCACATCGACCATCAGGTTTTGGTATACCTTGCCGATCTTGACCATGGCACCGGTCGAAATCATGTTGAGAATGAGCTTTTGAACCGTTCCCGCCTTGAGCCTCGTTGAGCCGGTCAGCACCTCGGGACCGGGCACGGGTTCAATGGCAAGATCTGCGCTCTCCCCGATCTTCGACCCTTGGTTGCAGGCAATTGCAATGGTCTTGCACCCAGTTGCCTTGGCGTACACAAGGCCGCCCACCACATAGGGAGTACGACCGCTTGCCGCCAGGCCAACGACAAGATCCCTGTCCGAGAGTCCACGCTCCCGCAGGTCGCTCGCGCCAAGCTCCTCGCTGTCTTCGGCACCTTCGACAGCCTTGATAAACGCCGTCTCGCCTCCGGCAATGAGCCCGACAATCAGATCGGGTGACACGCCAAACGTGGGCGGACACTCCGAAGCGTCGAGTACACCCAGACGACCGCTGGTGCCTGCGCCCATGTAAAAGACGCGCCCGCCGCGCTCGAGTGCCTCAGCAGCCCAGTCGATTGCTGTGGCAACCTGGGGCAACACCTTCGTGACCGACTGGACGGCACGAAGATCCTCATCATTCATCGTCGTGACGATTTGCAGCGATGTCATCGTATCGAGGTCCATTGAACTTTGATTACGCTGTTCGGTCGTGAATTTTGTTAAATCGAGCATTTCATTCACCTCATCTTTCCTGTTTCTCGATGTAGTTTTGCTTAATGACATGCGTCGCCCGTTCGTAGTCGCTGGCAACGTAAGCAGCGTACAGGGCATCGACAACCATAAGCTGGGCCATACGCGAAGCCATGGCACCGCTGCGGACCAAGGGTTCACTCGCAGCGACGCCGAGCACGGCATCGGCCACGGTGGCAAGCTTGGATGATCCATCTACTTTGGTCACGGCCACAACGGGACAGTTGTGACGTTGAGCCTCGGCGGTGCAGTCCAGCACCTCTTGCGTCAAGCCCGAGTAGCTAAAGGCGATTGCCATATCGCCCTCATGCATGTTCTTGGCACACAAGAGCTGATCATGCCAGTCGTCGTACAGATGGCACTCCTTGTCGACACGCATGAGCTTTTGCGCCAGATCGTGCGCGACCAAACGAGAGGCACCGATACCGAACAGATTGACCGCACGTGCCCGCTTAAGATAGGCCGCACATCGCTCCAAGACGGTGTAATCGAGCGTTCGCGCCGTCGCTTCGATCGTGCGCACGTTGCTTTTCATCACCTTCCCCACGATACGTTCGACGCTGTCATCCATGGAGATGTCCTCGAGGGCAACGTCTTTCTTGTCACCCAAGAGCGCCAGCTCGGCAATCAGTTCGCGCTGGAACTCCTTGTAGCCCGCAAAACCCAAGCGCTTGCAAAAGCGCAAAATGCTCGAGGGCGAGGAGAACGTGGCATCGGCAAGACCGCGGACGGACAGCCCGACCACCTCGTGCGGATGAGCGCTTACATATGCGATGACATTGCGTTCCGCCGGGCTCGCGCTGAGCTCACGCTCGCGAAGCCGCAAAAGCAATCCGTTTGCCATCTCAAACACCTCCGTTGAGAAGAATTAAAGACCAACGAATGATTCGTACCGGATACAAACAGCTTTTACGGTACATTGTGCCGCATCGTGGCGCACAAAGGGCGAGCGTTCTACCGCTCGCCCCTCAAATCCGACCGCTCGGAAATACGCGCGACACAAAATAATTCAACAAGGTCGCATTATCAGAAACGGGTTTGTTACCGGCTAGCGCCTCGCATGGGCGCCGATCGGCCGAGTCGCATAGCGCACCAACGCCGCTGCCAGCAATACCAACAGCATGGCGGTGACATAGCCCGCAGCATCGAATCCTAAATCGATAACGTCGAAATGCCTGCCAGGAACAAAGATCTTATGTACCTGATCGCCAACGGAGCAGACGGCGCAAAAGAGCAACACGGGCACGCAACGGGAGCATACGCTCCACGGACGCCTGGAAAAGCAAACCACGACCACCGAGGCGAACAATCCGACGAAGAAAAACTCTACGGTATGGGCAACGCGACGGACGTTCGTGCCCACCCACATGCGAATGGAAGCAAGTCGGCCAGACCGGACATTCGAAGCAGCCGAATCGGTGCCCCCGGTCATCCCGTTCTCGGTCTGAGCTTCACCCGCGACATCGGCAGCCTGTACGCCCGTAGCCTGACCCTCCACCACACGCGCGGTGGACTCGCTCAGCAACGACGTCTCCACCGCATTTTGCTCCGTCAGCACCCAGATGCCCGCCAGCGTTGCAGCGAACAGAACGATCGCGGTCCATCCGATTATTTGTTTTACGCGCGCCAAGGGCCTACCTCCTTTTTTGAATATCAGCGAGTGTAGCCCCAAATGACATCGCCATCGTATCAAAATTTGAATCGCAACAGGAAGCGACAAAGCGACGCAAACCCCTACCCCGCCTCGCGCATCCAGCGATCAAACGTCCCCACGCACACGCCCAGGCACTTTGCTGCCTGGCTGCGGGTAATATCGCCCGCCTCATAGCTATCCCGTACCAGATCAAACTGAGGAGGGCACGGCTTGCGAGGTCGACCGAAACGGACCCCTCGCGCCCGCGCCGCTGCAATTCCCTCCGCTTGGCGCCGATGGATATTCTCGCGCTCCACCTGCGCCACGTAGCTCAGCAGTTGCAGCACAATATCGGCAATCAGGGCATTAGTCACATCCGGCGTGCCGCTTGCCCTGGCGCGCGTGTCAAGCAATGGCATGTCCAACACCACAATGGCAACCCCGAGCTCCTTGGTAATGCGACGCCATTCCTCAAGAATCTCGGAGTAATTACGACCAAGTCGGTCGATAGAAAGCACCACCAGCACGTCCCCGTCTCCCAGGACGTGCAGCAGCTCGCGATAGCGCGGTCGATCGAAGTCCTTGCCGCTCGCATGGTCGGCATAAATATTCGCCGAGCCCACGCCATAGGCGCCCAGCGCATCCAGCTGCCGATTAAGATTCTGATCGCGCGAACTCACCCGCGCATAACCATACACCGTCGCCATCTCATCCCCGCTTTCTTGTAAACCTGCCAAAAAGGGACAGGTTTATTTTGGTAGGTTTTACCTCTCGAATAGCAGGTAAGCGGGCGGCCGTGCAAACGGCAAGGTAGCCATGATCCAAATGCGGAGGGCGGCCCCGAAAGACCGCCCTCCGCTCTCCCGCCATGAGTCGGGATTTGGCTAATGGATAAGCTTAAAGTCCAAGTGCCCACGCGTGGTATTGACGCGCGAGACCTCGATAATCACGCGCTGGCCCAGTTCATAGCGAGTCCCCGTGTCGGCGCCCGTCAGCGTAAGCGCGTCCTCGTCGAACTCGAACCACTCGTTGCCCAGGCTCTTGATCGAAACCAAGCCTTCGACCTGCGTCAGGTCCAAGCGTACGAACAGGCCCATACTGCTGACCCATGAGACCGTTCCGGCATAGCGCTCGCCCAGACGGTCCTCATAGTACTGGGCAATCTTGATCTTTTGCGTCGCATGGCTGGCGGCATCTGCCGCGCGCTCGGCATCGCTGCATGCGCGGCAGATCTGCGGCAGAATGCGCGGCAGCGACTCGCGCCCCTTGCCGATCAGCCGCGGCGTACGGACCAAGGCGTCCTTGCCGCCGAGCTGCTCATAGGCCAACTGCAGCTTGAGTACGCGGTGCACCACCAGATCGGGGTAGCGACGGATGGGACTCGTAAAGTGACAGTAGCACGGCGCGGCGAGCGCAAAGTGGCCCTCGTTGTGCGGCTTGTACAGCGCGCGCTGCATGCTGCGCAGAAGCAGCGTGTTGACGAGCGGTGCGTTGGCCGTACCGGCGGCAGCATCGACTGCAGCCTGCAGCTCATCGGGACTCCCCAGGGCAATACCGGCCGCGCGGCGATCATCGATGATGCCCAGCTGCGCCAACGCCACGGCGGCACCGTGCAGGCTATCGGGACTGGGATCATCGTGCACGCGATAGCAAGCCTCAATGTCGCGGTCGGCCAGCCACTCGGCCACGCACTCGTTGGCGAGCAGCATGGCCTCCTCGATTAGCGACGTGGCGCACGAGCGCTCGCGGGCCACGATCTGCACGGGCACACCGTCCTCGTCCAAGAGCGCGCGGATCTCGGCCGTATCAAAGTCGACCGAACCGCGCGCGCGACGAATGCGGCGGCGGAGCTCCGCAAGCTCGTTGGCGGCAACCAAAAAATCACCCAGGTCGACGTTATAGCCGCGGGCTGCCTCTTCGCATGCAAGCCCACGCTCAAGCGCCTCCTCGCGCGAGGCCTCGGCAGCCGCAACATCCTCGGCGGCACCCTCCAGCACCCCATACTCCACCGCGCCGGCACGCACCAGCAGCGCCTCGGCGCCGTCATAGTCCATACGCACACGCGAGCGAATCACGCTGGGGTACGGATCGTAATGCCGCACGCGACCCTGCGCATCGAGCTCGATATCGACGGTAAACGCAAGACGGTCCTCGTCAGGGCGAAGCGAGCACAGGTCATTAGACAGGCGCTCGGGCAGCATGGGAAGCACGCGATCGGCCAGATACACCGATGTCGTACGATGGCGAGCCTCAAGATCGATATGCCCGTCCCAAGCCACATAGTGTGAAACGTCGGCGATATGCACGCCCAGCTTGTAGCCACCCTCGGGCGTGCGCTCAAGCGAAATGGCATCGTCAAAGTCGCGTGCGTCGACCGGGTCGATCGTGATGACAAAGCGGTCGCGCAGATCGCGGCGGAGCGGGTCCTTAAGCGCCGCGGACACATCGAGCGAAAGCTCCTCGGCCTCGTCCAGCGCGGCCTCGGGATAGCTATCGGTATAGCCATAACGCGCCATCACATATTGAACGCCCAAATCGGGCGCGTCATCTCCGCCAATGCGGCGTTCGATCGTCACGGTGCCCGATTCCAGGCGCGTCGGGTAGGTCAAAATGCGCGCGACAACGGCATCACCCGGGTGGACACCCAGACGATCCGCCGAGGTATCCTCAGGCAGAATGAAGAAGTCGGCCTTCAGGCGCGAATCGAGCGGTTCAATCACACCGAGCGGACCGGCGGTCTGGTACGTGCCCACCACGCTTATAGCTGCGCGCTCAACCACGCCCTCGATCACGGCGCGACGCTCGCCATGCGGGCTGTTCTTAATGCTCACGGCAACGGTATCGCCGTCCATGATCTCGCGCTTACCGCGACCCATGACCTTGTAGTCGCCATTCTCGGTTATGACATAGGCACTGTGCTCATGGAGCTGCACGCGCCCGGTCAGGCTCGGACGGCGTTCGCTGCGCACCGGCCCGCGCTTATTGCGAGCTCCACGCTTATGCTTGTTATTGCGCCCCATGGCGCCTCCTTGCTATCGATTGCGAACTCCAAAGAGTCTACCCAAATGATTCGCTTTCCTGCCGTCCCCTAGGGATCAAAAAACGGGCCGCCCCATAAGAGACGACCCGTTGGAAGGGTGAATTCCAGGCATGCCTACACGCGCAGGTAGCGGCGCATGGCGATGGCAGAACCAAAGAGACCGATAATCACGCCGACCAGAATCAGCGCAGCATAGGTCACCAGGTAGTACTGCATCGGCAGGGCAAACGACATCCAGCCGATGCTCTCCTGCAGACGCGGAATCATCAGATTGCGCAGCAGCTCCAGAACACCGATGGAAAGCAGCGAGCCCAAAATGGCCTGCAGTACGCCCTCGGTGATAAACGGGCCGCGAATGAAGCCGTTGCTGGCGCCGACCAGACGCATAATCGCAATCTCACGACGACGCGCCGTGATGGACAGGCGAATCGTGTTGTTGATGAAGATGAATGCGATAAAGGTCAGAAGGCCAACGAGCACCACGGCGGCGATGCGGATGTAGTTGGTCACCTGGAACAGGCGGCTCACTTCCTCCTGGCCGTACAGCACGCTCGCGTTGACGTCGCCGTCATCCGCGATCTTCTGGAAGTCGGCGTTCTTCTTGAGCTTCTTTGCCGTGCTCTCGACCTGAGACGGGTCATCCATCTCAATGGCGAAGGAGGCGGGCAGCGGGTTCTGGCCGTCGAGCGCGCTCATGGTGGCATCGGCGTTACCCGACATCTTGCTCGTGTACTCGGCCAGCGCGTCGTCCTTGTCCTTATAGGTCACGGACTTCACGTTACTCCACGTTTTGAGCTCGGCCTCAAAGGCCTGAACATCGGCCTGATCGGCGTCATCGCTAATAAAGGCGTTAATGACAACCTGATCCTCGACGGTGCCGATCACGGAGTTCAGCATCGCGGAGCCCATGATGAACAGGCCGATGATAAACAGCGAAAGGAAGATCGTGATGACGGCGCCGAGCGAGGTAGTCCAGTTACGGAAGAAGTGGCTGATTGCCTCTTTGAAGGAGTAGCCCACGTTAGTTGGTGCCATAGTTGCCGTAACCTCCCCTCTCCTGGTCGCGGATAACGTGGCCGCCCTCGAGGGCAATCACGCGACGGTGCATGCTATCGACCATCTCGCGGTCGTGCGTGGCGACGATCACGGTGGTGCCGGTGCGGTTAATGCGCTCGAGCAGCTTCATGATGCCCAGCGAGATCGCCGGGTCGAGGTTACCCGTGGGCTCGTCGCAGATCAGCAGCGGCGGACGGTTGACCATAGCGCGGGCGACGGCAACGCGCTGCTGCTCGCCACCGGAAAGCTGGTCGGGCAGCGAGTCCATCTGATCGGCCAGACCGACCAGACGCAGCACCTCGGGCACCTGGCTGCGAATGACGCCCTTGGGCTTGCCGATGCACTGCAAAGCAAACGCCACGTTTTCGTAGGCGGTTTTTTGCGGCAGGAGCTTAAAGTCCTGGAACACGGCGCCAATCTGGCGGCGCAGGAACGGAACCTTGCGGTTCTTGATCTTCATGAGGTCCTGACCGGCAACCAGGATGCGACCGCTCGTCGGCTTGACGTCGCGGTTGAGCGTCGACAGCAGCGTGGTCTTACCCGAGCCGGAGTGACCGACCAGGAAGACGAACTCGCCCGGATAGATCTCGATGTTGATGTCGTCGAGTGCAGGCTTGTTGGGCTGTGCCGGATAGATCTTGGTGACATGCTCCATAAGGATGACGGGCTCGACACCGGCCTGCTTGGCCATCTTCTTGCGGCTGGCCTGCGGATCGATGGGCGCAAACACCGACGTAAAATCGGGGTTGTTGAGCGCGTTATCGAGGCTTGCGACCTCGGCTGCCTGATCGCTCTCGACCACCGGGGCAGCAGGCTGCGTGGGATCGGGAATAGCGGCAAAGAGGCCAGACTGCGCAGGCTGAGGAGCCGGTGTCGCAGGAGCCATGGGGTCGGGAATGCCGGCCATGCTAGGCTGCGGCGCGGCGGCGCCAGTCTGAGGCTGCTCCACGCGAGCGGTCACAGCCTGAACGGGCTCAAAACCCGCCGTGCCGGAAAGCGCAGCATCGCTGGTGGGATTGTAGGCAAAGGGATCGGATGCCGGCTGTGCCTGATCTGCCGGCTGAGCGGGGGCCTGAGCAACAGGCTGGCCCTCTGAATCCGGAGTGGCGAAACGACTGCCCTGGACGCCTGTCTGCGTCTTGGGGGCATCATCGCCCGCACCGGAGGTACGGAAGTGGTTACCCACTGGTGCTCCTTATCGTCGTGCGTTTAAACTACATGAGCGCTTTATATTTTAGCAGTATTAGCTTTGCTGCACATAAGAAGCATGGCGGGGCCTGGTCCCTCCGGCCGCGTACAGGGTTACCTCCCAAATCGTCCTCGGACATGTCGGAGCCCCCGCTGCGCGCTTCGCGCGGCAGGGGCTCCTCCGTCCTGCGGAAAGATTTGGAGAGTAACCCTGTGCCCGGCCTGCGGTAACTAAGGGGTCGCTGCGTTTTGCTTAAGTGCAGCAGCGCCATGCTTGGGGGCTGAATTGAACGTGGCTGGAATGGGCCCTTATCCCAATAGAAATCCTGCTTGATACGGCCTCTTTAGAAGTTGTGGTGAAATAGGGACTGTTTTAGCAGTTAAAAGCCCTAATCAATCCTTATTTCACCGCAACTGAAACAGGGGCGCTCTCCAAGAGAGCACCCCTGCCGGGTTTCCATAGTACTGGCGAAGCAGTTTTATAGTTCTGGCGAAGCAGTCCTTGAGATCCGTCTTGCCTTATGCCAAGAACTCCTTGGTGGTCGCCACGATGTTGGCGGCGTCCAGGCCATACTTGTGCAAGAGCTCGGCACCCGGGCCGGACTCGCCGAAGGTGTCGTTGACGCCGATCTTCTTGAGCGGCGTCGGGCGCTGCTCGCACAGGACGTCGGCGACGGCGCTGCCCAGGCCGCCGATCACGGAGTGCTCCTCGACGGTCACGACGCGGCCGGTCTTGGTGGCGCTCTTGACGATCAGGTCGGCGTCGATGGGCTTGATGGTGTGCATGTTGATGACCTCGGCGTCGATGCCCTCGGCGGCGAGCTGCTCGGCGGCCTCGAGAGCCTCGCCGACCATCAGGCCGCAGGCGATGATGGTCACATCGGCGCCCTCGCGCATGACAATGCCCTTACCCAACTCGAACTTATAGGTCTCGGGGTCGTTGATGACCGACGAGGCCAAACGGGCGAAGCGCATGTACACCGGACCGTCGCACTCGTAGGCGGCGCGCGTCACGGCACGGGCCTCGACGTCGTCGGCAGGAACGATCACAGTCATGCCGGGGATGACGCGCATGAGGGCGATATCCTCGCAGCACTGGTGCGTGGCACCATCCTCGCCCACCGAGATACCGGCGTGCGTGGCACCGATCTTAACGTTGAGGTGCGGGTAGCCGATGGAGTTACGAACCTGCTCAAAGGCGCGACCGGCAGCGAACATGGCAAAGGTACTCGCGAAGGCAACACGACCGGTGGTCGCGATACCGGCGGCGACGCCCATCAGGTTGCTCTCGGCAATGCCCACATCGAAGAAGCGGTCGGGGCAGGCCGCCTTGAACTTACCGGTCTGCGTGGCGGCGGCCAGATCGGCGTCGAGGACCACAAAGTCATCGTGCTCGTTGGCGAGCTCGACGAGGGCCTCGCCGTAGCTTACGCGCGTGGCGATTTTCTTGACGTCTGCCATCCTAGAGCTCCTCTCCGGCGGCCGTGAGCTCTGCCATGGCCTGCTCAAACTGTTCATCATTGGGGGCCTTGCCGTGCCAACCAACCTGGTTCTCCATAAAGGACACGCCCTTGCCCTTCAGGGTCTCGGCGATAATGGCGGTCGGCTGGCCCTTGGTAGCGCGAGCCTCGGCAAAGGCGGCGCGGATCTGATCGAAATCGTTGCCGTCGGCAAGCTCCACCACGTGGAACTTAAAGGCGCGGAACTTGTCGGCGAGCGGCATGGGGTCGTTGACCTCCTCGACGGGACCGTCGATCTGCAGGCCGTTGTGGTCGACGATCACACAGAGGTTGTCGAGCTGCTGGTTGCCGGCAAACATGGCGGCCTCCCAGACCTGGCCCTCCTCGCTCTCGCCATCGCCCAGCAGGGCGTACGTGCGATAAGTATCGCCCCAGTGCTTGGCGGCAACGGCCATGCCCACAGCGGCGGAGATGCCCTGGCCGAGCGAACCGGTGGACATGTCGACGCCCGGAGTGTCGTTCATGTTGGGATGACCCTGCAGGTGGCTGCCGATGTGGCGCAGCGTCTCAAGATCCTCCTTGGGGAAGAACCCGCGCTCGGCGAGCACAGCGTACAGACCAGGTGCACAGTGGCCCTTGGAAAGCACAAAGCGATCGCGGTCGGCCTTGCGGGGATGGGCCGGGTCGACGTTCATTTCCTCAAAGTACAGATAGGTCATGATGTCGGCAGCGCCGAGCGAACCGCCCGGATGGCCGGACTTGGCAGCGTGCACGCCGGTGACGATGCCCTTCCTTACCTCGTTGGCAACCTTTTTGAGCTCTTCGTCGCTCATTGTGCCTTCCTTTCATCCTCATTAGACAAAATGCGCACGGCACCGAAGGTAATCCCAACACAGCCGCAATGCACGTACGTCATTCATTATGCTGGAAACTGATGGCTTTACCAGAGTTTTTATCATTATTTGAACAATTTAGCAGGCAGAACCGCTGATGAAACGGTTTATCAATGTGAACGTCTTTTGGATGGGACGCGGTCGGCCCTACGCGCTAATGTCCTTGAATCCCTCGCCGAAAGCTTCCGTAACGTCGGCGACCGTCACAATGGCGTGAGGATCGCGCTCGCGCACGATCGTCTTGAGGGTATTGAGCTCTCGACGGTTCACGATGACCATGATCACCGGCTTCTCGGCACCCGAATACATGCCAGTCGCCTTAAACTTGGTACAACCACGACCCAGGCCATACATGATATCGGCAGCGATATCAGGGAACTTGTCCGAGATGATGAGTACCATACGGCGTTTGTTGCCACCATCGACCACGGCATCGATCACGTAGCCGCTAATGACCATCGAAAGGCCTGCATATAGTGCATTTTCGATTGAAAAGACCGGAGCCGACAGCGCGCATACGGCAACATCGATCGCCATGACGGTCGAGCCCACGGGCAGCGAGGTATTACGCGAGATGATTTGGCCAATCGTGTCCGAGCCGCCGGTGTTGGCGCCGGCGCGCAGCACCATGCCGTAACCGATGCCTGTAATAATGCCGCCCCACATGGCAGGGAGCATCAGGTCCGCATCCGCCAGAGGTGCTACAAACGGGGCGAACAGATCGGTAAAGAAGCCCAGCAGCACAAAGCCCGTCGCGGTCTGCACCACGTAGAACATGCCGCCCTCGCGCATAACGACCAGCAACAGCAAGGCGTTCATCACGATCGTCTGAATACCAACGGGAAGCGATATGCCGCGCGATGCGCCGACCGCCTGGATAATGGTGGCAAGGCCCGTAACACCACCGGCAGCAAGGCCGTTGGGAATCAAAAACAGGTCGGTCGCAATAGCGGCCAGAGCGCACCCCAACATAATCTGGGGCAGGTCGTGAAAGAAGTTCATCGATAGAATGCGCTTGATGTCCAGACGATATGCCATGCTACCTCCCTCAAAAAAGCGCACCCAAACGGATGCGCTTCGAACTTCTTGCTGTATTCGATTCTACCGATTCGCCGAACAAAAACCACCCCTGCGCAGGGTTTGCTTTGGATACAAAACCACCCTGCTCGGAGGGTTTTATCCATTTCCACATAAACCGGGCGGTTTATGCAGATGGGATCTCTGCGTCAGCGTTGCCAGTGGCCCAGCGATGGTAGCCAATAACAAACGGGTCCAGGTCGCCATCGTCAAGAACTGCCTCGACGTTGCTGGTCTCAACGCCCGTGCGTAGGTCCTTAACCATCTGATACGGGTAGAGCACGTAGCTGCGAATCTGGTTGCCAAAACCGATCGTGGTCTTGGGCCCGCGAATCTCATCCAGGGCCTCGGCGCGCTTCTCGAGCTCGATCTCGTACAGACGGGCCTTGAGAATCTGCATGCACGCGGCCTTGTTTTGAATCTGGCTGCGCTCGTTTTGGCAAGTGACAACGATGCCGCTGGGAAAATGCGTAACGCGTACGGCGGAGTCGGTGGTGTTGACGCCCTGACCGCCCGGGCCGCTCGCGTGATACACGTCCACACGGATATCGTCGGGACTGATCTCGATGTCGATATCGTCAGGCAGCACGGGAATGACCTCGACGCCGGCAAACGTGGTCTGGCGGCGCTTCTTATCATCGGTGGGGCTGATGCGTACCAGGCGGTGAACGCCGGCCTCGGCGCGCAGCATGCCAAACGCGTCCTTGCCCTCGACGGTAAAGGTCGCACGGTCGATGCCGATGACCTCAGCCGCGGGGCAGTCGTTAATGGTGACCTTCCAGCCGCGACGCTGGCAGTACTTCATGTACATCTTAAAGAGCATGAAGGTCCAGTCCTGCGCCTCCAGGCCACCCTGTCCGGGTTTGATGGTCACAATCGCGTCGCCGTGATCGAACTCACCGGTAAACCAGCTCGAAAGCTCGAGCTCGTCGATAGCGCGGGCCAGGCGTTCTGCCGTAGCGGCAGCCTCCTCGCGCAATGCGGCGGCATCGGGGTCGTCGCCCATCTCCTCGGCAAGCTCCAGCGCCGCGCGGGCGTCAGATAGCTCGCCGCGCGCGGTATCCACGGCAGCGATATCTTCCTTGGCGCGAGCGATCTCCTCCATGGTTGCGCGAGCGGCGTCGGCGTCATCCCAAAAGCCGGGGGCCACGCTTTTTGCCTCGAGCTCGGTCACGCGCGTGCGCTTCTCGTCCAAATGAAGATACGACTCGACCTCGCCGAGCCGGTCCGCAAACGCGTCCAGCTCGGCGGGCGTTACCTCTAAAGCCTCGGCCATTAACGATTCCTGCCGTGGCAGTACTTGAACTTCTTGCCGCTGCCGCAGGGGCAAAGGTCGTTGCGGCCCACGTTGACATAAGGGTCATCGCTCTCGGACTTGCGGTAGGTGGTCACCTTGCCGCCGTTGTTGACAGCAGCCGGGCCTCCCTGGACGGCCGTACGAGCCTGAACCTGTGCCTGCTTGCGCAGCACCGAGCTGCCGTTGTCGCCATCGACGTCGGCGGGGCCGGAAAAGCGCGCACCCTCGAGCGCGGGGTCCTCCTTGTGCTCCACGGCCTGCGGGGCGGCCTTGATCTCGATGCGCAGAACGGTGCGCAGGTAATCCTCGTACATGGTGTCAACGAGCATCTGGAAGGCACCATAAGCCTCAGTCTTGTACTCGACCAGCGGGTCGCGCTGGCCAAAGCCGCGCAGTCCGATACCGGTCTTGAGGTAGTCCATCTCCTGCAGGTAGTTCATCCAGCGGGTATCGATGACGCGCAGCATGACCTGAGTGTTGAGCTCGCGCATGAGGTCCTCACCCAGGCGCTCGGCCTTCATGTTGTAGCACTTCTCAACGTATGCCAGGACATCGGCAGCCAGGGCCTCGAAGTCCTCGTCGGGGAACTTGGGCGTATCGATATGCCCGGTGAGCTCCACGACCCACTTGCGCAGGCCCTCCAGGTCGCGCTCGCCATCGTGGCTGTCCTTGGTGCAGAACTCCTGCACGCAGCGGTACACGGTGTCGTGCATGACCTCGGTGATGTGGTCGGTCAGGTCCTTGCCGTCCAGAATCTTGTTGCGCTCGGCGTAGATGACCTGGCGCTGCTTGTTCATGACGTCGTCGTACTCAAGAACGCTCTTGCGCATGGAGAAGTTGATGCTCTCGACCTTGTGCTGGGCGCTCTCAACGGCCTTGGAGATGATCTTGTGCTGGATGGGCATGTCGTCGCCCATGTCGGCGGTAACCATCATCTTGGAGACGCGGTCCATCTTGTCGCCGCCGAACAGGCGCATGAGGTCGTCCTCGAGCGACAAGTAGAACTGAGTCTCGCCCGGATCGCCCTGACGACCGGAGCGGCCGCGCAGCTGGTTGTCGATACGACGGGACTCATGGCGCTCGGTGCCGATGACGGTCAGGCCGCCGGCGGCAAGCACGCGCTCGCGCTCGGCCTTGCAGGTCTCCTTGGCCTCGGCGTTAAACTGCTCGAGCTGCTCGGGCGTCACGTCCTCCATGGTCAGGCCCTCGTACTCAAGGCGCTCGCGCACCAGCTCGTCGGGGTTGCCACCCAGCAGAATGTCGGTACCACGACCGGCCATGTTAGTAGCGATGGTCACGGCGCCGTAGCGTCCGGCCTGGGCAACGATATGAGCCTCGCGCTCGTGATGCTTAGCGTTGAGGACCTCGTGCGCGATGCCGCGCTTGGTAAGGGCGGCCGACAGCTTCTCGGAGCTTTCGATGGAGACGGTGCCCACCAGGACCGGCTGGCCCTTGGCGTGACGTCGCTCGACGTCGTCGGCAACGGCGTTGTACTTGGCCTGGATGGTGCGGTACACCAGATCCTCGTGGTCAACACGCTGAACGGGCTTGTTGGAGGGGATGACCTCGACGGGCAGCTTGTAGATCTCGCGGAACTCGGCGTCCTCGGTGAGTGCCGTACCGGTCATGCCGGAGAGCTTGTCATACAGGCGGAAGTAGTTCTGCAGGGTGATGGTGGCAAGGGTCTGGTTCTCCTCGCGCACGAGCACGCCCTCTTTGGCCTCGATGGCCTGATGCAGGCCCTCGGAGTAGCGGCGGCCTTCCATGATGCGACCGGTGAACTCGTCGACGATCTTGACCTCGCCGTTAGTGACCACGTACTGCTTGTCGCGATGGAACATGTACTGAGCCTTCAGCGCCTGCTGCAGGTGGTTGACCAGCTGGCCCGAAAGGTCGGCATAGATGTCCTCGATGCCCAGGCGGCGCTCGATCTTCTTAAGACCGCGCTCGGTGGCGGCGATGGTGTGCTTGGCCTCGTCCATGACGTAGTCGCCCGTGGGCTCGACGTCCTCGGTGGTGGTGAGCATGTCGTGCGACACGTCCTCACCGCGCTCCAGGCCGCGCACGGCACGCGCGAAGTCCTTGTAGGTGCTGGCGGACTTGGTGCCGGCGCCCGAGATGATGAGCGGCGTTCTGGCCTCGTCGATCAAGATGGAGTCGACCTCGTCGACGATGGCGTAATGGTGGCCGCGCTGCACGCGCTGCTCGGGGCGGGTGACCATGTTGTCACGCAGGTAGTCGAAACCGAACTCGGAGTTGGTGCCGTAGGTGACGTCTGTCTGGTAGGCCGGACGCTTGAGCTCGAGCGGCATGTTGTTCTGGAGCAGACCGACGGTCATTCCCAGGTACTTGTAGATGCGGCCCATCCACTCGGAGTCGCGCTTTGCCAGGTAATCGTTGACGGTAACGACATGCACGCCCTTGCCGGCGATAGCGTTGAGGTAGCCGGCCAAGGTGGAAACAAGGGTCTTGCCTTCGCCGGTCTTCATCTCGGCGATATGGCCCTCGTGCAGCGCCATGGCGCCGATGAGCTGTACGTCAAAGTGACGCATGCCCGTGATGCGCTTGGAAGCCTCGCGCACGGTGGCAAAAGCCTCGGGGAGCATGTCGTCGAGCGACTCGCCGTTGGCGTAGCGCTCACGGAACTTATCGGTCTGGGCGCGGAGCTCTTCCTCGGTCATCTTCTCAAACTGGGGCTCAAGACCGTTGATCTGGTCGACGATCTTGTAGTAGCGCTTAAGGTCCTTATCGGATCCAAAGGACAGCAGCTTTGACATGAATCCCATGTGGTTTTCCTTTTTGGCCATCGCCCACGCCGTGCAGCTGCGGGCGAGTTAAACACAGATGATTGTACTTTAGCCAAACAAGGCGCGGCCTATACGGTCGACCTCGACCGCCACGTAATAACTATGACCAACCTGCCACAATGGGACAGGTTTATTTTGGCAAGTTTTATCTGAGCAAACGCCGTCTCTCTGCCATTTGGTGCCACGGGGACAGGTTAGCTTGCACCAATAAAAAGAAAAGGGCCGCGCACCCAAATGGATGCACGGCCCTCATGCCATGAATGCGAGCGATTCCGCGGCGAGCTATTTACTCAGCAGCCTCGGTGGTCTCGGCCTCGGCAGCGGCCTCCTCGACGGGAGCCTCTGCGGGAGCCTCTGCGGCCTGCTTGGCAGCCTCCTCGGCAAACTTAGCAGCACGCTTAGCCTTCTCGGCAGCCTTAGCCTCAGCGGCGGCCTTGCGAGCGGCCTCGGCCTCAGCAGCCTTGGCGGCCTTGGCAGCCTTGGCCTCCTCAGCCTTCTTGAGCTGGGCGGCAGCGGCGCCACCGAACTTGTCGGCGAAGCGCTGGACGCGTCCACCGGTGTCGACGAACTTCTGCTGGCCGGTGTAGAACGGGTGGCACTCGTTGCAAAGCTCAACCTTCATCTCGGACACGGTAGCGTGCGTCTTGAAGGTGTTGCCGCAGGAGCACGTCACCGTGCACTCGACATACTGGGGATGGATACCCTGCTTCATGGTAGGACTCCTTATTGGTCAGGCGCTGGTTACCGATCAGCGCATAAGGCGTCTTGGTTTCCGACCAAGACAACAAACTTGGCTATGGTACCACGGCGCCGCGCGTCCCACAAAAGGTTCACGGTCTTTGTGCAACACGGCGTGGCCAACCGCAGCGGACACGCACCCTGTTGCCCCTTCTCCCATGTTGCAGACGTGTAACGCCGCAGTAAGCACACCCCTTTTGGCGCCAGACAGGTACAATGATGAACACTGTACCGTAGCGGAGCGCCCCGCGCGCGCCGCAATCACGCGAAAGGGTTTCCCATGGCCGAGATCTCGTCCTCCCGTATCGTCATCACCGTCCTTGGCAAGAACCGCCCCGGCATCGTCGCCGGCGTCACCCGTGTCCTAGGCGAGGCCAACGTCGACATCCGCGACATCACGCAGTCCATTATCGAGGACATCTTCACCATGACCATGCTGGCCGATACCGCCGAGTCCAAGCTCGACTTCGCCGAGCTGCAGAAGGCGCTGGCCGAGGCCGGCGAGCTTTCGGGCGTCAACGTGTCCATCCAGCGCGAGGACGTCTTTAACTTTATGTACCGCTTGTAGCGAGCAAGCCGCCGGGGATTGCCTGACACGCGCATGCCCATGCAAGCCACCCCGATGCGGCCCGGAGAGGAGCGCGCATGGCCTACGACGCCAAGAAAATCTATTACCGCTTCGATGACCACTTGAGCCGACTGGTTCTGGATTACGAAGCAAGCCGCCAGATTTCGTCTGAGAGCGAAAGCCTCTACCACGGCCTTCCGACCGACCCTTATGAAGAGGGCCTGTTTGTCGAGCACAATGTCAAGCGCGGCCTGCGCAATGCTGACGGCTCGGGCGTGGTCGCGGGTCTCACTCGTATCTCGGATGTGCACGGCTACAACAAGGTCGACGGAAAGGTCGTGCCCGATCAGGGCAAGCTCACGCTTCGCGGCTACAGCATCGAGGATCTGGTCAACAATGCCCAGGCCGAGAATCGCTACGGCTACGAAGAAGTCGCCTATCTGCTTATCACGGGTTCGCTGCCCAACAAGGAAGAGCTCGACGGCTTTTGTGAGCGCCTGGGCGCCTTTAGACATCTGAGCGACGAGTACGTTAAAGAGTTCCCTATGACCACGGTGTCGTCGAGCATCATGAACGTGCTCCAGCGCGCCGTACTGTTGCTCTACGCCTTCGATGCCGAACCAGACGTGATCACGCCCGAGCACGAAATCGACGTCGCCATTTCCATGCTCGCACGTCTCCCGCGCATCGCCGCCTTCGCACACATGGCCTCGGTCGCCAAGCTTCGCGGCTCCGAGGTTCACGTGCCGCACCCCACACCCGGTCTCTCCACCGCCGAGACCATCCTACAGGTCCTGCGCGGCGGTATGGCGTTCACCCGCGATGAGGCGATGCTGCTCGACGTTATGCTCATGCTGCATGCCGAGCACGGCGGCGGCAACAACTCCACCTTCGCTTGCCGCGTGCTGTCGTCTTCGGCCACCGACCCGTATTCCGCCTACGCCGCGGCTATCGGCTCGCTCAAGGGCCCGCGCCACGGCGGTGCCAATGCCAAGGTCGTGTCTATGCACGAGGACATCCGCGCGCATGTCTCCAACTGGGAGGACGAGGACGAGGTCGCGGCCTATCTGGGCAAGATCCTCGACAAGCAGGCCTTCGACGGCACAGGTCTCATCTACGGCATGGGCCACGCCGTCTATACGCTCAGCGACCCGCGCGCCGAGGTCTGCCGCCGTTACGCGCGCTCACTGGCAGCCAAGAAGGACTTGGGCGAAGAGTTCGCACTCATCGAGCGCATCGAGCGCCTGGCACCCCAGGTCATGCGCGACCACGGCATGACCAAGCCTATCTGCGCCAACATCGACCTGTACACGGGCTTTATCTACAAGATGCTCGGCGTACCCGAGACGCTTTTTACGCCGCTATTCGCCGTCGCCCGCATGGCCGGCTGGTCGGCACACCGCATGGAAGAGCTCTTCTGCGCGCATCGCATCATCCGCCCGGCATACCGTCCGGTGATCGAGCCGCTGGAGTACAAGCCGCTCGCCGACCGCTAGGACGCGGACCGTTATAGAACTCGAGCGTGGCCAGGGCATCGCCGCCCTCGGCCACGCTTTTTATGCCAGCAGAAAGGGCTGCATCAAATGATTGTGTTTTCCGATATGGACGGAACGCTGCTGACGAGCGATAAGCAGATGAGCGATGCCACCTGGTCGATGCTCGACGAACTCGCTCGACGCGGAATTGAATTTGTGCCCTGCACGGGACGTCCGCTGTCGGGCATCTTTGAGCCCATCCTCGCCCATCCCGCCGTGCACTATGCCGTCTGCGCCAATGGCGCCAGCGTCTGGCAGCTCGACGACGATGTGCCCAACGATGCCTCGCGCGCCACGCGCATTTTGAGCCGTCCGCTCGATCGCGGCATTGCCCATCGCGTCCATCGCATCGCCGCCGGCCACGATGTGACCTTCGATATCTTCGCGGACGGGCAGTGCTTCCTCCCCCGCTCGAGCTACAAGCGCCTGGACGAATTCTGCGGCGGCGACCCCCACATCGCGGCTTCGCTCAAGCGCACACGAACACCGATCGACATGGATATCGACAGCAAGATCGACGAGGTCGAGACGCTCGAACGCATCGCCATGTACTGGCACGACCCGGCCGATCGCAACGCCATCGCAGCTGAGCTCGACACGCTCGAAAGCATTGAGGTCACGCGTTCGTACGCCATGAATATCGAGGTCATGGGCGAGGGCGCCACCAAGGGAACTGCCTTGACCTGGCTGTGCGAGCATCTGGACGAGCCCCTTGCCGATGCTTGGGCCTTCGGCGACAACATCAACGACATCCCCATGCTGCAGGCAGCGGGCCACGGCATGGCCATGATCAACGCCGAGCCCGAAGACCGCGAGGCCGCCGACGCCGTCACCGAATACGACAACGACCACGACGGCGTCGCCCGCACCATCATGGCCGCCCTCGCCTAGTCATTGGGGACGTTCTTAAACGACTAGTCACTGGGGACGTTCTTGAATGACCAGTCGTTAGGGACACTCTTCGCGAAAAGCTGCAAGGACTGTCCCCCACTGCCGGCAGAACGGGAACGTCCCCAGCTGTCGGATTAAGCGAGGCCCTCTAGCACGTGACGAAGCTCCTGTTGAACAGCGTGGTCGCGGTTGCAGCCTACGACGCGATCGGCAACCGCTTTGAGCGCGGGGCGCGCGTTTTCCATCGCGCAACCCGTGCCGACAAAGCGAATGATCTCGTAGTCGTTCATCGAGTCGCCAAACGCCATGACCTCGTCGCGCCCAATGCCATAATGCTCCGCAAGCTGTGCGATGCCCGAGGCCTTCGACACACCGAGCTGCATGGCATCGATCCACGCGTTGCCCGAAGGCGCAAAGGTAAAGAGCTGACCGAGTTCTCGCTGTAGCACGTACGCACTGTCCATAACGGCACAGTCATCGCAAAAGATACTCGCCTTGATGATATTTACGCTGGGATCGGGCAGCTCCCAAATGCGCTCGGCATTGGGAAGGTCCTTATCGACCTCACGCACGAACTTGCACTCGTCATCGAGCAAAAAGGACTTGGTTCGGTCAAAGAGCGCAAGATGCAAATTGGGAAACGTCGCGACGGCCTGGGCGAGCTTTCGAATCGCCAGGTGCGAATACACCTCGCGGTCTACCATTTTGCCGTCGGCGAAGACCTGGGCACCGTTAGCTGCGACAAAGTCCATCTTGTCGCGAACGGGCGCAAAGAACTCGCACAGGCGATCGTAGCGGCGGCCTGACGATGCGGCAAAATACACGCCATGCTCGCGTAGCGCCAAAATCAGTTCGTAGGTCTCGGGAGGCACCTGGCCGTTTTCGTCAAGCAACGTGCCGTCCATATCGGATGCAATCAGTTTAAACATAGAAAAGCTCCCTTCGGGCTTGTTGGAATCGAACGTGTATCCGATTCCAACGTACCCAAAGGGAGCTCAAATAAGACCCCGCAGTCATAAACGTTACAAGGACCTGGCAAATAGCTCACGCGTGTCAGAGGTCCCACGGTCGCGGCGTCAGGCGGCACGCCAAAGAGTGTCCCCGACGACTAGTCGTTTAAGAACGTCCCCGATGACTAGTCGGCGTAGGTGAAGGTGGTGACGTCGAACATGCCCTCGGGGCGGATGCGGAGCGTCGGAATCACCGGCAGGGGCAGGAAGATGATGCCCATGATGGGGTCGAGCGGCGGCTCGATGCCCATGGCGCGCGCCTTGACCATAAAGTCGTCGTGCTGCGCCGCCACATCCTCGGCCGTGCCCTCGCTCATCAGGCCACCGAGCGCCAGCGGAATGCGTGCTACGACCTTGCCATTGCGCACCAGCACGTGACCGCCCTGCCCCACGGCTTCAACAGCCGCCATCATATCGGCAGCGTTATCGCCCACGACGCATACGTTGTGCGAGTCGTGGCCGATCGTGGAGGCAATGGCGCCACCGGTGATGGTGAAGCCGCGCACCCAGCCGCGACCGATATGCTTGCCGACCAGGCCCAGGCCAGCGGGGCCGTCGCCGTCGGCACCCTCGGCCTGCAGCGACACGCCGCGGCCATGGCGCTCAATCAGCATAATGCGGCGCAGGCCCTCGGCGCTCTCGGGGCGAGCCATACCCGTGATGGCCTTACCCGGCACCACGTCAATCACGGCCTCGCCCGGCTTAAAGGCATAGTCGAATACGTCGAGCGAAAGCTTCGGCAGCTTAACGGAGGCGCGCAGCTCATCGGCAAGGGCCGCGACCTCGGCCATCTCGGGTGCAATCTCGCCCACAAAAGTGCCGTCCTGTGCCACGAGCGCGCCGGCGGCATACACGCGATGCGGAGCCGTGGCAAACGTCAGGTCATTGAGCACCAGCAGGTCGGCGCGTTTGCCTGGGGCGATCGCGCCACGGAGCTCGTGCGGGTCGCGACAACCGTGGTCCAGGCCAAATGCCTCAGCCGTGGAAAGGGACGCCATGGAAATGGCGACCACCGGGTCGATGCCGGCCTCGATAGCCACGCGGCAGGCGTTGTCGATCATGCCGGTCGAAAGCGCGTCGGAGGGAGCGCGGTCGTCGGTCGCAAAGCAGCAGCGGCGGGCGCGGGCGGGGTTTTCCAGCAGCATCGGAGACAGGTTGGCCAGGTCATGGCTGCACGTGCCCTCACGCAGCATCACATACATGCCGCGGGACAGTTTATCGAGCGCCTCCTCGGGAATCGTCGACTCGTGGTCGGCGATAATGCCCGCTGCGGCATAGGCGTTGAGGTCCTTGCCGGCAACGAGCGGCGCGTGGCCGTCAACCTGCTTGGACGGCGTCTGGTTGGCAGCATCGATGCGAGCACAGGTCTCGGGGTCGGCCATAAAGACGCCCGGCAGGTTCATCATTTCGCCCAGACCAAAGACATCGCCTGGATGCTCGGCAAAAAACGCCTGCATATCGGCGGCGGTAATGACGGCACCGGCCTGCTCATCGGGCAGCGCGGGCACGCACGAAGGCATCATGTACTTGATGGAGATGGGTGCGCGGCGGCCGTCCTCGATCATAAAGCGCAAGCCGTCGAGACCGGCAACATTGGCAATCTCGTGGCTGTCGGCAATGGCGGTGGTAGTACCGCGCGTCGCGGCCATGCGAGCATACTCGGCGGGACGGATGTTCGAAGACTCGATATGCAAATGCCCGTCAATAAAACCGGGAGCGAGATAGCGACCCTGGCAGTCGATGACCTCAGTTGCCTCGTAGGTGCCAGCGGCATCGTCGCGACCATCGTAGAGCACGCCGACGATCACACCGTCCTTGACGGCAACGCTACCGGACGCCACACGCTGGCCATACACGTCGATGATCTGCGCATTGGTAAACAGCGTGTCGACGGGCACGCGGCCCTCGGCAGCGTCGATCACAGTCCTCATGACCTCAACGGACATACATACTCCTTTAACCGTAGAAAAAGCTACGGAGCGGACAGACCTTCACCGCAGCAAACCAATAGCCATTGTATGCCCAAAAGGAAGCCCCGCTAACACCCCTTCCGCTTAACGGCACCGCCAAATGATCCCTCCGTCCCCAAGGGATCGTCGTAACCAAAAAAGGCCGCAGTCGGGATTCCCGGCTGCGGCCTTATTGCACTTGTGAGGTCAACTCGCTCGTTAGACCAACTTGAAACCCTTGCGCTTGCCCACGGAGAGGGTGTCACCCAGCTTGAGGGCGCTCGGATCGATGTTGTAGCTCTTGGGAGCCACAGCCTTGCCGTTGATCTTGACGCCGCCGCCGTCGATGTCGCGGCGGGCCTGACCGGCGCTGGCCGAAAGACCCAGGTCCTTGAGCAGGCCGGCGAGGTAGATCTGGCCCTCGTCGTTAACAGTCAGCTCAACATGCTTCTCGGGGAAGTCGGCGAGCTGGCCCTCCTTGAACACACGGTCGAACTCGGCCTGAGCCTCGTCGCCGGCACCGGCGCCGTGGTAGGTGTCGCACAGGTCGCGGCCCAGAGCGCGCTTGAGCTCATAGGGATCGGCAGAGCCGTCGGCCAGGGCAGCGTCGATCTTGTCGACCTCGGCCGGGGTGAGCGAGCTCGCCAGACGATAGTACTTGCCGATCATCTCGTCGGGGATGGACATGGTCTTGCCGAACATATCCTTGGGCGCGTCGGTCAGGCCGATGTAGTTACCATAGGACTTGGACATCTTGCGGACGCCATCGGTGCCCTCGAGCAGCGGCATGGTAAGCGCGATCTGCGGCTCCATGCCCATCTTCTCCATGAGCTCGCGACCAGCGAGCAGGTTGAAGAGCTGGTCGGTGCCGCCCATCTCCACGTCAGCCTTAATCATGACCGAATCGTATGCCTGCATCACGGGATACAGGAACTCGTGCAGGGCGATCGGCGTCTGGGACTGGTAGCGCTTGGTAAAGTCGTCGCGCTCGAGAATACGGGCGACGGTGAACTTGGAGCACACCTGCAGCAGACCGGCCAGATCCATCGACAAGATCCAGTCACCGTTGTGCACGATGGTGGTCTTCTCGGGATCCAGGATCTTCATGGCCTGGCCCACGTAGGTCTCGGCGTTAGCCTCGATCTGCTCCTGCGAAAGCTGCGGGCGGGTGGAGTTCTTGCCCGACGGGTCGCCGATCAGCGCGGTGCCGTTGCCGATGATGAGGGTGACGTTGTGGCCCAGGTCCTGGAACTGACGCATCTTGCGCAGGGGCACGGCATGGCCCAGGTGCAGGTCGGGGCTGGTGGGGTCGACGCCGAGCTTGATGTTGAGGGGCTCGCCCTTCTCAAGCTTCTTGCGAAGGTCGGCCTCGGGAACGATCTGCGCGGCGCCCGAGGTGATGATACGCATTTGCTCGTCAACAGACAGCATTGGGTATCCTCCTTTTGCTATAGCACCCTCGCCGAAAACGGCGGTGCTGGAAGTCCATAAACTCTCTTATGATAACAAACTGACGCGACGCAGCACCTACGACAGGAAAATCCTCGTCCTGCCGCATGCGTCGATGGCAACTGGCAGACGCGTGCCGTCACGCTCGACCAGATAGCGCACCTGCCGACGACGCAAGCAGCCGCGGCAACGGACCTGCCCCGTCGCATCGGTGGCGCAGACGCCCTCGGCGGTCAGCAGGCAGTGCTCGCACACCATGAGCTCGGGACGGTCGGCGTCGACAGGCCCCAAGACACCGGGACAAGCGGCAAGCTCGGCAATACGTTCCGCATCATTGCCGAGCAACTCGGCCGGCAAGTACACCCGCCCCGACCCGAGTCCGCGCAGCCAGGTAAGCGTGGCCCGATTCGCGCAGAACACCGGTGCCGCAACGTCAAACGCCACACCCAGCTCACGCGCCATCGCCACCTGACCCAAGTTGCGGCAAACCACACGCCCGGCACGTTGCATGAGCGCCCGAGTCCGCTCGGCGTCGCCCGCGCGGCACACTTCGTCGAGCACTACAGTCGTACCGGACAGATCACGCTCATCACGCGGATCTTGGTCCATCAGCTCCCAAGCAAAGGCCATACGAGCAAAAGCCTCACGCTCCGCCGACTCCGCCGGTCCCGCCGGCTCCGCCACCGGCGCAATGCCATCCGCCAAAACGTCCTCAAACGGCAACACCCCAACGGCACGCACAGCGGGTACGACCGCGTCCGCCTCGACCCGCATGTGCTCCAGCGCCGCCGCCGTCTGCTCCAACACGCCGGCGCTGCGAATCAGGTACACCTCGCATCCCGCATCCACCTTACGCTTGCAGTGCACGACAACGCGCTCTCCCGCCGCTGCATCCACCGGGCAGGGCACCTGGGGCCAGCGCTTGGGCACATCGGAGCGTGCATCGGCACCCGGATAGAACCGGATCTCTAGCGTGTCGCCCGCGGCCACGGCGGCATCGAGCTCGACGGTCACCTCTTCGTGACCCACCGTCACCAAGTGGCCCACGCGCACGCCCTGGTTAATCGCACGCTCAAAGCTCATAAGCTCAGCGCCCGATCGCCCCCGCAGATACGCATCGGTAAACCCGCGGTTGAACGACCTGCCCAGCTCGCGCTCGAGCGCCGACACGGCAGCGGCATCCCACGCGCCATCGCGCAGCATATCGAGCGCACGACGCCACACCCGCACCACGTTGAACACGTAGTCGGGGTTTTTCATGCGCCCCTCGATCTTGAGCGACGCCACCCCGGCCCCAACAAGCTCGGGCAGGTGCGCAATGCCCAGATAGTCGCGCGGGCACAGCAGACGATCGCCCTCCACGGAAACGACGCTCTCCCCCGCCTCGTCCACCAGGTCGTACGCCAAGCGACACGGCTGCGTGCAGTCGCCGCGCATCGCCGATCGTCCACGCCGCAGGGCCGAAAACTCGCAGGCGCCCGAATATCCAATGCAAATCGCGCCGTGGCAGAATACCTCGATGGGCACGCCCGTGGCACAGAGCGCCGCAATCTCGTCGACCGTCAGCTCGCGTGCCGTCGTCACGCGCTCGACCCCCAGCTCATCGGCGGCAAGTCGCACGGCACCCTCGCTATGAGCGCCCGCCTGCGTGGACAGGTGAATCTCGACCCCGGGAATCGCCGCGCGCAGCGCGCAGGCCAACCCGGCATCGGCCACAATCAGAGCATCGGCGCCCAGCTCCAGTGCATGAGCTCCCAACGCCACCGCGTCGGACAACTCATCGTCAAACACGAACACGTTGAGCGTCACGTATACACGCACGCCATGGGCATGCGCCACGGCGCAGCCGCGCGCAAACTCGTCATCCGTAAAGCCGTGGGCGCTCACACGGGCGTTAAAGCCGCCCAGCCCCGCATAGATGGCATCGGCACCCGCGGCGATAGCCGCAAGCATCTGGTCGAGTCCGCCCGCCGGCGCCAGCAGCTCGGGCAGCGCCGCACTGACAACATCCAATCCAGTCTCGTATTGTCCGCTCGGCCCCATCGCCCGAATCGCCATCGACAAACTCCTTACCAAGGTATGCATTCACTCTGAAAAATGCCGTCTTCAAGCATACACGAGGCCTCGCGCGCCCCGTTTGGTTTATCGTGTAATAACTTATGTCCATCCTGCCCCGACGGCACATCCACCGTCCGGCACGACATACCTGGAGGTCAATATATGGGTCCTCGCCAACGACAGGGACACAGCCGTTCAAAGACGCACGCCCTGCCCATAATCCTGCTCTCGTTTTTGGGCTTTCTGCTGATTGCGGGCGTGGCGTTTGGCATCGGCATGGTCGGCAACGTCAACCGCTGGCTGTCCGATCTGCCCGACTACACCGACGCCAACGCGTATCTGGTGAGCGAGCCCACCGAGATCGTCGACTGCAACGGCAACAAGATCGCGAGCTTCTACACGCAAAACCGCAAGTCCATCACCAAGGACGAGGTCTCCTCCTACGTGCTGCAGGGCACCGTTGACGTCGAGGACGAGCGCTTCTACGAGCACGGCGGTATCGACCTGTGGGGTATCGCGCGTGCTGCGGTGGCAACCCTCGGCGGCGGGCACGAAGGCGCCTCGACTATCACCCAGCAGCTGGTGCGCAACACCATCCTGCAGGAGGAGCAGTTCGACTCGACCATTGAGCGTAAGGTGCGCGAGGCCTACATCGCCATTAAGATGGAGGACATGTACTCCAAAGACGAGATCCTCATGATGTACCTCAACACTATCTATTACGGCCACGGCGCCTACGGCATCGAGGCCGCAGCCGAGACCTATCTGTCCAAGAGCGCCGCCGACCTCACCCTCAGCGAGGCCGCGCTGCTCATCGGCCTTCCCAACTCGCCTTCGCAGTACGACCCCACGGTCAATCCCGATCTGGCACTGTCTCGCCGCAACAAGGTTCTCGACAACATGCTGCGCCTGGGCCACATCACCCAGGAGGAGCACGATGCCGCACAGGCCGAGCCCATCACCCTCAACGTGACCGAAATCTCGGGCAGCGGCGTCGACGTTTACTCGCAGCCCTACTTTGTCTCCTACGTCAAGCAGCTGCTGGAGCAGGAGTTCTCGACCGACGTGCTCTTTAAGGGCGGTCTGACCGTCAAGACCACCATCGACCCCACGATGCAGCAGGTGGCAGAGAATGCCGTCCGCGAGCAGCTCGACACGCTCTCGCTTGACGGCCTGGACATGGGCATGGTCGTCGTCGACCCCAAGACCGGCTACATCAAGTGCATGGTGGGCGGCTACGACTACAACGCCGACGAGAACCACGTAAACCATGCCACGGCCAAGCGTCCCGTCGGCTCCACCTTTAAGGCCTTTACGCTGGCAACTGCCATCCAAAACGGCATGAACCCCAACGTCACCCTCAACTGCAACTCGCCGCTCAAGGCCAAGGGCACCACGACCGAGGTCCAAAATTACGCCAACCAGAGCTATGGCAACATCACGCTTAAGCAGGCGACGGCATACTCCTCCAACACCGGCTACATCCAGGTGGCGGAAGCCGTCGGCAACAGCAAGATCATCTCGCTCGTCAAAAAGCTCGGCATCGACCCCGCCAAGGACAACATCGAGGACGTTCCCGTCATGACGCTCGGCACCGGCTCGATCTCGCCGCTCGAGATGGCCGCCGCCTACGCGACGTTTGCCAACGGCGGCTACTATCGCCAGCCGATCGCCATCACCGAGATTGACTCTCGTACCGGTTCGGTGCTGTACCAGCACACCGACAATCCCTCGCAGGTGCTTACCGAGGGCGAGGCCGCCGCGGTCACCGATGTTCTGTCCGGCGTCATGAAGGGCAGCGGTACGGGTGCTGCCGGCGCCCTGAGCGTCAACCAGCCCTATGCCGGCAAGACGGGCACCACCGACAACACCACCAACCTGTGGTTCTGCGGCTATACCCCGCAGCTGGCGTGCGCCCTGTGGACCGGCTATTCCGCGGGCGAGATCCCCATCCAAAAGTACGGCACGGACCTGCTGGGCGACAGCACCAACCTGCCTGTCTTTAAGCGGTTTATGAACACCGTTCTGACCGGTACCGAGCGCGAGGAGTTTGCGACCGGAACGGCGCCCACCTACAAGAACAACAGCGTCTGGAAGTTCTACGGCACCAACAACACCAAGAAGTCGGAGAACGACGACAAGGACGAAGACGAAGAGGAAGAGGAAACCACCACAACGACTACCACGACGACCACGACCACCGAGACCACGGGCGGCGACACCACCGGCGGCACCGGTACGACCGGTGGCTCGACGGGCGGCTCCACTGGTGGTTCGACCGGCGGCGATGGCGGCACGCCTACGCCTACGCCTACGCCCACGCCCACTCCCGACCCCTCGCCCACGCCTGACGATACGGTCGGCTAAGAAGTACGCGACTAAAGCCAACAAGGCCCCGAGCAGCTTATTGAACTGCTCGGGGCCTTTTAGTTTGGAGCGACCTGGTGGGCGGTCTTTATACCAGCAAACAAAAAGGGGTACCGACCAACGTCGATACCCCTTACAAGCCACTATGTCAGCGCACACAATGCCGAGCGCACGACCCGCACGCCTACTTGCGAGAATTGCTCAGCTTATTGATCAGCGCCTCGAGACGCTCGCCGTCCTCGGCCGTCTGGGCAATAACCAAAATCGTATCGTTGCCGGCAAGCGAGCCAAGCACATCGGGCAACTCTGCCGCATCAACGGCGGCGGCGATGCCGGAAGCCGTGCCAGGCTGAGCCTTGATCATAACCAGATTATCGGTACGCAGAACGCCCGTTACGAGCTCAGAAACCATACGCTGCAGGTGCAAGTCCTCTGCCAGAACATAGATGCCCTCGGGGAGCTTACGCAGCCCCATGTCGGCAATATCGCGAGAGACAGTCGCCTGCGTGCAATCAAAGCCCATAGCACGGAGCTCATCAACCAGCACGCGCTGCGTGCGGACATCCTTATTGCGCACAATATCTCTAATGGCATCCTGGCGCCCATTGCGTTTTTTAGCCATACAAACCCTCTCTCCAAAAGATGGCGGAGACAATCAATCAGTGATTGAATAGTTTAACGCTATTTGAAGGCTTTTGTGTATAAGAACGCATTTCGAAACAATTCTATGCAAGTTTGTTTCGTAATGAGCCGTTTAGGCGGTTTTTGCGCCCGTCCGGTTAAGAAAAGCTGCCAGATGCGTACACATCACGCAGCGCGCGGGCTTAGCGCTGGCGATCGGCCCAAACAACAGACCCAGTCCCCGATGGTTGTCCTTGAGCGCGGCGACCATCTGACGGGTTCGAGGCGCCTCGAGCATATCACGCATGCGGGCGGAACGCTCGATTGACGACACCCCATGCGGGCTCAGACACAAATTCTCGATGCAGGCGACCAGTCCGGCAAAGTAGAACTTTTGGCTTGCCAGCTTGAGCCGACCACCGCTATCTGCTTCCGAGAGTGAGTCCGCAAGCTCGTCGAGCGCTCGGGTGTCATCGGCTACCCTAGCATACATGGTGGGATCAAAGGCATCTGTAAGCTTAGGCGCCACCGCGTGGAAACAAGCGTCGCCGCAGCCGGAGACGCGCTGCGCCTGCGAGAGCGCATATGCCATAAACTCAACCGTACGGTACGCCTTGCCGTGTGACAGACATGCCTCAAACAGCAGACGGCTATACATCACGCCAGAGGTCTGAACGACTAGGCCGCCTAAAATCAGCTGGGGCAGCCCGGTCACAATCGAAGACTTGTCTTCAATGACAATAGAGGCAGCATCCAAGACGCGCGAATGGCGCTCTCGATGTGCATCATAGCGGTCGAGCGACACCGTAGGGAACACTATGTCTGCCGCAGTATCGCACGCGATATCGACCATCTTGGAAAGGGACTGCGGAGCAAACCACTCATCGGCGTTCATGGCGATGATTTGAGAGCCGCGCGAGGCAGCAAAACCGGCACGAAGACACGCGCCGCGCGTCGCGTCCTCGACGTCAATCAAATCAATATGGATGTCCCTGTCGGCAGCAACTTGAAGCGAATGGCGCACACCGGGCGCAGTATCGCGACAGACAACGACAATCTGCAAATCGTAGAGGTCTTGGTTCTGGATACTCTCGAGCGCACGCATCGCATAGCTGGGCGAACCTTCTACCACAAGGATCACCGAAAGTCGCGGATGCGAGCCACGTCGAACCAAATTATCCGTCCTCTCGACAGCAATGAATCAAACCGTGGTTCATGGTACACCCCGGCAATAAAAGCAATGAGACACCGGTTGCATTGCACGCCAAGAACAGATGTTGCACACGCGCAGCCCACAGATGACAGGTGTCGACGCACGACGCGTCGAACCCTCCCCTAGTCGAGCACGACAAGCTCGGCGGGATCGTAATCCACGCCCATAAACGTAAGGCCGCAGGCAGGGGCCGTGGGGCCCGCAGCGGTACGGTCGCAAGCATCGATGACCTCGCGCAACCACTCGGGTTCACGGCGATGCATGCCAATCTCGACAAGTGTGCCCACAATCGTACGGACCATCGAATGCAGAAACGCATTGCCCTCGATGGTGAACGTCAGAATGTCCTCGCCAAACGCAACCTCATGGCCAAATTCGGCACGCATCACGCAGCGATGCGTGGGCTTGCCAACGGCCGAAGCAACCTTGCAAAAGCTTTTAAAGTCCTGCTCGCCCAGCAGTGCGGGGCAGGCAGCAGACATAGCTTCAACATCCAAGGGATAGCGATGCCACCACACGGCACCGCGGGACAGCACGGGGCGCGCATCTCGATCGGCAATACGGTACGTATACGTACGGGAGCGCGCGTCAAAACGCGCAGAAAAGCCTTTACGGGCCTTGTAGACCTCGTTTATGGCGATATCTTTGGGCAGCAGGGCATCCATAGCCCGCAGCCACCTACGGCGCGTACAAGCGAGCTCAGCGTCCGTTACGGGCACGCTGACATACTGAGCCACGGCATGCACGCCGGCATCGGTACGCCCCGCGCACGTCAGATCGATCGGGCGGCGAAGCAGCGTCTCGATGGCTCGACGTAGCTCACCCGCAACCGTAGTCTGTCCCGGCTGCTCGGCAAATCCGCTATACGACGAGCCATCATAGGCCACGCGAAACACCAACGTGGCATCGAGCTCGGAAATCGAATTGAAATCAGACGGCGCAGTCATGGGCGCTCCCAACAAAAAAGCAACGGTATCGCGACAAAAAAAGAGGGGTACGCGAACGTACCCCTCGAATATAGCCTATGCAGACGGAATGTCTACTCAGCGGTCTCCTCGGCAGCAGTCTCCTCGACAGCCTCGACCTTCTTGGGAGCAGCGGCCTTCTTGGGGGCCGGAGCAGCCTTCTTGGCCTTAGGCGTGCAAGGCTCGGTGACGAGCTCCATGATAACGATGGGGGCGTTGTCGCCCTTACGGTTACCGAGCTTCATGATGCGGGTGTAACCGCCGTTGCGGTCCTGCCACATGCCCTGGGCAGCCTTGTCGAAGATCTCGGCAACGAGCTGCTTATCGCCGAGCTTGGCGATAGCCAGACGACGAGAGTGCAGGTCGCCCTTCTTGGCCCAAGTGATGATCGGGTCGACGACCGAACGCAGCGCCTTAGCGCGGGTCTCGGTGGTCTTGATGCGGTCGTTCTCGAAGAGGGCCTTAGCAAGGCTCTTCTTCATGGCCTTGGTGTGGCTCGCATCGGTGCCGAGCTTCAGGCCCTTCTTAACGTTGTGACGCATGGTCTAGTTTCTCCTCAAATATGCGAAGCATTAAGCCTTCAGGCTCAGGCCCATGGACTCAAGCTTGTCCTTCACTTCCTCGATCGACTTAACACCGAAGTTACGGATGTTGAGCAGATCGTTCTCCGAAAACTCAACGAGTTGACGGACCGAGTGAATGCTGGCGCGCTTAAGGCAGTTGTAGGAACGGACAGAAAGGTCCAGGTCCTCGATCTGCTTGTCCAGCTCGGCGTTGTCGTTGGTGACCTCGGGAGCGAAGATCGAAGCCTCCTCCTCGACCTCGGGGGTCTCGGCAAGGTTCATAAAGGCGGCCATATGCTGGTTGATGATATTGGCAGCCTGGACCACGGCGTCGCGCGGGGCGATGGAGCCGTTGGTCTCGATCTCGAGGACAAGGCGGTCGTAGTCGGTGTGCTGACCGACACGGCAAGCCTCAACGAGCTTGGCGCAACGGGAAACCGGCGAGTACAGCGAGTCGACGTGGATCACACCGATGGGATCGTTGTCACGCTTGTTGGCCTCGCCAGAAACATAGCCGCGGCCATAGCCGATGCGCATGCTCATGGTAAGATGGCCACCCTCGGTGAGCGTAGCGATGTGCTGCTCGGGGTTGACCAGCTCAAACTCGGACGGAATAAAGAAGTCCGCACCGGTGACCTCGCAGGGGCCGTCAACCGAGATGGTGGCGGTCGCCTCGTCGGTCGTGCCGAGAGCCCTGAAGACAAGACCCTTGACATTCAGGACGATGTCGGTGACATCCTCGACCATGTTAGGGATGGTCATGAACTCGTGCTGCGCACCATCGATCTGAATAGCCTCGACGGCGGCACCCTCGAGCGAGGACAGAAGAACGCGACGAAGGGAGTTACCCAGCGTATCGCCGTAACCACGCTCGAGCGGCTCGACGGAGACACGAGCAGACGTCTCGTTGATCTCTTCGACCTGAACCTGAGGCCTAATGAATTCTGACATGTATTACCTCCAGCCTCAGCAGCCCGGATGGACTACTTAGAGTAGAGCTCGACGATGAGCTGCTCGTTGATATCACCGCTGATCTGCTCACGCGTCGGCAGAGCGAGCACGTTACCAGACAGCTTCTCGATATCGACCTCGAGCCAGCCAGGGACCTCAAAGCGCTCGGAGGAAATCAGGGCCTCCTTGATGGGGAGGAGGTCACGGAACTTCTCGCCGACAGCGACGACGTCGCCGGCCTTGACGCGGTAGGACGGGATGTCCACGCGCTTGCCGTTCACGGTGAAGTGACCGTGACGGACGGACTGACGAGCCTCTTTGCGGGTGCGGGCGAAGCCAAGACGGAAGACGACGTTGTCGAGGCGAGACTCAAGGATGATCATGAGGTTCTCACCGGTGACGCCGTTCATCTTGCGGGCCTTGTTGAAGTAGCCGTGGAACTGCTTCTCCAGAACGCCATAGATGAACTTGACCTTCTGCTTCTCGCGCAGCTGCATGCCGTACTCAGATTCCTTACGACGGCGCTTGGGCTGACGGATAGATTCCTTCTTGCTGCTGTAACCGAGCTCAGCGGGATCGATCCCGAGCTGACGGCAGCGCTTAAGAACAGGAGTCCTGTCGATTGCCATATTGATACGATCCTTTCAGTTACACGCGGCGACGCTTCTTGGGGCGGCAGCCGTTGTGCGGGATGGGGGTCTTGTCCTGGATGCTCGAGACCTCGAGGCCAGCAGCCTGGAGGGAGCGGATGGCGGTCTCACGACCGGAGCCGGGGCCCTTGACGAAGACGGAAACCTTCTTCATACCGTGCTCCATGGCCTGCTTGGCAGCAGCCTCGGCAGCCATCTGGGCAGCGAACGGCGTGGACTTACGGGAGCCCTTGAAGCCCACCTGGCCAGCCGACTTCCAGGAAATGACGTTGCCCTGGGGATCGGTGATCGAAACGATCGTGTTGTTGAACGTAGAACGAATGTGAGCCTGGCCCACGGAAATGTTCTTACGGTCCGCGCGCTTCAGACGGGCAGCGCGAACGTTCTTCTTAGCAGTAGCCATCTATCTAGCGCTCCTTATTTCTTCTTCTTAGCACCGATCTGACGCTTCGGGCCCTTGCGGGTACGAGCGTTAGTGTGGGTGCGCTGGCCGCGGACCGGGAGGCCCTTGCGGTGACGAAGGCCGCGGTTGCAGCCGATGTCCATAAGGCGCTTGACGTTCTGGTTGCGCTCACGGCGGAGGTCGCCCTCAACCATGATCTGGTTCTTATCGATATAATCGCGGATGGCGTTAACCTCATCCTCGGTAAGGTCCTTAACGCGCGTATCCACGTTAACGTTGCACTCGACGCAGATCTTCGTCGCAGTGGTGCGGCCGATGCCGTAAATGTAGGTCAGACCGATCTCAACGCGCTTCTCACGCGGGAGGTCGACACCATTAATACGGGCCAACGTAGTCTCCTCTCTTAACCCTGACGCTGCTTATGACGGGGGTTCTCGCAAATGACGAGGACCTTGCCATGGCGCCTAATGATTTTGCACTTATCGCACATCTTCTTGACCGAAGGACGTACCTTCATCGTTCTTCCTTTCGGTAGCGCTCAAACTACTTCCCTACTATCTACTCGCCCAGCCGCAGGCGTTTAAAACTATGGCTGGTCTTCACACACAATCCGACCGTAGGTTGAGCTAAGCCTGCAGCCGGAAATGGAGTGCGTGTATGCGTGCCGCTATTTGTAGCGATAGGTGATGCGGCCGCGGGTCAGGTCGTACGGGGAAAGCTCCACGACAACCCTGTCACCGGGGAGAATACGGATGTAATTCATTCGGATCTTGCCAGAAATGTTGCACAGAACCGAATGACCGTTCTCGAGCTCAACCTTAAACATGGCATTGGGCAACGGTTCCTTTACCGTACCCTCGAGCTCAATTGCGTCTTCCTTCTTCACAAGCAATCATCTTTCTCTAGAAAACGACAGCGATTGAGTATTCTACAATACGCATGCACGTATCGTAATATCTTCGTAATGGCTCCACAACTAAGCGGAACTTGTTACTTTTAAGAAATGTAAATGCCAGCGTGTTTGAACGCGGCCCCTACATTTCACCGCCCTGCAAGGAACACCAAGCACCTTGCGCGTCGGTGGTGAGAATCACCGGACCGTCATTGGTAATGGCGACGGTGTTCTCGTAGTGCGCGGCGGGCAGGTGGTCGTTGGTCGTAACAATCCAACCGTCGGAGCCCGTGCTCACATGATTGGAACCCATCGTAACCATCGGCTCGATGGCAATGACCATGCCGGCCTGGAGGCGAACGCCCCTCCCCTTCTTTCCATAGTTAGGAACGTTGGGGTCCTCGTGCATCACGCGGCCAATGCCATGGCCCACATAATCACGAAGCACGCCGTAACCGTGAGACTCGGCGAGGGACTGAACGGCATAACCGACGTCCCCGATATGGTTACCGGGAACAGCCTGCTCGATGGCAGCCTTAAGGCAATCGCGCGTGACCTCGCACAAAGCCTTGGCCTCGGGCGTGGGGGTACCGACGAAAAACGTCCAAGCGTTATCGCCGACCCAACCGTCAACGACAGCTCCGGTATCGATGGAGATGATATCGCCATCGCGCAGGATCATGTCGGGGTTGGGAATACCGTGGACCACGGCATCGTTGATCGATGCGCAAATGGTCCCCGGGAACCCGCCGTAACCCTTAAAGGCCGGGGTGCCGCCATGCATGCGGATAATCTGCTCCGCGAGCTGATCGAGCTCAAAAGTCGAAACGCCGGGGCGCACCATGGCTCCAACGTGGCGGAGCGCCATCTTAGATAGCGCTCCTGCCTTCTTCATCTGCTCGATTTGCGTTGCAGACTTAATCTTGATCATAGACCGAGAGCCTCTTTGACATCCCCGTACACGGTCTCGCGAGCCTGGTCACCGTTGACCGACTTGAGCAGACCCTGGCCACGATAGTAGTCGACGAGCGGGCTCGTGGACTTCTCGTAGACGTCGAGACGGTTCTTGACGGTCTCGGGCTTGTCGTCGTCGCGCTGGTACATCTCGCCACCGCACTTGGGGCAGGTGACATCGGCGGCGGTGCCGGTGTAACCGCAGGCGCGGCAGGTGCGACGCGAAGACAGACGATCAATGATGACCTCGGGAGCCACATCGACCAGAAGGGCGCAATCAATCTCACGACCCATGGCGGAGAGCTCGGAATCGAGCGTCACAGCCTGGGCGGTGTTTCGCGGGAAGCCGTCGAGGATGAAGCCCTGCTGGGCGTCATCGGCGGCAAGGCGCTCCTTGACAAGGTCGATCACGAGCTGGTCGGGAACGAGCTCGCCAGCGTCCATGTACTTCTTAGCCTGAATACCAAGCTCGGTGCCACCCTTGACGGCAGCACGCAGCAGGTCGCCCGTGGAAATGTGAGCGACGCCAAACTCGGCGACGAGCTCCTGTGCGACGGTGCCCTTACCGGCACCCGGAGCTCCGAGCAATACGAGGTTCATGAGCAATCCTCCTCTAGCCTATTTAAAGAATCCATCGTAATCATACATCTTGATCTGGCCTTCGAGCTTATCGACCGTGTCGAGCACGACGCCGACCATGATGAGGATGGACGTGCCACCAAATGCCTGGATCAGATGGTTACCCGTGAAGGAGAAGATGATCGAAGGCACGATGGCGATGAGCGCCAAAAAGACAGCGCTGGGAAGCGTGATCTTGTTGAGCGCGTTCTTGATGTAGGCCGCGGTAGCCCTACCCGGACGCACGCCCGGAATAAAGCCGCCCTGCTTCTTAAGGTTGTCGGCCGTGTCATCGGGATTGAACACCATGGAGGTGTAGAAGTACGCGAAGAACACGATGAGGACAACGTTAAGCACCCAATTGAGCCAACCGGTCGAAAGCGCGGAGGCAACTGCCTGAATCCAGCCGATGCCGGGGAAGAACACGGCAATCTGAGCCGGGAAGTACAGCAGCGCCGAAGCGAAGATGATCGGCACGACACCCGCGGTGTTGACCTTGATGGGCAGGTAGGTGGTCTGGCCACCCATCATGCGACGGCCCACGACGCGCTTAGCGTAGGAGACCGGGATGCGGCGCTGGCCGCGCTCAAGGAAAACAATCAGCGGGATAACCAGCAAGATGATGGCGCAGATGATCACCATGGTGATGATGCCACCGGCATTGCCCTCGGTGCTGGAGAAGATCGCCTGCGGCAGACCGGCCATGATGTTCGCAAAGATGATCAGCGACATGCCATTGCCGATACCGCGCTGGGTGATGAGCTCACCAATCCACATGATCAGCATGGCGCCCGCGGTGAGCGTACCGACGATCATGAGGTCGAAGATGATCTCGGGAGCGCCGGCGCCATTGAAGCTGATACCGAAGCTCTTAAAGAGGAAGAGGTAACCCACGGAGTTGAGGATTGCCAGAGCCAGGGTGAGGTAACGCGAATACTGCGTAATCTTGGTCTGACCGACCTCGCCCTCGCGGGCAAGCTCATGCAGGGAAGGCACGACGGCCTGGAGCATCTGGAGGATGATCGAGCTGGTGATGTAAGGCATGATGCCCAGCGAAAACACCGACACATAGCTCAACGCACCGCCAGAGAAAAGATTCAGGAGGGCCATAGCACCTGCGGCGACCGAATTGTTATCGGTCGAGAAAAGGCCCAGCATCCCCTGGAAGGGAATGCCGGGCACAGGAACGTGCGCACCAATGCGGTACACGACGAGCATAGCTATGGTAAAAAGAATCTTTTCGCGCAATTCTTTGATGCGGAAAGCATTCTTAAGACCATTTAGCACGGCAGCTCGACCTTTCCGCCGGCGGCCTCGATCTTGGCCTGCGCAGAGGCGCTGACCTTGTCGACCTTGACCGTGAACTTCTTGGTGAGCTCACCATTGCCGAGCACCTTGACGGGCTCGAACTCGCTCTTGGTGATGCGAGCGGCCTTAAGAGCGGCACCGTCGATTACAGCGCCGTCCTCGAACTTACGCTCGAGACGCTCAACGTTAACAGCGGTGTACTCGATACGACGGGGGTTGCGGAAGCCCGGAAGCTTGGGCAGACGCATAGCAAGCGGAGTCTGGCCACCCTCGAAGCCGGCACCCTTGGTGCCACCAGAGCGAGAGCCCTGGCCCTTCTGACCGCGGCCAGAAGTGGTGCCGTGACCCGAAGAATTGCCACGGCCGACGCGCTTGCGGTTCTTGGTGGAACCGGGCGCGGGAGTAAGATCGTGAAGCTGCATTTGCTACTCCTCTACAATCTCGACAAGGTGCTTGACCTTGAAGATCATGCCGCGGACGGACTCGTTGTCAGCAATCTCGCGAACCTCGCGGATCCTGTGGAGACCGAGGGCACGGACAGTACGGACCTGGTCCTGCTTGCAACCGTTAGTGCTGCGGACCTGCTTGATCTTGATGGTGTCAGCCATGCTTAGTTCTCCTTACCGACGAACATCTCGGAGACCGTCAGGCCACGGCGAGCCGCGACGTCCTCAGGGCTGGAGAGCTCCTTGAGGCCCTCGACGGCAGCCTTGATGATGTTGAGGCCGTTGTCGGTACCGAGGGACTTGGACAGGACGTTCTTGATGCCAGCAAGCTCGAAGAGGGGACGCACAGCGCCGCCGGCGATAACGCCGGTACCCTCAACAGCGGGCTTGATGATGATGCGGCCGGCACCAAAGTGACCGAGAACCTCGTGCGGAATGGTGCCCTGATCGGTCACCGGCACGTGGAACATGTTCTTCTTGGCATCGAGAGACGCCTTGGAGATGGCCATGGGCACCTCAGCGGACTTGCCCATGCCAACGCCGACGTTGCCCTTGCCGTCGCCAACGACGACGAGAGCGACGAGGCTCATGCGACGACCGCCCTTGACGGTCTTCGACACGCGGTTGATGTAAACGACGCGCTCCTCGAACTCGGAGGCCTCGCGCTGCTGCTTCTGATTACGAGCCATGTGCTACATACCTCCTAGAACTCGAGACCGGCGGCACGAGCACCGTCGGCGAGGGCCTTGACGCGGCCATGGTAGATACGGCCACCGCGATCGAAGGCGACCTTGGTGATGCCGGCCTCGATGGCGCGCTTGCCAACGAGCTGACCGACCTTCTCCGCAGCCTCCTTGTTCGAGGTGTGGGTGCCCTTGAACTCGGCCTCGAGGGTCGAGGCAGAGACGAGCGTCAGGCTGGAGCCCTTGCTGTCGTCGATGATCTGGGCATAGATGTTGGCGTTAGTACGGGTCACGCGAAGACGCGGACGCTCGGAGGTACCCGAGACCTTGCCGCGAACACGACGCTGACGACGCTTGAGGCCTTCCAGCTTCGCCTTATGCTTGTTCATACGTAAACTCCTAAAAAGGTTGATCTTGCCAGCACCTGACGGGGTGCTGGTCTTATGCGAGTGAGTCGGTTACGACTACTTGGCGGCCTTACCCAGCTTGCGGCGGATGTGCTCGCCAACGTAGTGGATACCCTTGCCCTTGTAAGGCTCGGGAGGACGATGGCCGCGGATCTCAGCGGCGATCTGACCGACCTGCTGCTTGTTGATACCCTTGACGTTCACGTGGGTGTTGTCGGGAACCTCGAAGGTGATGCCCTCGGGAGCCTCGACGATCACGGGGTGCGAGAAGCCCAGGGAGAACTCAAGGTTCTTGCCCTTCTGCTGCACGCGGTAACCGACGCCGGCGAGCTCGAGCTTCTTCTCGAAGCCCTCGGAAACGCCAACAACCATGTTGTGGATGAGGGCGCGGGTGAGGCCGTGGCGGGCACGGGTCTCACGCTCGTCGTCGGGACGGGAAACGGTGAGGACGTTGTCCTCGACGTTGATAGCGAGCTTCTCAAAGACATCGAGCTCGAGCTGGCCCTTAGGGCCCTTGACGACAACGTTGTTGCCGTTGACTGCCACTTCGACTCCGGCGGGAATCTGGACAGGCTTATTACCGATACGAGACACGGTGATCTCCTTTCCTTCTACCTACCGAGCGAATTACCAGACGTAAGCGATGATCTCGCCGCCGACGTTGTGCTTGCGAGCATCGCGGTCGGTCATGACGCCATGGCTGGTGGAAATAATGGCGGTACCAAGGCCACCGCGGACGCGGGGCATGTCGGCAACGCCGGTGTACTTACGCAGGCCCGGCTTGGAAATGCGGCGGATGCCGTTGATGACCTTAGCCTTCTTGGGACCATACTTAAGCGTGATGTGCAGAGTCTTCTGGGGAACGGTGTCCTCGACATCGTAGCCCTCGATGTAGCCCTCCTCGTGCAGAACACGAGCGATCTCGACGAGCTTCTTGCTGCTCGGCATGGAGACCGTGGCCTTGTTCACAGAGTTAGCGTTACGGATGCGCGTAAGCATATCTGCGATCGGGTCTGTAAGGTTCATACAGATTCTCCTTCGTTCTTGATGAACACGTGCTCTTGGTTCTTCGCCGCCCTTAACGGCAAAGCCTAACTAGCGCGTTTTCCCTGTTCCAAACTGATGCTTGAAACGCTGGTAGTGACTTACCAGCTGGCCTTCTTAACGCCGGGAAGCTCGCCCTTGAGTGCAAGCTCGCGGAAGCAGACACGGCACAGGCCGAACTTGCGGTACACAGAGTGCGGACGGCCGCAGCGCTGGCAGCGCGTGTACTCACGAGTAGAGAACTTCTGCTTGCGATTGCACTTGACGATCATCGATGTCTTAGCCACTTATATCCTCCTCACATAGAGTATTGTTCGCCCCAAGCGCCGCCCCCTTGTGGGAACGGCGCTTATAGGGCAGGTGAACCTATTTCTTGAACGGGAAACCGAAGGCGTCCAGAAGGGCCTTGGCCTCCTCATCGGTGTTGGCGGTGGTCACGAAAGTGATGTCCATACCACGCTGGTGATCGACGGAATCGAAGTCGATCTCGGGGAAGATGAGCTGCTCGGTGACGCCCATGGAGAAGTTACCACGGCCGTCGAAGCTCTTGGCGGAGATGCCGCGGAAGTCGCGGATACGGGGGATCGCGACGGAGGTCAGACGATCGAAGAACTCCCACATACGGTCGCCACGCAGGGTAACCTTGCAGCCGATCGGCATACCAGCGCGCAGGCGGAAGGTAGCGATGGACTTGCGGGCACGGGTGATCATCGGCTGCTGGCCGGTGATGGCGCGCAGGTCGCGCACGGCACCGTCGATGGCCTTGGAATCGGTAGCGGCCTCGCCGACACCCATGTTCACGACGATCTTCTCAAACTTGGGGATCATCATGACGTTCTCGTACTGGAACTTGTCCTGAAGCTGCTGCTTGACCTCGTTGTTGTACTTGGTCTTCAGACGCGGCACATACTTCTCTTCTGCCATTGTTCACTCCTTCTTGGGGTTTTAAGCACGGGGCGTGGCCACGATGGGTTGTCCTCGTGCCTCCTGGCTGCATCCGCGCCGCTCATGGCATTTCGCGGTTTGGACTCGACGCAGCAGGAGCCGACAAAACAATCGGTACTATACGCGCATTAGGGGTGTATTTCCAGAAAAACCTCGTCTGCCTGCACAACTCCACAACTCCCCCGCACAAATCGATCCATGGTGGTTGAGAAACGAGAGCGGACAATCGGACGCACGAGAGTGGATTTTCGGACGCATGACGAACGAGAGTGGATTTTCTCCCACTTTTAGCCCCGATACAGGCCAAAAGTGGGAGATTATCCACTCTCAATAGAGTCCTAGGAACTATTCCACCGTAACTTATTTAATGGGATGAGATTATCGTTTGCGGGGGACGAGCTTGGTGCGACGCAGGTGGATCATCTCGGCGGCGATCGAGATGGCGATCTCCTCGGGGTCCTCAGCCTCGATGGCAACGCCAATCGGTAGATGCAGCCCGTCAATCTGCTCCTGCGTAAAGCCCTCCTGCTCCAGGCGGGCGCGCACGAAGGCCGTCTTGCGACGCGAGCCCAGACAACCCAGATAGGCAGGCTTAGCGCGCATAGCCTGAATCACCACGTCGATATCGGACTTGTGACCTGCCGTGGCCACAACCACTAGGTCGCGCGGGCCGATGGGGCACTGCTTGCTCAGGTTCTTGTAGTCGACCAGACGACGGTCGTAGACACCGGGCACCCATTCGGGCGTCAACGTGCCGGGGCGGTCGTCGCAAGCCACGACGGCAAAGCCCGCCGCCGTGAGCACCCGCGCCGTCGCAGCACCCACGTGTCCGCAGCCAAAGATATAGGTCAGGCCCTCGGGGCAGAGCGTCTCGATGTGCGCGGGAGGAATCTCGGAGGCGGCGTTGGTGTAGGTGACGCTGCTCCCCTCTTCCGCCAGCGAAAGCCCGGGGCAGCCCGCAATGGTGCGGCGCGATTCCTCGCCATGGTACTCAGACACATCGCCCTCGAGCGCACGAGTGACAAACGGCTCAAAGTCGATGACGAAGTCGCCGATGCGTCGATACGTCAGGACATCGGCAATCGACTGGAACAGCGGCGTCTGCGATGCATCCAGATGCAGATAGCACAGGCAGATGGCTCCACCGCAGATCATGCCGGTATCGGAGTTCTCGCCGCCCATGGTGTAGCGGACCAGACGCGACTGTCCCGCGCCCAGGAGCTCGCGCGCCTCATCCAGTGCAAAGAGCTCAATCTTGCCGCCGCCGATAGTGCCCGCCTGGCTGCCATCGGCAAAGACGGCCATCCAGGCGCCCACACCGCGCGGGGACGAACCCGCCGTACCGGCTACGACCACCAGCTCGCACGTCTCGCCAGCACGCAGGGCGGCAAGCGCCGCATTCACAACATCGAGCTTTTCCATTGCCGCCTTCTATCCTCTAAAGATATCGGTGAGCATAGCGAGTGCCTCGAGCACGCCGCCGCCGACCGACGTCGCCTTGTCCGAAATGTAGTTGATATAGCTGGCATCGCCGCGCGGATCGACATCGGCGCATTTAAAGCCCTCAGTCACCTGCACGCCGTTCGTCAAAAGCCCGCGAAGGCAGCCATCGATCTGCGTGTACATGGGCGTATCGCCCGCGTAGCCAATCACGTCTCCGGCGCTCACGATGTCGCCGATTGCGCGGTCGGACCGAAACACGCCGACGGCGGGGCTGTGGATAACACGCTCCTTGCCGTATCCGCCGATCATGCCCGGCACACCCGTGTTGGGCTGGGGTGAGCCCTGGGTAATCACGCGGCCCAAAAAATGCCCGCGCATGGTCTCGACCACGGCGTCGCAATCGACTGGCGCGGTAAAGCCCGGCCCCACGGAGATGACGACAGGCGCCATATCGCGCGTGGTGCCCAAGTTGCGCTTGGCCAAAATCGCATCGACCACAGCAGCGGGTTTCAGTTCGTCGAGCATCTTGGCCTGGGGGTCTACCACGACGGCGACGTCTCCGGCCTCGGTAATTGCAAGCGCCTCTGCCGGCGTCTGCGCCAAGCGAGCGCGAATGCCTTCGACCTCGACCTCGCCCAAGCGAATGGCCTCGCAAAAACTGATTGTGCGACGGATGCACGTGGGAACCGCGATATCGGCCATGACAACCGACACGCCGGCGCGCACCAAGCGAGCGGCGACGCCCGTGGCGATATCGCCGGCGCCGCGAACATAAACGAGCATTCCCGGGGCACCTCCCTGTGCTACGGTTTGAGCAGAGCAAAAGCGGTTCGGCCGCTACTCTGATGATTATTTATTATCACAGTATTATACGGCGGTGAACAGATGGAAACGGTTAGCGGCAATCTTGCCTCTGTGCTCAGGATTGAGCCGGGCATTACCGCGATTATCGGCAGTGGCGGCAAGTCGACGCTGCTGAAGACGCTGGGTCTCGAGCTCATGCGCACTGGCGGCCGCGTGCTCCTCTGTACCACCACGCACATGTTTCCCGTCGCCGGCGTGCCATGGGACGGGTCGAGCCGTCGCCTGGACGCCGCGCCTTGGAAGCCGGGGACCCTACATGTTCCCGGCTGCACCTGCGAGGCATGCGCGGGACTTGTCCGCGGAAGTATCTGCCAGGCGGGTGTTTTGAACCCGGAGACAGGCAAGCTCTCCGCCCCCGCCGAGCCGCTCAACGAGCTGGCACAGCGCTTTGACTATGTGTTGGCCGAGGCAGATGGCAGCAAGCAACTCCCGCTCAAGGCGCATGCCGTCTGGGAGCCGGTAATTCCCGCCGCCGCGACAAACGTTGTCTGGGTCGTCGGCGCCTCGGGGCTGGGCAAGCCCGTCGCCGAGGTTGTCCACCGCCCCGAGCTCTTCTGCGAGCGCTGCGGCTGCGAGCCCACCGACGCTGCCACCCCAGAGCGCGTCGCCCAGGTGCTCAATGCCGAGCTGCAGATGCTGAACCTCAACAATGCCCGTATCATGCTCAACCAAGTCGACACGCTTGCTGATCCAACGATGGCAGATCGCTTCCAAGCAGCCCTCGGCCGCCCCGTCGTCGCCACCAACCTCAAGTAGCCAGCCCCAGTCTCCGCAGTTGCGGTGAAATACGGACTGTTTGGCCACCTAATGGCCGCAAACAGTCCGTATTTCACCGCAACTGCGGAGGGGACACTGCATCTTTGCCGCTAGCGGGGGACGTAGCGGCCGGGTTGGGCTCCGGTGGGCTCGCCGTCGCGTGCCGCCAGCACGCCGTTCACAAACACGGCCTTGGCGCGGCCATGTGCCTCAAAGCCCTCGAGCGGCGTGTAGTCCACGGCCTGATGCTGCGTCGCGGCGCTGATCGTCCAACGCGCGAACGGATCCCACACGCACACGTCGGCATCGGAGCCCTCGGCAAGACAGCCCTTGCGCGGGTACATGCCAAACACGCGCGCCGGGTTCTCGCTCATCAGGCGGCAGAGGTCCTCGGGGCCCAGCTGTCCCTCAAAGCTCGTGGCAATCGCAACGGGACGATGCTCCACGCCGGGCCCGCCGTTGGGAATCGCGCGGAAATCATCGCGTCCTCGGTCCTTTTGCCCGTGCAGGTTAAAGCTGCAATGATCGGTCGCAATAGTATCGATCTCGCCAGCCACAAGCGCCTCGCGCAGCGCGGCACGGTCACCGGCATGGCGCAGCGGCGGGCTCATCACATACTTGGCACCCGCAAAGCCGTCCTCGCCCTGCTCCAGATAACAGATGTCGTCGAGCATCAGATACTGGGGGCAGGTCTCGACATAGATATTCTTCTGCCCGCGCGCCTTGGCGGCACGGATGGCCTCGAGCCCCAACTTGGTCGAAAGGTGCACCACGTTGACCGGAGCGTCCCCGGCCAGGTGTGCCAGATACAGCAGGCGGCTCACGGCCTCGGCCTCGCACACGTCCGGACGGCTGAGCGCATGGCCCTCGGGCCCGTGGATACCCTGCTCAAACACGCGCTTCTGCAGCTCGTTCACGAGCGTGCCGTTCTCGCAATGCACGCACAGGATACCGCCCACGCGCTTGAGCTCCTCCAGCACCTCGAGTGTCTCGGCATCGTCCAGGCGCAGATGGTCGTAGGCAAAGTAGGTCTTAAACGACGACACGCCCGCCTCGCGCATGGCCGAAAGATCGGCGCGGTTGCGCTCATTCCACTCGGCAAGCGCCATATGGAAGGCATAGTTGGCGGTGCAGGTGCCGTCGGCGCGATGATGCCACTCGACCAAGGCATCGGGCATGGTCACGCCGCGATCGGCCGTCGCGTAGTCCACAATGGTCGTCGTGCCGCCGCAGGCAGCCGCGCGCGTGCCGGTCTCAAAGCTATCGGCTGTCCAATCCATGCCGGTCCAGCACTGCATGTGCGTGTGGCCGTCGATAAAGCCGGGAAACACCCAACAGTCGGTGGCGTCCTCGACGGTATCGCCCTCGCCCGGCTCGATTGCCGCGGCAATCCGCACAATCTTGTCGCCCTCCATGGCAAGATCGGCGCGGCGAAGCCCCTGGGGCGTCACGAGTGCGCCGTTTTTGATGATGATCATAATTGCTCCTTATTGATTGATGCAGTTGGCCACGCGATCAAAATACGAGCAGGCGGCGATATGCTCCGTTATGCGTCGCTGTCCCTTGACGGTATCGACGTCCCACAGCTCGTAGGCACGCGCCTCGACCAGCACCACGTCGGTACGGTCCTTGAGGATCGAACCGCCGCCGTCCTTACCCTCAAGACACATAAGTGCATCGAACAGTTCCGCCGGAAAGAGCACCGGGCTCGAAGGCTCACCGTTGCACGCAAGACGCACCGGATGCTTGCGGCCGCGCTCGTCAAATGCACGAACCATAGCCTCAAAAGAATCCGAACTCACGAGCGGCTGGTCGCCCGGCAAAAAGAGGCAACCTTTCCAGTTGCGTTCGACTCCCCACGAAAGGCCCGCACGGACGCTTTCGCTGCGCAGCTCGCCATCGTGCAGCACGCACGGGCAATGCTTGTCATCACAAATCTGAGCGACCTCGGGCCAACGCGTCGAAACCACAACGTCAAAGCCCCGGGGAACCGAATCAATGGTCCGGGCAATCAGCGGCTCGCCATAGATATCGGCGAGCATCTTGTTAGAGCCAAATCGCTTGCCCTCGCCCGAAGCCATAATGACGCAACCAAGTTTCATGGCGATACCTCCCCTGAAACCATCGTACCCATAACTCGCGTCGCGGGGCATCTACATCGAAAGCGCTTATCCCGCACGCCCACGATGCAAAAAGGGGCACCCCGCCGGTTGGCAGAGCGCCCCCTTTACATGGCTTACCTCAACCCAGCTTTAGGCCTGGAACCAACGGGCGGTGTTGCGCTCGTCGAGGGCCTTGAGGGTAGCGGCGGGATCGGCAACCTTCTGCAGGAACATCATGGCTGCGATGGCGTACGGCTTGTAGCTGGCCTCCTTGTACATGCCCACGCGGTGCATGTCGAAGACGTCGGCGTTGACCTCGCCGTGCTCGCAGGAGACACCGGAGATGTCGGCGGGCAGCGGATGCATAAAGATGGTGTCCTGGCCGTTGGCAGTCTTCTCCATGAGCTCGGTCGTGGAGCACCAGTCCTGATGCGTAGCGTTCTGGGCGAGCAGCTCCTTCTCGAGCGCGGCGATGCCGGCATCGTCGCCCTCGGCGTACAGGTTGGTGCGCTTCTCCATGGCGGCAAACGGAGCCCAGCTCTTGGGGATCACGATGTCGGCGCCCTCGAAGGCCTCGGCCATGGTGTTGACCTGCTTAAAGGTGGTGCCGGACTCGGCGGCATAGCCCTTGGCGCGCTCGACGACCTCGGGCATGAGGTCGTAGCCCTCGGGGTGGGCCAGGGTGACGTCCATGCCAAAACGGGGCAGCAGGCTGATCAGCGACTGCGGGCAGGACAGCGGCTTGCCGTAAGAGGGCGAGTAGGCCCAGGTAACGGCAACCTTCTTGCCCTTGAGGTTCTCAAGACCGCCAAACTCGTTGATGAGGTAGAGCATGTCGGCAGAGGACTGCGTGGGGTGATCGGAGTCGGACTGCAGGGAGATGAGCGTGGGACGGTGATCCAGAACGCCGTCCTCGTAGGCCTGCTGGACAGACTCGGAGACCTCGGCCATGTAGGCGTCGCCCTTGCCGATGTACATGTCATCGCGGATGCCGATGACGTCGGCCATGAAGGAGATCATGGTAGCGGTCTCGCGGACGGTCTCGCCGTGAGCGATCTGGGACTTCTTCTCGTCCAGGTCCTGCAGCTCAAGGCCGAGCAGGTTGGCGGCCTTGGAGAAGGAGAAACGCGTACGGGTGGAGTTGTCGCGGAACAGGGAGACGGCCAGGCCCGAGTCGAAGATCTTGGACGAAACGTTGTTCTCACGCAGCTCGCGCAGGGCGTCGGCGACGATGTAGAGAGCCTTGAGCTCATCGGTGGTCTTATCCCAGGTGTGCAGGAAGTCGCTGCCGTACATGCCCTTAAAATCGAGGCCGTTCAGCTGCTCGACGAGCTCGGTAAACTTGGCGTCCATGTAAATATCCTTTCCAAAGATGAAACGATTGCAATGAGTAGATGTGCTCCGGCATGCGCGTGTGGCTAGAACATGCAGAGCACCATGACGAGGACCCGCTACCGTTGAGGAAGCATGGGAGATAACGACCGCGGGCCCCAAGTCAACAGGGGGTGCCGGGGACACGAGCTGTCCCCGGCTCAACAAGATCGAGGAATGGGACTAATCGATCTTGTTGTTGGTCAGACCGGCGCGGAACACGGTGGCGTCGCCATCGGCCTTGCTCGGATCGTAGAGGTTCAGGGCAGCCACATACATGGCGGCAGCGGTGACCAGGTCGTCCTTGTAGGTGACCTCGTTGGGAGCGTGAGCCTGAGACTCGGCACCCGGGCCGAAGCCGACGCAGGGGATGCCATAGCGGCCCTGGATGGAAACGCAGTTCGTGGAGAAGGTCCACTTGTCGCACAGCGGGCGACCGGTGCGCTTGTCCATGCTGGGCTCGCAGCCGATGCGCTCGTCACCGAACATGGCCTTGTGGGCGTCGACGAGGGCCTTGACGTGCGGAGCGGTCTCCTTGTTGATCCACGTGGGGAAGTAAGCCTCGGTCTCGTAGACCTCGCCGGTCCAGGACGGACGGTCGTACATGTACATGGAGACCTTCACGTCGTCGCCGTACTTCTTGGCGGCCGGCAGGTTACGGATCTCGTCCAGGCAGGACTCCCAGGTCTCACCGGCGGTCATGCGACGGTCGATGGAGATGGCGCAGGAGTCAGCGACAGCGCAGCGGCTGGGGCTGGTGTAGAAGATCTGGCTGACGGTGCAGGTGCCGCGGCCCAGGAAGCGGGCGTCCTCGAAGTGCTCGGGGTTGTACTTGGGGTCGAGCATCTTGACGAGGCCCTTGATGTCGGTCGACTCGTCACAGCCGTTGTTGTTGAGGGCGCGGACGTCGGCGATGATGTCGGCCATCTTGTAGATGGCGTTGTCGCCGCGGTCGGGAGCGGAGCCGTGGCAGGAGGTGCCGTGAACGTCGACGCGGATCTCCATGCGGCCGCGGTGACCGCGATAGATGCCGCCGTCGGTGGGCTCGGTGGAAATGACGAACTCGGGCTTAATGCCGTCCTTGTTGTAGATGTACTGCCAGCACATGCCGTCGCAGTCCTCTTCCTGGACGGTGCCGACGACCATGATCTTGTAGCCCTCGGGGATGAGGCCCATGTCCTTCATCATCTTGGCAGCATAGGTAGCAGAAGCCATGCCGCCCTCCTGGTCAGAGCCGCCGCGGCCGTAGATGATCTCGTCGGTCTCGTAGCCCTCATAGGGGTCGGCATCCCAGTTCTCGATGTTGCCGATGCCGACGGTGTCGATATGGGAGTCGATGGCGATGATCTTGTCGCCCTCGCCCATAAAGCCCATAACGTTGCCCAGGCCGTCGACCTTGACCTCGTCATAGCCAAGGCTCTCCATCTCGGCCTTGATGCAGGCGACAACCTCACCCTCTTCGCAGGACTCAGAGGGATGGGAGATCATAGCGCGCAGGAAGCGAGTCATATCAGCACGATGAGACTCAGCAGCAGCCTTGATAGCGTCGAAATCGAGTTCTTTAGCCATTGTTCATAACCTTTCAAACGAAGGAATCTACCTGTGAGGTGGCGGAGCGATACCTATTTACTCCGCTGCTCGGACAGTCCTGCGCAAGACGGAAAGCACATTAAGTGCTTTCCTTTGCGTGCGGAACTCGCGACGGAGCAAATAGGTATCGCTCCGCCTCCCGGGCTCATGCATCTGCAGGACATAGGGGGTCTAATAGGAATTTGGCGCGGCGCGTTGCGCCGCCCAACGATTAGCAGGTCGGATACTCGCCCTCCCAGACGATGCGACGGTACTGATCCGGATCCGTGTCACCTTCCGTGGAGAAGCAGAGCACGGAGCTCGTCTTGTCCAGGCCGATGAGCTCCTTGAGCTCGGCGTACTCGGGATCGAGCATAAGGGTCTCGACCAGACCGGTGGTCACGGCGCCGGACTCGCCGGAGATGACGCGCGGGTCGCCCTTCTCGGGAGCGCCCAGGGTGCGCATGCCGCGAGCGGTGACCCAGTCGGGGCAGGACACAAAGGCAGTGGTGTGGTTGCGCAGGATATCCCAGCCCAGAATGTTGGGCTCGCCGCAGCACAGACCGGCCATGATGGAGGGCATGTCGCCGTCCACGATGCGCGGGTCGCCGTCGCCGGCGGCAGCGCCCTTGTACAGACAGGCGGCAGGCGCGCACTCGACCACGACGAAGGTGGGCGGGTTATCGGGATACAGGTTGGTGAAGTAGCCCACCACGGCGCCGGCGAGCGAACCCACGCCAGCCTGGACAAACACGTGCGTCGGGCGGTTGATGGCCATCTCGCGCAGCTGCTCGGCAGCCTCGGATGCCATGGTGCCGTAACCCTCCATGATCCAGGACGGGATCTTCTCGTAGCCCTCCCAGGCGGTGTCCTGAACGATGACGCCGCGCTCGCAGGCGTCGGCCTCGGCGGCGGCCATGCGCACGCACTCGTCGTAGTTGACCTCTTCGATGGTCACCGTGGCGCCCTCGGCGGCAATGTTATCAAAGCGGGGCTTGGTGGAACCCTTGGGCATGTGCACGACAGCCTTCTGGCCCAGCTTGTTGGCAGCCCATGCCACGCCGCGGCCATGATTGCCGTCGGTGGCGGTAAAGAAGGTGGCCTGGCCAAAGTCCTTGGCAAGCTGATCGGAGGTCAGGTAATCGAAGGTGCACTCGGCAACGTCCTTGCCGGTCTCGTCGGCAATGTAGTTGGCCATGGCAAACGAACCGCCCAGAACCTTAAAGGCGTTGAGGCCAAAGCGATAGCTCTCGTCCTTAACGCACAAGTTGGACAGGCCCAGGCGCGCGGCCTGGCCATCCAGGCGGGCAAGCGGAGTGACGGTGTACTGGGGGAACGACTGGTGAAAGGCGCGGGCCTTCTTCACGTGGTCGAGGCTCATGATTCCCAAGTGCTTGTCATCGCTCTTGGGCATCGTGTTGCCCGCCCACTGGATCTTATCGGCCATACGGTGAACTCCTTAAGTTCTCTCTTGCCGGCCCCCGCATACGCGTTTCAGCCCATTCCCATTCATGCGACTGAACTTTTATGTGGATGCCAAACAAAAAGTTTGTTAGCACTGTTCTATCACACTTTTTGATTGGAAAACCTAACAAATTGTTTGTTGCCGTAATCGGTACCTTTTCGCCGCCGAACGGTCACATAACACAGCGACGCTTTCGTTATTTGCGAACAAGTGGGGTTTATGGCACAGTGAGCCCAAACTAATTTTTAGGAAGGCACCCATGACCCCCGCACAGATTGAGTTCTACAAGCGCCTTGCACACGGCCTGGCGCTCCAATTTGGCCCCAACTGCGAAATCGTCGTCCACGATCTGGAGACCGATGACGTGGACCACTCCATCGTAGTGATCGAAAACGGCCACGTCAGCGGGCGCAAACTGGGTGACGGCCCCAGCCATATTGTGCTTGAGTCCATGCACGAGGGCACCACCGACGTGCACGACCGCGAGCCATACCTCACCAAAACCGCCGATGGCAAGCTGCTCAAGTCCTCGACCATCTTTATCCGCAACGACGAGGGCAAGCCCGTCGGCATTTTGGGCATTAACTTTGACATTACGCTCATGAAGGCTTTTGAGCGCTCGCTCGATGCCTTTACCGGCACCGGCGGCACGGGCTACACCGAGCCCGAGCCCATTACCAAAAACATCGGCGACCTGCTCGAGGACCTGCTGCGCGAGTGCGAGCAATACGTGGGCAAGCCGGCAGCCCTTATGACCAAAGATGAGCGCATTCGCGCCATTGGCTACCTCGACCGTCGCGGCGCCTTCCTCATTTCCAAGTCGAGCGAGCGCGCCTGCGAGTTCTTTGGCATCTCCAAGTACAGCTTCTATAGCTACCTCAATGAGGCCAAGGCGGCGGCCGACGACAAGTAGGCACTCGCCTAGATTGCCCCTCCCCTTTTGGGCGCGAGTTCTGGAAAGCATGAATCCAAGACCGAGCCGCTTGGAAAGTTCCATATAATCGATGACATTAGTATTTCGAAAGGGTGGAACAGAATGGCGTTGAGCAAGGCATCATGCACCGGTCGCGGATTGATTCCGGCAATTGGTGGACATGTGAACCGCATGTTCGATGAGGGTGAAGACGACCTGTTTTCGCTGAACCTTGACGACGTGATGGATGATCGCCCGTGGACCGCCGACGAACTCATGGGCGGTGGGGCTCGCCCGTCAAGCCCCAATCCCGCACTTGCGCCTAAGTCCGCATCTGCGCCGACTCCTGCGCAGCCGCCTGTTTCGACGCCCGCGTCTACGCCCGCACCCATTTCGGCGCCCACGCCCACTCCCCGCCCCGCAAGCGACCCGTCCGAGACGGCGGCATTTCTCGCTGCGGCGACGCGGAGCAAATCGGCCGACAGCACCGTTATGTACAGCGCCCAGCAGTTGCCCGTTCCTGCGGCACGCAAGTCTCCGGTCACAAGGCTCGATGAGCCCGTTGCCCATCAGGTTGCCTACGATTCCTGGGCTGCAGCCGATCTGGATGAGACCTCTACCGGCATGCCGGCGCTCGACGTTCCAGTTAACCCGCTTTTTGCCGCCAACACGAGCGCCGCGGACTATGAGGGCGGTGCGGCATATTCCGATTATTCCGATGGCTATGCTGGCACCGATCGCATCGAGACCGAGGATTATGGCACCGCATCGAGCGATTATCTCAACGATCCGTACGCTGCCACGCCTGCACCGGAATATGACCCGGAGGTCGCGTCCGCGCCGGCGTATACCAAAAGCACGGGCGAAGAGCGCTTCGCCGATTATTACGCCGAGGAAAAGGCGCTGCGTTTTTCGGAATTTCCGCAGGCAGTCAAGGTTGCCTTTATCGCCATTGTCATTGCCCTGCTCTGTGTCATTGCGTTTGAGGGATTCCGACTGTTCTCCGGCCCCACCCAAGCGGAGTCGGAGACCCAGCAAAAAGAGGACGATAACGAGTATCTGGACATCAACACCCTCAAGGGCGACCCCAACGACGGAGACGATGAGTAGCGAGAGCTAAGGGAGGGTCGGAAGAGTCGGCGGCACGTTACGGCTCCAAAAGCCCTGCCATAAAGATGGGCAGATACAGCACGTCACCATCGCGGTGAAGATTACATTCCGCAAGTACCAGGGCGCGATCGATTCCGTAGCCCTTCGTTGCCAGTGCGTTATCGAGCGCCGCGTGGGACTTAAAGCTCTTGCCCGATTTGACCTCGATGGCGAGCACTTCCCCATCGAACGTCTCTTCCACAAAATCGAGCTCACCGACCTTTTTGGACGTAAAGTAGCGCAATCTAAATCCGTGGGCTTTGAGCTCTTGGGCAACGAAGCCCTCGAATGCCGCCCCCATATTCATGCCAAAGGGGCCTTCTGCCTCCCCATCAAAAACGCCTTGGGCGACCCTTTTGGAATACGACGACATAAGCATTCCGGTGTCCAAGTAAAACAGCTTAAACAGATTTCGTTGCTCCCCCAATAAAAGGGGTGCCACGGGCGCCGTTACGTTATACACAGGAAGCGCGACACCCGCCTCCGATAGCCAGAGGAAATGATCTGTCACCTGCGAAAAACGTTTGACACCGTTAATCGATGACAGTTTGAATCGCTTGTTTTTGGAACCGGCCTCGCTGGGAATCAGATCATAGATATCGCGAATAACCAAGCGCAGCTCGGACGGAGCGTACTTTGCGATGTCATCGCGATACAGGGCGTGAAGATCGCGGTGGATGTTTCGAACCTCGTCGACATTGCGCGTCGCCAAGAAGGAATTGACCGCGTCGGGCATGCCTCCCACCACCACATACTGATGGAACAGATCGAGCAAGCGGTCATACAGATAGCCGGGAAGCTCCCCCTCATTCTTTAGACAGCCCCTGAGCATGTCAAACACGCTGGCACCAACGCCATTTGCCCAGCAAAACTCCTCAAAGTCGAGCGGGTACATCTGGACCTGCTCGACATACCCCACCGGCAGGGAATCGATGCCCTCGAGCTCAACGCCAAGGAGCGATCCGGTAAGGATGTATCGAAAGTCGCCGCGCTGGACCAGATATTTGATAAACGTCACCACGTTGGGGCATCGCTGCACCTCGTCGATAACCACAACGGTCTTGTTCGCAACCATCGGCTGCGTTGCAGCAATAGACATGCGCATAAGCAGGTCATCCGCGCTTTTTGCCGCCAAAAACGAATCGCGCACGGACGCGTCGGCGATAAGGTCGAACGTCACGACATTTTCGAACGATTCGCTTGCAAAGACGTTGACCAAATATGACTTTCCCACCTGTCGGGCGCCCTTGACCAAAAGAGCCTTGTTAGGCGACGAGGCAAGCCAAGATTCAAACTGTGCTTTCGCTTTTCTCTGCAGCATAAGCGTACCCCTTATTACGTGCTGTTTTAGCACTAGGATACACTTTTCCGTGGTTGCTAGGTGCTCATTTCGACACTTTTTCGAGGTTTTAAAGTGTGTATCACGACACTTTTCCGTACTTTTACATGGGATATTTCGACATTTTTTCGAATTTAAGCCTAACAGCAGCCGGCGAAATCAAGCGCCGCCCGCGCGTCATTTCGCAAGCGCGCTTGATTTGTGTCCGCGCGCGCTGATAGACTCCACCGTGCCTGCAAGGAGCGGGCACGTTTTATCCAGAGTCGGGGTAGAGAGTTGGCTCCACGATCCCGACGCCAACCGGCCAAGAGGCACGGTGGCCCTGCCAACATCGATGAAAGGAGTCCGTATGGACAATTTCTCTGTGCGCAGCGAGCGCAACTTCCACAATCTGGTCGTCAAACCAAAAAGAATGCATCTTCTGGACAAGCCGAACGGCTATGCCTCGGCCATGGTCAAGAGTAGTCTCTCCCACCAGATGCGCTTTACGGTACAGAAGCTCGAGGAAGAGCTCTGTGCTGCTGGCAACCCGCATGTTCTGCAGATCAAGCTGCTCGGAGACGACTCGCGCGAGCCGTCGAGTTGGAAGCTGTTTGCAGACGGCGTGTGCGTTGCGGACGGATCCGGCGTCTTTGCTCGCGAGTGCTTCTGCGAGAGAGCCGAGGCGTTTTTGGACTTGTGTCGTGACGCCGTCGACGCGGCCGAGCTGCGCCATTGGAGCCAGAGGGAGTATGAGCTGTTGAGTGCGGCACGCGGGATTGCGATGGTGTAGGCAGCATTGGCCGCCATGCCGTGCCGGTCTCGTCGAAAGCCCATGCGGCATGGCGACAAGTCGGTTAACTGACACCCGCCTCATGTAACCGACCGTTCGCGTAATCGATTTTGTTGCTCAACAAAATTGCTGGCAGCCTCCGTAGAATTGACTATTAGTCGGTCATCTGTCTTGGCAGTGTTGAAAGGAGCCGCTCATGGGCTTCACGCTCGCATCGCGTAAGGTTACGAGTATCTCGGAATGCGTTCGCAAGGAAATGATCACCTACGTGGAGTACGGTGGCCCATCTCCAAAACGAGCAATTACCTATCCTCAATACCTCGTAGACGAAGACAAGATAACGCGAATCGATACCACGACCTTCCCCGAAATCGGCGGCCTCCCGGTAACACTCGAAGGCAAAACCAAAGAAGAATACGAAGGTATTTTTGGCCGACTCGTCGTTATGAAAACCAACGTTGATGTCGACCAGTTCATGGAGAATAACTACTATCCCCATCTGGAACATCATCGCTACAACTCAATTGCCAATTACAACTGGAGGCCGGGACGCAGCAACATCGACTTTGTCGAGTTCAGAAAAAGCCAAATCTCATCACGCCTTGTTCAGATTATCTCCGCAGACGACGGGCTGATCGATTTCAGCCAACCGCTCGTCAGCACCATTCATCCGTCTGTTTCACAGGCAATGCCGCTCACCAAGTACATCATGCTGCGCCAGGAAATAGACGACCAGCCTAACCTCTACGGGCCATTCGAGATTGAGCAAAAGGCACCCGGCGTCTATTCCATCAAGGCCGTTCAGTCTTTTGACGAGTACATCTTTGCCGAAAAAGCGTCGAGCTTTGCCTTTAAGCTCACCGTAAACGATGGGGAGGGCAATCCCTATGCACGCCTTCTCGACATCGACGAAATCAAAACTCGATTTACATCCAGCAATCGCAAGTATGACTGGATGCCCAATGAAACGGTTTTGAGCGCTATCGCCCGAGTATCCCGCACCACCGAAGTTGGCCTCTCAAAAAACGAAGCCCGCAATCTTAAGACGGCTATTGAGGCCTGTACCGACCTCGAGACGAAGATCGTCACAACCCCAGAGCGACGCAAACGTATGCTCACCGCACTGAGCAAGTACGAAGAGTGGTCGACCCTTTCCGACAGCCGCAAACGCGAGATTATCGACACCGTCTCTAGCGAGCAGCTCGCACAGTACGTTCTAGACGACGAGCACTTTGCAGAGTTCTACGACAAGGTCAAAGAGAACGAGCAGATTCGCCAAGAGGTTGCACGCCGCCAAGCGGACCTGGAAAAACAAATCCAAAAAGCCCAAGAAGAAACTGCTCAAGCAGAGCAGCGAGCGCGTGACGCCAAGGCAGCCGCCGATGAGGCGGAAGCTAGCCGCGACGAAGTCAAAGCACGAATCGTAGCCGAGACGGAAGCGGAGCTCACCGGACGCAAGGCAGAGCTCGATAAGACGCTCGAGGACCTCAGAAGCGCGAAAGCAGATCTCGAAAACCTAGAAGAAGGCAAGGTCCTTGCCAAGCGAGCCATTAAAAATGTCGTCGAGTCGTTTAAGGATGAGATGACTGCGAGCGAAAAGCTCCTCGAGTCGACCGTCGTTCGCGAGATTCTGGGAGCGGTCAATCCCGTACCGGCGGGAACCGCCCCCTTGGCAAACCCGCAACAAGCAAATGAAGTAGCCCCCACTTTGACCATACCCGCCATGCTGCCCGACGATAAACTGTCAGCTTCGGACCTTTTAGACCGCATGAGCGATACCGTCATCAATCGAGCTGGACGCGACTTTACCCGCAACGATATCGCTAACCTTATGATCTGCCTTACGCAAGGCTATATCACTACCTTTGCCGGTATGCCGGGCACGGGCAAGACGAGCCTCGCGGGAATACTCGCCGGAGCCTTGGGGCTTACCCAGCCCCAGGCAAACCGCTTCTGCGAGGTCTCAGTCGAGCGCGGATGGACCAGCTATAAGGACTTCATCGGCTTCTACAATCCCTTTATGGAGCGCGTGGAGCCTGCAAACGCTGCCGCTTACCAAGCCTTTGAGCAACTCGACACCGAGCAACAGCTCAAAGACCTCACCCCTATCCCCTACATCATGCTCCTAGACGAAGCAAACCTTAGCTCGCTCGAGCACTACTGGTCACCGTTCCTCCTAGCGTGCGACAAGTTTAGGAACCGTCCCACGGCGCTCTCCCTTGGCGGCGGGCACGCCTTTACGACCCCTTCCTGGCTGCGCTTTATCGCGACAGTTAACTTTGACCACACAACCGAAGAGCTCTCTCCCCGCTTCCTCGACCGAAGCTGGGTCATTATGCTCGACGCGCAGGACACGCCTCTGGATATCGATGACATTCAGAGCGAAGAGCACGACTTTTCCGACGAGCCAGCTATCCCCCTCTCGACGATCGAATCCGCATTTGGAGCCCGCGATACGCAGATGCCCGCTGGCCTTGCGGCGAAATTCCAGGAAGTGCTCGCGTGCTGCGCTGCATCCAACCATCCCGTAAGCCCGCGCTCCCAGCTCATGATGCGCAATTACATCGTTACCGCGAGCGACCTTATGGATACCTCCTCGGCATCGACCACCTATGATCCGGTCGATTTCGCGGTTGCCCAAAAAGTCCTTCCCCAAATCTGCGGAACAGAGGATCGCGTGAGAAACCTGCTCGATGGCCTGGGAGCCATAACCGGCCTTCCCAAGACAAAGCAGCGTATTGAGCACATTCTCGAGGTTGGTGGAGACAGTGGCTTCTACCAGTTCTTCGCTTAAAGCCTGCTCGATCCGGCTTATCCTGCGCGACCCCCGTAACCCTTCCGTTCCCCTGTCGTTTGAGATGCACGAGGGTCGCAGGACGCCGGGCTTGGGCGAAATAGACTACAGCGCGGCAATTGTCGATCGTGCCCAGTACGAGCTGTCGCTGTTTGCCGACCGCAACCTGGGCGCGGTCAAGATAACGCTGAGGATTAACGAAGACGAGCATCAGTGGCGTTGCATCATGCCGGAGCAGGCTGGCGGCAGCTACGTTTATCGGCTTGTCCCAGCCTATGGAAGCGGCAACTGGAGACCGTTCTCGGATACCTATGGATTCGCCACCGTCGAAGCTCGTATCTATTCGTGCCAACGCCGCTTTGAGCCGTTCGCGGTAAAGACAAAAGAAATCCCTTGTTCCAGCACTATTAGCAATCAGCGCCAGTATGTCGTGGGATTGCTGGACGAACTTGCCGGGCAGGAACTTGCCACGCCCATCGGATGGATGCTGTCGGCAGGAAATACGCAGGACAGCGACTCCCTTGGCGATGCAGAGGGCTCGGAGGCGAACAGCCTTCAATCGTTCGTTTTGCTCGCCGAGACAATTCTCACCGGCATCGAGGCGGAACTTCCCAATTTTAAAACGCGGCCATATACCAAAACCGATCGGTCGGAGCAGCTCGTTGCCGCCGAAAAGCTGCGACAAATCGGTCGAAACGAGATTGAATGGCTTTACAAAAATCCCGACCGGCTGTTCCCGGTACGCCAAAGCACCGCCATCCGCATGCAGGGACGCAACTGGTATAGCCGTAAGATTCAAACGAAGCAAACCGTTCGCTCGTGCGACACATATGAAAACAGGGCCATCGTTTCCTTCATCTCGCATGTTTTTCGAACAATCGTGCAGGCAATCGCGGGCATCAAACAGAAAATGGACGCGCTTCGCGAGGCGAAAAGCAAGCTGTCCGGCATACAGGGTACCGAGGGGCACCTCATTCCCGTCATGATTATCGACGCGCAGATTGAACGCGACCAGCCCCTGCTGTCGAAACTCGAGGCACAGCGGACTCGTGCACAACGCTTTTACAGGCTTCTTTCCGAAGCCGTGTCCGTCACCGTTTCCAACACGTTCCGGATGCCTCGCAAAACCAAGATCTTCCAGGAAATACCCCATTACGCACGCCTTTTTCAGCTCATGCGCACGTGGGACGCTTTTGGTGAATTTGACTTTGCGCGCGAAGGCCTCATTTTGAGCATGCATCGTGTCTCGCGCCTTTACGAGCTGTACTCGCTCGCCTCTCTGCTCCATTGGTTCGACGCCCAGGGATATACGCCGGACAGTTCGTACGAAACTCCCTTTGAGCGAGTTGAGCGAACTCAGGAATACGGAATGCCCGACAACGAACGAGAAGTCGCAAACGTCTACCGGCTTCAGCGCGGAGGCGCGCAAGTCACGCTGTGGTATCAGCCCGTGCTTTATGGAGGCGACCAAGAATTCGCCAGCCTTGGCGCTCATCGCCTGCTGCCAAACGACCTATTTGACCAGCAGCCGGGCGACTCGTATTGGACACCGGATTTTGCCCTGAGTTTTAAAGAGGCAGGTCGAGATTCCCTGTTTTTGCTCGACTCCAAGTTCACATCGATCGAAAATGCAAAAGAGCAGCGCTTTACCCCCTGCCTTACCAAATACCGTTTTCAAACCATTCGTTCCAACGGCATGCCCATCGATAGCGTATGGCTCCTTTGCGGACAGGCGCCCGAGTCAGCTTGCGTTCCAACGGGAACGATGTCTTGGGCTCGCAAACAGGGCATTCCCCCTATCGGAGGACTGGCGGCGCTTTCCCCCTTTGGCAACTCTATTGACCAGATGATGCAGTGCCTGGGAATTGCGAAGGACGCTACGGTCGAGGATGCCATGCAGGCTACCGAGGAGGTTGTTGAGGTAAGTCCTGAGCCGCAATGGGAGCCGCTTGCTGCAACCATGGTGATGCCGGAGAATCCGGCGGTGCCTGCTCAGGTCGAAATTGAACAAGTGGTGGAGCCAGATCCTGTAGAGCCCATGCACGAACCGAAACCAGAACCCGAGGAGTCTATCGAGGCCCCGGCAGTCGTTGAAGCCGAGCCCATAGTAGAGGCAACCGATACGGTCGAGAAGTCCGCGGAGGAAGCTAGCGCAGCCAATCCCGCTGAGCCCGACAAGCCTGCTAAGCCCAAAAAGGAGAAGAAGCGCAAACCGAAGAGCAAGGCTAAGCCAAAGCACCCCGCCGGACCGACAATAGATACTGCCGAAGTTCGCCGCATGCTGCTCCAGATTATCGACGGAACGCCCGACAGGCGCGCACTTTACGACCAGCGGTGCTCATTCGACACCTTGGGTATTAGCCATCCGCTGCTTCGCGACAAAATACCAGCGGGCCGCGAAGGCAAGTTCTACGATGCAGAGCCCATCTCCGTCGACGGCAAGGATGCCTTTGTCTTTAAGGCTTGGACGCCGATGAATGTGAACCAGATCAAACGCGCCTGCGCTCGATTGGCTAAGGAGCAGGCTGGGGATTGATGACTTGTTTGAAGGCCTAATGGCAGGGGGAGGATGTGCGCCGTTCATGACTACAATCTACAACGTTCCATTAGCCAACATCGAGCAGTGTATGTAATTACTGCAGTACCACCCAACGCATTGCCCTCAGCGCAAAACTTATGAATACGGTCAAGCAAGCGAACGGCACACAAACTATTCGCTTGCTTGTTTTTCCTCAAGCATCTCGCAAAACTCGCCTACGCTCATCAACCATTTTTGTTGTTCGGCAGTATATGAAACAAAAACGGGACGAGGCACAACTAGTTGCAGATTGTGTTCGCGCATCGAATCCGTGTACTCTGTGCTAACCGCAGCATCGAGCGTAATTAGGTGCTTATGATCAATTCGATTTGCCTCTTCGAGAACCTGACGCCAACGCTCTTTTATTGTCGTCTTTGCCCCGAGCATCGTCAGCCGCTCTACCGGAAAACAAGCATCTCTGTACGCCTCAATGGACGGCATAATGAAATCCGGCTTCGATTTACCCTCAGTGTAGGGCTGAGCGGTATAACGAATGCCCCTTCCTTTAAACAGAAACTCGAGCTGGTGTTCAAACGCCGCGCCTGCTCGCGACTTCCTTCGCTGAAATGTTGACATCGTTATTCGAAGTACCGCGTCAACATCCAGCACTCCCCTCATATAGGGAGTGAGGTCATTTTCAAGTAAGTACCTTTCGAATACCTTGAATAGAATCTCTTCTCGTTCATAGCAATCAAGTAAGCACTGGTCAGGAAATCCCCTCCAGTCAAGATCGCCAAGCGTCGAGGCAGAATACCTTGTGAAGTCGATTCCTTTGGGAAACGAGTCGCCGAATTTATCGATCATATCGTCCAGATATGACTCGGCAGAAGCAGGCAAGGCAACCTCAACACCAATTGCCTCGAGAATAGATGCCGCAATCGATCCGATTCTAATGTCATCGGTCGTTGACCGCGAGAATCTGCCACTAGAGACATCCTCTAAACCAAACAGCCACCTCAGTTGACTTTCGGCATTTGATCCTCGACTCGCGAACACAACCAAAAGACCGTGCTCATCAGAAATCGCCATGATCATTAGGTCGTCGATATGAGCGGCCTTAATTGCATCATTGTCATTGTAGTAAAGCCTATATTCAGTCCTAGTAGGATGCTTCCTGCGGGCGTCATACCAAGTTGTGAAGCCATGGTCAAACAGCGGGTTAGCATCGTCGCACAGATAAGCAAAGGTCGTCGGTATGCCCCTGATATCATTATCGCCAAAGAGCGATCGAAGCTCAGCGGTACCATTGAATTCGTGCTGATTGCTTACTTTCCCATCGATATCAACCGCGACCAGTCTCTTTGCGACTGCGCCATCAAAGTAGCTACTCAGTACACCGTAATCCATCGAAATAAGCCTCCATCATTGCCTTGGCGACCGCCCGCACTGCTGGAACAGTAACGGAGTTTCCGAATTGATGATATGCCTGCGTGTCAGACACCGGAATGATGAATTGATCGGGAAAGCCCTGGAGCCTTGCACATTCACGCGGAGTGAGCTTGCGGGGATTGACTCCCTCGCCACGAGAAATAAGGATTTCGCTACCGTCCTTATGATATCGTGCTGAAAGGGTACGCGTGGTGTCGTCGGGGCCCACTGTGCTATAGCCAAATCCATTGCCAGCCGCCTGATGCTTTTTCTTATAAGCACGCAAATAGTCCCATAACTTATCCGACAAAATGTATCGATTATCCGGGCTGTCTTCAAGAATCTCCTTAACAGTATGACCACCAGACCCCATATCAAGCTGATTCCAGTCAAATGGAGTCTTTTTCTTGAAGCCGACAATATAGATGCGCTCACGGTGTTGGCAAGTCCAATTTTTACTGTCGAGCACTTTGTAATGGACGTCATAACCCAGTTCATCTTCAAGCGTCTGCATAATAATCTTGAAGGTCTTGCCATGGTCATGGCTCGTTAAATTCTTAACGTTCTCAAGCAGGAAAGCCTCCGGCTTCTTATCGCGCAGAATGCGAGCTACTTCAAAGAATAAAGTACCCTGAGTTTTGTCTTCGAATCCCGTCGCCCTGCCCATAGATTTCTTTTTCGACACACCTGCAAGTGAAAAGGGCTGACACGGAAAGCCTGCTAGCAGCACATTAAAACTCGGAATGTCTTCCGAGCGGACCTCGTGAATATCTCCCGCAGGGGTGTCACCGTAATTCATTCGATAGGTCTTCTGAGCGAACTTATCCCACTCGCAAGAGAAAACGCACCTGCCACCCAATTCTTGAAAGGGCATGCGTATGCCACCGATGCCCGCAAAGAGGTCAATATAAGTAAAGGGAGCGTCCTTGCGATCGCCTTGTGCAAATGGAGCCTTATGGCCAAAAGAGCGAATAAAAGCCAGCTCAGCTGCAGAAGGACAAGATTCTCCCGTCTCCCAACGGCGCACAGTTCTATCACCATTTGGCCCCATCCCAAGGGCAGCGGCGAACTCTTTTTGAGTTAACGCAAGCTCTTTACGCTTTGCAGTTATCTCCCCTTTTACGTCTAACATGCTATCCAATCGGAATAAACTGCGGACGATTTGTCCGCTAATTGACACAGCGAATCACTAGCTTAAGGCGTATCACAACGCATGGCAATAGTGACTGTATGACAGTAAACTAAATGCGCATGCGGACATATTTAGCCGAATAGTCTTTATGACCTTCAATTAACTAGTGGGCCAGCTTTCGCTAACCCACTAGTTAAACAGGCGTTTGAGCAGTCTGATTCCTGTTCCAATTTCCTCAAAGGGCATTGTAAAGATCAGCACTAAATAAACCAGTCGTCGGCATGCCGAACGTACCTACGATTAGAGCCCTATCGAGAAACCTATTGCCGTTTTCGCAAGCGGTTTCCGGAACAAGTGCACAGTTATAACAAGCTGCCAGATTGCAAGAGTCAAGCCCTTGGCCCCGCGATTCAATACAGACAGGGTCATCTGAGCACCAAGTAGCTTTCCGCATGGAATTGTTTAGAATCTCTTCGAACCTGCCCGGCTCCCCGGATCTGACCAATCCGCCCAGAGAACCATCTCCCGACGCGGACGCAGTGTAGATTAGAACGCCATGCATGTCCTCGAACTCCTCGGCGCCATCCTCTAGGTACGCTTGGCAATATACTCTTTCACGAAGAGATGCAGCTGAGTAACCGCAGACTTCGCTGATACCCAATAAAACAAGATGAGAAAAAGTGTGAATAGCGACGAACAGAGGGTTAATTTCCCTAGGTTCAGCATTACGGCTTTTTATCGAGTTATTCAGGTTTTCCTGCATTACCTCGATTCTGGCAGCAACCTCGGGGCGCGCACACCACTCTTCCAAAACACTCTGGTCGAATTCAACAAACACTCCCTCACCAACGGTTTGGTTTGCAAGCGTCCAGTCAAGTCGTTTTCTCGAAAGCTCTCTTCGCCTTTCCTCCATACTCTTCAGATCGTTGTATTCAGGGTTCAATCTGGTGAACCCAACGAGAGCCCGGGTTACGGTCAAAGTATCTATCAGGGATACACCCGCTATATAGTTGCGGATAAGCGGCGACTCATATTCACTGGGGTTAACGGCACGGCCGACAAATTCGCCATTTTTCTTTATTTTAGGATCTCGCAGCGTCAGATACTCATCATGAAGATACTCGATTCCGGATTGCCCGGAGTCACCTTCAGTCTTCTTTCGTTGATAAGCCAGACGCAGATCCTCTTGGTCAACTCCCCCCATGCTTGCGACCAGCGATAGCGCGGTATCTAAATCGCCTTTTCTATCAAATTCGAGCATCGTAACAAACCGTTCATCGGCAATCGCCTTCACCCGCTCATCCAGTGCGTCGGGGATAAGCACAGAACTAACCACATCGGGATAGCATACGTTCGTTGCGCCCATAATAACGACGCGCAGGTCTTTCCCGTCGCAAGAACATTGTTGTTTGGAAATACGATTAAGCCATGGCTGCCTGCCGCTGCAGTGATAACCAATCTTGTTCAGTCCTTCTGGTCTATTAGCTCCGTGGAGCGATTTACGAGCTCCGCAAGTGCACTGATAGACGATATCGCCCATGGTCGTACTTCCGCCCATGGTCCTTCTGCTTACAACATGTTCTCTTGATTTCGGATCAATGTCTGTTCCGTTATGCACCCACTGCATAACGGGAAAATTATCGATATGGCCATGTGGACACACGACGACAAAACGCTCTGGAATGAGCTTAATATCGCGCTTAAATTTTTTTGAACAAGCCTCACATCGAATCTGTGTACTTACATTGGTCGACTCTTTGTATTGCATTTGACCGCATCGTGGGCAATACAACCAGTTGGGAAAACGAAGCGCTGGGACGAAACCGCCGTGGTGCCCGTCATCAACTGGAGGCGCATACAACCTATTTACTCCAACGTATCTTTTCAGCCTTGAATCTGCAATTGTCTCCAGGTCCCCCTTGTTTACCTGTTGCTCATAAGCATCAAGGCCGGCAATCATTACCGTAGTATTGGCATCGCACGGGTAAATTGCGCCAACGCTATACGGCCCGAACATCTGGCCCATGCGAAGCGAATAACTTTTTCCTCTTCCCTGTTTGCGAGTATTTCCAGCATTGAACCTAGGCATTACATTCCGCCTCCCTCTCGTTATATTCGCCATATGAGCCTACAATCCGCAGCTTGCATTGAGCGTCAACGCTTCTCATCGAAGTCGGAACATCAAACGTTCCCCCGCTCCATGCATCGCTCGTCTTGCTTCCCGAAGGATGCATAAGCGGAGTCGGCGGATCAAGATTATCCGGCTTAAGTTCGAACCATCGGTCATAGTCACTCTCTTGCCAAATGGCGCGAATGGCTTCTATATCCTGTTTGGCACCAGCAGGCTCATGAGGATCAACCTTTTCGATTCGAGATAGTATCGTTTCCGCCGCAAGTGAAAAAGCCCTTTCCTCGGGGCTTCGGAACGCCTCGGAATCTTCTTCATCCACAGACCGATAAATACCGATCAAGGTTCCGAACAGAGCACGATCGCGAACCTGTCTACAAAATGAGGTGACACTAGATGGCTCAACGTTTTGATAAAACCCATTGTGATACATTGCAAAATTCTCGTAATGCGAACGATCGCGTGGCTTCGTAGCACTATAAACAACAAACACAATGCCCTTGGCCTTACCGCGGCCAACACGACTACTTGCCTGAATGTATTCTGCCGTTGTCTTGGGCTGGCCCTCGACAACCATCAGCCCAAGACGCCCGACATCCAAGCCTACAGAAATCATATTAGTCGCAAAACAAAGGTCAACAGCCTTACTTGAAGGATATGAAATAGTGAGGCTGTCTAAGCCCTTTCTCACCTCGTCGGCATCCTTACGTCCCGTCAGCTCTTTAGCCACGTTGATATACCGCACGGATTTATCGCCAACTCGCTCCGCACGCAACTTGTGTTCGTGAAGTCGTTCCGGAATATCACCGCCCATCCAAGTGACGGCTTGTCCAAGTTCTCTCGTTGTCCCATAGTAGCCAACGATGGTCCAATAAGGATCTTTTTGTTCATCAGTAACATCATTCCATGTTGCAGGCTCCCAAAGAAGGTCTGCATAGAGGCGTATGTTTGCAGAAGCAGCATTCAATGTCGGGATAAACAAACCAGCATATCGGCGACCTCGAGCTTCCTTGTCTTCATAGGAAAAGAAAGAGTCGTCGTAGTCTATTCCTGAAGGCGGAAACTGAAATACCTTGTCTTCCCCACAGGCATATAACTGATTGCACTGCTCTTTAGCCCTGCTAACCGTCGCTGTCGAAGCAACGACTTTTGGCAAAATCTTGGAAGAGTCGTCAGCGCGCTCGCAAAGCGCAGAAACAAGGGTTTCGTAATGGCCCGCCATCGACCCTAGCGGTCCAGATATTAAATGTAACTCATCCTGGATGATCAGTTTGGGAGGACGGCCCCTTCTGCCATTGTCAATTCCGAACAAAGCAAAGGCTTCGTGACGGTAGGGCAGCATTGCGAACTTATCAATTGTTCCGACAAGAAGTGATGGCGGGTTTTGATAAATCTCCTCATCGACGACATCCAAAGGCAGTCCGTCGCCTTTCGAATAGCCGCATTCAGGATTCGAGCAGACAAACAATAGCTTTTTTGTCCGCCTTTGACGCACATAAGATGTCCTGCGGTCGTCTTCAAAACTACTCCCACACCAAGGGCACTTGCGCACTGGAAATGGATTAAGGCCTTCGTTTCTATCAACATAAGCCTGCCTCTTTTTCTCAGCTTCGTCACGCTTATTCGGGCTTGCATCACTACCAACCCATAATCCAATTCTGAACTCGCGACTACCGAGTAGCTCGGGCTCCTTGCGCCTCATCGCTTCAAGAGAGCAGATAAGGGAAGAGGCGCGATCGAATTGTTGTGAAGTCAGAAGACGTAAGGTATACCGCATAAACACGGTGACGCCTTCACTCTCATTATGCGACAGACGCTCCCAAATTAGCACGAATGCTGTTAGCCCCAGATACGCCTCCGTTTTACCGCCACCAGTTGGGAACCAGATCAAGTCGACGACCTTCCTGTCGTCGCATGTCTCATCCACCATCGATCTGATATTCATCAAAATAAAGGCCAGCTGAAAGGGCCTCCAACTACGCGTGTATCCAAGGGGCTCATCAAGGCTGCCACGCTCTCCTGAGACAACGCTATAATGCAAGAACTGCTCATACATGGCCTCGTTGGCCATTATGAACGCCTTTTTTGCTATGTCATCCGCTTCCAACGTGCCGATACCCTCTTCAATACGATTAAGACAAATATCGCACTGAGCCAAGTTATCCCAAGCTGTCGCTTGATAGCATTCCGCTAGGCCTTCAGCTTTACTCCTTACCTCAGCAATCCACTGAGCATATTTCTTGCATAAAAGCCGCATCGACCTAACAGTGTCTTCCCAATGATTGGGATTGCCAAAATCTTCGATCGATAAGGTCACGTTTTCCATAGATGGGTGAATTGGCTTCATTGAGCGTGTTTCGGCAATTGGAATAATCTGGGTTTCAGCCCATAGTACAGGCCGATTGTCATCCCAACGAGTTGCGCACCCATGCCCTATCGCATAGTTTCGAATATTGCGATAGATAAGTCGTTTTGTCGCATCTTCCGCCGATACAACATCATTTGCCTGATTCCATACCGGCGGAATTAGACCGCTGTCAGAGTTAATTCTCAAATAGGTTTGGTAATAGCACTTAAGATCATCATCGGATCGATTGTCTGTAACGTAATCTGTATTGCATACGGCCACCGTAAGCACAACGCCGCCCGAAATAGCACGACGGTAAACGAGCCATAGCTCGAGATGCTCTTCCCCCAGTCTGTAAACACGTTTAACATCGTCATGACGTCCGCTTGGAATTTTGAGGTCTCCCTGGTTGAAAACAAAGTGTACGGGGACGCGTTTAAAATGGCTCTTGTCGTCAACTTTAACTCGGACATATTTTGCGCAACGGATATCAGCCGACAAGACATCTTCAGGCTGAACTGCCACGGTCATGCTGATGGCAGACTGCGCACGCGCATTGGATAACGCGACCGGCTCTTCATAGTCCTCGTCAGATGAAGCCTCGCTCACATCCGAGGCATCCGCTACATCTAGCAAACCACTGTCGCAGACAGAACCTTCATTGCTTCTATCCAGAACTGCATCCGATTCTCCGCCGGTGCTCTTCTCTTGAGCGATATCAACGTGAGCGCCCCGTGGGTGCAGAACCCCCGCATGATAGCGAAGCGCGGGAGAAGCGCCCTCATCGAGCATTTCCTCAGAGTCCGGGTCCATTGGACCAACAAATTCCTCATGCACAGACTTATACAGACGGTTCCTGAGCTCTTCATCAATAGCGTCATCGAATTTTGTATTCATCTAAAAGCACTCCCTACAAAACGTCAACGCGATTAATCGCCACGTCCTTTTGATCGCCAACGCAAGCCACTCTGAGCAACTCGATATCGCCCGCCTCATGTCGCTCGTCGAAACCGGCAACCGCGCTATCCAAGCCATATTTAGCCAAATCGCGAATAAACGCTGCAACCATATCTTTCGCCGCAATTCTGCCGACCGCGCGGTGCTTGTTCCTAATGGCGGTGACGGCACGCTCGATAGAATTTAATTCTTCGTCGGTTATCGAAAAACCAAGCGCAACGAATATCGCCCGCACGTCCTCTTTCGCTTGCGGTGCAATATTCCTCCCTCTCACCCAAGCTCGGACTGCGCTTTTCGTTCGTGTTTCCGACACCTCTGAGTAAATCTTGTCTATTATTTCGGCATCTGTGTATCCAGCCATACGCGCATCCTTAATTGGTTCACGCCATTTATGCGCCGCAGCCAGCACGTTGTCGTAGTTTTCTGTGGACCTTTCAGATTCCCTTTTTATATACGACTTATCCGAATGAGTTCGCAAAACCACGTCCCCCGGGAGAAGAGCCGAAGCGGATTTCTGATCAGGCTCTGCACTTTTTCCAGCAAGACAATTGCTGATAACAAGAAGACGGCCACCCTTCCTACCCGAAGTTTTGGCTCTAAGCCAAACGTGAGTTCCATCATGAAACAACACCGGCGTTGCGAGAACTGATTCTTCTCCGTCTTTTGCAATGTCTTTGCTTATTCTCTTTTCCTCTAATTTACTAACGAAAGACGATGGCTGTTCTCCGCAAATAACTTCAGTTTCAACCGGTACACCTGCCCGTCTCGACGGCAAGACTCTATTTATTCTCTTAAGCGGCGAAACGTCCAATGCATCCAATGTCTTATCCGATATTTTGAGACAGCGGTTTGTCATTTCATTCCATTGCAAGCGGGCATTTGTCCGCCAACCAACTTCTAGTCCACCGTTTCCATCTTCATATCCATAGAGAACGAGATAGACATTGTTCGCCAAACCAGCATGAAGGGCCTTGACCATAGTCCCCTTGTCATACCATCCGCTAAAAATAACTCGGTCCTGGCTGCCGAGATATTTTCCTCGCAGATAGTCTCTTACCGCAATCACTTTAAATTGCTTCGCGCTATATCCGTTTAGCTCAAGTTCCTTTGCCCAATAAGCATAGACTTCGTCAACCCGATTTCTGTCAACAACAAGAATGGTAGACAAGCCATCCTCAATGCCGTCGACAATTAAATCGTATATGACCTGTTCTTTTGGCATTCGATGTCCCGCTCTAAATACAGCAGTTAAAATACCGCATGCCTCAACGAGCAGATTGTAATCAGGGAGCATCAAAACTCTCGAGTCTTCAATCAATTCACGCGCGGAGTTGATAATGTCACACTGCAAATCGCTGTATTTTTTGTCAGGCGCTTCCGTCATTCGAATTGCAGACCCCAAAACAACATAGATGTCTTGGATTGCTCCAAGGACATCGTCGTCATCCACATCAATGCTGCCCAATGTGTTATATACGATCTCGGCAGCACGCGTTAAGCCCGCCCGTTCATCGGGCACCGGATACACAATTTCATGCGGCTTATCAAGAACCCTGCGCTGGATATCGGACAGAACTGGGTCATCTGACAACAGCGCAGCATTGCAGTCGTCCCAGTCAAATAGTAGAAAGCCCTGATCGCCAAGCTGACGCAAACGATCCATAGTCCAACGATCACAGAAGCCTATAGCCTCAATTCCACAATCTTTTAAATCTAAGATGTCACTTAGAAGTGTTGTGTTCATCAGATCGGGAGTAGAAATGTTCAGGGACACAAATTCAACGGGAAGCGATTCATCCATAGAGATGTCGATTATTTGAGAAATGCTACCTACTCCGTCTACCCGCGGACCAATATAAATGGATGGAGTGCATGCAAAAGGCCATTTAAAGCCACAGTGTTCCTCGCCGTTTTGGTCAACGTAAGCCACTGGCATTGCTTCATTCAGGTCGTATTCCCGGCCCCCTATACGCACTTTGCCTTTACAGATGGCAGTCGGTGCATCATTCGCGTATTGGGATGGAGAGGTAACGTAACCAACTGGTTGAACGGTTCTGCCGCATTGATTCAAAATGTCTCTGAGTGTTGGGGCAAGCGACTGATAGAGCTCTTCTTCTCTAAGCAATGAATTACGCTTGCGTTTTTTCGTGCTTCGCGTCAACGAGAGTTCCGCGGCAGCGGAAGCGTTGTGGGCAAGCGGAAACTCCCTCACCTCTCTGCTGAGGCCAAGCGATTCATCTTGAGAAGAAAATCTGACTGTTTTTTCGTCAATCGAGGTAATCTTGACGACACAGTTTCCGATCGCGACCTTATCGCCAACCTGAACCTTATGAAGTCCTTGGCGAGGCCCACCAGTCATCAAGTTCTCCAGCGCCGCCAAGAGCACAATAGCAATGGCTTCTCTTTCGAAATCAGGGCAGCTGACAATTAGGCCCGGGCATCCCTTTGTTCGAGCCCTGCGCAGTAAAGACAAGTTCGCCCGCGTAATCGACGTAATTTCAACCTCACCCATATTTGGGAAAGAGAAATGGATGTCATTTCCTACGCAAGAATGAGAGTTAAATAGATCAGCGAACGACACCCTTTGACTACTGTTCACAATACCCTCGTTATCTTAGCCATTCTGTTGTTTGGCTACCCGAAATGAAGCCAGCAACCCCATAACCTTATCTTGAATTATATTCGGTTCCGTATTTTTTATTGCCAAGCTCGGCATATTAACGATGAGCGGTAGCTATTCTCGCGCCGCAGGTACAGTACAAATTGTTGAACAACAATTCAGGTTCAAGACTCAAACAGAGTTCGATATATTGCACCTATGCGCAAAGAGTGTGAGACGCTCAAAATGCGGTCGCCTCTCATTCGAATAGCTTAGTTGCAAACGAGCTTTCCGACCTAGCACTTCAACATTTCGAAGACCGCTGATGAAGAATGGAGCAAAAGGAACAGCTTCTTGCATGTCTGTTTTCTTACCGGCTTGTACATCATCCCGTGCATCAGAAAATTTCGGTTGAGTTCGCCTTCGATATCGCGATTGAAGTTGTTTGCATTGTGGAAAAAGTAATCATACACAGTTAGGCAATTATTAAGCCAAACCAGAGACATTGCATCACTTTCAAAGCAATCAACATCCCGCTTCGCTTTTTCTAAAGCGGCTTTGCCATTTCGCCTCTTTTCCCCCTTGGGCATCTCAAGTATCAACTGACCCTCTATCAAGCTGCAAAGCATCATGGCGCAGGGCTTGTAATGGCGTTGCCGAAAAAGCTCAACGCACTCTTGCAAATCGCGCTTTTTCCTAACGCCCTGCTCAAGCTCCTTTAATAGCTTACACATTTCATCATCGGTCAAAATGCTCGAGTAGAGAGCGTTGGCCTCCTGAAACGTGGAAGGTGGATCACAAACATCTGAAAACGGCAGATAGGAAATAGGCCACCCATATCTTCCCCAACAAGCAGCACCGTCTTTGTAACAATCCCATCTGAAATTCTCAAAACGCGGCCCTAGCGATTGCCAATTGATTTGATTAATGGCCTCAGAAAGAGCAGTCGTTAAGGGCTTAAGCGCCTCGTGAACGGCACTCGATGTGTCAAAGAAAGAGTCTCTTTGAGCGGCCAGACAATTTTGGAGCTCGCGATACGGGGCGAAGACTTCGCTCGGTATTACAATCCTTGGGACTTTAACTCTTGCTATTGTTTCCGATAAGACTTTCATGGATTCGCCGATTTGCGGTGCGAGGTTAATGCGAATTTGTGAAAATGACGAGTCGGCTGCCCCACTTAAGCATGAGCCCGATTTTTGCAATCTCACAGAGCAATCCGTCGGCCGACCCTCTTGCAGGCTAGTCATTAAACCTATTCCAAACAGTCGCAATAAAATGGTCCTGCCATATCCCAAAGTCTTTAGACACATGCTTCGAGGCGTTTTGCCACTCCCGCGTTGCCAAATCAAACTTTTCGCGATCGTGCTCAGCTGCAGCATCGCGTGTTTTATATGCAAGGTCATTACACCTAGCGCATAGGTTTAATGCCAAATCGCCATTTTTGACGACCGCAAAAGACTCAAAAAAGCCTTTCCTGCGTCCGCAACAATCACATCTCATCGAGAACCACATCCCGAACAATCAAATCAGCCATTTCGCTCTCCATGTTAAGCTCATCCCGAAAAGACACTCTCGCCCTGCCGCTCTTAGCTTTCTCAATTTTCGGCTCGAGAAACAGCAAGATATCCTTAGATTGGGAGCTAGATCCAAGCAAATCTCTCTGAAGCCGTGATAGTTCCTTTTTACTGGCTCCAAGATCGTCAAACAATGCCTCTTGTTCTTCCGACGACAACATGTGCTCAAATAACGCACTGGTTAGCACTGCATTGACCAGCCTTCCCGTCAAAATACAGTCATCCTCTTTGAATAGGTTTCCGACCATTTTTGCCACGCCACCGCAAAGCCCCCCGCCAACTAACCCAGCACTAAGGCCAACAGCTTTTCCTATATTTTTATTCACACGCTCCCCAAAGCTTCCGCAAAGCACTGCACCTGCTGCAGCGGTTGCGCCTATGGACCCCGCAAATGATGCAACAAGCGCAAACATATTCTTTGCGTACTGAGCCGTCGACATCCTGTCGGTTATTCTATTAAGCGTATCCGGAACGGCGAACACTATGAACATGACACCTTCAGCCATAGCGTTTGAGCCAATAAACTTTACGAAACTCTTCTGAGCGGCGGAACCGTAAATAGCCTTTTTGCCGGCAAGTGCCCTAAAGGAATTAACGAAGCCTTGAACCACGCTCTTGTCGAGATTATTTGCAAGACCAACGGCAAGTGGCTGGAGGACGTTTGGTGCGTTTGTTCTTGCGATTTGAGATGCAAGGATGCTCCCTGTGAAACTCAGTCCATATACTCTCAATCCCGTCCAAAGCGCACTTTTTGCTGCCACTCTGGCATTTTTAGTTTTCCAAAATACCTGCGCAAACGTTACAACCGCAGAAATTCCAAAGGCGGATGCGCAGGCAACGGCTCCCGTAGCGGCGTCAAAAGAAATGGACTCTATTGTTCCGGCCTTTGCCAAATTCAAAGCCTGAGAGTATGACAGGCGTCCTTTTCTAATGATGTCATACGCAGCACAAGGATCATCCACGTTGGGAACTTGTCCGGCCGCAATCTTCGTCTTCATTTTCTCAACCGCTGCCGCGTATTGATCTGAAGGGACCTCGATCTTCATCGGATTGCCCGAGAGATCGAGATACCTAAATACTTTTTTCCCAGCAGAATCAAGCTGAAAGCAAGCGTCAACAGAAGCACTGGCAGTGCGACAATACTTGCACTGGACAGGAGCTGCATTGACAATTTTATCGGGGCCGTTTTTTGCGTTATCTCTTCCGACAACCGTTGAACTTTCTCCGTTAAATACGTCCAGAAGTGTACCAGCTTCTTCGGCGTATATTCCGTGTCCCGTCTTAGTTTGACCTGAGCCGTACGCCGCATTAAACATGACGGCTTCAGAATTCAAAGCGTTTATAGCGCTGAAAGAAGCATTCTTCAGAATCTCCTCGGCAGCCCTCCGCCTTTCCTTATAGTCGCGACTTAATTTGTTGAGAGCGTCGCAGAATTCGGGGCTGGCAAACCTTGCAACCTCCATGCCTCCAGACCGCAAGACAAAACTATCCTTCGAAATTGCATCAACGCAATACTCATCGGGAGAAAAGTATTCCCAGGGAATGATTCTGTAGAGATCTTTAGGGACAGGAGCGCGGTCCTTCTTTTCAAGGTTCTTGTTATTGGCTTTGATGTCTTTAGCCCGCTCCCTGACCGCTTCTTTAGTCGACTTGACGATAAGACATTTATCCGTAACAACCACCCCGGCTGGATAGCCGCCAAAGCTTTGGATATCAGCCCATAAGACCTCGTAGTCGTTTGGAACGGGAATATTAGTTGCAATATTACGTCGATTGTCCTGCGTCAGCGGAGTAGGCGACTCGGGCAGCCTTTCCAAAAGACCTTCTAGCGCTGAGTTCATACGCTCCTCTTTCCAAAGAAAATAGCAAACACTTTTTACCCAATTATGCTAGGGGCATATTGCACCAGCAGCTCGTATGGCTCATTTTGATCTGACCTTGCTCCACGCCGAATTTGATGCAGAGTCAGGTCTCCACAATCTACCTACCTCCCCTCCGCCTTCAGCTTCAGCAGCAGGTCGCCCAGCTCGGGGCACTTGCTGGAAAGGGGCGTCTGAGCTCGCTCGCCCATCCCCCATCGCTGGCGGATCTCCTGGGCGCGCGGACTCACGCGATAGTCCCCGTCGATCACCTGTTTGAGCAACCTGGCGGTCACGCGCGCATCGGCCAGTGCGCTGTGGGCGTGGCCCGTCGACTCATCAAAATCGATGCCAAACCACGTTGCCGCGTCGCCCAACGAGACGCGCCCGTGGCTGCCCACGTCCATGATCGAGGTGTAAAACGCCTGCAGGTCGGCCCAATCCGCGGGAAAGGCGGCGAGGTCGATGCGTTTCGCCTGGCACTCGGTCAAAAGTTGTCGGCGGTCCGCCCCGCTCCAGCAAACCACCTGGGCGGAGTAGCGACCGATCCAATCGCCGAGCCTTTTAATCACCACGTAGAGCGGATCGGCCATCGCGGTGTCCACGGCCGATATCCCCGTGAGCTCGCGGACGGGATATGCAACGCCTTCGGCATATTCTGTCTGCACAAACTGCGAGAAGTCACCCATCACGTTGCCGTGGTAATCGAGCTTAACCGCGCCGACCTCGATAGTCTCGTTGCGCAGCCCGCGGCGCTGGCGCTGCTTTGGCACCGGGGCAAACTCAAAGTCGAGCACGATCTGGCGCGCAAAGTTCGTCGTATCGATAGCCGAGACACCCGGCGTCTTTTTGTCTGACACGGTCAAGGCCTTTCTCCGTCAACTGCCGCTCGTTACACAGGCAGCTACATTGCCGTAAGAATAGGCGGTCGCGCGGACATGAAAGCGCCCAGCGTGGCCTTCTGACGCCCTTACGAAAGGCTGCTCTTTGAGGGAATCGCGTTGCTATTATTATCGAACATATATTCGTGTTTATGACTGCACTTTGATAGAATAGCTGTTGTTGACGGCAGTTCCATGTGCCGGGCAGCGCCCTCCATCTGATGGGAGGTGATGCCCATGACCGATCTGATTGATTTCGTGAAGCTCCTGACCACTTTGGTCTCGCTCCTCACGGCGCTTATCGGGCTTACCGAGGCACTCAAGCAGTGCTCGAAGCATAGCAGAAGGGGTCGACGCCATTAAGGCATTGACCCCCTAATCTAAGCAACGGCGCTGCCCAGCTTACCCAACTTGGGCTGCCGTCGACACCATTCTACCCACGGGCGCCGGGTTTAACAAATGGAATTTCGGTAATGGAGGCACGGCACCCCGCACCCCGCAAACCACTACGCCCCAAGTGCCGCCATGGGGATCACCGCCACGCCGTCGTCGCGCGTATAGGCGATGCTCCCCTTTCCAACCACGACCGCCAAAAACGCCGGCGCGGCATTCTGGGCGGCAGGATTGGAGAGCACTTTCCTCTCCAGTGCCTTGAGGTTTCTCACTCCGTCGTCTGCCTTCGTCTCGCTCAGCTTGACCTCGATGGCTCCCCAGCGCCCGTCGTGCTCAACGATCAGATCGACCTCAAGGCCCTTCTCGTCGCGGATATAATGGACACTGTCGTCGATGCCGCCGTAGGTGGAAAGGAACACGCAAACGCGAGCTTTCGAGCGCACGTACTGGCTTGCTGTCTCTCGCGCATGCTCGTCCGAAAGCCCAAGGTTTGCAGGCCAACCGCTCCTACAGCGCTAGCATGCGACGTCATCCAGCGAAACTACGCCATTCTCAATGCAGTTTTTACGCCGTTCTCAATGTAGTTTTTACGCCATTTTCATTGTAGGTTTTACGCTTGGCATCATTGGCGCGACGCTCGCTCAACCACCTGACCACCGAGTTAACCGGATTCTGGGACCTGCTTTCCACCCAGGCCTCTACCGGAAAACGCGTCCCGCCCTGAGGGTCGATTCCAGGACACAGTTTCCGGTAGAGGCGCCGTTGGGAAAACGCATCTCGGTTTGAGCCGGTATTCCGGGTCGTAGTTTCCGCTTGAGGGCCGATCCGGAAACGGCATCCCACTCTGGGGGCGAAATCTGGGACACGCTTTCCGCCAGGGACAGCAAAAGGAAAGCGGCATCCCATTCCCAGCATCAAATCAGGATGCGCTTCGTTATCCCCGATCGCACATCTCGGCAAACGAAATCAGTCTGGCGTCTCCCCTGTTCGCCGCAGCCTCTTGGCACCCCCGCGTAAAGCCGCGCTTCGAGAAGATTGCGTAGCTTTTATGCTGCCGTCTAAAGAGCTCGCTTCGGTACACGAGCTTTTCAAGAACATCCTCGCCCACCGGCTCGTTGCGCCATTTGCATTCTGCAAAGAGCGCTGTACCCTCCCCGTCATCGACAATCAAATCGATCTCTTCTTGCGTGCGCGTTCGATTGTCCGTTCCCCACCAACGGCTCACCGTTGCCGGAACCACATCGAGCTCGCCCGCGCGCGCAAGTTCATACACATACTGCTTGCAAATGAGCTCAAATACCGTGCCCATATAGTCGGACAAATGCGGTTCGATGCGTCCGTACGCCATCTCGGCCATGCCGTTTTGAATCAATCCGATGTTCTGCGGCACAAACCGGTACCAGAACCTAAACATCTGATCGCAAAGTTGATACACGGCCCGTTTATTGCTTGTCTCGTTGAGCGGCAACTCGCGCTCGACGATGCCGAGCGATATCAGTTTGTCAACATACATTTTGACGTTGCTCGCCGGAATCCCCGCGACGCCGGCAATCTCTGAGAGCTTCGAGCGGCCTTGGGCAATTGCTTGCACAATGGCATCGTATTGTTCGGGATTGCGGCACTCTTGCAGTAGCAAGTTGCTCGGCTCTTCAAAGATATAGCCCGAGGGGTTGAGAAACAGGCGTTTGATGTTGTCTTTGAGCGATGCCGACGGGTCGACCTTCTCGACATAAGCGGGGATACCGCCCGTCATGCCATAGCAAACTGCCGCATCCTCGCGATCCATGCTGTGCCACAAGTCGAGCGTCGTCATAAAATCGAGCGGCATGATTTTGAACTGCGCCGTTCGCCTGCCGTAGAGCGGACTCTCGTAGCCCAGCACTTGCTCTTCCATAAACGAAAGCGACGACCCGCACAGGATAAGCATGAGCTTGGTCTCTTTGTACAAGTGGTCGATCTTTTCCTGCAGCAGCGAGCTGACCTCGGGGCACGACTGAGCCAGATAAGGGTACTCGTCAATTACAACGACCAAACGGCTGCCGTGCGACATGGCGGCAAGCGCATCGAATGCCTCGTCAAAACTTCGAAACGATACATTTACCGCACCCGTCTGGCCGGCAAGTATCGCTTGGCTGAAGTACTGCAGATTCGCCTCCGCATTGGTGCGACGAGCCTGAAAGTAAATGGCGCGCTTTCCCTGAATGAACTCCGTGATAAGGCGCGTCTTGCCCACGCGACGGCGGCCGTAAATCACGGGCATCTCAAAGGAATCTGAGTTGTAGAGCCGATTGAGCTCGGACATTTCTGCTGTTCTGCCGATAAACATGGGCGGACCTTTTATCCCTAACGTTATAGTTGGCTATATTATAGCTGCTTATAATATAGCAAACTATAACGTTATGAGACTGCACCCAGGAATTACGTCGCGGCCCCATCGACAAAGTGGGGTGAATCTTCCGCTTGAGGACACTTTGGGAAAGCGTGTCCCGCTCTGGGACCGAGAAATGGGACGCAGTTTCCCCGGGCGGCCCCTTTGGGAAACGGTGTCCCACTTTGGAGCCGAATTCTGGGATGCACTTTCCCAGACGAGCTTAAAGGGGAAAGCGCGTCCCGGTTTGAGACTCGATTCTGGGACGTGGTTTCCCCGAGCGGCCTCAGCGGGAAAGTACGTCCCATTCTGAGGGTTGATTCTGGGACGCGTTTTCCCGAGCGGGCTCTTTGGGAAAATGCATCCCACTCTGGCCGCCGGCCCAACGCTCATATCACACGTCCTTGAGCATGTGCTCAGCAGTTTCAATACAGCAGGAAAACTGCCGTTTTTCGGAAAAGTACACGTCCCTAAACTTACCTGGTTTTCATAACTTTCGACCGTTCAGGGGTGCCGATTACCGCTCGCCGATTCAGTTTCAAAAAACGACGTCAAAACAGGCCATCTACCTGCATGGTTAGATTTTGGTCAGCTTTTGGTCAGCTGAGCGGCAAGTTCTGGCTGATACGTTTTTGCCACCCAAAAGGAGGCGGTAGCTCATGACCCATTGCAATGACCAACTCATCGACCAGCTGCTAACCCAAGCCGAGCAGGAGGGACGATGCCTTATTCCCCCGAGCGCGGCGATCCGAAAAGCGCTCCTTCGGCGCACCGGCGACATGGTCGTCTCCCCCATGCCGGGGCTGTTCGCGCGCAAAATGCGCTGGGATGAGCTCAACCGGGCGCAGCGTCATTGCGAGATTATTCGCGCCCTTGCGATTATCCACCCCGATTGGACGTTCTGCTCGTTTTCGGCCGCCTGCCTGCTGGGGCTCGAGGTCTCGTGGCGACACCTGAATGTCGTGCATGTTTGCAGCTCGACAAAGCCATCGGCTCGTCCGGGCGCACATATTCAGCGGCACCAGATTGAGCCGGCCGGAGCAATCCGTCTATCCGGCATATCGGTAACGCCGCCCATCCAAACGGTTACAGATTGCCTGCTGCAAACTGGTTTTGCCGACGGCATGCCCATTGCCGATTCGGCGATCTCAAAGCTCGGCCTTACGCGAGAGCAGTTGATGGAAGCCGTCGAACAACGAGCGACCGCCCGCAATGGTCGCGCGATTCGCACCGCCCTCACGACGCTTCGATATGCCGACGCCCGCGCCGAGAGCGGTGGAGAATCGGTCGCCCGAGCTGTCATGATCGAGACGGGCTTTGCACCCGACCAGCTTCAATACGAGCTGACGGATCCCTTCGATTCGACCAAGCCCATACGGACGGATTTTGCCTGGGAGCGCTACGCCAGGGAGCTGACGCTGGGCGAACTCGACGGACTCGTCAAATATACCGACCAGACCATGCTTGCCGGGCAAACCACGGCCGAGGTGCTCGTTGCAGAGCGGCAACGCGAAGCGCATCTGTCGCTTTACGGTCACCCTCTGCTGCGTTTTACCATGAACGAGGTCCGCTCGGCAGGAGTGCTCGCGAAAAAGCTGCAGACAGCAGGCGTCAGGCAAATCGCGCTGCCAACATGGCTCAACGAGGTGGACCTGTAGGGCTGTTGAGCGACAAGTCGTCCACACCTGCGCCCTCACGCCCGCCAATCTGGGACACGCTTTCCGCTTGAGGCCTTCGGCGGAAAGCGCGTCCCGGAATAGACGCTCAAACTGGGATGCATTTTCCAAACGAGCGACTGGCGGAAACTACGTCCCATTCTGGGCGTCGATTCCGGGACGCAGTTTCCGGATGAGAACCGTTCCGGAAAGTGCATCCCACTCTGAAGCTGGATTCCGGGTCGCAGCTTCCGGATGAGAACCGTTCCGGAAAGCGTGTCCCACTCTGGAGCCAAATTCCGGGACGCACTTTCCGCAGAAAGGCAGTAGGAGCTGCCGACAGCAAAGAGGGGCCGTCGAGACGCTGCCCGACGACCCCTCAAAACTTGCCATCGATGCCAATCGCCACAAGGACGTGGCTGCCTACTTGCTAATGGCGCCCGTCATATAGACAAACTGCACGCGGTTCATGTGCCCGCCCTGCTCGCCGTTAACAAAGTCCGTCGGCGTAAAGCTGGGGTTGAGCATTTCCTCGATCTTGTCCTTAACGGTGTTGATGACCTGGGTATCGAGGTCGCTCGTACGGTCGGCAAGCTCCTGCATACCGTTGCCGAGCTCGGATGCGCCGCTGGCGAGCGTACCCGCACCCGACGAGAGGAGGTTCATGCCGCTGGCAAGAGTGGCTGCTCCCGCCTTGAGCTGCGCCGCACCGCCATTAAGCTGCGAGACGCCGTTAGCGAGAGCGGGCGTGGCACCGTTAAGCTGCTGCGTACCCGCGGCAAGCTGATCGGTGCCCGCGGCAAGGGCCGTGGCGCCGTCGCTCAACTGGCCCGCGCCCGTGGCTGCAGAGCCGACGCCGGCGACAAGACCGGGGTTCTCGATCGTGGGGTTTGCAGGGTTGATCGCACCGTTCATATAGGCGATGGCGCCGGCCAGACTCAGCTGCTGACCGTCCTGGACGGTGGTATAGCCCTGAATGGCACTATCGAGCGCGCCGACGGCACCCTGGGCGCCGCCCTGGGCGCCGGCCGCTTGAGCCAACGTCGTAACCTGGTCGGTAAGCTTGCCAAACATGGGCTCGGCGTCCTTTAGACCCTGAGACGCCTGGCCGTTAAGGCCCTGGGCTCCCGTAACGGCGCTGGACGCGGCATCGAGATACTCGGTAAGGCCCGTCGCATCGGCGCCCGAAGCCGCCGTGGCGGCCTCTCCCGCACTAGCAGCAGCATTTCTGGCACTTGCTGCGGCTGCATTCAGCTGCGTCGTGGCCTCGTTTAGCTTGGCAGCCGCAGCCCTGGCGGCATCGAGGTCGGCTGCATTCGCCAGTGCGTTCTGAGCCTCGGCGACCGCTGCCTTGGCAGCAGCAATAGACACAGCGGCACTCTCTGCGCTGTCCCTAGCGCTTACAGCGCTGGTCTTGGCGGCATCGTTGCCCATGGCGCTCGCAACCTGCTTCGCCCCGCCGAGCGCCTGCTGAGCGCCGGCAAGGTACTGTCCCTCACCATTGAGCGCCGCCGTAAGGCCCTGCGGCCCGTACAGCGCGCCGTAGGCGTTACCGGACGTAGCGGTTACGGCGTCCTGCGCCGTCTTGGTTGCAACCTGCGCCTTGGCAAGGTTTTCCTCCTGAGCCTGCTTGCCCAGCGTCAGCGCATTAACAAACGTATCGGAGCCGGCGGCAATTCCGCTGATGCCGCCCGAAATCTCCTGCGCACTCCCCTGCAGCTTGGTCAGGCCCGTCGAAAGATCGGACGCGCCGCCTTTGAGCTTTGCAGCGCCGGCATTAACGCCCTCGGCACCGGTATTAAGGCTGCTCACGCCTTCGACCAGCGTGGGAACCTGCGCATTGAGTTGGCTCGTGCCCGCCGCAAGCGTGGCAGCGCCACTGGACAGCGTGCCGGCACCGGTATTGGCAGTGGCGAGCGAGGCTGCGAGGGTCTTGGCGCCGTCGGCGACCTGGCCCGCACCGCTGTTGGCCGTGGCAATGCCGTTAGAGAGTTCCACGAGCTGGCTCGTATCCATGCTGCTTGAGTCCACATCGATGGCAAGGCTCAGCGGCACGCCGACAATCTGCCAGCCGTCGAACTCAAAGTCCTCGACATCGGTCGTAATGGTGTAGTCACCGGTGGTACCGGGAATCACCATGTAGGTGAGCTGCGTGTTGGAACCGTTGGCTGCAACCGTGGCGCCCTCGGCCTCAATATCGTGTGCTTCGGCATCCTTAAGCTGGCCGGTAATCTGGACCAGATAGTTATCGGCATAATCGCCGGCGGTATAGTCCTCGTTCTTTTCGACCTTGAGCTTCATGGTGAGCTTGCCACTCTTGCCCGCCAGATCCTTGGCGTCGATATCCTTACCGTCGAGCTGATATGTCACGGTCACGTTCCACGGCATCTGGGTGTTCTTGTCCAGATCGCCCTGGTAGACAAAGTCCTGCGCGCCCTGGCCTGTAACGGCAACCGACCCGTTGTCATCCGTTAGCTTTTGAGTCGTCGACAGATTGGTCACCTTGTCATAGGTGCCGGCGTCGTCAATCTTGACGCCCTTATTAGCCTCGAAGCTGTTGACCACGTAAACGCCCGTGCGATTACCATCGGCATCGGTCTTAACGTACACGACCTGGTTTTTCTTGTAACCCGGCGCGGCGCTATTGGAGCTCGTCGCGACCTGTTCGGTCGCAGCCGAAGCCCCGTTTGTCGACCCCAAGCCATCAGCGAATACAACGGCGCCGGGCACGGCAAGGGCCACGGTCAAACCGGCGGCAAGAGCGAGTGCGGCAATGCGCTTACGCGGACTGCGCACAAGATCGCGCTGGGCGTCGAGATCTTTCGAAGCGGTATCAGTGGTATGGGTATGCATTGCGGTATTCCTTCCAACTACTTTGTTAAACGTTACTGAGCGGAGCCGTCCGCAACGGGTGCCTCGGCGCTATCCGAAACCGGAGCCTGGGCACCTTTAGGCAAAAAGTGCGCTTTGAGCGTGGTCTTGCCAATAAGACCGTCGAGCACATACAGGAAGCCCGGCAGCGCAAAGAGCACGGCGACCAGCGAGATGCTCACACCGACACCCAAGAACCAGCCGATTTGCTTGAGCACGCCGTGGCTCGAAATCGCATGGATCAAGAAACCGCTAATGAGCAGGACCGATCCAGACGTCAGGACAGGAATCGTGCAAGCCTCCATGGTCTCGAGCAACGCCTCGCGCTTGTGCATAATCTTGCGGTCCTCGCGATAACGGTCGGCGATCAGGATGCCGTAGTCGACGGCGACACCCAACTGGATGGAACTCTCGATTAGATAGGCAAGAAAGAACTCATGCATTCCGGTGTAGAGCGGTGCGGCAAAGTTGACCCAGATCGAGGTCTCAATCACAAGCACCAAGATGACCGGCAGGCTGATGGACTTGGTGGCAAGCAGCAGCACCACGAACACAGCCACGACGGCGATAAGATCGACCTTACCCTTATCGACGGTGATGGTGTCCTTAAGGTCGGTGGTGCTCACGCCCTCGCCGGCGAGCATTGCCTTGCCTGGGTAATGCTTATCAGCGATACCGCGGATCTTCTTGACCAACTTGAACGTACTCGGGCCCTCGTAGGGCACGCTAACCGTGAGCACCAAGCGGCTGTAGTGCTCTCCCTCCACCAGATCGAGCACGTTCTTCTCGGCCATGCCCGTGGGGATATAGGGGCTCGCGACGTCAACGTAGCTCTGGATAGACTTGACCTCGGGGAGTGCCTTGAGCTCGTTGGAGAGTGCCTGCTCCTCGCTCACCTCACCGCGGGGAACGAGCACAACGTAGGTATCGGAGTTGCCAAAGATCTCCTTGACCTTGTCCATATCCTGGCCAAGGCGCGTATCCGAACCAAAAATATGCGAGGTGCCGTAGTAGTACGTGATGTCGCTGGAGGTCGATGCCACGCGCGCGGGATAGACCACAGCAAGGATCACGACGGCAGCGGGAATGCAGACCTTAAGTACCAAGCGGGCAAACTTGCCCAGCGGCGGAACAAACGGCTTATGCTGCGTCTTTTGCACAAAGCCGTCAAACTGAACGAACATGGAGGGCACAAAGGTAAAGACCGATACCAAGCTGATGGCGATACCCTTTGCGAGGGCAAGGCCAAGATCGGGGCCGATCTTAAACTGCATGGCGGTCAGCGCGATAAAGCCCATGCAGACCGTGCAGCCGCTCGAGAACACAGCGACCGAGGACTTGCAGCACGACTGCACCATGTCTTCGGCAACGCTGCCGTGATGGCCGTGTTCCTCGTTAAAGCGGTGCAGCAAAAAGACCGAGAAGTCCAGTGCGATGGCAACCTGCAAAATCGAGCCAGCGGAGTTGGTGACAAAGCTGATCTCGCCAAAGATGAGGTTTGTGCCCCAGTTGATAAACACCGAGACGCCCAGGCCCAGCAGCACCAGAATGGGCTCGGCCCAGCTGGTGGTCGTGATAACCAGAATCACAAAGATGATCGCTATTACGGCGACCGTAATGATGCTGATCTGTTGCTCGGTCGACGTGGTCGCAAGCGCGTTGGACATGGCCGAGCCCGTAATAGCGCCCTCGTCGCCCACGATATCGCGGATGGCATCGGTGGCCTCGATCTCCTTCTCGGAATCGACCGTCACCGTAAACAGGGCATTATTCTTTTTGTAATACGTCTCGACGGTATTCTTATCCTGCGTGGCAAGCGGCTGATCGATGTCGGCCGCATCGTCGAGCCACAAGACCTCTTCGACACCGTCGACCTTTTTGATCTTGTCCTTGTATTTCAGTGCCTGGGTAATCGAGACATTGGGCACCATGACACGGCAGTTGGGAATGTCGCCCTTAAACTCGTCGCCCATGGTATTGAGAGCAACGGTCGACGCCGCCTCGTCGGGCAGATAGCTCGTAATGTCGTAGTTCACGCCCACAAACTGGCGCAGGAACAGGCACACCAGCGCCGCCATCGCATAAAACGCGATGATGGGCTTGCGGTGCTTTACGATCCATCGAAATAGCTTCTCTTTCAACCTCAATCCTCCATAACGCTCAGCTGGTAGTTCGCTCTAATTATTCCACATCTGTTAGTTATCAAACATATGTAGGTTAAAGTTCGCATTAAGATTGGCGATTGAGGAGAACCTTGGAGGCAAAACAACCTCCGCAAAAGCGCTCCGGAAAGCGGGCCCCGGTCTGAGGTCCGAATCCAGGACGCAGTTTCCGGTTGAGGGCCTGTCCGGAAAGCGCGTCCCATTCTGAAGCCGAATTCCGGGACATACTTTCCGAAACCCATGCCAAAGGGAAAGCGCGTCCCATTCCAGGCGCGGATTCCGGGACGCAGTTTCCGCTTGAGGGTTGATCCGGAAAGCGTGTCCCATTCTGAGACCTGATTCTGGGATGCAGTTTCCGCTTCATAGCCGTTCCGGAAAGCGCATCCCACTCCGGTCATAGATTCCGGGACGCAGTTTCCGCTTCAAAGAAAAAGCCCCGGCTCGCGATGGAGCCGGGGCTAAAGGCACAGCTTATGCAGTTGATGGTGAGCGCAGACGGCCGTACAGAATGCCGTCCGCGCTCTACCCTAGCCGCGGTGACGGGCGCGGCTGTACGGGGTATCCACCATGGGCAGATCCGGACGTAGCTTACCGTCAAACGCGCGGTAAGCGTTCTGCACGGCGGGCGCCGTGGGGATCGTTGCGATCTCGCCGATGCCCTTGCCGCCGTATGCCACGGGCAGCAGCTCGTCCTTCTCCACGTAGATGGCGTGGATATCCGGAATCTCGGGCGCACGGAACAGCCCGAGCGTGCCGTACCTTGCCTGGGGTACGCAGTCCTTGAGCGGCCAGTCCTCGGTCAGCGCATAGCCCATACCCATGAGCACGCCGCCTTCGATCTGACCCTGGATGGAGATGGGGTTGACCACCTTGCCGGAATCGTGTGCGGCATAGACCTCGCTCACGCGGCCGTCATCATCCAGAATGACCACATGTGTGGCAAAACCGTAGCAGATGTGGCTCTTGGGGTTGGGAACGTCGGCGCCCAGCTTGTCGGTCGGCTCCAGATACACGTAGCCAAACTCGCATCCCTCGAGCGCCTTGATGGCTGCCGCGGGATCCTGAGGATGCATGCCCTGGCCGGCGACGAGCTCCTGCGTGCGCAGCTGATAGGCGCGGCCGTCGTCGTACTCGATCTTGGCGCCGTCGCCATGCGCGCTCACGGGAGCATCGGGCGCAGGCTTACCGGCCTCGATGCCGACCATGGCATCGCGCAGCAGGAAGGCGGCACCGCGCACGGCCTCGCCAGTCACGACCGTCTGTCGCGAGCCAGACGTGGTGCCGGAGTCGGGAGCGTTCTCGGTGGAGCACTCGCCGTTGGCAATGCAGCTCAGCGGCAGACCGCAGGCCTCAGCAACGTCCTGCAAAAAGACGGTGTTGCAGCCCTGGCCGATGTCGGACGTGGCGGCATAGACCACGGCGCGGCCATCCTCGATGCGAATCTTGCAGCGACCGGCATCGGGCAGGCCCACGCCCACGCCTGCGTTCTTCATGGCGCAGGCGATACCGGCGTGTCCGGGATGCGCATAGTAGGCATCCTTGACCTCAAGCAGCGTCTCCTTCAGCGCCGTGGAGCAGTCGGCAATCTGGCCGTTGGGCAAAACCTCGCCCGGCTCGATGGCGTTTCTGTAACGAATCTCCCACGGATCCAGGCCGACCTTCTCGGCCAGCAGGTCGATCAGGCTCTCGAGTGCAAACTCGGACTGGCAAACGCCAAAGCCGCGGTACGCGCCGGCGGGCGGATTGTTGGTGTAGTAGCCAAAACCGCGGATGTCGGTGTTCTGGTACTTGTAGGGGCCGACGGCATGCGTGCAGGCGCGCTCGAGCACCGGGCCGCACAGCGACGCGTAGGCGCCGGTGTCAAAGTTGATCTCGCAGTCCAGACCGGTAAAGATGCCCTCGGCGTCGCAGCCCAGCGTAAAGGTGCCGTCCATGGCATGACGCTTGGGATGGAAAGCGAGCGACTCGGCACGCGTGAGCTTGCACTTCACAGGACGCTGGAACTTATATGCGGCGAGCGCGGCCAGGTGCTGGACCGAAACGTCCTCCTTACCGCCAAAGCCGCCACCCACGAGCATGGTCTCGACGACCACACGCTCGGGTTCGCTATCCCAGCCAAACATGTGGGCACACTCTTTGCGCGTGTCGTAGGCACCCTGGTCGGTCGACTGCACCTTGACGCCGTTCTTGTACGGGAAGGCAACGGCACACTCGGGCTCCAAGAAGGCATGCTCGGTAAAGGGCGTGGTAAAGCGCTGCGTCACGGTGAACGCGCTTTCGGCCAGCGCCTTGGCGGCGTCGCCGCGCGTCACACGACGGCTCTGGCACACGTTGTCCTTGAGCTCCACTGTATTGCCAAAGGCAAAGAAGCTGTCATGCAGGCGCGGGGCGTCGGCAGCCTTGGCCTCGACAATGTTACGCACGGGCTCCAGCGGCTCGTAATCGATCTTTACGAGCTTCTTGGCCTTCTCGAGCGTCGCCTCGTCCTCGGCAACCACCAGCACGATGGCATCGCCCACGCAGCGGGTGATATCGCCCGCCGCGATCATGACGTCCCAGTCCTGGATAAGGTGGCCGACCTGGTTGACCGGCACGTCCTCGGCGCGCAGGATGCCCACCACACCGGGCAGGGCCTCGGCCTTGGAGGTGTCGATGGAGAGCACGCGGGCGCGCGGATACTTGGAGCGCACGGCGCTGGCATAGGTCAGGCCCGGCTGATCGAGCTCGTCGATATCGTCGGGGTACTTGCCCTCGCCGAGCACCTTCTTGCGCACGTCAATACGGAAGGCGCGCTTGCCCACGCCGTAGTCATCGCCGCGCTCCAGGTCCTTGTCGATCTGCTTTTCGCCACGGAGCACCGCAGCGGCCAGCGAGATGCCCTCGATAATCTTTTTGTAGCCGGTGCAGCGGCAGACGTTACCGCGAATGGCGTACTTGATCTGCTCCTCGGTGGGCTCGGGGTCCTCGGCGATGAGCGCTGCACCCGCCATGACCATACCGGGGATGCAAAAACCGCACTGCACGGCGCCCACGGCACCAAAGGCGTACACAAAGGCTTCGCGCACGTCCTGGGGCAGGCCCTCAACGGTCACGATGTTACGGCCGGCGGCAAGAGCGGTGGTCAGTACGCACGCCTTGACGGCCGCACCGTCCACATGGATGGTGCAGGTGCCGCAAGCGCCTTCGGAGCAGCCGTCCTTGGCGGAATGGATATGCAGGTCATCGCGTAGGTAGCGCAGCAGCGGTTTGTTTTGGGTCGTCGTGCGCTCGACGCCGTTAACGGTAAAAGTGAATTCCTGTGCCATGGTGATTCCCTTCTACACGCCGGCGGCGATGCCGGTGCGGTCGTGGATGGCGCCATGCGGGCAGACGACAGCGCACATGCCGCAGGACAGGCAATCCGCGCCATCGATATGGGCGCAGTTGTCCTCGATGCGGATAGCGCCGGCGGGGCACTTTTTAGCGCACATGCCGCAACCGATGCAGCTCGTGTCGCAGATCTTGCGGGCAATGGCGCCCTTATCGGTGTTGTTGCAGCGCACCAGAATGTTCTGATAGCCGGGAACGAAGGCAATCACGCGCTGCGGGCACGCCATGCCGCACAGGCCACAGCCCGTGCACTTTGAGCGATCCACGCGGGCGATGCCATCGACCAGCGCAATGGCGCCGTGGGGGCAGGCAGTGACGCAGGCGCCACAGCCAATGCAGCCTTCGCTGCAGCGGGCGTCGCCGCCTGCGGAAGCACAACCGCTTCCGCAGGCGACGTAGGCCACATTATGTTGAATAGCTTTGGCCATAAAAGACTCGCCTATTTCTTAAGAAGGTACGAATAGTTGTCGCGCACGGCCCTGATGGTCAGGCGGACGGCCTCGGGAAGGCCGGTGTTGACGGCATCGACCGAGACGGTGCGGACCGTGCCGGCGACGCGGACCTTAAAGTGATCCTCGTCCACGGCCAGGAAGCCCTCGTTCTCGGAGTTCTCCATGTCCTGCTCGCTCCAGAACAGGGTGAGCTTGTCCTTGTAAGGACGACCCTCCTGGTAGGGGCAGAACACGGCGCAGTTGCCGCACTCGTTGCACATGCCGTCGACGTGTACCACCTGATGCTTGGCCAGGCCCGGCACCTTAATTGCCACGTTGGCGCGGTTGGGGCACACGTCGCAGCAGACCTCGCACACCGAGCCGCAGCCCAGGCAGCGGGTCTTGGTGCAGTTGCGCTTGTCGCGGCACAGCGACCCCTTGCGCTCGTAGCAGGTGTCCTCGCGACCTGCCTGCTCGTTGCAGTCGGCGTACTTGTTAAAGTCCACGCCGGCGATGGCGCGGGCGACCTCGGCGGCATCGGCAATAGCCTCGACCACGGTGGCGGGACCGCGGCGGCAGTCACCGGCAGCCCAGACGCCGTCGACACCGGTGGAGGTGGCGGCAAGGCGGCCGCGACGGTCGTGCTCAACGCCCGCGGCGTCGTACAGGCTGGCGTCGATACCCTCGCCCACGGCGCAGATCACCGTGGTGGCGGAAAGCTCAACGGTCTCGCCCGTGGCGACGGGGCTGCGACGGCCGCTTGCATCCGGCTCGCCAAGCTCCATGACATCGCAGGTCAGCACGGCGCCGTTGAGTGCCTTGGGCGCCAGCAGCTCGCAGAACTCAACGCCGTCGGCAAGAGCAAGATCGAGCTCTTCCTCGTCGGCGGGCATCTGCTTCTTGGTGCGGCGATACACCAAGCGCACGTTCTTCACGCCAGCCAGGCGCTTGGCCACGCGGGCCGCGTCCATGGCGGTATTGCCGGCGCCAATGACCACGACATCCTCGCCCAGCTCGAGTTTCTCGCCCTTCTTGGCGGCCTCGAGGAACTCCAGCACGTCGAGCTCGGCGCCCTCGCCCAGGCCCGCAGAGCCGGGCATCCAGGCACCGGTTGCCACGACCACGTCGGTGAAGCCCTGGGCCTTGAGCTCGTCAATGGACTCCACGCGGGCGTTGAGCTGCACCTTGGCACCAAAGGCCAGGCAAAGCTCGGCGTCGTGGGAGATATCGTCGCTCGCGATACGGAACTCGGGGATCACGTGACGGACCACGCCGCCGAGAGAGTCGCGGGCCTCGAAGATAGTGACGGGCACGCCGGCGCGCGTCAGGAAGAACGCCGTCGCCAGACCGGCCGGGCCGCCGCCGATAACGGCAACGTTGCGCTCGGCATCGTTGGCAATGGCCTGGGCGCGCAGCTTGGGCAGCACGGCGGTCATGGCCTCGCGAGCGGCCTTGAGCTTGCTGGCGCGAATCTGGGCGCCCTCGGGCTCGTAGAATGCACGCTCGCAGGCACGGCCGCAGGGATGCGGGCAGATGGTACCGGTAATGAACGGCAGGGCGTTGCGCTCGATGATGATGTTGAGCGCGTCCTCGTAGCGGCCCTCGTCAACAGCCGCCAAGTAGGCGGGAATATCCTGCTGGATGGGGCAGCTCGTGCGGCACGGCGTGGTAAAGCAGTCGGAAAGCGGGCTCTTACCGGCGACCTTGCGATCGTGCAGCGGGCGCAGCGGCTTCTTGTAGAGCGGGTTGGTGAGTGAGTCGGTCTGAATCGCAGTCACGGCCTCGAGAGAGACGCCCGCGAACGGCTTGCCGTCCAGATCGGTAAACTCGCCGGCCATCTGGCTAAAGCGCTCGTAGCCACCAGGCTTGAGCACATCGGTCGCCAGGGTAACGGGCCAAATACCGGCATCATACAGGGCGCGGATGTTGTAGACCGTGGCACCACCGGAGTAGCTGATGCGCAGCTTGCCGTCAAACTGCTCGGTAATGCGGCGGGCAGCCTCGATGGTCAGCGAGAACAGCGAACGGCCGGACATATACATCTCGGTGGAAGGCAGCTCGTTCCTCGTCACGTCGACGGGGAACGTGTTGGTCAGCTTGACGCCAAACTCCAGGCCGCGCTCGGCACACAGGGCAATCAGGCGCTCGAACATGGGCACGGCGTCGACCCACTGCAGGTCCTCGCGGAAGTGCGTATCGTCGAAGACGATGTAGTCAAAGCCCAGCTCGTTGAGGCGCTGGCGGGCAAACTCATAGCCCAGCAGCGTGGGGTTGCACTTGATGTAGGTGTTGAGGCCCTTCTCGGTGATGAGGTAGGTCGCGATGCGCTCGATCTCCGCCGGCGGGCAGCCGTGCAGGGTAGACTCGGTGATGGAGTTGGAGACGCGTGCCGGGATGGACTCGACAAACGCGGCGTCGACATGCTCAAACTTGTCCAGGTTGGCGAGCGCCCATGCGCGGCACTCGTTCCAGACGTCGGAGCCGCTGGCGTCCTTCATGCCCTCGATGTAGGCATCGACCTTGGGGCTCTTAATACCCTCCAGGTCATAGCCCACCGACATGTTGAAGACAAAGCCGTCCGGGCTGCCCAGACCATACTCGCGAGCGATCAGGTGACAGGCAAACCATGCCTTCACGTACTCGGCAAAGGCCTGCGGAACCTCGAGCTCGGTCGACCATTCGCAGTTGTAGCACTCGTCCTGCGCCACAATGCAGGGCTTGTTGACGCAACGGGAAAGCTCCTCGCCGTCCATAACCTGAACGGTCTTGAGCTCAAAGAAGCGGGAGCCGGCCACGTAGGATGCCACGATGTTCTGGGCAAGCTGCGTGTTGGGACCGGCGGCCGGGCCAAACGGAGTCTCGATGCGCTCGTCAAAAATGGGAAGTGCGCCCTCCTGGTTGGTCGTGACCATCTTGCGCACGCCAAAGATGGCGTCCTGGGTCTTGTGCTCCTCGATGATCCAGTTCATCAGCTGCGAAAACGGGATCGGCCTCATGATGTCGCTCATAGTGAGCTCCTCTCTGTAACGCCCGGCGAGACCGCGCGGCGGGCGCAAATACGGTGTAGCGCTAGCACAGCGCCGGCGACCCCGCGGAGGCCGCCTATGCGCGCGTCGGATGCGGCGAAACATCCGACGCGCGCGAATCTACTTGTGAGATTAGTAGGTGCGATCGTTGAGCGTGCTCCAGAGCTTCTTGGACTCGGCCATGGTCCACGCGTTGATCTTGTCCTCATCAATGCCAACGAACTCGCGGTCCTTGTACAGGACGCGGCCGTTGATGATGGTGGTGCGGCAGTTTTTGCCCATCATGCCAAAGAGCATGTGGCCGTCGATATTCTCCTCGCTCAGCGGCGTAAAGGGCTTGTAGTCCATGACGATGACGTCGGCGGCAGCGCCGGCCTCGAGCACGCCGAGCTTGCGATCAAAGTACTTGCTCGCCATCTTGGCGTTGTTCTCGAACAGCATGGTCATGGCCTCACACCAGCCCACGTTGGGCATGGCGGCGTTGTGGCGCTGAATGATCAGGAAGACCTTAAGGCTCTCGAGCATATCGTGGGTGTAGGCGTCGGTGCCCATGCACACGGGGATGCCGCGGCGGAAGAACTCGAGCACGGGGGCACAGCCCACGGCGTTGCCCATATTGGATTCGGGGTTGTTGACGAGCCAGGTGCCGGACTCTTTGACGATGTCCATCTCGGCGGGCGTCACGTGGATGCAGTGGCCCAGCATGGTGTCGGGACCGAGCAGGTTGTGCTGCAGCAGGCGCTCGACGGGGCTGATGCCACCGCGGTTGAGGCGGGAATCCCACACGTCGTTCATGCCCTCGCACACATGGATGTGGAAGCCGGTCAGGCCGTTGTTGGCCTCGGCCATCTTGTCCATGGTCTCGTCCGACAGCGTAAAGGTGGCGTGACCGCCAAACATGGCGGCGATCATGTGGTTGTGGTTATCGCGACGCTCCTTGGCGGCCCACTGGGCAAATTCGGCGTTCTCGGCAATGGCCTGGTCGCATTTTTCCTGGCCGCGGCGATCGGAGACCTCGTAGCACAGGCACGAACGCATGCCTAGCTCCTGAGCTGCATCCTTAATGGTAAAGAGGCTTCCCGGGATTTCACAGAAGCTCGCATGGTGATCGAAGATCGTGGTGACGCCATCGCGGATGGAGTCAAGAATCGTGGCATAGGCGCTGGCCTTGGTGCCGTCGAGCGTCAGGTTGTCATCGATCTTCCACCACTGCTGCTCAAGATTCTCCAGGAAGTTGGTGGGGTTGCAGCCCTTAATGGCAAGGCCGCGAGCCAGACCCGAGTAGATGTGGGTGTGGCAATTGATGAGTCCGGGCATGATGAGGTTGCCCTGGGCGTCGACGTACTCGGCATCCGGGTACTTGGCCTTGAGCTCGCACTCGGGACCTACTTCGACGATCGTATCTCCGTCAATGGCAACCGCACCATTTGGAATGAACGGGGTCTGAGAATTGCGGGTAAAAACGGAACCGTTAGCGACCAGAAGCATGAATGCTCCCTTCAACATCAGGGGCGGGGTTTGACACCTCTGACATGGCGGAGTGCGAAGCGCCGGCCTACACCGGAAACGGGCCCTCTCCCGTCAACGCTTCACCAAAGGGACAAACCCTTTGAAGTGCGGCTTGGCGCCGCATGACGTCGGCGGACGAGGCGATGCGCCCGCCGACGAATAGCACCGAATTGGTTACTTCTTGCTCTCGGGCAGGACCAGATCCACCGCGGCGTCCTTGGCAGCATCGATGTGCTGAGCCACGACCGGCGTCTGCGGAAGGATCAGGTTAAGGACAATGGCCATGATGGCGGTGGGGGTCACGGCATTGGAGCCGATGACGGTGGACACCCAGGCGGGCATACCCTCGCCGGCAAGGCAACCGCTGGCCATCCAGATACCCAGACCAAAGACGACGGAGGTGCCGACGATGGTGGTAGTGCGCTGCGTGAGGCCCTCGCGGGTGAACATGCGCACGCCGTTCATGGTGATGGTGCCAAAGACGCCGACGGTCGCGCCGCCGATAACGGGCTGCGGGATAGCGGAAAGGACGGCAGAGAGCTGCGGGAACAGACCGGCGATGGCAAAGACGGCCGCGATAATCACAAAGACCCACTTGTTGACGACCTTGTTGGAGCAGATGATGCCCACGTTCTGGCCAAGGGCGCTGGTGGGAAGACCGCCCAGCAGGCCGCCGACCATAGAGGTGAGGCCCTGGGACACGATAGCGCCGGAGAGCTCGCGCTCGGTGGGCATACGGTCGATGGAGCCCAGGCAGGCGGCGGAAACGTCACCGATAACCTGGATGGCAACCATGGGGAACACGACAGCGAGGGTAATGCAGACTTCGGGATCAAACTCGAGCGCGTAGGGCATGAGCTTGGGAAGGGCGAAGACCTGAGCGGTGGCGACGCTGGAGAAGTCGATCATGCCAAAGGGGATCGAAACGATCATGCCAACGATCATGCCAAAGAACACGGATCCCAGCTTGAGCGTGCCCTTGCCAAAGTTGGCGAGCGCAAAGACCACGGCAAAGGTGATAAGGGCGACGCACCAGGCCTGCGGGGTGCCCCACAGCGGCGTGCCCATACCGCCGGCCATATACTTGACGGCCGTGGGATACAGCGAAACGCCGATGGAGAAGATGACCGTACCGGTCACGACGGGCGGGAACAGCCACTTAATCTTGCTGTAGGCCAAACCAAAGAGGACCGCGACGGCACCGCCGACAATCTCGCCGCCCAGCAGCGCGCCAAAGCTAAAGCCCGAGGCACCCATGGCCTGCAGGGCCGGCAGGAACGCGAACGAAACGCCCATGACGATGGGCAGGCCGCCGCCGATGCGACGGAAGGGAGCAAAGGCCTGAAGGGCCGTGTCGATTGCCGAAAGAATGAGCGCGACCTGAATGATGTCGGTGCTCTGCTGGCTATTAAAGCCGTAGACGCCGGCCATGATGACCGCCGGGGTAATGATGCCGGCAAACGATGCCAGTACGTGCTGAAGGGCACACGGGATCATTTCCTTAACGGGAGGCATGCCTTCGCGAGTGAACAGGGCTTCAGTGCCGTTCGTAACCGTCTCCTGGGTCATTTGACCACCAATCCTCGAAGTAGTTGTTTTCGCATCTAACGCTCTATTGTGACGCAGTGCGGGGTTGAGGTTGTGCCTTCGTTGCATATCGTATTAAAGATGATTCTCATTCTCAATAATAATTTTTTGTTATCAGACTATTCTTAAGCTGAAATAACTCGTTTCCGCAGGTCAGAAATGTGTCTGGTCTAAATAACATCTTACTTTTCTTTTGGTCGACCGTTTACCGCCAAAATCATACCGTTCGTCTGCATTATGCAATGTACCTGCGGATATACGAGATGATGAGCAGCGTGTTACCATGAGAAAAAATTGTTATGAACATTTCCGATTTCACCCAAAGGAGTTACCCGTGAACGAGACCGTACGCCGCTTTTTGCCGATGGTCGATTTCTTGGAGCAGATACTCGGTAAGAACAGCGAGATCGTGCTGCACGATTTCTCGGATCCCGACCACGCCATCGTCGATATTCGCAACGGCATCGTGAGCGGCCGCAAGGTCGGCGGCCCCGCCACCGATCTGGCGCTCAAGATCATGCACGACCCCAAGTATCGCGACCTGCCGTTTATTACGGGCTACGAGGGCCGCGGCGCCGGAGGCAAGACGCTGGAATCCGCAACGTACTTCATTCGCGAGGATAATGAGATCGTCGGTATGCTCTGCGTCAACACCGACCTTTCCACGGTACGCTCCATCAACGCCATGGCGCAGCAGCTCATGGCGTGCTTCGACGCGGCGCCGACGCGCACGGAGCCCGCCCCTATCGAGGTCGAAAGCCTTTCGGAATCCACACAGGAGCTCATCGACCGCAGCATTGCCGAGTTGCTGAGCGCGCGCGGGCTGGATGTAGCGTCGCTTGGTCAGAGCGACCGCGTGGACGTCATTCGCCACCTCAACGGCAACGGGGTGTTCATGCTCAAGGGCGCCGTGGCCTGCGCCGCCACCGCGCTGGGCATCTCGGAGCCCAGCGTCTACCGCTACCTGCAAAAAGTTCGCAAGGAGGGCTAACGAGCAAAATGGAGCGCGGCTCCACAAGCGATCCGTCACTTGACAAAAGACCCTGCAGCTCGCACGCGCTGCAGGGTCTTTTTGCATGTCATGTTTAGTTGTTGCCAACGCCTTAGAGGGCGGCGACGACCTCGATCTCGACCAGACCGCCAGCCGGAAGGGCGGCAACCTGGAAGGCGCTGCGCGCGGGGAACGGGGCCTCGAACTTGGAGGCGTAAATCTCGTTCACGGCGGCGAAGTCGGCGATGTCGGCCAGGTAGACCGTAGTCTTGACGACATCGGCAAAGGTGGCGCCGGCAGCGGTCAGCAGGGCCTCGACGTTGGCGAGGGACTGCTTGGCCTGGGCCTTGACGCCCTCGGGCATCTTGCCGGTTGCGGGGTCGATGCCCAGCTGGCCGGACAGGAACACCATGTTGCCGGCCTGGATACCGGGGGAATACGGGCCGATGGCTGCGGGTGCATTATCGGAAGACACGACGGTCTTGCTCATGTTTATCTCCTTACAAGTAAAAGGGAACGGGAGCGCGGCGTTCACACCGGGAGGCACAGTTCGGTCTGAACACCGCGCTTGATTGGGATAGTACTCAAGGTTTCCGCGCGATGCAAGATTATTATCACGTTGCGAGAATATTTTATCGCCCAACGGTTTCCCCGGACCGCTGAGCGGTTCTCATGTGGAGCAGCCAGTCCAAGCTGCTGAAGACTTTATCCCGCTTGGAGCACGGGCATCGCCTGCCGCGACGGCACCACTATACTTTTGAGTATCTGAGCATTTTGAAAGGCAGGATATGACCGCAACCGCCAGTCGAACCACCAACCGCAGACCCGAGCTTTTGGCGCCCGCCGGAGGCCCGGAGCCCTTTGCCGCCGCGCTCGCCGCCGGGGCAGACGCCATCTACTGCGGCATGGGCAGCTTCAACGCCCGCCGCAAGGCCACCAACTTTACCGACGAGGCCTTTGAGCAGGCCTGCCGCGCCGCGCATCTGGCCGGCTCGCGCGTCTACGTCACGGTCAACATCGTCATCAAGGAATCCGAGATGAGCGATGCGCTGCAGCTCATCCATCGCTGCTCCACGCTGGGCGCCGACGCCTTCATCATCCAGGACTGGGGCCTGTTCTTTGAGGTCAAGCGCACGATGCCCGGCATCGAGACGCATATCTCGACCCAGGCAAACATCCACGACGACCGCGGAACCCTTTGGTGCCGCGAGCAGAGCGCCGACCGCGTGACCCTCTCGCGCGAGCTTTCCATCGACGAGATTGCCGCCATTCACGATGCCGCGCCCGATGTGGACCTTGAGGTCTTTAGCCATGGCGCCATCTGCTTTTGCTACTCTGGCCTGTGTCTGCTTTCGAGCTTTGCCATGGCGGGCCGCTCGGCCAACCGCGGCATGTGCGCTCAACCCTGTCGCCTGCCTTACGAGCTGATCGACGAGAACGGCCGCTCGCTCTCCCCTGCCGGTCGCGAGCGCGCGCTGTGCCCGCGCGACACCAACACTTCGCAGCTTGTTCGCCGTCTGTATGACGCCGGCGCCGCATCGCTCAAGCTCGAGGGCCGCATGAAGGCTCCCGATTACGTGTATTCCATCGTCGACGTGTATCGTCATCAGATTGACGATATGCTGGCCGATGTTTCGACCTCTAAGGACGAGGAAGCCGCCCGTCAGCGCCAGCTCAAGCGCTGCTTTAACCGTGACTTTACGCACGCCTACCAAGACGGCACCTCGGGTGACGAGATGATGAGTTACGAGCGCTCCAACAACCGCGGCCAGATCGTGGGCACGGTGCTCGGCAGCCGCCTGGCCAACCGCGATGTGCGCGGGCTCAAGCCCGACGACCGCCGTCGCCGCGCCGCCATCGCCCGCATTGAGTTGTTTGAGCCCGTGGGCAAGGGCGACCTGCTGGAGCTTCGCCACGACGATGAGTTTGACCAGTTCCTGACCACCATTGCCGCCGATGATGCCGCAGCCGGTGAAGTCATCGAATGTCGCGTACCCCGCAGCATGCCCGAGGGCTGCCGCGTCCGCGTGATTCGCAGTCAGCGTGCCATCGACGCCGCCGGCGCCGCGCTCAAGCGCGATGTGCTGCGCCGCCGAGCTGTTGATGTGTCCGTCGTGGCGCGTCTGGGCGAGCCGTTTGCCGTTACGCTCACCTGTTGCGACGATCCTTCGCTTACGGCCACGGCCACGGGCTTTACCGTCGAGGCTGCCAAGACCCGCGCCGTCGAGGCATCCGATCTGGTTGAGCACGTCGGGCGCATGGGCTCCTCTCCCTTTGAGGCCGCAAGCTTTGACGTTTCGCTCGACGCCGGCTGCGGTATGGGCTTTTCCGCCGTACACAAGGTGCGCGCCGCCGCTTGTAAGGCGCTGGAAGAGGCCATTCTGGCACCGTACGAGGAGCGCGCGAAAACGCTCGAGCTGCCGGCGATTGTAACCAGTGATTCCCGCCCCGCGCCCGAGCACTACCGCGATGAGCCGCAGATCTGTGCCACCGTCACCTCGCTCGAGGCCGCCGAGGCCGCTCGCGCCGAGGGTGTAACGCGCATCTACATGACCACCGACGCACTCGATGCGGCCGAGCTCTCCCCCGCCGATGCATTTGAGCAGGGCATCGTACCCCTGCTCGACGAGGTCTGCCGCGCCGTTGACCACGTCCGCGTCGACCCGTGGGTTGTTGCCGGCGCCACGGTCGCTATTGGCAACATCTCTGAGCTTGCCCTGGCCGCACAGGTTGGCGCCACGGCCGAGATTCGCTCTTGCCTGCCGGTACACAACACGCCCTGCATGGAGGCGCTTGCCGAGCGCGGAGCCGGTGCGTTTTGGCTCTCGCCCGAGATCACGCTCGACGAGATTGTCTCGCTCGGCACCGCCGCGCCCGCGGCTCTAGGCATCACCGTCTTTGGCCGCCCGCGCGTCATGACAAGCGAGCATTGCATTCTGCAGGTTGCCAACGGCTGCATCCACGATTGTGCCAACTGCCGCTTGCGTGCCCGCAAGCTCTCGCTCAAGAATATCGACGGAAAGGTCATGCCCGTCCGTACCGACATCCACGGCCGCTCTCGCCTGTACGACGCCTACCCCATCGACCTCACACCGCAGGTTCCACAGCTGCTCGACGCCGGCGTGCGCCGTCTTATGGTCGACGGAACCTTGCTCGAGGCCGATGAGATTGGCCGTGCCGTCGCTCGCGTCCGTCGCGCCGTCGAGGCCGCGCAAGCCGGCCGCAAGCCCGCTGCCCGCCTGCGCGGCGCTACCTCGGGCTGCATGTTTGTGGGAATTAGCTAACCGAAAGGCTTACACGTGAACGAAGAACCTCAAGTCCTCTACTGCGACGCCTGGCTCATGGCCATCGACAAGCCCGCTGGCATGATCGTCCACGGTGACGGCACCGGTGAGCGCACACTTACCGACTACGCCAGCGACCTGCTGCTGGCGATGGGCGACGGCTTTGCCGCGACCGACATGCAGCCGCTCAATCGCCTGGACCGCAACACCACCGGCGTGGTGCTGTTCTCGCTCGACAAGCAGACGCAGCCCGCCTTTGACCAGATGGTCATCGACCACGCATTCGAAAAGCACTATCTGGCGCTCGCCGAGGGAAAAATCGACTGGAACGAGAAGCTCATCGACAAGCCTATCGCCCGCGACCGCCACGATAGCCGCAAGATGCGTGTTGGCGCCAGCGGCAAGCCGTCTCAGACGCGCGTCAAGGTACTCAAGCGCCTTAAGAGCCGCCGCGGCCTGCCCACGCGCTCGTATATTGATGTCGAGCTGCTCACCGGCCGCAAGCATCAGATTCGCGTGCACCTGGCAAGCGAGCATCATCCCCTGGTTGGCGACGACCTGTACGGAACGCCGCGCCCCTGCGGCCTCATGCTCCATGCCCACAGCGTGTCCTTTACGCATCCCGTAACCGGCGAGCACATCCACATCGAAGCCCCCTGCCCCTGGGAGCCCTAAACCACCACAAAGGGGGCACCTTTATGGTGGTTTTGCCTTGTTACCCGTTTGTTTGTTAGACCGTGACGACGTTGTCCATTGCCCGGTACTTGGCTGGGACCTCGCCTGCGGTAATAATCGTTGCATCGCGGAAGTCCGCGAACTTGACGGGCGCCACCATGCCAAATTTGCTGGCGTCCGAGATTACGTAACGTTTGGCCGTATGACGCATCGAGATACGCTTGACCTGCGCCTCCTCGATATCGGGCGCCGTGAAGCCCTGCTCGGCGGCAATGCCGTTAGAGCCCCAAAAGCCGCAGTTGAAGTTATAGCGGTCTAGGGTTGCCAAGGCATCGGGACCGACGAGCGCCTCGGTCTCAGGCTTGAGCTCGCCGCCCAGCACAACGGTGCGCATGCCGCGCAAAGCGAGATGCTGAGCATGGAGCACGGAATCAGTCACATAGGTGACACCTTCAAGGTATGGAAGATGCTCGATGAGTTTGAGGGTCGTGGAGCCCGAATCGATATACACAAAGCTCTCAGGCTCCACAAGCGCCGCCGCACGGGCGCAGATGCGCTCCTTGTCATCGTTATGGAGATCACTCCGCTCGCTGATCGTCAGGTCGCGCGTCACGTGTGCGCGCTCCAGACTCGTTGCGCCTCCGTGCACCTTAGCGATACGGTGCGCGCGGTCGAGTGTCTGCAGGTCGCGTCGAATGGTAGAAGCCGTCACACCCAGGGCATCGGCAAGCTCGGGCACCGTTACCGAGCCAGCCTGCTGCACCATCGACACGATCGCGTTAAGCCTATCTTCCGCAAGCATCGCTTACTCCTCCTCGGGGTAGACGACTCCCCAATCGGCGCGGAGCTTGGTCATGAGCTCCATAACATCAGAAGCATAATCCAGAAGCTCGCGCTTGGAATCATCGCCGGCGACGGCCTTCTCAAGGTCAGCCATCTCGTAGCACAGGGCGTAAGCCTCGGTGCCCGCGGAGACCTCCTCGCGATGACCGTCCGCGGTCCACACGATCGTAGCGCGATCGGCGCGCGGATATTCGTTGACCTCGATATAGCAGTTGTCAAAGCTGATAACCGAGCGCTTGGGCTGCTTGGAGTGGAGCGTAAGGCTCACGACGCCCAGCTGCTGCTCGGCATTGCGGCAGACGATGCCGCCTGCAACATCGACGCCAGTCTCGCAGGTGTTGCCCAGAGACACGACCTCGGCGGGCTGGCTCGCCATAAACAGGCGCATAACGGACAGTGCATACACGCCAATATCGAGCATGGCACCACCGGCGAGGTTGCGATTGTAGAAACGGTTGGTCAGGTCGCCGTACTCCTTGTAGCTACCAAAGTTGAGCTGAGCGAGGTTCATGCGGCCGAACTCGCCGGCATCCATGCGACGGCGCAGCTCTTGATACAAGGGCATGTGGAGCACCGTGGTAGCGTCCATAAGGACCACGTTGTGCTCGGCGGCAATGGCACGGGCCTCATCGAGTTCAGCGGAATTGAGGGTAATGGCCTTTTCGCAGAGCACGTGCTTGCCGGCTGCCAGGGCAGCGCGCAGATAGGTGATATGAGTGTTGTGCGGGGTAGTGATGTAGACGGCGTCGATGTCAGGATCGGCGTAGAGGTCCTCAACCGTGTCGTAGACCTTCTCGATGCCATACTGATCGGCAAAAGCCTGAGCCTTGGACAGCGTGCGGTTGGCAACGCCCGCAAGCTTGCGGCCGGCAAGAGCAAGGGACTGAGCCATCTGGTTGGCGATAACGCCGCAACCGATCACGGCCCAACGGAGCTCGGGAGCCGTAAAAATATCGTCGGGGAACGGCTTGTCCTGGACCGAAGCGAACGCTGCTTTGGCGGCTGCCGCGGCGTCGAGTGGAGCCTGCTTGGAATCTGCCATCATGTGCCTCCTGTGTCATTGGAAGTCTTTCATTTCTGACAGCTCTATATTCGCACAAATACGCGTGTATGTGCGTACTTTTGCGCGTATTACCGCCAAACGGTCATTATTCGACCGTAAACGGCGCATATACACGCACGTTCACGCAATTACACGCGAATATCTGCGCACAAACGCGCACTGATTGATCCCTAGAAGGGAGCATTCGAAACGAACCATCTGACCACAAAGGACTGTCCCAAACTGCCGGCAGGAAAGGAACGTCCCCAGATGCCGGCACAAGGGGACGTTCCTTTCCTGCCGCATCAATCCATGCGCCATACCACCACAGACCCCACGTAAGTTGCGGTGAAATAGGGATTGTTTAGCCGTCTAGAATCGACAATCAGTCCCTATTCCACCGCAACTTAGCTGAAGACTGTCCCAAATGACTAGCCGTTTAAGAACGTCCCCAACGACTAGTCATTTAAGTCTGTCCCCAATGAGTGTTCTCACTCATTTAAGTCTGTCCCAATGAGCGGTCCCCAATGAGTGGGGATAGAAAAAGGCCCGGGTGCCGTGGCATCCGGGCCTTTGCTAGCAACTTGATGTTGCGGGCAGCTTAGAACTTGTGGCCGCACTTCTTGCAGACGCGCAGCTTGTTCTTGCCGTCCTTCTCGTGACCGACGCGGGTAACCTTACCGCACTCGGGGCAAACGAGATTGACGTTGGAGGCATCGATGGGAGCCTCCTGCGAAACGATGCCGCCCTGCTGGTTGGCAGCGTTGGGCTTGACGGCCTTCTTGACGACCGAAACGCCCTCGACAACGACCTTGTTCTCGGCAGGGAGAGCACGCAGGATAACGCCCTGCTTGCCGCGATCCTTACCAGAGAGAACCTGGACCTTATCGCCCTTCTTGATATACATATATCTCCCCTAACTACAGGGTCTCGGGAGCGAGCGAGACGATCTTCATGTACTTCTTGTCACGAAGCTCGCGAGCGACGGGCCCGAAGATACGGGTGCCGACGGGCGAACCATCGTTGTTGATGACAACGCAGGCGTTCTCATCAAAGCGAATGTAGGAGCCATCCTTGCGGCGGATCTCCTTAACGGTGCGAACGACGACGCAACGGACAACGTCCTTCTTCTTGACGTTGGCGCCAGGGGTAGCCTCCTGGACAGCACCGATGAACACATCGCCGATGCCTGCATAACGACGCTTGGAACCGCCAAGCACCTTGATGCAGCGAATCTTGCGAGCGCCGGAGTTGTCGGCGACGTTCAGCATGGTTTGCATCTGAATCATGGTAGATGTTCCTCCGAACTAAGAACCGAAGAGAGGTGCGCAGCCTTTATACGGCCTGTGGTATGCAGGCCAGGCATACGCACATCTTCGGAAACGTACAAGTCGTAAGAGCGACTGCTTATTTAGCGCGCTCGACGACCTCGATGAGGCGCCAACGCTTCATCTTGGACATAGGACGGGTCTCCATAACGCGGACGGTATCGCCCACGCCAGCCGTGCACTCCTCGTCGTGAGCGTGCAGCTTCTTGGAGCTGGTCATCATCTTGCCGTACTTGGCGTGACGCTTGCGCTCGGTGACGGTGACAACGATGGTCTTGGCACCAGAGACGGAGGTAACGACACCCGTACGGACCTTACGCGTGTTACGCGAATCAGTCATGTTCTCTCCTTAGGTCCTACTCGGCGACAGCGGACTTCTCCGCTGCGATCTCGCGGGCGCGCTGCTCCGTGAGGACGCGAGCGATGTCCTTCTTCACGGTGTTGACGCGAGCGGTGTTGTCCAGCTGGCTGGTGGCCATCTGGAAACGAAGGTTAAAGAGCTCGGCGCGCATTTCCTTCAGCTTCTCAACGAGCTGAGCGTCCGAGAGCTCACGAATCTCTGCGGGCTTCATTAGTTCTCCTCCTTGGCGGCGGCGGCGTCCTCAGCAGCCCACTTGGCCTCGAGAGCGGCCTCCTCAGCCATCTCCTTCTCGATGCGCTGCTCAGCGTTCTTGGCAGCAACAATCTTGGTCTTGATGGGGAGCTTGTGCTGCGCAAGACGCAGAGCCTCGCGAGCGACCTCCTCGGGAACACCCTTGACCTCGAACATGATGCGGCCGGGCTTGACGACGGCCACCCACTCCTCGGGGTTACCCTTACCAGAACCCATGCGAGTCTCGGCAGGCTTCTTGGTGATGGGCTTATCGGGGAAGATCGTGATGTAGACACGACCGCCACGCTTCATGTAGCGGGTCATGGCAATACGAGCGGCCTCGATCTGACGGTTGGTGATCCAATGGGCCTCGAGAGCCTGGATACCAAACTCGCCGAAATGCAGCTCGGTATTACCCTTGGCCTGGCCTTTCATGGAGCCACGCTGCACCTTGCGGTGAAGAATACGCTTAGGGGCAAGCACTACTGACCCCTCCTCTCGGAGTTACGACGACGAGGACGGGAAGAGCCCTCGAGTGCAGGGTTGGGAACAGGCTGGCCCGGGAGCTTCTCGCCCAGGTAGATCCAGACCTTCACGCCGCAAGCGCCCATGGTGGTGCTGGCGACAGCCGTGCCGTAGTCGATCTTGGCACGGAGGGTGTGCAGAGGCACGCGACCCTCACGGTACCACTCACGACGGCCCATCTCGGCGCCGCCGAGACGACCAGAGCACTGGATACGGATGCCCTTAGCGCCGGCCTTGCGGGCGGACTGGACGGCCTTGCGCATAGCGCGACGGAAGGCAACGCGGCCCTCGAGCTGCTCGGCGATAGACTGAGCAACGAGGTTGGCGTCGAGCTCGGGGCGCTTGATCTCGACAACGTCGACGGAGAGCTGGCCCTTGGAGACGCCAGCGACCTTCTCGAGCTCGGTGCGGAGGGTATCGATCTCGGCACCCTTCTTACCGATGACAACGCCGGGGCGAGCGGTGAGGATGATGACCTTCACCTTGTCGCCAGCGCGCTCGATCTCGACGCGGGAGACAGCTGCGCGGGAAAGACGCTTCTCGAGGTACTTGCGGATCTCGAGATCGTTACCGAGGGTCTTAGCGTAATCCTTCTCTGCGAACCAGCGGGAGCGCCAGTTCTCGGTGATGCCAAGACGGAAGCCGGTGGGGTAGACTTTCTGACCCATACAGCTTTACGCCTCCTTTCGAGGAGCAACGACGACGGTGATATGGGAAGTACGCTTCAGAATGCGAGAAGCGGAACCCTTGGCGCGGGGACGGATGCGCTTAAGCGTCGGACCCTCGTCAACATAGGCAGCGGCGACAACCAGGTTGTCGGCACGCAGACCGTTGTTGTTCTCGGCGTTCGCAACGGCGGAACGGAGAACCTTCTCGACATCCACGGCGACGGCGCGGTCGCAGAAGTGGAGGATGTCGAAGGCCTGAGCGACAGGCTTGCGGCGGATCAGATCGACCACCAGGCGGGCCTTGCTGGGGGAAACACGCACGTACTTAGCGACGGCGCGAACCTCGGTGGCCTCAGTTTCAATAGACTTAGTTGCCATTTACGGTTAACCCCCTATTTGGCCTTGTGGCCACGGAACGTACGAGTCGGCGCGAACTCGCCGAGCTTGTGACCAACCATGGACTCGGTAACATACACGGGCACATGCTTGCGGCCGTCGTGGACGGCGATGGTGTGACCAACCATCTCGGGGAAGATGGTGGACGCGCGGGACCAGGTCTTCACGACGTCCTTCTTGCCAGCCTCGTTCATCGCGGTGATACGCGAGAGAAGGCGAGTCTCCACGAACGGGCCCTTTTTGAGACTTCTGCTCATAAGTGCTTTCTCCTAAAACTCGGTATCCGAAATTACTTCTTACGGCGACGAATGATGTGCTGGTTCGAGACCTTCTTCTTCTTGCGCGTACGAAGGCCCTTCGTCGGCTTACCCCAGGGGGTAACAGAGGGACGACCAGAGGTGTGGTTCTTGCCCTCGCCACCGCCGTGCGGGTGGTCGACAGGGTTCATGACGGTACCGCGGACGGTCGGGCGCACGTTCATGTGACGCTTACGGCCGGCCTTGCCGATGACGATGTTGGCGTGATCGGCGTTGCCGACCTCACCGACGGTGGCGCGGCAGGTAACGAGGATGCGGCGCATCTCGGAGGAAGGCATACGGACGATAGCGTACTTGCCCTCCTTACCCATCAGCTGGCAGGAGTTACCGGCGGAACGGGCGATAGCAGCACCCTTGCCCGGCTGGAACTCGACGGCGTGGATGAGCGTACCGACGGGGATGTCGGCGAGGGGCAGAGCGTTGCCCGGCTTGATGTCGGCGTCAGAACCGGACATGATGGTCTGACCGACCTCGAGGCCCTTGGGGGCCAGGATGTAGCGCTTCTCACCGTCAGCGTAGTGCAGCAGAGCGATGCGAGCGGAACGGTTCGGATCGTACTCGATCGTGGCAACCTTGGCGGGCACGCCGTCCTTGTTGCGCTTGAAGTCGATCACGCGGTAACGACGCTTCACGCCGCCGCCCTGGTGGCGGGTGGTGATGCGGCCGTTGTTGTTACGACCGGCCTTCTTGGGCAGGGGCTCGAGAAGAGACTTCTCGGGCTTGGTGCAGGTGATCTCGGAGAAATCGGAGATCGTCTGCCAACGCCTACCAGCGGAGGTCGGCTTAAGGTGCTTTACAGCCATTACAATCCCTTTCAATAGGAATCCGTTAGCCATCGCAGACAGGGATTCGAGGTTCTGCCTCGGGTGCGATGACACCGGACGTATACACGGTTCCGGGCGTGTCCATTTTATACGCCCGAAACCTTGAGCTCTCGCCTCCCCTATTTGGGAGGCATGAGCTCACTCAACAGCAGCGAGTCTTAGGCCTGGTTGCCAAAGACCTCGATGGTGTCGCCCTCGGCCAGCGTGACGATGGCCTTCTTCCAAGAACGGGTCTTGCCGGCGACATAGCGCACGCGCTTGGTCTTGGGCTTGACCGTCAGGGTGTTCACGCGAACGACCTTGACGCCGAAGATCTCCTCGACAGCGTCCTTGATCTGATACTTGTTAGCATCCTTGGCGACCTCGAACGTGTACTTGTTCTGCTCCATGCCGGAGAAGGAACGCTCGGACACGATCGGACGGATGATGATCTCGTGGGCGGTCATTTATGCAAGCACCTCCCCGAAGTGAGCGGCGATGTCGGCGGGCATCAGCACGGCGTTGTTGTTGACGAGATCGTAGGTGTTGGCCTCGTCGGCAGTGATGATGAACGTCTTGGGAATGTTGCGGAACGACAGGTAGGCGTTGACGTCCTCATCGCGAACGATGATGGTCAGACGCTTGCCCTCAAGGCCGAGAGCCTTGAGCATGGCGACGGCAGCCTTGGTGGAAGGCTTCTCGAAGCCGTAGTCGTCGACGAGCACGAGCTCGCCATCGGCCAGCTTGGCGGACAGCGCGGAGCGCATAGCCAGCTTGACCTCCTTGTTGTTCATACGCTTAGCGTAGGAACGGGGCTTGGGGGCGAAGACAACGCCACCGTGACGCCACTGGGCAGCACGGATGGAACCCTGGCGGGCACGGCCGGTGCCCTTCTGACGCCAAGGCTTCTTGCCGCCACCGGAAACCTCAGAGCGGCCCTTAGCGGACTGGGTGCCCTGACGCCAAGAGGCCATCTGGCACTTGACGATGTGGTGCATAACGTGGATGTTCGGCTCGATGCCGTACACCTCAGCGGCGAGCTCGGCCTCGGCGACCTTCTTGCCCTCGCTGTTCTTTACTTCAAACTTTGCCATTTAAGTGTTCTCCTTGGTATGACGCTGGGCTAAATGGGCTGGGCCCTTAGGCCATACGGATGGCGACGAGACCATTCTTGGCACCCGGGACAGCGCCCTTGACCAAGATGAGGTTCTGCTCGGCATCGATGCGGACAACGGAAAGGTTCTTGACGGTAACGCGCTCGTTACCCATGTGACCGGCCATCTTGACGCCCTTGAGGACGCGTGCAGGATAGGCGCACTGACCGATAGAACCGGGGTGACGCTGGAAGTGAGAACCATGCGTCATAGGACCGCGGCGCTGACCCCAGCGCTTGATGCGACCCTGGAAGCCCTTACCCTTGGAGGTACCGATGACGTCGACCTTCTCGACATCAGCGAAATCAGCGACGGTGACGACCTCGCCGACCTTGTGCTCCTCGCCGTTCTCGACGCGGACCTCACGAAGGAAGCGGACAGGCTCGACGCCGGCCTTGGCGAAGTGACCAGCCATGGGCTTGTTCACGTTCTTGGCCTTGATGTCGCCGAAACCAATCTGGACGGCGTCATAGCCGTCAGTTGCCTGAGTTTTAACCTGCGAGACAGCGCAGGGGCCAGCCTGGATGACCGTGACGGGAACGACGTTATCGTTCTCGTCCCAAACCTGGGTCATGCCAATCTTGCGGCCGAGAATCATGCTGATCAAGATATGATCCCAACTCTCGCGTGGTCTTGGGACAATGCGTACACCACCGAGCGTACGCCCCTAGAGGACCACTACTTACACGACGTGCTCCCCAGCCTTGTATTTCGCCCAGACTACCTGACAACCCTATTAAGCAGGCATTTTGTCCAGCCAGAATACTCCCCTGGTTTCACACAGCTGTTTAGTATACACGGCTGCGGGCGTATCCATCGAGATTCATATTTCACTCACATTGTTTACGCAGGTAAAGTGCGTGGCACGTTCCCAGTGTGCGGCGGAGGGGGCGGGCCTGAGACATATTAAGGTTGCTGCTCTACAGTCCTGCTCACGACGGAGAGCACATTAAGTGCTCTCCTGTTC